>JAEUTI010000029.1 GCA_016788065.1 Bacteroidia bacterium | reverse complement strand
TGGTCCCAGCCGCTTTGCATCACCAGGGCCGCCGCCAGGGCTTCGTTGATGGGCGCCTGGTTGGTATAATCGCGGTAGCCGCGTTTGTGCAGCGAATCCCCCGAACTGTCGAACGAAAGGGTGCATGTGTTTTCGTAAATGTGCAGGTGTATTCTGAAATCGGGATCTTCCACGTCTACGTTGGGCCGCTCGCCGCTGCGGTCGCGAAACTGATCCACAATGGCATCTTTGGCTTTCAGGGCTACATAGAGCGAATGCGTCAGGTTCGACTGGTTCAGGGTGGCGTTGATGGCAAAGGTCTGCTCCAGCGAAAAATGATGGCTCCAGTCGATGTTCTGAATTTCGTTGTAAAGCATGTCCTCGTCTTCCACCTCAAAGCGGCCAATGGGCTGCAGGATCCGCAGGGCGGTACGGCAGTGCAGGTTGGCCTTGTACAGCCCTTCGGTGTCCGCTTCAAATTCAACGGCCCGGGTGAGTATACGGGTGTTTTGCGCTCCGAGTGTCAACAATTCCTGTTCCAGGAGCTGCTCGCAGCCGGCAAAGGTTTTTGCGATGAAGAGAGAAAGGTCGGGCATGTGAAATTCGCTGATCCGGGGGAGCTGCCGGAGAGGGGTTAAAGATAGGGCATCTGCGCCAGGCGACAGCACCCGTGTAAAAAGCAAAGGCCCCGTTCCGGACGGAACAGGGCCTTTCGTCTTGTAAATATCGTGGAGGCGCTTTTCTTTTTAAGGGAGAAGACCTTCGTGATCTTTACGCGGCTTTTAAGAGTTCGCGAGTCGTACGTTGATCGCGTTCAGTCCTTTTTTACCTTGCTGTGTTTCGTACACAACTTCGTCGTTTTCACGGATGTCTTCTTTCAATCCTGATACATGAACAAATAATTCCTGTCCATCTTCTTCTTTGATAAAACCAAAACCTTTAGCTTCATTGAAGAATTTTACTGTTCCTTTTTTCATTTTTTGTTTTTTAATTGTGTCCATTTTCATGGACGGTTGATGTTTAATGTTTACTGTTTTCTTATTTGCAGGGCACGACGGCCTCTGTTTGTTTTTTGCAGGAAGAATTCGGCGAAAACAACAGATGTTTTCCGGAATTTATGCAGGATGTTTTTTTTGAGGAGCGGGAGGCGGTTAAAGCTGAAGCGGGCCGCGGGGAGGTGGGGTGAGCGTTGAAGGGGAAATGGGTGAGAGGAGAGGTGGAGGTACGGTACTTACAAGGGTCAGATTCGAGTGGTTTAAAATTAAAAAGTGTATAAGTTACCGTGTACTGTTGTTTTCAATTTATACGGAATTTTATCGGTTCCGTTTCATTATTCCCCAAAGATAGGTGAAATCCGCCGGAAATCCTAAGTTCCTGTCGGTCAAGGTGCGCATCTGTACTTGTAAAGACTTGGTTTGAAGCAGGTTAGGGGAGTTAAATTTATTTTCAAGGTTTGTCTTCGGAATAAGGTATGACTATTTCCCAAAGCAGCATTTCGAAAGCAGCAATAAGTCACGAATTCCCGAAAGGCGAATTTTATGCACTCCCATTTGAGTAAAAATGGAGCAACAGGTCGTCAGTATTTAGATTTATTGAGCAACAAATAAGCAACAATAAAGAACGTCAAACCATGTAATGAATCCGGAATGAATTTAACAAACGTGTTCATGATAGACTGAGTATGATTCCTCTCGTATGTAATTATTTTTTTCCCCATAGAAAGGAGTAAACAGAATCAGTTGCACCATTATGCTAACATGATACGGATGTTTTTATTTATTTATCCATTTTTCGGTTACACCTGCCTTACGGAATCCGGTTCAAATGATAAATAAAACGATGGTTAATTTCATAAACGATTTTGCCAGGATTAATTCATAGTAATCGGGTAGTGGAAGATAAGAAGTTTACCCGGTATTCATTGTTCTTTTATTTAATATTTGATTGATAATCAATAGTATGAATCTGCCTATTCCAACTCTTGATCTTTTTATTAAATTCGTTTTTGTATTCATCTCTTCCATTAATTTTATGAAAACAACCTTTTTACATCACATTTCGGTTTTACTGGTTTTTCTCTTCAGCTTCATTGTCAGTGAGAGGGCCTACGGCCAGACCACGATTCCTGTTTCCATTAGCATGGACACCGTCCGTGCCTGTCAGGAAAACATTATTACTGCCCGGTTCAGAGGTTCAGGGTCGAACAAGATCAGGATTAATACGCATTTGCTGAATGTTGCCGGTGGTATTTCTTGTGGTACGTCAAACGGACTGCTGCCGGAGTTTATCAGTCTCAAGGATTCAATGGGTGGTAATATTCCGTATTCATCGCTCGTTATTGATACTGCAAATGGCGGGTTAGCGTTCCATGTATCAACCAATGATACTTGTGTTTTGAAGTTTAAAATCCGGGTAGATTGTTCGCTGATTCAAACCAGCAATGTGAACAATCAGATTTACCTGGTGCATCATTGGGCTGACTCGTTATCCTCCATCCATTATACCCTGAATGGCAGTGCTGCTGACAGCGTCGTTAATTTCAATGTCATCTATCCCATCCTACAGAACATCACTGATCTGATTGATTCCGTAGGATACATGGAACATATTGGATTGGATTTTGCATTTTTAAATTCAGGAACGGATTCGGCGAAAATTTCATTTCAAGTGTTTACCGATACCAGCAGCTATTGTCATGCCTTTACTGAGGATTCCCTGAAATTTAAAATAAACACAAATGGAATTCCTGCCACCTACGTAAACGGATCTTTTCAAAACATCTTCCTTGCGGTAGATGATACCTTGATAGTAACTCAATATGTTACTTCTAACACCTGTCTTGGAGATACCTGCTTTGCACAAATTCTGTTTGCATGGCGTTGTTCCTATTCAGATTCGCTGGGTACCGCCTTTTGTGATACCTGCTTTGGTTCCGCTCCGGTATCCTATTTTCTCAATGACCGGCAAATGCCGGTTTTGCATATCACCAGAACAATACCCGTTACGGATCAGGATGCAAATTTCAGTCTCCAGTGTATAAACGATACAGCTAACATGCAGTTATGGGAGTTTTTGATCACAACCACAGGAAAAGGGAAACTGGATTCAACAGTTTTTAATCTGGATAATTTTAAAGGAGGTTCTTTTAGTAGTTTGGGATTGATTCCGGCATCTACTATTGAAGTTGATACCTTATGCACTGACTGTACTGTTCAACTTACCACCTGGCCAAACGCAACGGCATTATGCAGCAGCTATGTCTCTGATCCGGTAGATAAAGTTCAGGTGCTGCTACGGTCATTTGGGGAGAACGATACGGCAAGAATACGTTTCAGGACCTTCCGCTGTGTGGAATTTGATACCAGCCTGTACAATGATTCCAAATATTACAGTACATGGATGCAGGAAACAGCTATTCCAGAGGAATCTGTGGACAGTTAAGCACTACTCCTTCGTTCCATCCATGGTTTGTCAGATCCGGCATCAATGCAGGTGTAGGTTCAAGCGTAAACCTGTCGCTGGTTTATACGCCGCCGGTAACTGATCTTTCCGTTCCACCTCAGCAAGTTTGGGGTGATACGGGTAGTTTTAAGGTGAATTTAGACGGCTTGTTTTATCAGGGTTTTGAGACTCAATTAGCCGGTTGTTCCTATTTGGATACAACCTGTATTCCCAATGGTTATTTACGGGTGAGTATTGATGTGGATTCGAGGTTAAGAGTCGTGAATGTGAATTCAATGATTAGTTTCAGATTTAAGGATAGTTTAAATCAGGAACATTTTTATAAGCCGTTCTATTACTATTACAATGGACCATCTTCCAGCTGTTTACCTGATACATTCAGGTATTATTTTAGTCTGAGTGATTCCAATGCTTTCAAAATTTTAAGAGAAGGTCAGTTTAAATTCTTCTTGCAGGCCTGTTGTGGTGGACAAAACGGGGAAAGAAAATACAAAGTAAGATTTGATCTGTTTGTTGATCCGACCGGAGTATGCGATACAGTCTTCTTCAATTCCCCCGGCTCGGGCCCACCTACCTGTGGTTCGGGTGAATGCCCCTTGATGCCACTGTCGTTTGTTGAAGGCGATATAGATATTCATTGTCCGGGTTGCAGAACACCCGGCGTCGTGGTTAATTCCTACAGAATAGAACGTACCTCCTTTGGATTGCAGGACTCGGATTACAATGGTTATGCGGATGGATCTGGTATTCCCATTGATCGGAACTCAGTCTGGTATCGGGATAACAAGCAGGATCTGGGCTGGATGAATTCAGGTTTTGGCGATAAAGTGGAAGATTATCTGGTAGCGGAATTTTCAGCCGGAGTGCCCTACCTGTATAACGGGAAAGTTGGATACAGCTATGCACAAATGACTCAGAACGGAGCATGGTTCCATTACTTGCAGTTATCCCGTAAAATGCCTCATGCCTTGGATACCATGAGCGTAATTCCTGATAGCATCATTTTGTATATTGATTCACCGGACTCCGCTTCTAATCCTGACTCCTGTCTGGATTGCAGTTCATTTCCAATAAATTCAACTGTTTACCATACCCAGCGTAAACTGAAATTTACAGGCACAGCAATTAATGATGTGCTGCACATGGACCATACCACCAATGAGTATTTCTATACTTTTTCTTCTTTCGACACTATTCCACAATCCGGGGTATTGCATAACCCAGCTTATATCGAATGGAGCAGTACTCAGCACCCTTACACCGGTTTTTTTGAGGGACAGAAGTATCGGTTAAGAGTGTATTATAGTGTTATGGGTAATTTCATGCTGCCACAAGGTTATGCAGCTCAACCGGAGATTGATCAGGTACGACAGATGAGTGAAATTGAAAACGCGATGTGGTTCAGTGGCGACTCCTTACCACAAAACGCTTTTTCTACCATTGGTAAAAATCCGGGTGACACGGTAGAGCTCCATCAGGAAAACTGGTTTATTCCCCAGGATTCCGTCCCCGGAGCAACGGCCATCAATCAGACCTTCGCTGATTCCTATGCCTTCAACTGTGAAAACTGTGGTGGTATCTTTTACTATTATTCACATGGGGTGTCAAATATCTCCCAGATTGGTAAGCTTGATAGCTGCAATTATCAGATCAACGCCACTGCTATCAGTAATACCGGAGGAAACATCACGGTTGTTTATCCTTATGAATATCACCCCGCTAATCTACAGCCCCGATCCTTCACAATCACCGTACCTCCCGGATATGTCATCATTAATGCAAAATACAGGAATACGGTATATGACAAAGATGGATTTCCGATGACTTCCGCAATGGTTGGCTTTACTCCACCTGCCACCATCGGATCATTTACGATTCATGACAGCCTGTATAATAAATCGCAGTGTTTGCTGGAAGGAGATATAGTTTCAGACAGTATCCAGTACTACAGTAACCGGCAAACAATCCGGGAGTATTTATTTGAGATTACCCCCACCGATTGTGACAGCCTGAAGTTCTATCAGGACTCCGCGCTGGTTTTCATAAGCTTTGAAGGCGATGTGGGGCACTGTTTCACGCCGAACAAAAGCGCGGCTGATTCTTCCATCGTTCAGCATACGTTGGAGAACGTGTATCCCTTCGGCACACGGCCTAATATCCAGATCAGCCCGGTTCCAATTGTGACATTAACCTCCAATCAGGTTTGTTTTACCCTGCATATTGAAAACCCCGCATTCGTATTTCCGGACAGCGTTCGGAGTACCGCGGCTCCCAACTTTTATGTGGCCGTGCCCCCGGTGAACTGGCTGGGCAACTGGACCTATCACAATGGTGGTACAACACTTACATTAAACCCGGATTCATTGTTCCTGGCAGATGGCTTGTTGGGCGTAGGCGAAGTACACCAAAGTGATAGCATTTGTGCCACCATTACAGATTGCAGTCAGGACACCTCCATACAATTTAAAGCCGGATGGAGCTGTGCCGGCTATCCCGCCGATGCGGACTCAGGATGTGGGGTGCTCTCATTTTCATGCGAAATCATCCGCGATTCCGTACTTTTGAGTTTAATGGACCTTCCCAATCAAGTGGTACCGGCTCCACCGGTTTACTATTCCTTATGCGACACCTTGTTTTACGGACGGTGCTTCAAGTCATCCGGCAATGGGTACCTGTATCCTGATTTTGTGCGGTTGTTTAACATCCCTCCGGCCTTGGGAATCGCCTGTGTGAATTTTCGCAAAGATGCCTGCTTGGGAATGCCCGGGAATGTGGTTGTGAGTCTGGACTATGATACTCTCACCGGTACCTGGCCGGTGTCTGCTGCCGATATGCTGGCATTGGGATACGCTGATAGCGCATTGCATATTAACGATGGCATCAGCATTGAGATCGGCGTAATGCCGGATTGCCACTTCTCAGGGGATTCCTTGCCTGATTTTGATCTGAATGTAACTTCCTATTGTGGCGATACCATTATTAGAACCTATGAGTTTACGGATAGTCTCGTTTGGAATGGAACAAGTCAGTGTCATGATTGTTTCAGCATCACCAAAACAGCGAATACCGATACCATAGCGGTAGGTGACACAATCACCTATGCAATTACCATCTCGTCTAACAATGTGGCGTCATGGCCGGTTGTAATTACCGAGGTTACACCTGCCGGTTTCGTTGTAACGGATTCAATATTCCCTTATGTCAATGTTCCAGCCAGTGGTGATACAACTTTCTATCTGCAGGGGTATTTTACTTCAACGGGTAATTGCCCGCAAACTCTAAATACTGCCTATCTGGCTTATGCTGATTTCGACAGCTTGAACCATGTAACTTCTAATGTGGACTCCCTTTCGGATACCGCCTGTGTAGTTGTAGTGCATGGTTGTATTACGGACTCAACCATCATTTATCAAGACAGTACGTTTTCCGATACCCTTGAGGCTTCGAATGATTATTTATCCATATTTATTGAAGGAACTTTTATCGTAAACTCTAATATTTCCTTTAATTACTGCAACATCTACATGGCACCGGGTTCGCAGATTTTGATCTACGGACATAGTAATTTCAACCTTTATTACACCAGCATTATTGCTTGTGATACGATGTGGCAGGGTATCCGAATCCTCGAACGTGGAACCGTTAATCTGGAAGACAGCAGTTAGATTGCCGATGCACACGAGGCTGTCAATACGGGTGAAGGAGGAAATGTAAGAATCACTCATTCCTCAATGTTGAATAATAACACCGGTGTAGTAGTTCCGGATTTATATCCTTCAACCTTTTCTGGTTCTTTGTTTCTGAATGGTGCCAATTTCGGAATGGATGCTCCCTTTAAACCGGACTATTCACATCAGCCTTTGCATGGAGCAAAGCCATTTGCGGGGATACTCTTACACGATGCTGTACTAAATATTGGATCGAATGCTTACAGTAAAAACAAGTTTTTCAACATGAATAATGGTATCAGGGCTTATCGCAGCATTATGAAGGTGTATAATTCCAATTTTACGGATATTCAACTAGTGCCTTTTTACAACAACGGATCAAATCAAAATGGTTCGGCGATCAGTATTGTAGGAGACAATGAATCTGAGATGGCAGCTCCATCATCACTTGCTCTGTGGCCGAATCCGGATGGAAGTCCCAATGTAGCCAGATCTCGTTGTGAGGTATATGCGGCTATCACTTATACTGAAATATTCGGCTGTCTTTTCGATACCTTGGACTATGGTATTGATGAACAGTTTCTTGACATTGGATTGCAAAGTTATCTTTTATACAATACGATCAGAGCAAAGCGATATGGAATCCGCTTGATGGAAAACAATGGCAGTGACAACATCAGTGTTGAAGGCAACAGTATTACAATGCTCAATCTGGAGAAAAGTGCGGTGGGGATTTATATGGGCGAATCAAACTTGCACCATTCTAACAATTACAATGTAAATAGTAATGGAGTTTATATATACAATGCAACCGCTGGCATACAAACTGCCGGTGTCAGTAAAGCGACCATAACCTACAATACTGTTGAACTGCGAACACCATTATCTTATACCGCGCCTTCAACTACCGGTATTGATATTGGCGGCGGTGCCGGAAACTTCCTGTCTTGCAACCATGTTTCCGGACATCAGGTGACCGATACTTTGCGCTATGGCTACCGGGTAACTCAATCGCCTTTTGATTCACTGAAGTGTAATGTAGCCGACAGTGTGGGTTACTCCTTCCGTTTTGAAGGAGCAGCCTGTGTAGGCACACGCTTAAAAGGCAACTACATGGGTAATGCGTATTGTGGACTGTACCTGAATACAGAGTCTATCATTGGGCAGCAACCGCAATTAGCAAACCCCTTACCTACTTATCATGGAAATGTTTGGTTAAATTCTTCCAGATATACTAGTGGCTTTGGAGCGGTAAATCTAAATGATGCAAGCCCACTAACATTGATTAGCTCCTTGCTTATAACTGACCAGAATATAACTTTTCATAATCCAATTGTACCTCTGGATTCAACATTAGGACCATTTCATGTGGATGATAATGGCTGGTTCTTTCCACAAATAAGCGGTGCGAGTTTTGATTGCAGCCGTTCCAATGTTTGTATCGCAGCTGTTCAGGATTCCGGTGATTGGGGAGATGATCAATTACGTATGCGAGTGATTAACGATAGCAGTGTAAGCTCTTTATTTATTCCGGAATCAAAACAAATTGCTTCACAGTTAATTTATGCAGATTTGAAAACAGACCCAAATGCCAGAAGTGTTAATGCCTATTCAGATTTTCTAATTGAAAAGGAAAACTCCTCGGAAGGAATTATTTATCAAATAGATTCCATCGGTTCAGAAATCAGAACATCAATCCTAGATAGAAACGATGAAGTGAGTGGACTAGTTGAACAACAAAGAATTCTTTCTGATAGTATTTTATTAATCGATTCTATATTCACGATAACCAAAGACACCGGATTGTTTCAACAAAAGGATAATTTGCTGTTTCAGATTTCGGAAAATAAGGCGGATATAAATGAAATTGAGGAAAACTATTCACTTACACTCAGTAGTAAACAAACTACTAAAGAGCAGTTAAACATATTAATTTCGCCACATCAAATACCTGATGCAAACATCGCGGAGGCAGAAAGAATTAATTTGCTTTATAAACAAAATGGCGTTTCTAGTATATTAAACAACTATGAATCTCTATTTCAAATTGCAATACAATGCCCTTCTGCCGGCGGCCCTGCTGTTTTTGTAGCTCGAAATCTGATTAAACTTGTTAATGACTCTATTGTATACGATGATGCGAATATTTGCATGCAATTGGGTATACTGCGTGTAGCAAACCAGCAGCATTCCGGAAAAACAGAATTAGCTTTTACTCTACAGCCTAATCCGGCAAACTACGTTGTTCACGTTGTTCTGGATAATAATGAAATGAAAACTTACCAATTACAGATCTTTAACAGCTTAGGACAGGATGTGTTCAATGAAGAATATGCCAACATATTTAGCACAATTCAGTTTTCAGTAACAACATTGAAAGAGGGGTTGTATACTGTTGTAGTAAGAGAGTCAAATGGACAGCAAAAGGCCCAAAAATTGGTTATTGTTCGATGAAAAAGAGTTTCATTTTAACTTTGTTACTACTGACAACAAATACTATTTTGCTGGCACAAGGTTATTATAATCATGTGTGGTTACTTGGCAGTTATTTTTTTCCTCAAGATCCTAAAGGAAGAATAGTGGTTGACTCCAGCGGCTATTTGCATTCAATTGAGTATCGTAAAATGCCATTTCTTGGTACCGAGGCTACCATATGTAATTCCCAAGGAGATTTCTTAATGAGCACCAACGGAATTTGGATTGCGAATGCAAACAATGATACGATGATAAACGGAGCAGGATTGAATCCTAATGGTGTCACTTCTAGTTGGCCTTATGGCTTACCTTATTTCAGTAATGCTATGTTTCTACCCTACCCTGGTGATACCACAAAATACTTGTTGATACACCACACCTTCACTTTTGATGGATTTTCATATCCACCTTACGAACTATACTATTCAATAATCGATATGAGTTTAGCTGGTAATTTAGGAGAAGTTGTATTGAAAAACCAGGTTATTTTACAAGACACCCTAAATGGGGGTATTGGGGCAATGCGACACGCAAATGGGCGTGATTGGTGGCTTATTATGGTTAAACATGGTACCTCTACAATTTACAAAGTCCTATTCACTCCATATGGATTTACAGTTTCCTCTCAATCATTAACCAATACCCATTATTCATGGTATAATGATTCTCAGATTCCATTCAACTCTATGGGAGATCGTTTTGCATACACTGCAAATGATTCGGTTACGCACGATAGTTATATTGTCACTGCCAATTTTGACCGGTGCACGGGCAATATTTACAACGATACCACTATACAGTTGACCTATGGTAGTTATTTATGGGGAACTGCTTTTAGTGCATCAGGGAATAATTTATATGCTTGTTCTAGCTCCAAAGTGTTTCAGATTAATACGGATAGTTTAACGGTTGATACTATAGCCAATTACGATGGTTACATATCTCCCCCTGGCCAGACTTGCTGTGCCACCTCGTTTTGGAATATGTACTTGGCAGCTAACGGAAAAATTTACATCACAAGCGGTAGCTCCGTTCAACATATTCATGAAATGAATTATCCGGATAGTGCCGGTACAGCATGTGATTTGCAGCAACATGCAGTTGATTTAACCGCTTATCGTCATGGGCGTGCTGTACCCAACCACCCTAATTACAATCTGGGGCCTGTTGTGGGTAGTGTATGTGATACGCTCGGTGTGGGAATTGAGGAACAACAGCATGATTTTCATTACGGGATTTCGCCCAATCCTGTTGCTGACGGTCCGGTTAAAATCATTTACCTGCTCCCGGAAAATAAAACAGGCATTTTTGAACTTTACGATATCACAGGACAGCTGGTGTATAAAATGAATTTACCCCTCTGGAGCACGTTGCAGTATGTGGAACTCCCTCCGTTGAGTGAGGGAGTTTATACATCCGTGGTAAGGAGCGGGTTTGAAAGGAGTGCGAAGAAACTGGCAATCATTCGATGAAAAAGGCACTTTTTTTTATTAGTTATATACTACTAACCTCGAACGGAATATTAGCACAGGGGTATTATAATCACGTTTGGCTAACTGGCAACAATCCTTTTACTGGTTTCCCCAATGGCCGTATAACATTCGATTCTACAAGTTATGTACACAACCCGGAAATGAGACCAATGTCTTTCTGGGGAACAGAGGCGACTATATGTAATGCACAAGGAGATTTCCTTATGAGTACAAATGGAATTTGGATTGCCAATGCGAATAATGATACAATGATGTACGGCAAAGGGTTAAATCCTGGCTCTGGTGCTTCTTCATGGCCATATGGATTACCAATGACAAGCAATGTAGTTTTCTTGCCCTATCCAGATGATACACTAAAATATATTTTAATTCATCATTCACAAGAGCAGTATGGAGCAGGTTATCCTGCATTTCAGTTGTATAAAACAGTAATTGATGTTCAACTAGATAGTGGATTGGGAGCTGTTATTAACAAAAATGAAATCATTCTTGAAGACACTTTGAATTGGGGAATCGGTTGCGTAAAGCATGCCAATGGTCGTGATTGGTGGGTATTGATGGTTGAACAAGCATCTTCTAAAATTTACAAACTATTAATCACACCTTATGAAGTCATTACTGCCAGTCAATCCTTGCCAAATGCACACTATTCTTGGTTTAATGGTTCTCAAATCCCTTTCACTATGAATGGAGATCGATTTTCGTACACTGCAAATGATTCCATTAATCACAATAGTTACATTGTCACTGCAAATTTCGATCGATGCACTGGCAATATCTACAACGACACCTCAATTCAATTAACTTTCGGAACCTATTTATGGGGAACTGCATTCAGTGCTTCAGGTAATAATCTCTATGCATGTACTAGTGAAAAAGTGTTTCAAATTAAAACCGACAGTATGACTGTGGATACCATTGCATATTTTGATGGTTTTATCTCTCCTCCGGGTCAAACATGTTGTGAAACGGGTTTTTGGAACATGTACCTTGCTGCAAATAGTAAAATATACATCACCAGTGGTAGTTCTGTTCAACATATTCATGAAATGAATTACCCTGATAGTTCCGGTGTTGCATGTGATTTGCAACAGCATGCAATTGATTTAGGGAGCTATCAACATTTACGTGCTGTACCCAACCACCCCAACTATAACCTGGAGCATGTAGTGGGAAGTTTTTGCGATACGCTGGGAGTTGGATTGCCGGAGATGCAGCATGATTTTCATTTTGGAGTTTTTCCAAACCCTACAGATGACGGATTCATAAAAATCATTTACCTGCTCCCTCAAAACCAACCTGGCGCATTTGAAATTTATAATATAACGGGACAGTTGGTGTACAGAATGAATTTACCACAGTGGAGCACTATGCAATTTATACAATTACCGGAGTTTAGTAATGGTGTGTATAGTTGTGTTATTAAAAGCGGATATGAGAGAGCAGGGAAAAAGTTGGTTGTGGTGCGGTAAATGGTAGTTGCTTACTAGTGTAAAGATTATTTTAGCAGTAGGAGGTTTTTATAATAGCCAAGTGCAATACCCGCAGTATTTGTTTACTTTGGGTGGATTACTTTCCGATACAAAAAGTAAATATTATTGATATACAATATATTATTAGTTAAAGGTACAAATAGGGTACAGATATTTATTTTTTACTCTAAGTAAGAACGCTCTATTCCGAGTCTATTTTTGTCGGTAAATTAATAACCAAAATTATGAAAACCTCAAGCGATTTATCGTACGACTGGCATAATAAGCCTCAAAACTTACTCTATTGGTATCGAGTATATGACATGAGCGGAAATGTAATTGGTCATTTGGGAGCCCTTGTAATTTATAACTGCCATATTCAAAATCAATGGGTGGCAGTATTATCACAATATGGTGGTTTTTCAAATGTGTATAGCTCCCAATTTCCCCAATACTTATCAATCCCTTTTAATTCAGATTGTGAAGAGAAAATAGTTAACCGAATTTCAAAAGTCTTTCCCGAATATAAGTTTGAACTTCAAGTTTGAAATCGGAAATGCCTTATTTCCACCTGTCAGGAATGGTCAGCTTAAATCCGGTTTCACTTGTTACCGTTTCTTCAAATTGGCTGTCTTTTAATTTTTTTCTACCAATCGTCAGTAAACTGACCGGGGCATGGCGCTTGTGATATTAGAAATAATATAAATGCTATTAATGATCTCATTTAATGAGTGATGATCAGTTTTGAATGATAAGCCTTACCTCCAATTAATAAACGGATGGAATAAACCCCGGC
>JAEUTI010000002.1 GCA_016788065.1 Bacteroidia bacterium | reverse complement strand
ATTTTAATACTATCAATCACAAACGTATTTGCCCAATACAATTTAGAATGGAATTTTACGAATTTGGGTGCATCTACTGGGAGTATTAATAATAACATGCACTGCTATTCTAATGGGGATGTACTTGTGTCTGGCAGAAATGACGGTGATCTTGATCTCCTCCTCGTCCAATAGCTAAGGGACTGTGGCAACGATGTATTAATTCTTAATCCTTAATCCTCCCCAGTGCTTTGTATGCGAAGAAAAGACTCAACATCGAAAAAACTCCACCTGCAAAAAATGCAGCTCCGGGAAATATGATTCCCGCTTTGCCGGAACTAAAGAGTGAAAATAAACCTGTCATTAAAGGCGGTCCAATGATGGAGGTTAAACTTATCATACTTGCCAGTCCGCCCTGTAACTCCCCTTGTTCAGTATCCGGAACCTGATTCGACATTATTCCTTGTATGGCAGGACCGGTTATTCCGCCTAAACAATATGGTATTAAAAACACAAACATCATCCAACCTTTAGTTGCAAAAGCAAAAAGCATTAAACCAATTATATAAAGTATCATTCCGGTGTAGACTGATTTTACAGGTCCAAGTTTCGGATTTATAAAACGAATTAGTACACCCTGCACTAATCCAACCATTAAACCTGCAAATCCTAATGAATATCCTACCATCGATTCACTCCAGGCAAATCGTTCAATGGTAAAGAATGCCCAGGTGCTTTGAACAGCATGAGAGGCGATGTAAACAAACACCAAAGCCCCAACAAGACTCAACACCAAAGGATACTTCTTCAAGTGCTTCAAAGTACCAACAGGATTGGCACGTTTCCAATCAAATTTTCTTCTCTTTTCTACAGGCAATGATTCCGGTAAAATAAAAAATCCGTAAATCCAGTTCAGAAATGTTAATGCTGCAGCAAAATAAAACGGCACTCTGGGACCATATTCACCAAGTAAACCGCCTATTACCGGGCCGACAATAAATCCAACACCAAATGCGGCACCTACCATACCAAAATTCTGAGCTTTCTTTTCGGGAGTACTGATATCTGCGATATATGCCATTGCAGTAGTAAAACTTGCGCCGGTAATTCCTGCAATAATTCTTCCCACAAACAGCCATGCTATGGTTGGCGCAAGAGCCATTAGAATATAATCGAGACCAAATCCAAACAATGCAACTAAAAGTACTGGCCTCCGACCGAACTGATCACTTAAACTTCCCAGCAATGGAGAAAATAAAAATTGCATTACAGAAAAAGCAAATAGCATCCATCCGCCATATTCGGCAGCATCACTAATAGTTCCACCAGTTAACTGAGTGATGAGAGCAGGCATTACAGGAATAATAATTCCAAGTCCTGTGACATCAATCAACAAGGTTAAGAAAATAAATCCGATTGCTGGTGATGGTTTCATTTGCAGCACATAAAAACAGAGAAGAGGCGACAAAGCTACTTTATTTCACAAATAAAAAAAAGTGCCTGTGGTAACCAGTTCTCAAACCGTCCACAGGCACAGCATTATTGGCCAAAATATTTACTACTCTTTAAGCATTTTCATATACTCCGTTTTACCATTAGATTGTATAGCAACTATATACATTCCGGCGGACAAATGATCTGTCCCGACATTAAAACTAGCTGCATCTGTAGAAACAGCATTTATCACCTGTTTCCCTGTAAAATCAGAAACTGATATATACATTCTTTCGGTATTGGAAGGATCAATTCGTTCAATTACGATTTCATTTTCGAACGGATTAGGATACACATTGTACGCATACTCTTCTTCATTTCCTGATCCCAATTCTCTGAGAAATAATCCAACGGTAACTGATTTACAACGTTGTACGGAAAGTCCGCAAGCATTGGCTGCTTTAACACATACACTTTTACTTCCATTTGAGGTAAACAATACATTTACAGAAGTTGTACCTTGTCCGCTCGTGATAGTTGCTCCTCCTCCCGAAACTGTCCATGAATAAGAAGTTGCCGTTGCCACAGGAGCGATTGAATAATTTTTACCGACCGGAGCAATCATTCCGGATGTTTGACCCGTAATTGTTCCCGGTTGTGCAGGTGTTCCGGTCACAGTTAATGAACGTGCGCTGCCCTGGCAAACACCATTTGCACCTTTCACAGTAATATTACCGGAAGAAAATGTATTTGAGAAATGTATCAGTTGCGTTGTAGTACTTGATGGTGTTTGAATTGTGGCTCCTGTGGGTGCAGTCCATATATAGGTAGAAGCATTTGCAACTGCAGCGATGCTGTACGAATTACTAAAAGTTAGACACAACCCCGAAGTTGGTCCTGAGATTGTGCCGGGTAAAGTTGGTATTGAACCTACCAAAAATGCAGAAGTTGTGCTACTTTGACAACCGTTGGCAGTCACAGATGTATGAATTGTTCCCGTTTTGAATGTTGCCGGAAAAGTTACCGATACTGTTTGCGTATTGTTAGCCCCATTAAATATTGTTCCGGAAGGGAATGACCATCCATAAGAATTTGCTCCGGCAACAGTCGCGGCAGTGTAGGTAGTTGCCACGCCATTAGTAACACAAGAAGGTCCGCTGGTGATTGCAGGAGGCAAAGGAATTGAGAAAACAGTTATTGTAAAAGGATTTGAAGTAACAGTTCTCGTACAAGTAGCAGCATCAGTAACAACACAAGTAATAACAGTTCCATTTGTTAGGCCGGAAATAACTTGTGTAGCACTGTTAGTACCAAACGCGACACCATTCTTACGCCATGAAAAAACCGGCGATCCAACATTTCCTGAAACAGTAGCAGTACCGGTAATTGAAGTTCCGGAGCAAATTGAAGTTGAAGAAACAGCAATAGATGCAGTAAGTGTTGGTTGTGAAAAAGGAACAATAGCAGCAGGACCACATACTGGTGTTGCAGTTGAAATTGCCATCATAAAATTTCCGGCATTGATATCTTCAGTATCCAGTATTCTTCTTGTTGTTCCTGTAGAAACAGAAGGAAACATAACTGCAGTTTCAAGAGTATGTTCAATTCCATGTAAGTGCCCTAATTCATGAAGCGCTGTAGATTCAAAATCAATTTGTCCTGCAGGTGCATTTCCTGATCCGAAATTCCAGGCAAAACCCGCAGCATTTGCACTAAACCTCATATTTATATCGGTAACAAAAAATCGTGTTGTGGTTCCATCGGTGCATGAATCAAAAAAGAAGTCACCTCTACCGGCGACTGAAGGTCCAAGCGGATCGTTGTCATCAAATGTCACTACATTAATGCCATCATCTAAATGCTGATTGACGGAAGTATTTGCACCTATAGTCCAATTAATTCCGGTTGTACACTTCCAATTGTTCATAGCACGTGTAAAAGAAGCTACTGCGTCTACATTGGTAGCGAGATTTGAATTGATGTTAAATGTATATCCTCCTGTGCCGTTAAGATTTTGCATGGAGAATATAAATGTTTGCGAATTTAAAGTAGCAGGAACTGAGTTAAATACGGAATATTCAATGATCAGTGAACTTGAACTGGTTCCTGTCTCCTGACCGTTATTAGTTACTTTTATTTGTCCGGATCCCGCAGTACCGGTTAACTGATTTGCACCATTAACTGTTTGACTTGGTACTAACAACTGAATTTGAGTATCGCTCCATGAAATATAATCTGAATTCAAAGGCCTGACAAAAGTAGGATTACCTCCAGCACCCCGACGAAACTCTACAAATCCGCTACCGCGTGTGGCACCAAAATTTACCCCATTAATAGTTAAGACCGATTTAGTGCCGGCAGTTGTTGTAGTCGGTGAGAAGGAAGTTATGACAGGTGCTACCATAACTTTATTATTATTTGACACATCTGCTGTTTTACGAAAATTTTCGGACAATACTACCTTTCTTTGACTACCGGTTAACCGGGCAACAAGCGGATACAAATCACGATCCAATGATTCATAAGTTTCAAAAGGTCCGAAAGCTTTTTCTGATTCCTGATCATATCCAATAAAGCCTTGTAAATCGCCATATACTTTGTAACCGGTAATATTTGGTGTAACATGAGAGGGAGTGAGACAAAATAAACCCACCTGATCTTGCAGCAACTGAAGTGTTCCGGTAGCATAATGAACTTTCCCATCTACATGACCGCCTTCAGTTATCACCTGAATTTGAGAAGACTTAATTTGTCCTTTTAAAACACTATAAACAACCACCTGATGGATGGTATAGATTCTGGTATGGGATTCATCCCATTCAGATTTGCTTGAGAGAACTTTCCCATCAACAATTAACTTACTGTTGTCGACGATGTTCTTCAAAGGAAGTGGTGTTAACATACATAAGTCGGCAATGACATTATTGTATGTTAGCAGCATAAATATTAGTGCAAAGAGTTTCGATGATTTCATGATTTTACAATTTTAGGTAAATGAACAGGTCAAAAGTATATACCCGGAAAATGAGCATCAATCCCTAGTATTAGTGAAAAGCATTGAGTTGGAACATAATAGATCACTAATATTAGTGATTCAGGATTAAATAGTAGTGAAATTTCCTTCTAAAATTATTTGAATTTTGGAAAAACCCTTTTAACTTTATAAAAAATATTTGACAATCCATGCAACAGCAATTGAGTTTTATCACCATTGGAGTAAAAGATTTAGATGTAATGAAAAACTGGTATAACCATGTCTTTGGTTGGGAACCAATGAAACACGATGTGAATATTGTTTTTTATAAAATGAATGGATTAATCTTTGCATTATTTCCATTTGAAGAATTGGCAAAAGATATAGGCATATCACCAGAAGGCAGTGGGTTTAAAAAATTTACTTTAGCAATTAATCTATCTTCAGAAGCAGCTATAGACAGTCAATTTGAAGAATTCAGGAAAAAGGGAGTAGCGATTGTTAAGTCACCAGAAAAAGTATTTTGGGGAGGTTATTCCGGATATATTGCAGATCCGGAAAATAATTATTGGGAATTTGCCTATAATCCTTTTCTTTAAAATACCGGGAGCGCGGCTAAGTTACATAGACAAATAAAGTAATTAATTTTCGGGCAAATAAATTCCTGCATTGAATGCAAATAGTACTAATCCCGTTCGCGATTTTACTTCCAGCTTATCGAATACACTTTCCCGGTAACCATCTACCGTTCGTTGGCTGATATTCATTTTATCAGCGATTTCCTTGTATGTAAGTTCGCTGCAACAAAATTTGATGAATTCCAGCTCCCGTGAAGAAAGGCTTCGCATCATATTTCGGTAACCATTTTTTGTAGGATGGCCATTTACCATATTTTCAGGAAGCAATAAACTTTCAATCACTTGCTTATCATAATAGCATCCTTTCTCCAAAACTTCCTGAAGTACAGTCTTAAAAACTGCAGGTGATGAATCTTTAAAAAGGTAAGCATTTGCCCCTAACCGAACCATTTCTCTGATCACATGAAGATCATTGTTTACACTTAAAGCGATGAGCCGGAGATCAGGGTACTTTTCTCTCAATACAGAAACTGTTTCATGACCATCCATTACCGGCATATTCACATCGATTAAGGCGATGTCAGGCAAGCGGTTAATATTAGCAATTTCTTCTATCAATTCCTTACCATTGGCAGCTTCCGCAACAACCTTAAAACCTTCAATACTTTCCAATAATAAGCGTATGCCTTTTCTCACTAATTGGTGATCATCGGCCAGTGCGATTCTTACAGTCATATTTTTTCTGTGGGTAAATCCGGAAAAGTAAGGGTCATTTTTGTACCTCCGGCTTTAATATCTTCAAAGTTAATTGTACCTTTTATAAGTGCAGCATATTGATGCATGGAAGAAATCCCCATTGTTGCCTGAGTGTTCGGAGCTACCTGAATTCCTTTGCCGTCATCTTCGAAAGTAATTAATATAGTATTACTTTCACAAGTAACCTGGATAATTATGTTGCCGGCTCCCGAATGTCTGAGGGTATTGGTTAAACATTCACGGATAATCCTGAAAGCAATTAATTCCGCTGTAGCAGACAATACCTTAAGCTCGGGCTGCCAGTTCAATTTAATTGAAACCATTGTCCTTGCAACAGCGCGGTCGATTAATTGTTGTAAGGCAGCTTGCAGTCCAGCCTTACCAATGAAATCGGGACTCAATCCCCGTGCAATACTTCGTATTGAATCAAGCGACTCTTTAAGTGTCGCATGAATTTCCTCCATCATGGCATCTCGTTCGGCTTCGGGCCGTGACTTAACATTTCCAATCTGAAGAATTGCAAAAGTTAATAACTGACCTACCTCATCATGCAAGTCACGGGATATATCTGAAAGAGTGGTTTCGGCAATTTCCGTTTTAATCGCAGCAAGTTCTTCCCGATACTCCGATTCCATCTGAAAAACTTCGGCTTGATGTTTCAAACGCCGGTTGCGTCCTGTTAACAGCAGGTTGAGAACCAGCAATAACAGGAGGAGAATTACAAAAGTAGTTACAGCTACCAGAGTAACTATTTCTATTTCTTTTGTGTCCATATCAAACCGGTTGTAAGTAAAAAGTACCAAACTATAAAGAGAGCAGTAACAATACTGAACATTTTGTAAATTAATGTTACCTCAGAAGGGATTAAGATGTAAATAGTCCATACAGGAATACTGCCTGCATACTGAATCATATTCGCTATTGCAAACCAACCCCATGGATTTTTAAACGGAGGTATTTCAGGATTCGAAAACAGCTCGAGCAATAATAAATAAGAAGTTACTCCTATAGCAAGTGAAAAAGCCAGAAAAGAATAATTATTCAACTGATGAATCCCTTGCATGAAGCATAGATTGCATATATAAAATATTAGAGTTACAAAAGCAATCAAATTAAAGATGGTTCTATGACCCGGTTCGGAAATCTGATCATGGGTAAGTTTAAGAATAAAACCACTTTGAATTAACATCATTACATTATAGAAGGGAACATTGTTTATATTATATAAATTCATCACATAACCGGCAACATCTGTCATAAAGAATAACATTACCGTGAAGTAAATACGCTTATGAGTTGAGTTATTAGAACTTGTGGCTACACAAATTCCTCCTGCAACAGCAGCCAGAGCTCCTCCGGCTAATGAGCCATAATTAATAAAGGTTTCAAGCATGTTTATATTTGAGCAGCAAATGGAAGCCGCTCAAATATAAACAAATATGATTTAATTTCAATACAGATCGCCACAAACCGGTGGACAAACATGGGCTATTTCGAGGGCTTTACGGGAATATGAAGTATTATCACCTTCATTGTCCAATAAGTCTCCTTCAGTTACGTGATTAAGGTACATAATAACTGTAAACCCCTGCAGCATTTCTGGTTTCAAAGCAGAATCGGGTTCAATTAATCTACTATAAAATCTTCTCGCCTGTCCATTGTCAGTGAATCCTATTGTAAAAACCATTGAATAATTTGCATAAGTATTGGCAGAATCAATATGAAAACCAGAAATGTTAGCACTCAAATATGCCTTAATTTCATCCCAACGAAAAACCCTTGATTCCTTATATGTAGAATTGCTCTCATCTTGTCTTTGCTTATCAATGTATACTTTAGAAAAATATTCATCGATTCGATCACGTGCAGAAACTGCTGAAATAGGTTCTGGGCTACCACTTCCAAAATTACGATTTAGTACCACAGGATTCTGATCTTTATTTACATCGACTGAAGAATAGGTAGATGAACTAGTCATGATTAACTGAACAGAAGTATCTGCAACTAATGAAGGATAAAATCTTATTGCAACAACTTTTGCGCTTGCCTTGTAATATTGAATAAGGTTTGCAATAGTTATCTTTGCTTTAACAAATCCGAGCTCTTTTTCATTGGTACTTCTGTAAGTGTAAAACAAATCTGCATTATCTTCAAGATCCGTTACTTCGGATTTATACAAAGGGCCGGTGGAGGCTGCCAATAAATTAAACTCCTCAGGGGTAAGATTACCTGTTACAGTTTTTACATCTTTACTTGTTGGCGGACAAGGTTTGTCGGTACAACATGAAGTTGCAAAGAATGATAAAATTGAAGCCATAGCTAGCAACTCTATCTTTGATTTAAAATTTTTTAGTGTTTTCATAGTTTTGATTAGTTGTGAAGTGCCAAAGTAAACAAGAATCGGAACCTGATAAAACGGTAGAATACCCCCGTGAAAAATACGGGGGCAAGGAAATTCGATAAATTTATATATGGTTATATATCAGATAGTTGCATTGCATCCGGAATTCCCCAAAGCCATAATTGTAATGCATTACAATTATGTCATTTTGAATAATAGCCAAAAAAACCGGCTTTCAGGTGCCTGATGCCGGTTCAACTAATGTGTTGCGCTTTTTATTTTTCTGTATATCGTTTAAAATTATTCAGAATCATTTGCCATCCCATTTGCTGCATTTCAATAGGATTTTCACTTTCAGCTTCAAATGATTCTTCTATAGTTGTAGTGTTTCCTTCAGAAGTAAATTTAATTTTAACTTTTCTTGAATCACCTAAAGTATATTCGATATATTCTTCAGGAATAACCTGATCATAGACACCTTCGAAGTCGAATCCAAAACTCCCATCCTTAGCTTCCATTCGGGAATTAAACTTTCCACCAACTTTCAGATCATTTTTAGCGCTCGGTGCGTGCCACTCATCATTAGCAAAATTCCATCCGGTTATGTGATTTGGGTTATTCCAATATTCCCAAACTTTTTGAACTGGTGCATTTATAATTGCACTAACAGTAATTACCTTTTTTTCGTTCATCCTGGTAAGATATTATAATTAATTTTAAGTTATCGCAACATTGCCATGTAGCGTTCTCTATTTTCATAAATTATCCATAAGTTTATTGCCATGAGAATAATTGCCATTGGCAAACCTTCCGGTGCACTAAAAATATGAACGAGCAAGATTCCTGTCATCACCGGAAATAATACTATAGCTCCCAGAGCTCTTGTCTTTGGAACTGCAAATAGAATTCCGCCTGCTAATTCCACAACTGCTACAAGTGGCATCAACCAAACGATAGACTCAAGCGATTCATTTAATACTCGCAATTTTTCTGGTAAATCATCAGGGATAGGAATGTATTTAAATATTTTATTCAAACCACCATTGATGAACAGAAGTCCCATCAAGATACACAATACATTTACAATTTTGTTTTTCATATCTCGTTATTTTTGTAAAGATAATACATTTGTCAGATTTTCAAGAGCCATAGTAAAGCCTTCTTTAAATCCTAACTCAATATTCTTCTCCAGATCTGCCAAATTTGCATGACGAATTTCGATTGATACTGTTGTGATATTATTGTTTTCGCTGAAACTAACATTCCAGTTAGATCTTGGCCACTCCATATTGATATTTCCTTCTGCATCACAAAAAGCATCTTCCAACTTAAAATTTGTTTTAGGTGAAATGTATATATAATCAGCGAGCGCCCAATGTTCTTCTCCTTCCGGACCAAGCATCGAATACAACCACCTTCCTCCCTCCCGAAATTCCATAAATTTGGTTTTTGCCATCCATGGTAATGGTGCCCACCATTGATCCAAAATTTCGTGTTTTGTAAACGCATCCCATACTAAATCCTGTGTAGCATGAAATTGCTTTTTGACATGAACCGTACTGGTTGCTTTGTCGACTGTAAAATCCATTAACAAGTTGTTCATCATTTCTTTTTCGTTTTTAATTTTTCCAATACATTTTCTAATTGATCAAATCTCTTTTCCCAAAGGCATCTGTATTTTTCCAGCCATTCATCTACTTCTTTCATTTTATTTATATCTAATTGATAGAATATTTCTCTTCCGGAAACTTCCTGTTTAACCACTTCACATTCGACCAAAACCTTTATATGTTTCGAAATTGCCTGGCGGCTGGTATTAAAATGGGCGGCTAAATCGCCGGGTGTCATTGCGGTTATAGCTATGAGTCCTATTATCGCCCTGCGTGTTGGATCCGCGATAGCCTGAAATATATCTCTTCTGGTTTCCATAATCTTACTTGCTACTATTTGGTTGCAAATATATATGCAACTATATGATTGCGCAAGAAAATTCTGAAATAATTACGTATTTAACTGATATTTAGCTAATTAAATTCTTTAAAGGATTAACTCATAAAAGTTTAAAAACACATGAAATCAACTATTTTGATTTAAGCCTAAAGCATTACCGATGAAAACTTTGTCATCTTTATTATCGCTCATAATCAACAGCTTGTCGCCTCTTAACAAAGTAGATGTACCACTTGGGGTAATGTACTTCCCGTTTCGGCTAATAAGAACAATAAGAGACGTTTTCGGAAATTTGAACTGGAAAATCTGTTTACCGATAGCAGCAGAGTTATCATCAATTTCTATTTCAAAAAGCTCATTTTTAAAATTATCAGACATCTCCAATTCCAGAGGATACCGGGTTTTAAACTTGACAGGTTTAAAGAGATATAGCCATTTGGCAACCAAACCAATAGTAGTTCCTTGCAACATTACAGATGCGAGCACGATAAAAAATACGATATTAAAAATCATGCCTGATTTCTCAACTCCCTGCAACATAGGATAAGTTGCAAAAACGATAGGTACGGCACCTCTCAAACCTACCCAGGAAATCAATAGCCTTTCCCGGTTTTTCATCTTAAAAAACGAGAGACAAATAAAAACTGCCAACGGTCGTGCAACAAAAATTAGGAACATTGCTATTATCAAACCAGTGCCGGCGAAGGGCAACATTTGTTTAGGAAAAACGAGTAGTCCCAGAGTCAGGAACATTACAATTTGCATCAGCCACGCCTGCCCATCATAAAATCTGATAATACTCTTTTTATGAACAAAATTCTGATTTCCTAATATGATAGCTGCCAGATAAACGGCAAGAAATCCGTTGCCATTAAAAAAGGCGGTGATACTGTAAGTAAAGAATACAAGTGCCAGCATCAAAACCGGATAAAGACCATCATAATCGAGATTAACCTTATTAATTACCCAGGTCATAAATTTCCCCATTAAATAACCCAACAATGCTCCAATGATCATTTGTTGAAAGAACATTGGTATAAGTGACAATGCCGACGATTCAGCATTCATCATAAGGGATGTTATACCGATTGTGAGGAAATATGCCATGGGATCATTGCTTCCTGATTCCAATTCGAGCAATGGTCTCAGGTTACCTTTCAGTCCGATACTTTTCGACCGCAGCACAGAAAAAACAGCAGCAGCATCCGTAGATGATACAATCGCGCCTATCAGAAATCCTTCCATTAAAGTAAAGTCTGAGATTGCTGCAACAAAGTAACCAACAGTACCAGCAGTAATAAATACGCCCAGTGTAGATAACAAGATTCCTTGTTTAAGAATGGGCTTCACACTTTCCAGTTTCGTTTCCAGACCTCCGGCAAACAGAATGAAAGTCAGGGCAATAGTTCCTAAAGATTGCGCAAGATCGGCATCATCAAAATGAATTCCACCAATTCCATCAGATCCGGCAAGCATTCCTACTATGAGAAAAATAATTAGAGCAGGAATTCCAACCCTACCTATTGTTTTACTGGCGAGAATACTCAATAACAATAGTATTGAGCCGATGAGCAGAATATTTTCAGAATTAAGCGTCATAGAATACTTTATTATTTCAAATTTCGTGAAGATAACAAAATAATCCGGAAATAAAATGTTCTAAAAAAGAACAAGAAATCTCAACTGTAAAATAAAAGTCCTGACTAATGAATCGTTCAGATAAAAATACACCTGAAAATAATTCTCAACTCTTAAAACTGTCAATGAATGATGATGGAGCAATGCCAAATTGCTTCCTGAAAGATTTGCTAAAAGCGCTCACATTTGCAAATCCTGTTAACACCGCCACATCAGATATAGCGAGTTGTTTTTCCGAAAGTACTGATCTGGCATGAAAAAGACGTTTCCTGATTACATACTGATAGGGACTTATTCCAAATACTTTCCGGAACAAACGGAAGAAATGGTATTCTGACAAGCAGCAATATGAAGCTGCATCTTTTATATCAATTACACATAAGTAGTTGGCATCAATATATGCTTTGCCAGAATTAATTCTTCGCAACAAATCCTTTCTGGTAACAGACTTCACTGAGGGAATATTCTGTAATTGTTTGTAAACAGGAATATGGTCAGCAATAATATTTTCTGCAATGTTGAAATAAAATTCATTCGTAAAATCACCGGATGAAAGTTGACCAGCAGTAAATTCTCTATCTATTTTTTTGAGATACTGCCCTAAGATAGTTTCATCCGATGAATACTTATTTTCTAAAAAATCATTCCCTTTGAAGAATTTATCAAGTGCCGGATCCGGATGAAAGGTATCGGGTCTGCGATAACTAGCAGTTACTTCCGATAATATTTCATGTGACAAATCTATACAAATCCCTCTTACAGGAACGCGACTTTCAATTTCAACTGCACCCTCTGCGGAATGATTTGCAAGTAAATACTGTCCGTTAGTAACACTGTATTTGTTCCCGTTAACGGAATACTCCTCACAACCATTGCTGACATATTTAATTGAAAAATTACGAAACTTCAGCGGACTGGATAATTCACTTATAGAGGAAAAGTCAATCAAACTTCTCTTATCAGAAGTATATACTAAAAGGTTCAGTGGAGAAGTTGGCATCAAGCTCTATCTTTTTTCAAAGATAAAAATCAATTTGATGAATTGCAATACCAGCACTTACTAATTAGTAATGATAATGTAAATTCTATCACAATCGCACAACCCGCTTAGTGGCAATGGGATTGCCATCTGCGTAAAGCGAAACGAGGTAAATACCACCCGGAACATGACTCAAACCTGAAAGCGACAAAACGGTTTCAGCCTGTCCCGGATTTGAAAACTGCTTTGCTAAGACTTGTTGTCCAAGGGTATTATTCAACACAACCTCAAATTGCTTATAATTTTCCAACCCGGCAAATCTGATTGACAGTTCATCAACAAAAGGATTAGGGAATGTTTGTAGTTCCAGTTGATTGTTTGCCAAGTCTGATATTCCTGTAAGAGTTGCGAGGTAATTGTTATATGTTTTCAGCAAAACGGTTATTACAGGAACCAGAGTCCAGGAATTATTTTTTGAATCGTTGGTGAATACCGTAATACTCAGATCGCGCAAAGGGAAATACCAGGAACTGGCAGCGTATGCTAAATCTCCACCATGACCAAATCCTTCATACCCCGCAAAGAACTTTCTCGTCAATCCTAATCCATAAGTGGCTGAAGGTAATCCCGGAGCGGCGACAGTTGTTTTGGCTTCAGTCATTGTTGCAGCCGAAAGAATATCGCCCCGCATGTAAGTACGCATCCATCTGGTTACATCTGTCGGTGTTGCAAAATAACCACCTGCTGCACCGGCTACAGAATTAAGAGATAAATAATTGATGTAGAAGTTATGGGCATCATCGTTAATACCATCACCATTTAAATCCATCCATACATGAGCAACAGGAGAAGTTAATGTTTCGAATGAAGGGGTTGCAATCGTATTCATCGCCAGAGGCGCAAAAAAACGATTCCTCAATTCCTGATAAAAATAATTTCCCGTGGCCTCTCTGATAATCTGAGCCAATAAAAAATAATTGGTATTGGAATACGACCATGCTGCACCGGGATTAAATTGTGGTGGTGCAATAAAGGTTTGAATTAAATCGATTGGGTCCCAGATAGAATCCTGATCACCCAATAATGTGGGCTGACATGCGGGATTACTCAACACATCATATATTCCACTTTCGTGACGAAGTAATTGTCTGATAGTAATATTTGGATTTATGTATTGAATGGTATCTATCCATTGATAGAGACTATCATCGAGATTCAATACTCCTTGTTCTGCTAATTGCAAAACACAAGCTGATGTCATTGTTTTAGTAACACTTCCAATCAGATAAACATCTGAAGTGGTTACGCTATCCAATGGAACCAATGAGCTGATTCCGGTTGCTCTTGCCCAAACAGCAGTATCAGGAAATTGCATTGCTGCACTCAATGACTTTACATTCAAAACCACCTGCATGCTGTCGAGTGATTTACTCAACATGCTGTCGAGCGGAAATGGAACCCCTTGTCCATTTGACTTTAACAAGGGGAACCATAGCAGAAACAAAACTAACCGGACGGAAATATTCTTCATCTTTAATTTCATAGCATCACCGTTGTTTAACTGAGGCCAAATTTGAACAAATTAAAACTATCTGTGTTTGTCAAATGCTGCTAATTTCAAATTACCAACATCTAATCATTTCTACATCCAATTATTGTGACAAAAATCATATTATGAGAAAAATTTGCTTCCTCTTAGCATGAATATTCTCATGTTCTTAACACCTCATTATCAATACATTTAATATTTCAAAAACTTATACAACAAGTGAAATGTTTGGTAATTTTGCACCAACAATACTGACACAAAAAAAACATAATAATATGGAAGAAAACAAAAAACAAGGCTCATCAGGCAGTTACAATGTCAATGGTGAGGCTAAGTGCCCATTTTCGGGAGCAATGAGACAAACTGCTGGTTCAGGAACAAGAAATCAGAACTGGTGGCCGAATCAATTGAAATTAAACATTCTGCGTCAGCATTCATCACTTTCGAATCCAATGAATCCTGAATTTAATTATGCAGAAGAATTTAAGAGTCTGGATTTAACGGCATTAAAGAAGGACATTTATGAATTGATGACAAAATCGCAAGATTGGTGGCCAGCCGATTATGGTCACTATGGTCCATTCTTTATCAGGATGGCCTGGCATAGTGCAGGTACCTATCGTATTGCTGATGGTCGTGGTGGTGCCGGATCCGGAACACAACGTTTTGCTCCATTGAACAGCTGGCCTGATAATGCTAATCTTGACAAAGCACGTTTGTTGCTTTGGCCGATCAAGCAAAAATATGGTAAGAAAATTTCATGGGCTGACTTAATGATTCTCGCAGGAAACTGTGCTTTGGAATCGATGGGCTTTAAAACTTTCGGATTTGGTGGTGGACGTGAAGACGTTTGGGAGCCGGAAGAAGAAATTTATTGGGGCTCAGAAGGGAAATGGCTGGAAGATAAACGCTATTCCGGTGACCGTGAATTGGAGAATCCTCTCGCTGCAGTGCAAATGGGACTTATCTATGTAAATCCGGAAGGACCGAACAGCAATCCTGATCCTATTGCTTCAGCACGTGATATTCGTGAAACTTTTGCCCGAATGGCGATGAATGATGAAGAGACAGTTGCATTGATTGCAGGTGGTCACACTTTCGGAAAAACCCACGGAGCTGCTGATCCATCTAAATATGTTGGTGTTGAACCTGCTGCTGCAGGAATCGAAGAACAAAGCATGGGATGGAAAAATTCATTCGGCAGCGGACATGGAGTAGATACAATCACCAGTGGTTTAGAAGGTGCATGGACTACCACTCCTACCAAATGGAGCAATAACTTTTTCTGGAATTTATTTGGTTACGAATGGGAATTGACAAAGAGTCCTGCCGGTGCTCACCAATGGAAACCAAAGCATGGCATGGGTGCAGATACTGTTCCTGATGCTCACGATCCTTCAAAGCGTCATGCACCAACGATGCTGACAACAGATCTTGCATTAAGATTTGATCCTGCATATGAAAAAATATCTCGTCGTTTCCTTGATAATCCTGATGCTTTCGCAGATGCATTTGCACGTGCCTGGTTTAAACTTACACACCGCGACATGGGACCGATTTCAAGATATCTTGGTCCGGAAGTGCCTAAAGAAGAATTGATTTGGCAAGATCCACTTCCTGCATTAAATCATCCTTTGGTAAATGATCAGGATGTGGCTGCATTGAAAGATAAAATTCTTGCTTCAGGACTTTCCGTTTCGCAATTAGTTTCAACTGCATGGGCTTCTGCTTCAACATTCCGTGGTTCCGATAAACGAGGTGGAGCCAATGGCGCCCGCATTCGGTTAACTCCTCAAAAAGATTGGGAAGTAAATAATCCTTCACAGCTGAGAAAAGTGCTTGATACACTCAGCAACATTCAGAATGAATTTAACGCTGCACAAACGGGTGATAAAAAAGTTTCCATGGCTGACCTGATTGTACTTGCAGGATGTGCAGGTATCGAACAAGCAGCTAAAAATGCAGGCACTGCAGTTAAGGTTCCGTTTACTCCGGGTCGTACTGATGCTACGCAGGAACAAACAGATGTTGAATCTTTTGCTGTTATTGAGCCAATTGCAGATGGATTCCGTAACTACATGAAACAAGGTTATAAAATTGCTGCCGAAGAAATGTTAATTGATAAGGCACAATTGCTAACGTTAACAGCTCCTGAAATGACCTTGTTGGTTGCAGGAATGCGTGCAATGAATGCCAATTATGATAATTCAAAACATGGTATTTTCACCGGCAAACCTGAGGCATTGACCAACGATTTTCTGGTAAATTTGCTTGACCTGGGTACTACCTGGAAAGCAACCAATGAGGCTCAAAGTGTTTTCGAAGGAAGAGATCGCAAAACTGGAGCACTTAAATATACAGCAACCAGAGCAGACCTGATCTTTGGATCTAATTCCGAACTAAGGGCTATTGCTGAAGTATACGCATGTTCCGATGCAAAAGATCGTTTTGTGAATGATTTTGTTGCAGCCTGGAATAAGGTTATGAATCTTGATCGGTTTGATATTGCAAAATAATATCAGGTTCAAAGAATAAAGCAAAAAGGTGATCTTTATAGGTCACCTTTTTTTATGAATACTTATCGGGAGTTAACAAAACAGATAGTTTGGTGTTAACAAAAGATAACCCAATATAAACTATCAAAAAGCTGCCATGTCAACACCAAATAAGATTCAACACACTAATAAAAATATTTCCAATTTCATGATGGCTTATGATGATATGGGCAAAGGAGCTCCGATAATATTTCTCCATGGATTTCCCTTCAACAAATCGATGTGGCAACCACAGTACAATTCATTGAAACAACACTTCCGGATAATTGCTCCAGACTTGAGAAGTTTTGGGTATTCCAAAGATGATGCATCTGAACTAAGTATGGATCTTTTTGCAGACGATTTAATTGAACTTATGGATGAGTTAAACCTGGATAAGGTAGCAGTCTGTGGTTTGTCGATGGGAGGATACATTGCGCTGAATGCCATTCAACGCTATCCTGAGCGATTTAATGCCATTATTTTATGCGATACTCAATGTAATGCCGACACCGAAGAAGGCAAGGCAAAAAGACTTAAATCTATTGATGATATCAAATCAAATGGGATTACAGATTTCACAGAAGGCTTTCTTAAAAATGTTTTCCATCCCGAAACTGTGAGCAGTAAACCTGAAATAGTCGCTGGGTTGAAAAATATGATGTTATCCAATTCAGAACATGCATTCACTAATGGAATGAAGGCATTAGCAGAAAGAAATGAAACATGCTCGATGTTGGATCAAATCAAAGTGCCGGCATTGGTAATTTGCGGTTCAGATGATACACTTACTCCGGTTTCAAAAGCACAATATTTGCATGAGCAAATAAAAGGTTCACAAATCAGGATCATTCAGAAAGCTGGTCATATTTCAAATATGGAACAAGCGGAGGAATTCAATAAAATCATTATTGATTTTCTGAAATCTTAAACTTCAACTTCCGGAATATTACTTCTTCTCCGAAACAACAGTGTATGGTCTCCAGGTGTAACTTTTCTGAACAATTTTCCAGGAGCCTTCATATTTAAGCAACAAAAAGTAGTCTGTAAAAATTCTCCAGCCCGGAACAACAATTTCAGCTTTCGCCATGGCAGCATCATTTTCAAAATCGATGGAAATTATTCTGCCAATTCGATTTGCTTTTTCTCCTGTTTTAATATTAGCGATATACTTCTCGCCGGAACGAACTAACAAGCTATCAGTATCAGTCACTGTGTACAACTTAAAATCAGGGTGAAAGGCTTTACGCAGGCGTTCAGGCTCCCCATTTGCTGTACCCTCAATATAATCCATTAATGTGTTGGTAATTTGAGCGATTTCGGTTTTGGAATCAGATTGTGCATATATCTGAGTCGCTGTTAGCAACAACCCAACTACGAGTATAAGCTGGAATTTCTTCATAGTTAATTTTTAATCAGGCGTACAACATATTTCCTGTTTTCACTAATAAATTCGGCGGTATAAAATCCACCAGGCAACAATAAGCCAAAAGTGAACTTTTCAGATTCACCATTTATATTTTTCTTTTCAACAACCCTCCCGGCGACATCCCTAATAATTAATTCGAAATCCGAATACATGCCTTCATCAATCTGAAGCGTAAACTCTGAATTTGAAGGATTCGGAAAAACCTCAACGTTTAATTCTATTAAGTCATTTAAAGTCTCTTTGCAAACAATTGAAGTTGCAAGTGATCTATAGCTGCTGAATCCACAACTGTTACCTGCTCTTACTTTGACATTACCGCCATTCAATCCATAATTTACTACAATCGCTGGAGTGTTTTGACCACTAGTAATTGTTGCGCCTGCAGGAACAAGCCAGTTATAGGTTGAACTTCCGTTTACTGGTGCAATACTGTATGCTACTCCGGTTTGATTGGCACAAACACCTGCAGCACCGGTTATAATTCCCGGTTTTTCCGGAGCACTTCGTATGGTGGTTACACGTTCATTGCTTGAGCCACATGCATTGACAGCAGCAACACGCAAAGTTCCTGTAACAAAAGAAGCAGAATAATCAACAACAACAGCATTTGTTCCTTGTCCGCTGGTGATTGCAGCGTTTGCCGGTGCAGTCCAATTATAAGATGATGCATTTGAAACAGGCGCAATTGAATATGCGACACCGGTTGTGCCGGCACAAACACCAACAGTTTGGCCATTTACCAATCCCGGAACTGATGGCTTAGACCTGATTGTAACCGTCCTGAATGCACTACTTCCTAAACAATTTACAGCAGCCACCTGCAATGTACCGGTTGTAAAATTCTGATTAAAATTTAATATTAAGGAACTAGTACCTTGTCCGCTTAAAATAGAAACATTGGCAGGAACTATCCAATTATAGGATGTTGCACTACCTATGGTTGAACACGTGTAAACGACCCCGGAGGTTCCGGCACATTGCGTTAAACTACCATTGATTGTGGCAGGCTTAGAAGGTAATGCTACTGCAATACTTATTGATTTGCACGCAGCAGCACTTGTAGCACAACCATTATTAGCAGTTACACAAATATTCCCATTTACTGCTGAACCGGAAAATGCAACAGTAATTTGATTGGAACCTTGACCGGAAGAAATACTGGCACCTGAAGGCACGCTCCAATTGTAAGTTGTGCCCGGTGTATTGGTGACAGAATAAATATTTCCTGAGGTATTTTTACAAACGATATTGCTTCCTGTTGGAATAGGTGGTGTTGCAGGAGCTCCTGATACGGTGATGTAGTTTGTTTGAATTAATGTATCACTGCCTGCATTATTCGTTGCAATAAGTGTTACGGAATATATACCCGGAACCGAATACTGTACCTGTGGATTTTGGGCTGTTGATGATGATGGAGTACCTCCGGGAAAACTCCATAGCCAGGAGGTAGGTGCATCTGTACTCTGATCTGTGAATGAAACAGCATTACCCGAACACACCTGCAAATTACTTGCAGCAAAAGCAGCATCAGGTTTCGGATATAAATAAGAAGCTGGTAAATATGCACCAATGTTTACTGTGCGTAATTTTGCCGGGATCGTTGAACCATTTGTGTAAAGTTCATTCGTAACGAAAACCGTTGAAGTATTTGAAAACTCAATTCCTTCAACTTGTCCATAAACCAACTGTGTTGACAGATCAAATTTTCTCTTGTTACCATTAAATAATAAATGATTTTTATAATCATAAATCATACTCATAGAAACTGGAAATGTTCCTGTTCTGAGATAACCTATTAGAGCAATAACACCATACTTTTGAACCGATGCAGAGGTGACCAGAAATCCGGTATTGTAAGTCTCCCGGTACTGTGCAACATGCGTTCCGGGAATATTTGGAAGTACATAATGCTTTGTTTGTTTATCGACCCAGTTTTTACTGAAAAGATGAATCGAATCATTCAGAAAAATCATGGCCTCACAATCGAAATTATTGTTGGTAGGAAGAGAAGGAAAAGATGTTTGATCACTGTATGAAAAATTTATTACTGATGCAGTCACCGCAGTAGCTGTTGAAGTTAATGAAGTTTTATTGATGCGATAAATTTTAAGATCCTGCCTGGTGCCATTATTGTTTCCGAAATCGCCGATAAACAGATAATTGTCATTTGAAGTCATATCTTCCCAATCGACATTCGTGGCATTGCTGATATCAACGGTTTGGAGAATTGCTCCTGAGGAACTATCCACACGATAAATATCATTAGGGTTTCCGGAATCACTAAAAGACCACATTTTGCCATCCAGGAATGTCAGTCCCGACGATTCATTGAGTAGCGGCGCACTTAAACTAGCCTTATCGGTCAACGATAAACTGGTTGCTGAATATGTACAGGAACCATCATTTATGGTAGCCGCAGGATTATAATTAACAGATTGAGGATCAGTGCAGCCAGAAATTTGGCCATACACCAAACGAGTACTAAAAAGCATAATAAAAAACACTGTCAGCAGGTAGAATCTTTTCATGATAAGTAAGTTACAGTTACCGAAAATTACAAAAAAAAAGAATTGCCTCCAAACTGACTGAAAATTCAAATCGTCAGGCACACTTTCGAATATTAAATTAATCTCTAATCTTCAAAATCACATTGCCAATTTTCTGTCCTGAATCGACATATTTATAGGCTTCTACTATTTGATTTAAAGGGTACTTTCTGTCGATAAGTGGTTTGAAAAACTTTTTTTGCACTAACTCCCTGATAAAAACCACATCTCTTTTAGTAATGCTTGGCAAAGGGAATAACAATTTCTTTCCTCCAAAAATTGGAGTAGTTAATGCTAACAAAATATTCTCTCCATTCTTGCCGAGTTCAGTTGAAATATAAATTCCCTTATTAGTTAACAATGGTTTACAAGCTCCGAAGGAACTCTTTCCTACTGCATCAAAAATAAAATTATACTTCACATTTGTTTTAGTAAAATCCTGGGTTTGGTAATCAATAACGACATCAGCACCCAATGATTTTACTAAACCAACATGAGCTGAACCACATACAGCAGTAACGTTAGTCTGGAAGTACTTTAGCAACTGCACAGCTGCTGAACCGATTGCTCCGGTAGCTCCATAAACCAAAACATTCTGTCCGGGCTCAGTCTTTGCAGCTCTAATGTCTACTAGTGCATAATGACTCCCCTCTGTCAGGGCAGCAGCTTCATCAAAAGATAATTCATCGGGAATAATATCAATAGCATCTGTTTCAGCGAGTGTCAGGAATTCGGCATGTCCGCCAAACTTTTGATCATTAAACCCAAAAACACGATCACCTTTTTTGAATAAGGTTACACTCGAACCGGTTTCTTCCACAACACCAGCAAATTCACATCCCAGTACCGGAAATTTAGGGCGCAGCAATCCACTAAAAAATCGTGAAACAAAATACTCCGCACTTCGAAACCCGGAATCAGTACGGGTTACTGTAGAGGAAAACACTTTTATCAGAAGTTCATTTGGCTTTGGGATAGGTTGCGGGATTTCAGCAATGGTGACAACCTCGGGAGGACCATATTGGAAATATACTGCTGCTTTCATTGCCTGATGTTGTCTGTTTTTAAAATACACTTCGAATTTAATCAATTTACTGGAATAAAAAACCTTTCAAACATCAATCTTAACATTTCTGACCTTGATAATCACCCCTTCCATATATTGGCGACCTGGCGGAATAATTTGACTCATCTCAAGGGTATAACTCTTCCATTCTTTTGTCAGCTTAGGAGAAAAAACAGCTTTGACTTTCCCTTGAATAGTCAACAATTCTGATAAAATTACTTGCCAATTAACTGGTTTAACAAAACGCTGATGCTTTAAATTACTTGCATGAAAAACCACTTCCACCTCAAAACCGAGATCTTTCAACAAATTAGTCCAGTTACTTAAATGGGTGTACTTGGCATTTGCCTGAATAATGCCAAAAGCCTTTTTACAATCCAGGTTAATTTTTTCAGCTTCTTCCCTGGTTACAGTATCGAGCCAGATAGTTTCATTAAAAATAAGTTCACCATTATGTTTAAGCAAACGTTTTATGTCAATCAAAATATTTTTTAGCCTCTCATCTTCCTGAATAGCTAAAACGGATTCAGCAAATATCTTGTCGAAGGAATTTGAATCATCAGGGAAATTCTGGCCGGGCTGAATGAGTTTCAATTTCACATTTTTGTCAGCAGAACAAAATTTCAATCTTTTAGCTGCAGCTTCAAACATAACAGGTGAAGCATCATAGCCTGTAAAAGAGGTATTTTTATAGACCGAAGATAAGTAGGTAAGAGTTGCGCCTGTGCCAAATCCTAATTCCAAAACCGTTTGCCCGGGTTTACAATCGAGCAGTTCAATTATTTTAAGTGTTGCAGCCCTGCCTCTAGCATGAATGAAAGCGCCATTGATTTGACCAAAATAATTCAGGATATTGTGCGACATAGAAGAAATTTGGTAATACAATAACTTTTCAAAGTGAGGTACTACCTTAAGTTATCAATTTTAATTTTTGACCAATTTTCTTACTTCTTGAATGTGTTTGCCACTTAAGCTTAAAATGTACACTCCTTTTGTAAAACTTTCAACATTCATTACATACTTAAGCCTGCCATTGATCAATTGATCATCAGCTTCAAATATAAGCCTTCCTTGAATATCTCTCAATGAAATAGTCACACTGGAATTTTCCTCATCAAATGAATTATAATCAAGGTTAATGTAACCGTTTGATGGATTAGGATAAACTCTGAAATCATTTAAACTCAGAATTTCGTTGATTCCGGTAGAGGTAGCATTATCCATGACCCATAATTCACGACCATTAACCGGGTCATTTGCAGTGAAGAAAACCTTATTCAACGCTAATGAAAAATATTCTGCATCGCATCCTTGTGTGTTTCCGGGATAAATCTCTATTACTTTAACAGTTCCACCGTTAGATCCATTACTTTTCCATAATTCCATGTTGTTTGTGTAGGAACCGGAGTAATAAGGATTATCGTTAGCAAGAAAATAGAATTCACTTCCAATACTGAACGGGGAATAAAACGGATAACCATAATATCCGAATTGACCAGCTGTAGACAATCCACCTAAATTACCCGGAGCAATTTCCTTAACAAGTTCTGTTCCTGTAGTTGAACCATCCGTTTTCCATAATTCCCGACCGGAAACATTGTTGTATGCTGAAAAGTACAGAACACCATTTATGGCATTAAAATCATATGGTTCAGAACTATTTGTATTACCTGCATAAATGTCTTTGACCATCATGGTACCTCCTGGCGTTCCATCACTTTTCCATAATTCAATATCATTTGTATAAGAGGAAGACGAATTCATTGCAGCACTGTTAGCAGTAAAATAAAATGTATTTCCTGTTTGCCAAACAACCTTAAACGAGTAATAATAATATCCAAATTGCTGTGCAGTAGTGAATCCTCCAATATTTCCCGGATTTATATCTTTTACCAATTCTGTCCCGGCATTAGTGCCATCCGTTTTCCAAAGTTCTCTCCCATACAAATTGCTTGTTGCAGTAAAATAAAGTGTTCCATTGATAACTGTAAAATCAGCTGGATCTGAACCATACATATTCCCTGCATAAATATCCTTTAGCATCACTGTACCTGCATCAGTTCCATCACTTTCGAAAAGTTCAATATCATTTGTGTAAGAACCACCAGGTGCAGACGCCCAATTGTTTGCAGTAAAATAAAATTTATTACCGGATTGCCATACAACCTGAAAGGTATGGGCATAGTATGCAAATTGAGAAGATAGTGTAAATCCCCCCACATTTCCGCTAATGATATCTTTAACCATTACCGTTCCATTTCCTGTCCCATCCGTTTTCCATAATTCCCGACCTGCGGAGGCACTTTCAGCTGTAAAAAATAATGTTCCATTGATCAAAGTAAAATCTGCAGGATAAGAACTATTGGTACTTCCTGAATAAATATCCTTCACCATTGAAGTCCCGCCATTGGTGCCATCGCTTTTCCACAACTCAATATCGTTGGTGTATGAGCCACCCGGTACTGATGCATTGTTATTTGCGGTGAAATAAAAATCAGATCCATTTTGCCATACTACATTAAAATAATGTGTATCGTAAATAAATTGTGAAGAGGCTGAAAAGCCCCCAACTGACCCCGGTATGATATCTTTAACCAAATAAGTACCACCATTTGTACCATCAGATCTCCAAAGTTCACGGCCTTCATTTGAAGTAACCGCGGTAAAAAATAAAGTGCCATTAATTTCTTTAAAATCTATCGGATAAGAGCCTGAAGTATTTCCAGGATTAATATCTTTCAGCATCATTGTGCCTGCAGAGGTCCCATCGCTCACCCACAATTCTATATCATTGGTATAACTGCCCCCTGGATTTAATGCTGCGCTGTTTGCAGTAAAATAAAAATTATTCCCATTCTTCCATACAACATTAAAATTTAGATCATAATACCCAAACTGTCCGGCTTCTGAAAATCCTCCAACATTGCCACCAATAATGTCATGAACCATTTCCGTTCCAGCACTGGTCCCATCCGTCTTCCACAATTCACGTCCATGAGCAGGTGTATTTGCCGTAAAATAAAGGATTCCATTTACTTCGACAAAGTCTCGTGGATCAGAACCATTCAAATTGCCCGGGTAAATATCCTTTAATAAAACAGTGCCAGCCGCAGTACCATCGCTCTTCCAAAGTTCAATATCATTTGTGGTACCACTACCGGGATTCAGTGCTGCATTGTTTGCTGTAAAAAATATTTCATTGTTATGCTCCCAGACAATAGTAAAAGGATGATAATAGTATCCAAACTGCCCTGCTGTAGTAAATCCACCAATTGCCCCTGGAATGATATCCTTCAATAAGGTTGGAGTTTGACCGAATAATACTGCAGAATAAAATACCAAGTATAACAGAGCGAGAATTTTTTTCATATTTATTTAATTTTTATAAACTTGAAGTCAAAACATTATTTCCTTGTAAAGGAAGTTTTTAATGCACCAATATAAGATTTTCCGGAACAAATATAAATTTTAAAAAACAAGCGATCTGATCCATTGAATAAAACATCGTTTTCATTGAACTTTTCAAGAAATCTCGAATATATATAAAAATCAATTTTTTCTCGAGTCCCGTTCGTGCAACAACCTTAAAAAAATGTAGAACTACGTTGTATTTATCTGTTTATCAGAATTTTACCTTAGTTTAAAAGGAAAAAACCCAATACCTAAAATTAGCATATTTCAGTTTTTTGCAATTCCCGATCATTTACCTAATTTTAACCAGCCATCCGGTGCTTTTTGCCGGCTTAATGATTAAAATTAATCTCTAAAAAAACTTACCATGAAAATTCTAAAGAACATCTTTCTTGCCCTTATTAGCATCGTTGCACTGTTACTGCTGGTTGCATTGTTTACTAGTAAAGAGTATCACGTAGTCAGAAACGTTACTATTAACAAATCATCGACTGAGGTATATGATTATATTAAGTACCTGAAAAATCAGGACAACTACAGTGTTTGGAATCGTAAAGATCCGAATATGAAAAAAGAATACCGTGGTACTGATGGAACCGTTGGTTTTGTTGCAGCGTGGGACAGCCAAATGGAAGATGTTGGAAAAGGTGAGCAGGAAATTATAAAAATGGAAGATGGAAAACGTCTCGATTTTGAATTGCGGTTTTTAAAACCATTTGAAGCAACTGATAAAGCATATATGACCGTAACGCCTTCGGGTGAAGGTGCAACAGATGTGACATGGGGATTTGATGGGAAAATGCCATATCCGATGAATCTTATGTTATTGTTTATGGATTTTGACAGTATGCTTGGACCTGATCTCGACAAAGGACTTCAGGATCTTAAAGCCATTCTGGAAAAATAATTGAAAACCCTTAATTGCTCTAATAGAAAGGATTCATCACTTCAGATGAATCCTTTTTTATACCTTTACGCCTTATTCAAAGTATGCATTCAGAAATAAAATACTGGTTCTTAAGAGATCATAAACTCTTTCGGGTGCTTAGCAATGATCAGCTGAAACAACTGTGCGTTATTACCGGATTCAAAGAAGGTAAAAAAGGTGACATCATTTATTTTTCTGATTCAAAAGAGCCTAGAATTTATTTTCTGAAAAAAGGCGCCATTAAAATTTCTGAAGTCGATGTGAATGGCAATGAAATCACTAAAGAAATTATTCAGAAAGGAGATCTTTTTGGTGAACTGAGTCTCGATACCACTATTGCCAACAATGAATTTGCACAAGTACTTACCAACTCCGTGACTATATGCAGTTTTCTGCTAAAGGATTTCGAAGCTCTGATGGAACAACATCCGGATCTTGCACTTTCTTATACGAAGTTAGTAGGATTGAAATTTAAGAAACTCAAAAACAGTTACTCCAATCTTGTTTTTAAAGATGCCCGAAGCCGGTTGATTCAGTTTCTAAAAGATTGGGCGGCACGTGATGGCAATGAAACTTTGGATGCTATTGTAATAGAAAATTATCTGACGCAACAGGACATTGCCCATATTATTTGTACTACCCGACAAACTGCAACCCAGCTTTTAAACCAACTGGAAACCGAAGGTCACCTGAAGTATGACCGTAAAGAATTAGTCCTGGACAAACAGTTTGTCCTTCAGAATTGATCGTTTTTAGAGCGCTTAGCCTGTTTTCTTAGCTATTTTTCTTCGAATAATCCTGCTAAAGCACAATAATTGGGGTTTTGTCATTTACCCGACATTATATGGCTGGTTGCGACGTTACTTTTGACATATTAAATCACACAACCATGAAAAAACACCTCATTATCACAGGACTCTGCCTGCTAACATTAGCAATTCCAGGCTTTGGTCAAGGCTGCAGTGATGCCGGATTTTGCTCTATTGGAGCGCTTAAAGACAATGGAGTTCCCTCCGAACAAACCTATGCTGCTTCATTAGCAATTGGGGTTGGACTGGGCATGGGATTAGAAGCAACATCATCAATTACTTCCTATCTGGAATACAATCATGCCATCAATTCAAAATGGAATCTTGGCGCAAAAATTACCGGGGGACTCTATGATGGCGATCTCGGTTCCAATGCAGGTCCGGGAGATTTATACTTATCAGGTTCCTATTTACCTAAATCAAAAGGGAATCATAAATTTTCCTTTCTGGCCTCATTAAAAGCACCTCTTTCAACTTCAGATGCAAAAAGTGATAAAGATATTCCATTGCCGATGGAATATCAATCGAGTTTGGGAACCTTGGATTTTATTGGTGGAATAAGCTATCTCTACAAAAACAAATGGGAAATCAGTACCGGATTTCAATTGCCGTTATCAGGTGCAAACGAAAATGAATTTTTACGGTTTCCATCCGATTCCATTAAAGGAGATTTTAATTCAACGAGGGAATTTGAAAGAGCAGGTGATGTACTGATTCGCGCTGGATACAAGCTAAAATTTATGGATAACAAACTATTATTGAAACCGAATATCCTTGCAATATACCACCTTGCTGAAGATAGTTATTCAGATATATTTAATCAACGTAGAAAAATCGAAAATTCAGATGGCCTCACAATTAATGCAGGAATAATGATAACGAGAATTTTCAAGAATAATCATCAATTGGAAGTAATTGCCGCTGCGCCACTGGTAGTTCGCGAAGAACGTCCCGATGGACTAACACGTAGTTTCGTATTTAATGTTCAATATCAAATTCCATTATTCAAATCAAAAAAATGAAAACAACAGTATTCTTAATTGCTCTCCTATTCCTTGCAGGGCTAACAAATGGTCAGGATGCAGAAAAAAGAAAAAGTGCCTTTAACACAGAGAATGGCCTGGCATTATCCGGTTATGATCCGGTAGCTTATTTCAAATCGGGTAAAGCAATAAAAGGGAACCCGGCATTTGCGGTCCGTGCTGCAGGAATTACTTACCACTGTTCATCTGCTGAAAACAAAGAATTATTTTTGAAAAACTACAAAGCATACGAACCCGAATTTGGTGGGTGGTGTGCTTACGCGATGGGAAACACCGGAGAAAAAGTGGAAATTGATCCGGAAACTTTTAAAATCATCAATGGAAAATTATACCTGTTCTACAATGCATACTTCAACAATACATTGAAACTATGGAATAAAAACGAAGCAAATTTACTGAAACAAGCAAACACAAACTGGACAAAATACTATTAATATGAAATCACCTGTTTTACTTTGGATCTTGCGGATCATTCCGGCAATTATTATGTTACAAACACTATTCTTCAAATTTTCGGCAAGTGCCGAATCAGTTTACATATTCTCCACACTTGGCGTTGAGCCCTGGGGTCGTATTCTTTCCGGTGTAATGGAGTTGATTGCCGGAATTCTATTAGTGATCCCGGGAAAAACTGTTTATGGTGCAATTATTGGAGCGGGAGTTATGGCTGGGGCAATCATGTCTCACCTGACAATATTGGGCATTGAGGTGATGGATGACGTTGGCCAACTATTTATCTATGCTTTGATTACCTTTGTATGCTGTGCGATTCTCGTATTTGTAAACAGGGGACAATTAATCTCATTAGTTAAGAAGCAATCATAATTATGAACTTAGTTGCTAACACTCGTTCAACATTAAGCGATTTAACCGACTTAATACAGAAACTTACAATTGGTGAGTATACCACCGGATGTGAAGAACTGGGAAACGCTACTATTGGTCAGCACAGCAGACATATTATTGAGTTGTTCCAGTGCTTAACAGATCAATATGCTTCGGGAACTATAAATTATGATTTAAGAGCACGCAATAAACTCATCGAAACAGATCCTGAAATGGCTATCTTTTGTATCAACAGGATCTGTAACGAAATTGAACTTCCTGAAAAACCTTTGACTATGAAGTTTGATCATGGGGAAGGAAATACTACTATTGAAACCAATTTTACCCGGGAGCTGTTATATAATCTCGAGCATTGTATTCATCATCAGGCTCTCATTCGGGTAGCTGTTTACAAGCTAACCAGATTACAATTACCTTCCAACTTTGGAGTTGCACCTTCAACTTTAATATATCGCAATCAATGTGCACAGTAACATTAGTTAGAAACGAAGGGAAAATAATAATTACTTCCAACCGTGATGAAAGAAAATCGCGGCCGGCATCTCATAAACCGGAGATGCAATTGGTTGGAAATAAGAAATTACTTTTTCCAAAAGACCCCCTTGCAGGTGGAAGCTGGTTTGTAGTTGATGATGGTTCTAATGTTGGGGTATTACTCAATGGTGCCGATAAGCCCCATGCTATAAAGTCATCATACCGAATAAGTCGCGGAATAATTTTGTTGAACCTGCTGGCTGCGCCTTCTCCACTAAACGAATGGCTCAAAATAGATTTGAATGGTGTAGAACCATTTACAGTTGTGCTGACACAGGGACAACAAGCTTTTCAGTTGCGTTGGGATGAGATTTCAAAAGATATGGTATCATTGGATGAAACAACAAATTACATTTGGTCATCCGCAACGCTTTATACAAAAGAGATAAGACAAGCACGGGCAAAATGGTTTAATACCTTCCTAAATGAATTTCCGGATGCAACACCTCAGCAGTTGCGTGAATTTCATAAATACACAAAAGGAAATGATCCTAAGAACGGACTCGTCATTAACCGTGATAATTTGGTGCTGACACAAAGCATCACACAAGCAGTTATCGAAAATAACAAAGTGGAATTACACCACGATGATTTGCTCACTTCAAATGCCTATACGAACTCGTTGCTGATTGTATGAGTGCACATTCACTGAAATTAAAGCTGCATCAGCTATTTCATTGGGAATACTGGCCTTTTGGAATAGTATATTTACCTATTTACCTGGTGTGGATGTATTACGCATTTCGTTCCCGATCATTTTTTTTCGGGACAGCTTCCAATCCTACCATCACCAATGGTGGATTTTTGATGGAATCTAAAAAACAAATTTATGATTTGATTCCTGCACAATACTATCCGAAAACATATTATTGGAATAAAGCAATATCAGTCGAAGAAAATTGCCGGAACGCAGCAAATAAAATCTCATTCCCAATGATAGTGAAACCTGATATTGGCATGCGAGGAATGGCTATCAAAAAACTCGAAGACATCGAATCGCTGCGCAATTATGCTGCACAGATGCCGGTCGATTTTATGGTTCAGGAATATATCAGCTATCCTTATGAGTGCGGAATTTTTTATGTGCGTATTCCGGGGACTGATAAAGGAAAGATTACAGGAATAGTCAGTAAAGAATTACTTGCGGTAACAGGAGATGGTAAGTCAACTATCCGGGAATTGATAATTGCAAATCCACGTTTTCATTTTCAACTGGATGCAATAGAAAAAATTATTGGTCATGAAATAGAGACCATCCCCGCCAAGGGAGAAAATAAATTGCTGGTGCCCTTTGGGAATCACTGTCGTGGCGCCAAATTTATAGACGATTCATCTGCTATTACCGAACAGCTTTCGAATACCATTGATACCTTGTGTAAGCAAATCCCGGGCTTTTACTTTGGCAGGATGGATATAAAATACCAACATCCACATGAATTAAAAGAAGGAAGAAATTTTTCTATCATAGAACTGAATGGTGCCGGCAGTGAACCAACGCATATTTATGATCCCAAACATTCCATTTGGTATGCATGGCAGGAAATCACCCGCCACCTAAATTATTTATATCAGATAAGTAAACAGAATCGCTTGTCAGGTTGTCGTGCACTTACAACAATGGAAGGTATTCGTATGTTGCAAGCCAATAAACGCCATGTACAACTTTTAAAATCGGTATCATGAAAAAAGGCGGCTTTAAACTTGCATTAACTGCATTTACAATTAGCTTTTTGGGAAGCTTGCCGGTTGGTGTATTAAACGTGTTTGCCACTCAAATTTATATGAGTGGAACATTAACAGGTACGCTCACATTTATCGGAGGAGTATTGATTATTGAGGCTGCAGTAATTGCTGTAACTTTAAAATGCGCTGAATGGATACAGCAACATAAGAACTGGTTAAAAATTGTCAAAATCATTTCGTTACTTTTTCTGGTTTTCCTTGCGGGATGGTATTGGTTTATTCCGCAAGCGGAGGGAGGAATTTCGGAATCAGATATGATGAGTATCGGAATCATATCGCTGTTGGCCACCGGATTACTGTCAGGGCTATTGAATATAGTTCAGATACCGTTCTGGACCGGATGGAATCTGGTGCTGATAAATTCAGGGACACTTAGTAAGAAAAGTCAGAACAGTGAGCAATTAATATTTATCGCAAGTGCAATTACAGGCACATTTTTTGCGATGTTATGTTTTATATTTGCAACTACAATGTTAACAAAATGGTTCACCCTATCAACAACCTTCCTGTTTCAAAGAATACTGCCGATTACATTACTTCTTGTTGCAATTTGGCAATTAAGATCCTTCTTCACCAAAGCAAAAATTAATTATCCTTGATTTACAATCATTCTAAAATTCTGTTATTGGCTTTACGGACATTTCTTCAAATTGTCGGCACCGGAACTGTTTTTGCTCAAGTTAATCCAACAACCAATATTATTGCTGTTGATGTTAGCACGATGCCTGAAAATGGTTCGTTCAATTACGATTCTACATTTGCAATTGGCGAAGAGTTGGGGATGACTCAAACGGGCCTATATTTTAACTGGACGACATTAGAAAATTCTCCGTTACAATATGATTTTACATTGTTGCAAATTGCGAACATCTATTATCCTGCAACCGGTGTTTCAATCGACCTCACCATAACGCCCATTCACACCAATGTTCTGGAAGTGCCGGCTGATCTCGTTCCTTTACCACTTGATCACTCTTCTGTTATAGCACGATTCAACGCATTGCTTGATAGCATTCATAATAATTTAACTCAATTACAACTCAGCTCCCTTGTTATAGGCTCAGAAATGGACGTATATCTGGGAACTGATACAGTGAAATGGCAACAGTTTACAAACTTCTTCGCAGCAGTTTCCGCTCATGCAAAAATATTATGGCCCACTGTTCCTGTAGCTTGTGAAGCTACTTTTTCGGGATTAACTTCAGGCACTTCATCAGTTTACATGCAACAAATAAATCAAGCATGCGATAATATAGGGGTTTCTTATTATGCTATTGATGGGAACTTTCAGGTAAAACCGTTCAGTGCATTACAGAACGATTTCAACTTAATAACAAGTGCTTATCCTTCGAAGCCTATTTGTTTTTATCAATACGGTTTCCCTTCATCAGCAGCTTGTGGAAGCACACCTTTTTTACAAGAACAATTTATTTATCAAACATTTAATTTGTGGGATACTTATGCAACTCAGATAAAAATGATTGATTTCACCTGGATGCATGATCTTGATACTGCTGCGGTAAATTATTTCCTCAATTACTATGGTTTGAACGATCCCGGTTTCGCCGGATTTCTGGGTTCAATAGGATTGTGTGAATGGAATGGAAACGGCATCGACAAACCTGCATTGGCAGCATTAAGGTGTGAAGCAAAAGTACGGGGGTTTAATCAGCTGCCATTACTATGTACGAGTTCTGTTGCTGACCTGTCGGTTTCCGATCACGATGTAGCATTGCATCCGGTTCCTTGTAATAACCACCTAAATGTTGCGATTCTCCCTGCTTTTCTAAATGGGGAACTCCAGATTATGAATATTCATGGACAAGAGGTTTATACTTTAAGTGAAATCGAAAATGAAAATTTCATCATTGATACATCCAACCTGCCTGCCGGTAACTACCTCATAAGAATTTCAAACCGGAACCAAACAGTTGAAAAATCCTTCATCCGGCTATAGCCGAAAACTTTGCCAGTTTAAAATTGTTATATAAATTCAATGAAATCCATGTTATTTATCACTTCTCTTCTTTTAATTTTGAGTTGTCAACAACCAATAGCTTCCAACGAAATAATTAATTCACCTGATTCCACTATGAATTCATCAAAAACGGGCAACCCATATTATTCACGCACCGACACTACCAAATTAGAGCTTACTGATGCAGAATGGCAAAAAGTATTGCCTGACGATGTTTACCATATAGCCAGAAATAAAGGGACTGAACGTGCCTTTACAGGGAAGTTTTGGGATTTTGAAGGTTTAGGTAACTACTATTGTGCAGCATGTGGAAATGCTTTATTTAAATCAGACAGCAAATTTGCGAGCTCCTGCGGATGGCCAAGTTTTTATGAATCATTGCGGCCAACCAGTGTTCGCTATGAAAGCGATAATTCTTATGGGATGCGACGAATCGAAGTGCTTTGCGGACGATGCGATGGCCACCTGGGGCATATCTTTGATGATGGTCCACCTCCTACCGGGAAAAGGTTTTGTATGAATTCCATTATGCTTGATTTCGAACCCGAAACCAAATAAATCGATTCTAAAAATTGATCAATTTACCGGTAAATAAACGAGCTGTGCTTTGCATGGCATAAATCAGCATTCCCGTTCCAAAAGAAGCTGCATCATACTCTTTGGTTGTTCCCGGTAAAATATATTTGTCTTCCAGCAAAGTTTGTCCGCTGCTGTTCATAATCTTAAGTGATGAACTGGTTGCATCCTCATTCATTTTCACATATACTTTACCGTTATAGGTCCGCACCTCAAAAGGCGGTTTTTGATTAGTTGCTTCAGCAAAACCGCTTGGCATGCAAAGTAACTCCGTTCCGTATAAAATCTGAACTTCATTTGGCGATAAAGCCCGGTCATAAACCCGCATATCATCAATAACTCCATCAAAATAAAATGGTGCAGAAGCAACATCTATTCCGCCACCAATCCAAACACTTCGTTGTCGATTTATAATGGAGGAGCTGGTTAACACAGAATACAATAATGAACCATTCAGATAAACCCGCATGCCGTTTAGGATATCTACCGTATAAATCCAATGTTGCCATGCGTTCGAAAATGGAGTTCCCATCATAAATAAACGGCCTCCTGTTGTGCAATCTCCATGATCAAGTACTGTTGTGGATACACCATTATGAGAATAAAATGCCATACAATTTAAACGATCATAAAAATCATCTGGCATCATCATAAATAACGTTTGTGTCTTCACCTGTTTAGGTTGAATCCAGGCACTCAATGAAAATGAATTCGACTGACTCATATTTCCATAAAAGCCAATATCAATGTAATCATCCATGCCGTCGAATTGATATGCACCATTTGGTTGTCCAAAGCGGTCATTAACTAAAATTGGTCCGTAAACGGTGCCATTATGTCCATTTCCGGTTTCATCATTTGCATTGCCATAAAAAGGATAACAGGCAACCAGACCGAGATTCAAGTTTTGTGCATGCACACCTAAATTCGCCTGAAGCAATAACAATAAAGCTATTCCAATAACTCTCATTTCTTAAAAATTTAGTACTGTGAAATTTCAGTAAAAAGCATCCCTACTAAATTAGGTGCTTATTCACACTTTTCCAAACGCCATGAATTGGTGATAATAATCTCTATTGCATTGCTAAACAATTAGTTGTAAATTTTTTCGTTTAAACGAATCAGAGCTAAAAGTGGTTATAATTGCCTGATAATGCTTACTTTTGGCACTTGAAACCTTTCGAAATATGAAAAAATTGCTTTGGTCAGTCCTTCTGATCCCCTTTGTATTAACTTCCTGCGGAACGAAAAAAGATTCGGGTCATGATACAGTCGGCCCCGATTTTTTAGCTTCCAACATCGACTCAACCATTAAACCGGGTGATGACTTTTTCTTATTTGCCAACAATGGTTGGTTTAAGAATAATCCAATTCCTGCAAGTGAGCAAAGCAATGGACTTTGGCAACTTATTCGCGATACCATTAATGCTCAGGTACGTCAGATTTGTGAATCATCGGCTGCACTTAAAGATGCTCCGAAAGGAAGTCCTAAACAAAAAATTGGAGATATGTTTTTCTCAGGTATGGACAGCATCAACAACAATAAACTTGGGCTGACCGCACTTAAGCCTGAACTGGATCAGATTGCTGCAATCAATGATAAAGCAACATTAGCAAAAGCTGTTGCAAAAATTCACATGGTATCTGGTGCTCCGTTATTTAATTTTTATGTGGGACAGGATGACAAGCAAAGCGATAAGTATGCAATATTTATTTCTCAAGGTGGATTGTCGTTACCTGATCGTACTTACTATGTTGATTCGGATGAACGTGCATTGAAGATTCGCGAGAAATTTCCTGTTCATTTAAAAAACATGTTTCAATTGATGGGTAATGATGAGAAGAAAGCTTCCGGCAGTTCCTCCGCATTTATGAATTTAGAAACGACGCTTGCAAAAGCATCACGTAAGCGCGAAGATACCCGTGACCCAGTAGAGAATTATCATAAAATGCCTGTTGCTGAACTGCAACAAATGACACCTGCATTCGACTGGAACACATTCTTCACGGAATGCGGTTTACAGGATGTTGATACGGTAATTGTTGGACAGCCTGAAGTATTGAAAGCATTAAATACCATGCTGGAAAAAACTTCGATGGATGTTTGGAAAGATTATCTGCGTTACCATCTGGTTCGCGGCCTTGCAAGCTATCTTGATGATAATACCTATAAAGAAAATTTTAACTTTTTCAGCACCACCCTACGTGGCGTGACCGAGCCAAAACCAAGATGGAAAAGAGTTACCGATCAGACCAACTCTGCGTTGGGGGAATTAATAGGACAAGTATATGTAGATGAATATCTTCCTAAAGGAACGAAAGAAAAGCTTACTGAAATTGGAAGTGCTATAAAAGATGTTTATGCCGATCGTATTAAGAATCTGGATTGGATGAGTGATGTTACCAAAGAAAAAGCACTTGCTAAATTGAGCACCATTGTGATGAAAGTAGGTTATCCCGATAAGTGGAAAGATATGAGTAGTCTTACCATTGATCGTTCTTCCTACGCCCGCAATGTGATGAATGCAAATGAGTGGGCTATGCGTTACATGGTGAATAAGTTTGGTAATCCGGTGCGCCGGGATGAATGGGAAATGTATCCACAAACATACAATGCTTACTACAATCCTTCGAACAATGAAATCGTTGTTCCGGGATGTAATATCATTGTTCCGGGTTATGAAAGAGTATTGGCTGATGATGCCATTCTTTATTCTATCATTGGCGGATCAACATTCGGACATGAAATTACTCATGGTTTCGATGATCAGGGAAGCAAGTATGATGAAAAAGGAAACCTGAATAACTGGTGGACTTCTGAAGACAGTGCACGTTTTTATGCTAAAACAGCAATGATTGTTCAGCAATATGGCGAATACAATCCTGTTGACAGTCTTCGTATAAATGGTGAACTTACCCAAGGAGAAAACATTGCAGACTTAGGTGGAATAATCATGGGTTATGAAGCGTTCAAAAAAACAAAACAATACATCGACAAACAAGTGATTGCCGGTCTTACACCTGACCAGAGATTCTTTTTGGGATATGCATTGGCATGGATGATCAATGAGCGTCCGGAATCTCTTGCAGCGCAGGTAAAAAGCGATGAACATTCGCCTGCAAAATATCGGGTAATCGGACCATTATCGAATATGCCTGAGTTTTATGAAACCTTTAATATTAAAGAAGGTGATTTCATGAGAAGACCTGATAGTTTAAGAGTGAAAATCTGGTAATTGAAATTTAAAATTTGCATTAAATTAAAAACATGAAAAAAGTTATTATTATCATCGCATTGATTGCAGGAGTTTTAGCTTTCCAGGCTATCAGACCGGAATCAGGATTGATTGAACAAGCTGCTGCCGATACTATGGATGTAAATCCAAATGGCTCAAGCGAACTTTCATTGCTGATGAGAGATATGCAAAAATATACCAATCAGGCTAAAGCTGATTTGAAAGCCGGCAAAACACCTGCTCCATTTCCAGCTGCATTCAATAAGTTGTTTACTGCAAAGATTTCAGAAAATAATACGAAGAGTGATTTCTATAATCAGTTTGGAGAATTATATATTTCGAGTGTGAAAAGTTATGCTTCATCCACAACTGAAAACCGTGTTGAAACTTATAATAATATGGTAAACGCATGCCTGGCCTGCCACTCTCAACATTGTCCGGGCCCTGTTCCGGTAATCAAAAAGATGAAAGTGGAATAACATTCTTCAAAGATCTTTAAAATAAAAAACGACCTCCAAAGGGGTCGTTTTTTTTTATTCTGCAAAGTGATCAAAAATCACCATCCTTGACTACCGTTATATTCTCCTGAGCCGCTGGCGAAACTCCTTTTATTCCCAGAGCCGCAGGCGATCCATTAAATAACCCAGAGCCGCAGGCGATCCATTAAATAACCCAGAGCCGCAGGCGATCCTCAATTTATTCCCAGAGCCGAAGGCGATCCTCAATTTATTCCCAGAGCCGAAGGCGATCCATGGAATAACCACCTAATTAACCACCTAATTAACCACTTAATTAACTACCTAATTAACCACTTAATTAACCACCTAATTAACCACTTAATTAACTACCTAATTAACCACTTAATCCACCGCTCCACTTTTAAAAGTATCACCATCACTCATCAAGCCACTTTGAAAACCTTTTTTAAACCAGAACATTCGTTGATCACTTGTTCCGTGAGTAAAAGATTCAGGAACCACATATCCGCGTGATTCCATTTGCAGCCTGTCGTCACCAATAGCATTGGCAGCAGTAAGTGCTTCTTCAATATCTCCGGCTTCCAGAATATTACTCATTTCATGTGCATGATGCGCCCAGAGCCCTGCAAAAAAATCGGCTTGTAATTCTACTTTCACTGACAACTGATTGTATTCCTCTTCGCTGATTTGTCCACGCATACCATGAACTTTGTCGGAAATTCCCAATTGATTTTGCACATGGTGACCAATTTCGTGAGCTATAACATAGGCCATTGCAAAATCTCCGGGTGCCTGGAAGCGATCTTTTAGTTCGGTATAAAAGCTAAGATCAATATATGCTTTGGCATCTGCCGGGCAGTAAAAAGGTCCACTGGCTGCAGATGCGAATCCGCATGCTGACTGTACTTCTCCGGTAAATAAAACAAGTTTAGGCTGTTCGTAGGTTGCCTGTAATTGTTCTCTGAAAACCTGTTCCCAGACTACTTCGGTTTCCTTCAATACTACTGAAACAAATTGTGAAGCTTCATCATTTAATGCTGCTTCTCCTGCAGGTTGTTCCGTTTGTTGCTGCTGACCTACTTGCTGTAAAAGCTGAGATGGGTCGCTGCCGGTGAGTAACGCAATTATCACGATTATTACCGTGCCAATACCTAAACCGGCACCTAGTTTAGCTCCGCCGCCTCTGCGATCTTCAACATTACCGGAACCCTCGCGATTTCTCCATTTCATAGCTTCGTATTTGATTCAAAAATAATCAACGTAGCTCAAAAAAACAACAGCAATAAAAAACGCCCTCCTGTGGTTAGACTGAAGGACGTTATAACTCCCTGAAACATTTATTATTAATGTACCAGCTTTTTACTGATAACAGTGTTTCCGCTTTGCAATGATAAAATATAAATTCCATGTGACAAAGCACTTACGGGTAGAATGTTTTCTACGTCCGCTTGAATATTGTTGTATTGTTTAATAACTCTTCCTGAAATATCGGTGAATGTAACCATTGCATCAGGAGCTATGCCAGTGCCGGCCACAAATACCACTTCACCCGACTGAGAAGAAATAGTCAGCAGTGGTGTTTCATTGTTATACATTGGCACTACAGTTGTTCCCGGCACATAAGTGACCACTGGTTCGTTTATGGTATTATGTCCCGACCCGGGCCCGGTATTTCCGGGTTGAATGACGCCATAATATGTGGGTCCTATAACATAAGGATAGAGAGGAACTTCATTAACACCAATACTAACGAAGTATGCATATATGCCGGATGGATATTCAGGTGTAATACAAAATCTTCCGTTATGCTCATCCAGATCACCAAGGCCAGGAACATATTCATAATCTTCTAAAAATGCACCTAAAGGATACGTTCCACCAATTGCTGGTCCATATTGAGCAGTATTCAATACTGTTCCATTTGGCAAGGTAGTGCGTGAGGTAATAGATCTCAACCGGTAACTGGTTTGCATTTTGCGTGTTGGTCCTGTACCATTCACATTTGAAAATCCGAATGATCCGTAAATAGGAAACCCATCAAACGCATATCCGATTATTGGAGCATGCACGGTACTATCGGTATCATCATATAAACAGGTTGGATTAACATGCAAATGATATTCCCCGTTAGGAGCGGGATGACCCAAGCAGTTATCGAAACTGATTCCTTCAAAAACATAAGCATCACGATTCCATATTCCCTGATTGTTATATGACATGCCATCTTTTGCATTGAAAATTGAAACCCCATTTGTCCATACTCCGATATGACCCAGTGGTGTGTTGACTGGAGTTCCTGCATTTTGTACAGGATTTCGGGTAATCTTAAAAAGGAAATTTTGATTTACCGGAATGTTTGGATTGGCTGTCCATGGACCTATTGAATAATCCGGTATACATGTTGTAGTAACAAAAACATTGTTGGCTGAATATTGAACCAACTGTACATTGGAAGGTATTCCGGCATAACCGGTTTGCCCTCCGGGATTAATTAGCCACGAAGTCACTTCAGGGGTTTGTGCAAACAAGGCAAATGATAAGAGGCTGAGTAGCAAGGTTTTTTTCATGGCGGTTCGACTAATTGAAACCGGGAAAGTTTAAATGTTGTAACATGATTTTATTTAATTGATATACAATGCCTTACACTCAATTTAGGTCAATTATTATAAAATTATATGTTATGACATAAACTTTTACCCATATTTGTGGTTAAGGCAAAAACAGGAAAGACAGAAAAAACCCAAAATATTCAAACCCTAAAACAAAAAACAAAAATGAAAAAAGTATTGCTCATGTTGGCATTATTGCCGGCGACATTAATGGCCACGATGCCAGGACAACCTTCAAAACATGCCACAACTTACAAAGTTGATGCTGCAAAAAGTAAAGTAGAATGGTATGCTGAAAAAGTAACCGGAAAGCACAACGGAGTTGTTACCATTAAAAGTGGTGAAGTGAACAATGATCATGGAAAATTGTCAGGTACATTTGCAATTGACATGACTTCAATTACTGTTACTGACTTAGAGGGAGGCATGAAAGGCAAATTAGAAGGCCATTTAAAGTCTGATGATTTCTTTTCAGTTGATAAAAATCCAACTGCTACATTTATCATGACTTCAGTTGCTCCATTAGCTGATGTAAAAGCAGGCGCACCTAACTTCAATGTAACAGGCAAACTTACTATTAAAGGAATTACGAATGATGTTACCTTCCCTGCGATGATCCGTTTTGAAGGCAACACCATGACAGCTAAAGGTGATGTAAAAATTGATCGTACCAAATACGATATTCGTTACGGATCAAAAACATTCTTTTCTGACATCGGTGATAAAGCCATCTATGATGAATTTACCATTAAGTTGGATATTGTTGCAGGAATGTAATAATCAACTATAAAATTAAAAGCCGGATCAGAATTGATCCGGCTTTTTTTGTGGTCAGGTTTTTATCAGAGTTGGTTATCTGTTTGTTTTTGCACCAGTACAGGAGCAATCAGTTTTACAGTTGTTCCGGGATTATTATTCTCAAATTCAACATGTCCATGCAAACCGGTTGCGCGACTCTCCATAGTAGACATACCGGTTCCGGGGGTGATGGTATTCCGGTCGAAGCCGGCACCTTTATCTGACACCGCAACTACGATTAAGCCGTTTTGCACATCACAATTGCAATCAACTGTTTTACTACCACTATACTTTGCAGCATTATTAACTGCTTCTTTAAAAAACAGCAACAGATTACGTTTGGCATCAGGTGAAAGGTAGGTTGCATTGAAAGCATCGCTTGCAGTCAATGAAAAAGAAATTCCGGAAGGAGCCAGACGTTCAGCGGCAAAATTTCTCATTTTAGAAGTAAGCTCTTCCCCATTATCTTTACGGGAATGTATTGCCCAAACAATATCATTCATGGCTTCCATGGTACGATAAGTGGAGGCCTGAATTTTATCGAGTATTTCTTTCGATTGCTGAGGGTTATCATCTAAATGTTTAGCGGCAACCTGACTGTAAACACCTATGCTACTGAGTGCGGCACCGATGTCATCATGCAAATCGCGACTTAATTGTTCGCGAAGTTGAAGCGTCTCAATGGTCTTTTGGTTTTGCAGACTTATCATCCGGTTTGCACTTTCAGCATGTTGTTGTTTCTGACGAATACGATAATTTCTGAAAACAAAAAACAACACAATGCCAATGAGTAATACAATCAAAGTTGCTGCAACTCTTATTTTTCTTTCCTGAGAAAGTGTTTGCTGCAATTGTCTGTTTTCAATCTGTCGTTTCAGCAGTTCACTGTCGAGTGCATAAAACTGCTGCAATGTTTCAACCGAATTACGCATACTGGAAACCTGAATTGTACTGTCAATTTTCCGTTGACGGGTTTGCATTTCAAGAGCATCTGGCAATTGCTGTGCGCTCAAAAATATTCTTGCTGCTTCACCATAAAATTCACGACGTGTGACTTCACCAATTTTATTCTCATTAATATTTAAAAAACTTATTCCATCACTTATTTTAGCAAGTGCTTCCTCTTTTTTCCCGGAAGAAAAATAAACGGTAGCGATCTCTTGGAAGTTCACCAGTTGAGCATCCGCATCATCGGCAGCTGCAGCAATACCATTAGCAAAATTAAAGTACCATAGTGCCGAATCATTATCATTACCGGCATGTTTCACTTTTCCAAGAGCCCAAGCAGCAATAGACTGACCACGACCCGATCCGGCTTCTTTAGCAAGTGAAAGCGAAACATGCAGTTCTTTGGCAGCAGCTTCATAATCTTTTAATTCAAAGTAGCATTGTCCCAGGTTAGAATGTATTTGATAGGTTCTGGATACCGGGAAAAGTGATGTACCGTTAGCGGGATACCATTGCAGGGACTTTTTCAGAAGCGGTACCGACTTTTCAGATTTGTTAATACTCTGGTAAAGCAATCCGAGTAAATTGTATTCACTTGCGATCAGCAGACTGTCGTTTTTCTCTTGAGCAAAGTGCATCGCTTTATCAGCATATTGAATAGCTTTGTCAAATAATCCTTCGTAATAAAGAATTTCAGCCGTATAACTGTGCAGGTAATAGTTCAATTCCGGTGTCGAACGAATTGCGGATTTCAAAAACCCCTGTGACAATTCTGCACGAGCTTTCTCAAAATTAAATGCCTCCATTTGATCAGAGGCTGCTGAAATATGAATTCTGATAGAATCTAATACCGGGTCACCTTTGCCAAATGCCTGATGTACCCCGCAAAAGATCACAAAAGAAGTAATAATAAAGCCGATTACCTTCATTTAATATATTGAATATAAAGTAATTAAATGGTAGAACCGGGGGAAATTTTACCATAATTTTCACATCAAAGATATAATTCCATTTGAATTTACGCTACTACTGAAACTAGTGATTTTAATATATCCATTTGGAACGTACACATACCTGACCCGATGAATTCAAATTGGCTGACGGATGATATTTATCAGTACAACCGAAACCAATGCTACCTATTTTTACTTTTGCTTAAGCAATCGACGAATTTATGCCTGTAAAAGAAAAATTACTTTTAGAAAAACTCCAGCAAATTTCCAATAAATATGAGCCTGATGCTCTTGTTGAAAAGACAAATTTGTTGAAGCAACTTTCGAATCTTAAAAAAATCAGTGCAAGCTGCCTGATTGCGTACCACGATACTTTACTATTTCTTCTGGCATATCCGGCGAACAAACAACAATTGCTGCTCACACAACAAGCTTTAAAAAAGTTATCCTTACAGTTACGGAAATTAAGTGCTTCTCAAAAAGCTGCCTTACTCAACAGTGGCCTGCCAAATACACCGTATCGTTCGCGATTTTCTCATGATATGGTTAAGTGGCTATTGAGCCATCCTGATTGCTCGTTACAATTGCACAATATTGCAAACGACTGGTTTGATCTGAATGAAGTATTGAAGTTAACACTTCCATCTCTTGAGAAAAGCGAGACCACAGCTGGCATGGAAAATGAAATGCTACTTGATACACTGCGGGTTCCTAAAAATGAGCGGTTATCTTTCTTAGTTCATGAACTTTCAAAAATCGAAGACAAGACCTACATCAAAGATCATCTGTTTGATGGACTTGGTATCTATTGCGATATTACGCCGAAATCGATTAAATTTTCCAGAGCCTACAATTCCCTTCCTGTGGATGCATTCTTCTTTCATGAATCTATATTAAAAAAGTTCGATTATAAATCTTTGCTTGACACCCCTGTCAATGGTGATGTAAAATTAAGTGATGAAAGCAAAGCGCAATTAATAACCACCATTAAAAACACCATGGCGTTAACCGATCGCGAAACCGATCCAATTACCTACATGGATACGAATCAGGTTTGGTTATATGAAATGAACCGTGGTATTTCAATTGCTATTTACGGAATGTATCCGGAGCGGCAGTTGCCATTGCAGTCTTATGTTGGTTACACGCTATTTAAGAATGGTGTTCCGGCTGCTTATGGTGGCGCCTGGATATTTGGAAAGCGGGCAGACTTCGGCATCAACATATTCGAACCATTCCGTGGAGGTGAATCGGGCTATATCATGTGTGAACTGTTACGGCTATACCGATCGGCATTTAACATTTCTTATTTTGAAGTGGAACCTTATCAATATGGATTAGATAATCCGGATGGAATTGCAACCGGAGCTTTTTGGTTTTATTATCGTTTTGGTTTCCGTCCGTTAAGTAAAGAGTTATCTAAAATTGCTGTAGCTGAGTATTCCAAAATAAGTACCGATAAAAAATACCGGACTTCGAAAAAAACTTTAATACGTTTTACTGAAGACAATATAGCTTTAAATCTGGGAAATGAAATACCTGTGAAAATTGCCGACATCACAAATCCCGTGATTAAAATGAATGCTTCTAAATTTAAAAGCAATCGGATAGAAGCAGAAAATTCTTGTGTAAAAATATTCTTAGAAAAAACCAAAATGAAACTTCCTGAATCAACTCAAGAACTTCAGGTCTTAAAAGAGGTGTCTTTGTGGGCAGTTTCAGCAGATATTCAAAACAAAGACCATCTTGAAATTATGAAACAGATGATCAAAGCAAAGCCGGTTGATTGTTTCAAATATCAGGAACTACTTCATAAGTTTTTTAATTTGCGTCGTGAGGCGTTACTAAAGTGATGTAAGAAATTTACTTTCAGCGATACATTTTGAAAGTATTCCAGTCAACACCAATGCGGAAAGTCTGATACAGTCTGCCATCACTAAAACTACTTCCATAATGATTGGTAGCGGAATGCAGTACACCGGATGGGTAAGCAACCATTCTGTTGAAACGATAGCCAATTCGGTCTGTTTCAACCCATCTGCTTCGGATTCTGGAATCCTGTTCAAACTTCTCGAATAAATCGGCTAACTTCATATTATGTTTTTTCGCAATTGGTGCGGAAGGAGGATCACAAATTCCTGTTTTTTTATGCATCCAAAGCGAGGTGCCACAATTGAATGGCAATCCCGGAGTGAGATACACCACACAAGTGATATCATTGTATGGTGTGTCGGAATGAACACCCGGAACTTCCTTCTTCTTACCTTTTGAAAACCCATGATAAAAAACACCGTTTTCCTGAAGGGGATCGGTATCCCAACGGGTGATTTTGATGCCCAGAATATTTTCCAGTTTCGCTTTCATTCCCTTCTCATGATAGACGGAGGTGCTTCGAAATCCGGTGAAAAATTCAGGTTCATAATAGTTTGCTTTTCGGGCTGTTGCTACTACTTTTTCCGGATTATCATAAAAATTATCCTTTGCCAGAATAAATCTCTTGTAAGCTATTTTCTCCATCTGTTAAAAGTCATTTCACATATTGAATCTCATGAGTTACAATAGCGAAGTTACGAAACATTGCAATCACTCCACAATATTTTTCGAGGGTAAGAGTAAGTGCCTTTTCAAACTTAGTACGATCTTCAATATTGCACTTTACAAGAAATTCTAACTGCACTTCCTTATAAACTTTCGGAACCGAATCGGAAAGAGAGGCTGACACATTAATTTCGAGCGAACCAATTTCAATCCTCATTTTTTCAAGTATTGCCATCAGCTCCATACCCACACATCCGGCAGCAGCCGAAAGTAACAATTGTTTAGGCCTTGGACCTCGGTCATCTCCACCATGAACTTTCAGCTTATCAATATGTATAGTATGATTATTCACTGAACTTGCAAAGTGCATTTTACCCATCCATGTAGTTGCAACCCGATGCACATCACCGGATAATGGTGCGGGAAATACTGAGGTTGAAATAGTATCCATAAAACTAAATTTAAATTACTTCAAAAATAAAGTGGTTCGATTTGCAATGCCATGATCCTTATCAATTTTCAATAATCGTGCATTTAAAGTCCTAAAACCCCTTGAAATCAATGGTTCAGGTGCATTCAGATAGATATTAATGTTGCCTCAGCACCTTTAAAACTGTGCAAAGTCATTGTTTGGATTTTAGAAATCACCTTAATTTGACGACCATTTTAAACAGCCATGTTTCCAATCCAATATAAAAAGCAACTTTCTATACCCGATGAGCATGCACATTTGCTCAAAGCATCAACTTGCATCGATAACTTTTCCCGTTTAGTAGATGATCCTGTAAAGGAGGGGGAAGATACCCTTACATTTACCAGTTTTAATATGGCGATTAAAAGGCATAGCTGGATGGACAATGGCAAGGTTACCTTCCGTCCCGGAAAAACTGAAATTGTAGTCGACCTCGAACTAAATTTCCGAACACAGACAATTTGGCTGGGAATTGGAACAGTGGCATTGGGATTTATGCAAATTCAAAAACCAACTGATGCTTTTATATCTATTGCCCTTTTATGGACTTTGAGTATTTTGCTATATTTCTGGACTATTTCGATGTATAAAATGAACATCCGTAATCACTTGAAACGGTGGATTGAGCAGGCCAATCAGGAAATAAGCTGATAAAACAGGCTCAAAATTGGATGCAAACGGCTCAGAAAACCTGTCATTCACTCAGAAAAACCGCCAACCGCTCAATGATGGGTACTGAAAATCAATGTTTTAGTATTTTTACTCTATAAAACAACAACTCGTGAACCGGGCATTGCTATTTCTTCTTTTGTGTTTTGTTGGTGTCAGGGTCATGGCCAATCAGCCGACCCAGATCCGTTCACACCATTATAATCAATCTGATGGTTTGTCGAGTAATATAGTTTATTCTTTTGTTCAGGATCATCAGGGGATGATGTGGATAGGCACAGTGAATGGATTAAATCGTTTTGATGGTAAAACCTTTAAGGTATTTCGCAAAGACTTCACTAATACGAATTCTGTCCGCGACAATATGGTGTTCAAAATAGCCATTGATTCCAAGAATAATGTTTGGATGGGTTATGGCGCAGGTGGAATTAGTTGTTACAATCAAACCACACGTGAGTTCACACATTATCTTCCTGACTCAACAAAGTCGAACTCGATACCTTATGGAGGAGTTGATGGATTGTGCATTGATTCGAAAGACAGAATTTGGTTAGGAATTGCACTTAAAGGATTGACTTGTTTCGATCCTTCAACTGGAAAATTTAAAAACTATGGGCTGCTGCCGTATGGGAACAAGAAAGCTTCAATTGCATATCAGGAATATTATAATAGAATAACGGAATTAGTAATTGATGCTAAAGGTATATTGTGGATGGCGACAGGTGATGGCTTCTACAGTTTAAACACTAATACCGATGAATGGAAAGTATATCGCATTGATGAACAAAATCAGGATGTTTCTAAATGGAAAAACGACGTATTCAATACAATATACCGGGCAGGGTCTGATGACTTTTATTTAGGAGGTTGGGGGCGTGGTTTGAACCATTACAACTTGAAAACTGGCAAGTGGAGTACTTTTCTCACGAATCCAAACAAACCTCAAAGTGGTACGAATAATATAATTGCTTCTATCCAATACAAAAGCAAAGACGAATTGTGGGTTACCAGTACTGATACAGTCCTAACAATTTTCAATACTGTTACGAAAACTTTTCGACCAATTACTCAAAGCGACATGATGAAAAATGACATTCCTGAAAGCAACTTAGGAAAATTATATGCCGATCGCAATGGCGATATTTGGATGGCACATGCAAATGGCTTTCATGTTATTGAACAGGGTCAGCAACTATTTAATTTCACAAAACTTAATGTTACACATTCCGATAATAAAGAATTTTATGGTATTACATCGATTCAAACTGATCCGGTAACAGGAAAACTATTTATTGGAACAAGTTGGGCCGATGGATTAAATGTTATTGATACAACAGGGCATCAATCGAACCATCTCTTTGAAGTAGATAAAAGTGAACCTATTTATATCGTCACAGAAATAAAAATTGATTCCCAAAAAAATATATGGGTAGGAACTTCGGATAATTTATATCAATTTAGCCGAGAGTCCGACAAACTGATAAAGATCAATCAGCCAAAGCCTGATACAAGTTTCAAGTCGGATCCATATTTTGCACATTTTGCTGAAGCGCCAGATGGTAAAATATGGGTTTCAACTTACCGGCATGGTGCTTACATTTATGATCATGCTACAGGTACATATGAACAATTATTTCATGTAAAAGGAAACAAAAACAGTTTACTGTCAAATATAATTACCGGTATGGATATAGATCCGGCAGGTAATGTTTGGTTCGGATATAAAGCTGAAGGAGTATCGAGGTACAATCCGGTAACTAAACAATTCACCCACTATATAAACAATCCAAAAAATCCAAAATCTCTCATCGATAACCGTGTATATACCATTTCTTGCGACAAATCAGGGCAAATATGGATAGGGACTGCTATGGGATTGGTGCGAATTGACAAAACTTGCAAAATAGGTGAAGTAAATAATTTTGTAAAAGACCAACAACTTCTAGGGGTTGCAATTTCTGCAGCTGATATAGATTCCAGTGGTAAAATTTGGTTTGTTAGTTCCAACGGATTATCAGTATTAAATCCTGTAACCAATAACCTGAAGAATTATTCGGTGTCGAATGGTATATATTCACTTTACGCTTCCTTGTCCATTCATGTACAATATGACGGAACAATTTATCTGGGTACATTCAGTGGTTATTATAAATTCAATTCTTCCATCGCCAACAGTATTGATAAGCCCGATAAAGTTCTGATCACAAATTTTATGGCTGGAGGAAAAGAAATACACTATGAGCAAGAACTTGCTTCGAACAAAATTATTAAGCTTGCAGCATCTGATAACTTCTTCTCAATAGAATTTAATACCATCGATTTTAAAAATCAAACTGGTACTGTATATTATTACAGATTATCGGATGAAGCATGGAAACAAATTCCAAGAAAGGGTTATGCGTCGTACTCGCACTTGCCCGGAGGGGATTATGTATTTGAAGTAAAAGTAATGAATTCCAGTGGGGAGTTCAGTGATATCACAAGAGTTCCAATACATATTGAAACGCCTTTTTATAAAACACCGCTATTTACCATTTTACTCACTCTGATGATATCAGGGTCAATATTTTCCTTATACAGGATAAGAGTAAGGCATATTGAAAAAACAGAAGCCATAAAAACCGATTTCAACAAACAATTAGCTGAAACGGAGATGCGTGCTTTACGTGCACAGATGAATCCACACTTCATTTTTAACTGTCTGAATAGCATCAACAGATATATTATTAAAAATGATCAGAAAACTGCATCGCTTTACCTCACTAAATTCGCCAAATTAATACGGCTTATTCTTGATAACAGTGAACAACACATGGTTGCGCTTTCACAGGAAATGGAGGCTCTGAAGTTGTATATTGAGATTGAAGCGCTCCGTTTTGATCACCGGTTCAGTTATGAAATTGATGTTGACTCAGAGGTGAATACCGACTCCATTTATGTTCCATCCATGATAATACAACCATTTGTAGAAAATGCAATCTGGCATGGACTTCTTCATAAGGAAACACCGGGAAGACTCATTGTCCGGCTGAAAAGAGAATCAGAAATGCTGATTGTGGAAGTTCAGGACGATGGGGTTGGTCGTGAAAAAGCTATGGAAATGAAAAGCAAATCGGCGACAACCAGAAAGTCTCTTGGCCTTAAAATAACTGCTGATCGTTTGAAAATGCTTCATTCCAATAACTCAGAAGAAGGCGGAATCGAATATATTGACTTGTATAACAGTGATAAAGAAGCATCAGGAACCCTGGTCAGAATTAAAATACCCGTAGATTCTGATATTTAATTAAATTTCTTATTTTAGCGACTATGATTAAGGCAGTAATAATTGATGATGAGCAAAATTGTGTAGAGATGCTCGAATGGTTGCTAAAGACCTATTGTCCGATGGTGCAGATTGCAGCCATGTGCAATAGTGGTGAACAAGGCATTGAAGCTATTATGAAACACCGTCCCGATGTTGTCTTTCTTGATATTGAAATGCCAAGGATGAACGGCTTTGATATGCTTGAAAAATTTGAACATTTATTTTTTGATGTGGTGTTTACTACTGCTTATAACAAATTTGCCATAAAAGCTTTCCGGTACAGTGCATTAAATTATCTGCTCAAACCTGTAGATCCTGATGATTTGCAATCGACTATTAAAAAACTCGAAGAAAAACGTTCCGCTATTGAAAAGGATCAGCTTCGGTTACTTTTGGACAACATGAAAAATCTGAGTCCAACAACTCAAAGAATTGCATTAAGTACTGGTGATGGACTCATCTTTGTAAATACAGCTGACATCATGTATTGTCAGGCTGAAAGTAATTATACTAATGTTGTGATGAGCAACCGAAACAAAGTACTTGTTGCGAAAACACTAAAAGACATTGACGAAACACTTTCGGGAAAAGATTTTTTCAGAATACACAATTCTTTTCTCATCAACATGAATCATATCAAAAAATTCGTAAGAGGTGATGGTGGTTATATTTTAATGAACGACGACACCCAAATAACAATCGCCCGTTCTAAGCGTGAAGAATTTTTTGAAATGTTTTCTAAATTCTAAAGCCGCATCAGTTGAATCTTTTATTGTATTTTATACAAGCTATTGACAGTTTTGCAGATTTTAGTATATTGCAAGTCTAAACACGAAAAACTTGCGATAAATCATATTTCTTAGGTATTCTTATGTTGACAGCTAAACAAATTGAACTGGTTCAGAACACCTGGCAAACTATCACTCCTGTGTCTCAACAAATGGGTGAATCGTTTTACAGCCGACTTTTTCAAAAATTTCCTGAATTAAAACCCATGTTCAAATCGGACCCAAAAGATCAGGCCATGAAATTAATGTTTATGATTTCCTATTTGGTGCACAGGCTTGGCAGTTTCGATGATCTTAAAGATGAAATTATAAAATTAGCTTCCCGCCATAGCGGTTATGGCACTAAGAATGAGCACTATGCAGCTGTTGGGGATTGCCTTTTGGCTACTTTGAAAGAAAGCCTGGGAAAGAGTTGGACAAAGGAGACTGAAGCGGCATGGAGCGATACTTATGCCCTTATTTCGGGATTGATGCAACAAGCCCAAGGCGCCAAATAGTTGGCTTAAAAATCACATGATTGGTTACCGGCTAAGAAAAACGGTTAGCGGCTAAGATCAGACTCCATATTACAAAGACCGGTATTAGGTTTGCATCCTAATTAAAAATACCGGATTATGCGAAAAAGTTTAAAATCAGTCCCAAATTTACTCTTCGACCTGGTATTTTTTCTGGTGATACTAATGCTGTTACTTATTACTGTAACCATCAGTACCAGTGCTCCTTCAGTAATTCTGCCCTGAAACACACACCATCAGGTTATGCCGGCAATTGAAAAATCAGTTGCCGGCATTTTTATTTTATGGGGGTTAAAGATCCGGCTAAGCCTTAAAATCTTTCGCTAACAAACTCTGCAAACGGCTAACAATTCCTGCAAGTCACTAATTTGGATAGTGCCACACCTTATAATGGGGGTAGTTTTGGGGCATCAATTAAAAAACAGACTACTCAAAACATTTAACAACCAAATAAAATGACAAGCCCTTTCAACAAAACAAAAAAGTTAATCTTTGCTTCACTGCTGATGATTTCCGGTTTTACAATTGGAGTAATCAGTAATGCAAATGCACAAAATGTAGGTATTAATAATCCAACACCACATGCAAAGTCGATTCTTGATATCACTGCAGGCGATAAAGGATTATTATCACCCCGCATGACACAGGCACAAAGAATCGCTATGTTTCCGGTTTCTGATCTGACAGCAAAAGGAATGTTAGTATATCAGACTGATGGATCTGAAGGATTCTATTATTATGATGGATTTGTATGGACACATCTTGCAAGTGACAAATCGAGTTGGAGTATTGCCGGAAATTCAGGTACCGTTGCGGGTACTAATTTTTTAGGAACCACCGACAACGAGGAGCTTTCGGTTAAAACAAATAATACTGAAGCTATCCGAATTAAAACCAACCAAAATGTTGGAGTTGGATTAAATAATCCTGTACAAAAAATGGATGTGAACGGTAATATTAATGCAGCTATCGACAGTAACTATCGTATTGGAAATATCAGAGTGTTGTCAGTAAAAGGTAAGGGCAATTTATTCACCGGAGAATATGCAGGTCATTTGAATACAACAGGAACCGGAAATACATTTATGGGTGACAGTGCAGGTTACAGCACCATGACAGGAAGCTCAAATGTTGCTATTGGGCAGAATGCATTGAGAAATTCGGAGGCTAACTGGAATACTGCCGTAGGAACCAATGCACTTAGCAGTAATACCGGTGGTTTCAGCAATTCTGCATTCGGAATCGGGACAATGAGTTCGAACACAACCGGGTATCGCAATACTGCCTTTGGTGGTGGTGGATTACAAAAGAACACTACCGGATCTATGAATACAGCAGCTGGTTACTATTCACTCGTTAATAATACTACAGCAAATTACAATGCTGCATTTGGAGCTTATTCATTGTATG
>JAEUTI010000073.1 GCA_016788065.1 Bacteroidia bacterium | reverse complement strand
AATAGCCTACTCGGGCGACAATACATTAGCAGGAAACATAACCATTAATAGCAACAAGGTTGTCTTTAACACAAATACAGGAAAGGTTACATTCATCGGCACTAACAATCAAACTTTAAACGGAAGCTATAATTACCCATTCAAAAAACTGGCGATTAACAAATCAGCAGGAACCGTTACTGCAAACACCACCTTAAGTGTTGATGATTCACTCATTTTCATTCAGGGAAATTTAATCACCACGAGTACTAACCTACTCACCATGAAGCACGGCTCCTCGGCAATTGGTGCTTCTAATAGCAGTTTTGTGAGCGGGCCGGTGAAGAAGGTGGGGAATAGTTCTTTCGAATTTCCAATTGGCAAAGGGAGTGATTTTAGATTTTGCAAAATTTCATCTACTTTGATAAATACTGATACTTTTACTGCCGAGTATTTTGATTCTAATCAAAGTCAAGGAAATGTAGTTGATTCAACTTTTGAAAATATAAGTATGTGCAACTATTGGAAATTAGATCGAAATGTCGGAAATTCCAAGATCAAAATTACTTTATCATGGGATTCCTTAAATTGTTCCTATCAAAATAGGATTTATGAGTCTGTAATTGCCCAGTACAACGGAAATATGTGGGTGAATAAACGCATGAGTGGTTTCAATGGCGGGTACACTTTTGGATCCATTTCAAGTCTGGATTCATTAAATTCATTTGGGTATTTTACCATTGGTCAAAATAAACTCGTTGTTTCAAATTGTATTTTACCCATAAATTCAAATTGCCAAATCGAGCTCGTTTGTAATGGTGGATTTGAACAAGGTTTACAAAATTCTAATTTGCCACTTTATCCTTTATCTTTTAATAGTTTAAATCCTTCAAGTTCAGAAGTAGTTAACTGGCAGGATGACATGATTCATTGGCCGTTTGGAAACTCCGATATTCATATTCGGCAGAGTGCATATCAGGCATCACCTTATATCGGAACATCATTACCACCTACATTTGGAATTCCTGATAATATATTTACATTTTGTTATGGTGGTCTTGATACTTGGAATACGGGTGGGAGTGTGCAAAATGATAGATATTGTACATTTAACTATAAAGAAGGTTTAGCTACTAACCTTATCATACCCATAGCTCCTGGCAATACGTATACTTTTAGTTGTCAAATTGCTTGTACAGAAGTGTGTTTTAATTCTCAAGGAACACCAGTTTCAAATGAAATTTCGATTCAATTAATTCAAGATATCAACATGACCAACCCGGCAGTTTTTGACATTCAATCTAATATGTCAGTTACATGTTATCAAGGATGGAGTCAAATAACCAGCACTTTCACAATCCCAAATGGAATGCCATCTTTTGAGAACTTGGTTATATTTGCTAATTGGGTAACTGATCCCAACTTAAGACTTGTGTACAATTTTATTGATGATGTTTCTTTAACCACCGATGAGTTTGCAACTTTTACTGTCATACCAGCATGCATTACACAACCTACTTTATTTAATAGTTACTATGCTGATCCAAGTACAGTTGTTACTTACGCATGGGATTTTGGTGATGGTTCAACTTCAACCGTCCAGAATCCAACTCACACCTATGCAATTCCAGGCTATTATGAAGTTGCGTTAACGGTTACTACACCCTCATGTACAAATTGCTTTAGAAAAGTTATATTTATATCTCCAAGTTGCTGTGCAGTGGATGGAACTGTTAGTTATGATGATGCAACTGTTGTGCCGGATGTAATTAGCTCAGATGTGACATGGAGTCAACCATTCAAATTAAATAGAACCATTTTTGTGGAAGCTGGAGTTACTTTAACCATTGCTGCCTCCAATGTGATCGAATTTGGACCTGAAGGAAGAATTATCCTTGACAGAAGAGACCCTGCAACAGCCACCGGAACCGGTGCTAAAATGATTATGGAATTGTTATCGGAATTAACCTCAATTACGAATAGTGAACCAGGATGCCCAGTTATGTGGCAAGGAGTTGAAGTATGGGGAAATTCCAATGTGAATCATAATTCTAATGCAAATAGAAACGCACATGGATTTTTGGATATGAAAGAACAATCTAAAATCAGAAATGCTCATAATGGTGTTATCTTAGGGAAAACACTTATGCCATTTGACAATAGTTGCGATCCTCCAACAACAGACCCAGCTTATCCTCCATACGACCTTGCTTTTTGTGGAGGGATTCTTGATGCTAATGAGTCGAATAGCTTTATTGGAAATGGTGTTGGAGTTCGGATGTTGCCATTTCGCTACAACAACTTCTCATTAATTAGCAGCTGTTATTTTGAAGGAGGGGTATTATTAGACCAATTCTATGATTCAGGTAACACTTTTTTCTATTCAGGAAGCAATTTCCCTAATCGAACCCCTTGGTACGGTGAGGCCAATCAGAAAGGACGTTCTTGTATTGGAATTTACATGTGGTCAATTAAGGATCTTACATTATATGGTAATACCTTTCATGACATACAAGCCGGAATAGAATCTTATAATGCTGCGTTTAAAACTTATTATAATACTTTTGATGATCACCAATATGGCATTGATGTAAACAATACAGTTTCAAGTCCGAACTTTGTCTTCAGATGTTTTGAATTTAATATATTCAAAAATATCTCACAATCAAATGGGCTTTCTTGCAACGGAATATTTCTTGACAATGCGGGAATTCGAATAAGAGGTGGTGTGTCCAATAAGGTCCAAGTGAACAATAATTTTGGCGACTTTTCTAGCCCCGGAACCCAGCCAAATAGCTCTGTTGGAATGCAATTATTGAGTTGTAATGGTACTCGAATTATTGATAATAATTTTGTTGATTTGTTCTTTGGAATCTTCACTTCAGGTTCCTTTGTAACTTCTGGTCTTATTGGTTTTAATAGTGTTGGTAATTTGTTCCAAGATATCAGAAATACCGGAATTTTCAGCATCTCGAACAATCCTGCCATGAGGGTAAAATGCAATAATTGGACTTCACCAAGTACATTATGTTCAGGTTTTGTTTGCTGGTGGAATTCGGGAACTTTACCTTCCCAACAAGGGAATGCAGGTGCAAATACAATCAGACCTGCCGGTAATGAATGGAATTTAGACAATGAAAACGATTTTATTACAGTTAACTCAGGATTTCCTTTTACATACCATCATCACAATCCTGATAACAACTATCCCTCTGTTGTTCCATTACTTCAAGGAGGAACATTGTCTTCCAATGGCGTTGTTAAAATTTCAACGTCCTGTGTTCCTGCGCCTTTAATTCAGGAAGGGTCAACAAGTAAATTAGACAGTGTAAATACTGTTTTAGATTCACTCATCAATATGCATGTTGAAATTCTTGCTAATATTGATGGAGGGAAAACATCTGAACTCCTTGGTTATATTAATGATTCTACATTGGCACATGATAGTTTGGGTGCTTATTTAGAAATTTATTCACCTTTAAGTGACAATGTTCTCAATGAATTTTTAGGAAGTCCTATGCACTATTCAGATAATCTCATTTTTAATGTAATGAAATATAATTTACCGGTATCAAATACTGTTTATGATACATTTAAAAGTCGAATGGAAGGCATAGTAAATCAGCAGTTTATCGATTCGCTTTGGACACTGCATGGAGATAATCCGCTAAGTAGAACCCCATTTAGTGTTTATCGTGAGATTGAAAGCAGTACGTTTGAGAGAAATGATTTTATTGATTTTGTTGCAACTGAATATGCTGAAATGGATTCTGTATCTGATTTAATTTCATTTTTATCCGAGCAAGAAGATAAGAATTATAAAATGCAAGCTGTTGCTGCGGCTTTGGAAGTTGATTCTTTACAGGCCGCCAGAAATATTTTAGAAGTCATTGATATTGAAACCACTGCCGAAGTTTATTGGGCTGATATCTTGCAAATTATTCTATCATTAAAAGATTCAGGCAAAACGGTTTTTTCTATGGACTCGACAATGAAAGCAAGAGTTATTGAAATTGCATCAAGTGGAATAGAATGTGTTGGTACCCGAAATGCACAGTGCATCATGAAGCTGGTTTATGGGATGGATTTTACTGAAGGGGAATTTACGTCTTCACGGATGATGAATAATGTACAGGGCAGCGAATATCAACTCAGTGGTTCTTTAAAACCAAGTACTGTCTTAATTATTCAGCCCAATCCTGCAGACAATTCTTTAACAATACATTTTCCTTTCCATAAAGGCAAGTCATCCATAAAGATTTTTGATATTTCAGGAAAATTAATTACTTTAGTTGAAATTAATGCTGATCAAAATAGTTATGAGCTCAATACAACTGAACTTAAGAATGGGATTTACCAATTGTTATTTCTAAATGGAAATAGTTACTATGCCTCGAAATTCATCATACAACACTGATAAAATGGAAAAATGGTGCTTAAAATATTGCCTTTTATTTACCTTAAATTTGTTTCCAATATTTGGGTATGCTCAGCTGTGGGACTCTTTAGGAACCGGGTTACGTGGACCAAGTCGATTTCATTATTTACATGATGGTAATTTGATGGTGTCCATTAAGGACACCATCAATTCTATGAATCTTTCTCATGTTGGGGTATGGGATGGCTCTAACTGGGATACATTAGGTGGTGGATTAGATGGGCCATTTCTTGCTGCTTCAAACCTGAATGGAGATCTATATATTGGCGGAGATTTTGCATATGCGGGTGGTGCAAGCTTTCCGGATCCAAAGTTTTATAATTTAGCCAAGTGGGACGGTGTGGAATATCACATCACAGATTATCAAACTGGAATCATTGTTCAAGCACTGGCAACTTATAACAATGAACTGTATATAGGAGTGCGCGGGCCTTTTGATGTTAATGGTGTTACTTACAGTTCTATTGCTCGTTTTGATGGGACTAATTGGAATGATGTAGGAGGAGGTGTTTTTGCTTCTTTCAAGGAAATTATTTGCATGACCCACTTTAATGGAGATTTAATTGTTGCCGGACGCTTTGATTATGCGGGATCAGTGCAGGCCAACAATATTGCCAGATGGGATGGCACTCAATGGTATTCAATGGGAGATGGGTTGAGCTACTATGTCCGTTCACTCTACATGGATACACTCAGCAATGAGTTGTATGCAGGAGGAAGTTTTACTCATTCCGGATCAACTCAACTTAATTACATTGCTAAATGGGATGGAAATGCATGGCAACCTTTAGGAAGCGGGCTAAATGGTGCTGTTTATGGAATTTCCCTTTATAAAGGTGGGCTTTATGCCGGCACTTCGCCATATTACAACCCCAGTGCTATTATGCGTTTTGATGGAACCACCTGGTCACCTGTACTTCCTTCACCAAATAAATTAGTCTACTGTTTAAATGTATTTCAAGATGCTTTATACGCCTCCGGTTCTTTTGATTCTATTGGAGGTATACCGTATGCAGGTATTGCCCGGTATAGAGATACTATCACATCTGTACCTCATTTAGCCATAGAAGAAGATTTATTTGAAGTTTCCCCAAATCCTGCCAATGAAAAAATTGAAATTAGGTTTTTAAATTCAGTTCAAGGCAAAGTTAGTGCGAGTATTACTGATGCAACCGGCAAATTGGTTTTGGAAAGAAATTTCACAGATGCATCAACCAACTTAATACTATATCTTCCTAAAGCTATGAAAAATGGCACGTATACTTGCCGCATTCAAATTGGTGAAAAGTGGTATTCGAAAAATTTCGTACTGCAGAAGTGAAGTATGATAGCATTTAACTACTTCATATTAAAGATTATCATGTCGCTATTCCAGTCGAAGAAAAAGCTTCCTTATGTTTAAATTGTGTCGTGAGAATTGCAGGCAAATTTCACGATATCGTTTTTCATTTACGATTTGTTTTGGTGCTAAAGTTGCTAGTTTCTCGTACTCAAAGTAATTTTATTGAATAGTGAGAAACAAGAATTGAATATAGAATAATTACATTTCAGTCGACTACAAAATTATTTTCTGCGCAGAATTCAATTTATCATCTATCATTTATCATCTATCATTTATCATCTATCATTTGCAGGCTATTTTTTTCTGCATAGAAAAAAATAGCCTACTTCGTTTTCGATGTTAATGGATTGGCCAGACCGGAATAACCCTTAAGATCCATTTTGATGGAGCCGACCAGAATTTCTGCTTCAGCACGCACGACAATTCTGTTTTTATCGTCGGTGACCCAAATGGTCATGTCTTCTTCTTCTTTAAAAACACGCCCTTCAAGCAGCATTGGACGAAATTTAATGCAATTAAAAGTTCCGAAGGTGGTCTTGATTTTTTCTTTACCAATATACTTAACATTCATACTAAATACCTCATCATCGAGATATGCATTAATTGGAAATACATCGCCGGCAGATGCATGTGTAAAATCGAGTGTGCGGGCATAATAAAAAGCTGAAACCAGATCCTGCACATATTCAGGAACGGGGACAGTCATTTTTTCAGATGAAGCCGTTTTTTTGTAGTGGTTAAAAGTCACATTCTGATTAATGGTATAGCCACCTTCATCAACTCTTCTGATAAAAATCCAGGGCATGAGTGCTTCGGTATCAATATAACTTTCGTAACGGTCGCGGACTTTAAAAAACCAATCGAAGGCACCTTTTGTCCTTCCGGTACCAACCACATGAAAGGTTTTTCGCGAACCCACCGGATGCAAATCATCTTTAACTTCCAAAATAGCTTCACCGGCATCCATGAAACCATAGTGAATACGATATTTCAAAATTTCACCTGCTTTAAAAGCTTCATTCTTAACATTACGGAATTTATCCTGCGCTGGCGCAGATTGCCATAACAAGACTAAAAGCAGAAGAGATTTCAGGTGCAAATATTTCATAGGAAAAGGATATAGCAAATGGTGTTCCAAAAATAAATACCCTGCTTATGCTTGATTCTCAGGGTCTTCTGCATTGGTCTCTTCTTCCGACTCCTCACCTTGCTGAGAAACAGTCTCTGAATCGGAATCCGCTTCATTTTCAGGGAATGCTGCATCACTCACTTCTTCAATTACTGAAGGCTCCTGTTCATCGGAAGCAGGTTCGTGTTCAACCGGAATATTTTCTTCAATACCAAGCGGGAGGCCGATTTCATTGGCATCGAGCGATTGAATATCTTTCAGTTTAGGAAGGTCTTTAACAGAGCGCAACCCAAAGTGATCCATAAAATTCTTGCTGGTAGCATACAATAATGGTTTTCCGGGACCATCACTTTTACCGGCAATTACAATTAATTCTTTTTCCAGCAATTTTTGAATCGAATAATCGCAACTTACACCACGGATATGCTCCAGTTCAGGTTTTGAGATGGGTTGTTTGTAAGCAATAATTGCCAGTGTTTCGAGTGCTGCTGTCGAGAGACGTTTTTTCTCTTTCAACTGCAGCATCACATGAATGGTAGCATGAAATTCTTTTTTACTCAGAAATTGAAAACCACCGGCAATTTCATTCAATTCATAAGAAAATTCTTCAGATGCATACTTTACTTTAAGCTCATCAGTTATGGCAATGATATCATCTTTTTTCAGATCCCAGCCATAAACAGCCTTAAGACACGAAATCATTTCATCGGGAGTGATGGCCTGTTCAGTAGTGAAAATAAGCGCTTCAATGTGTTGTTTAAGAAGTTTCATTTTTATTATTATTCGATTTTAAATACTCTAATTTTTTGTCACAAAATATTGTCAATTCCACTTGACACCATATCACAGCTCACCCTTCGCCTCCGCTCATGGCGGCACTGATTACTGCTCACTGCTCACTGTTTACTGATCACTGCTCACTACAGCACTACGTTAACAATTCTCCCCGGAACTACAATCACCTTTTTAGGTGTATTCCCTTCGAGATATTTTTTCATTTCAGCCGATTGTAACACCTCGCTTTCGAGTTGTTCTTTCGTCAGATTTAACGGAAACGTGAGTTTAAATCGTGTTTTGCCATTAACGGAAACAGGATACTCAAACGCATCCTCAATAAGGTATTCAGGATTTACTTCAGGGAAACGTGCAGTTGTTACGGATTCGGTATTTCCTGCAAGATACCACAGTTCTTCCGCAATATGAGGTGCAAAGGGAGAAATAATGATGCTGAGTGGCACCAGTATTTCACGCTTATTGCATTTCAATTCGGTCAATTCATTTACACAAATCATGAAAGTACTGACGGAAGTATTGAAGGAAAACCGTTCAATATCATCGGTTACTTTCTTAATAGTTTTATGCAGGACTTTCAGCTCAGCCTTTGTAGCGGGTTCATCCGATAAGTGAAAGTTTCCACCGGCGAAATAGAGTTTCCATAATTTTTTCAGGAAACCACTTACACCTGTAATGCCATTTGTGTTCCATGGTTTACTTTGTTCAATAGGTCCCAGGAACATTTCATAAAGTCGCAGACAATCGGCGCCATATTGTTCGATAATCAAATCGGGGCTAACCACATTCCATTTCGACTTCGACATTTTTTCGACTTCATTGCCGCAGATGTATTTCCCATCTTCCAAAATGAATTCGGCGTTTTTAAATTCATCGCGCCAAGCCATAAACGCTTTCACATCGAGTACATTATTGTGGACAATGTTTACATCCACATGAAGTGCTGTTGTATCATAATCTTTTCGCAGGTTATAGCTGACAAATTTATTGGTACCATTAATGCGATAGGCAAAGCAGGAAGTCCCCTGAATCATTCCCTGATTTATCAGTTTTTTTGCAGGTTCCTGAACGGGTATAATTCCAAGATCGAACAGCACCTTGGTCCAGAAGCGAACATAAAGCAAGTGGCCTGTTGCATGTTCAGAACCTCCGAGATACAGATCTACTTCCTTCCAGTAATTCATTGCTTCGGCGGATGCAATTGCTGAATCATTTTGTGCATCCATATAGCGGAGAAAATACCAAGAAGACCCTGCCCATCCCGGCATGGTTGTAAGTTCATATTCGTAAATGCCCTGATATTTCCAGTAAGTTGCTCTTCCGAGTGGTGGTTCACCGGATTCTGTAGGAAGAAACTTGTTTATTTCAGGAAGTACCAATGGTAATTCGTTTTCCGGAATTGGATATGGCAAACCATTTTTATAGTAAATAGGAATAGGTTCACCCCAATAGCGCTGACGTCCGAAAACGGCATCTCGTAAACGATAATTAATTCTTTTTTCTCCCTTTCCGGCAGCTGCAATTTTATCAATAGCTTTTGAAATCGCTTCTTTGGCAGTGAGACCATTCAGGAAATCACTGTTCACCATGGTGCCATCCTTCGATTCATAAGCATCCTGAGAAAGGTCACCACCCTGAACAACTTCTTTTATTTCAATTCCAAAATGCTTGGCAAATGCATAGTCGCGGCTATCATGTCCGGGTACTGCCATTACGGCGCCGGTTCCATATCCTGCAAGCACATAATCGCCAACCCAAATCTGAATTTTTTCTCCTGTAAAAGGATGTATCACATAACTTCCGGTAAACTGGCCCGTAATTTTTTTAACATCGGCCATTCGTTCCCGCTCCGAGCGGTTTTTTGCATAGCTGATATAGTCGTCGACTAATTTCGTATATTCGGAGGTCGTTAGTGATGCTACCAGTTCATGTTCCGGTGCAATGGTTACGAAAGTAACTCCAAAGATTGTATCGGGTCGCGTTGTAAATACTTCTATGAATTCTTTTTTGCCATCAATCTGAAAACGAATCAATGCACCTTCCGATTTTCCGATCCAGTTGCGTTGTGCTTCTTTCAGAGAATCACTCCAGTCGATGGTATCCAAACCTGTGAGTAACCGTTCGGCATACGCACTGATGCGAAGGCTCCACTGCTTCATTTTTTTACGCTCCACAGGATACCCACCTCGCTCCGAAACACCATCTTTCACTTCTTCATTAGCTAAAACAGTTCCCAGTGCAGGACACCAGTTCACCATTGCTTCAGAGAGGTAAGCTAAACGATAGTTCAGCAAAATATTTTGTTGCTCCTGTTCTGAAAATGATTTCCATTGAGCAGCCGTAAACGGTTCGCCGGGTTCACAGCACGCATTAACGGAGGCATTACCTTTGGCAGCAAAGTGATTTAATAAAGTTGCAATGGGTTCTGCTTTTTGAGAATCGTTATTGAACCAGGAATCAAATAATTTTAAGAAGATCCATTGCGTCCATTTGTAATATGCAGGGTCGCAGGTGCGTACTTCCCTCGACCAGTCGAATGAGAATCCGATGCGATCGAGTTGTTCGCGGTAACGGCCAATATTTGCCTGTGTTGTAACAGCAGGATGTTGTCCGGTTTGAATAGCATATTGCTCGGCCGGTAATCCAAAGGCATCATAGCCCATTGGGTGCAGCACATTAAAACCTTTTTGTTTTTTGTAACGCGAAAAAATATCGGAGGCGATATATCCTAATGGGTGACCGACATGTAATCCGGCACCGGAAGGGTAGGGAAACATATCGAGCACATAATATTTTGGAAGAGCAGGATTTTCAACAACCTTATAAGTTTGTTGTTCTTTCCAGTGCGCCTGCCAGCGAGTTTCAATATCAATAAAATTATAATCCATAAAATGAACAGTGCAATAATCCTGACTAGTGATTCGGGATGACTCCCGTAATGAGTGGCCGGGGTAACAGCTGAACCCCGGAAAAATGAGGGTACGAAGATAGGAAAAAGGGAGGTTGTCTGATCACGGAATTGTTAATAATCCATTCAATTCGTGCTTAGAAAGGAGGGATAAATGCAGTAAAAAAGCTACTTTTGCGCCATCTTAATCCGTAAATGGCACCAGAAGGTAACAAAATGGCCCGGAAAACCCTCCGGACCTCCTATATTTCGACTGTAGTCAGCATTTCGCTGGTACTTTTTATGATTGGTACACTTGGCGTACTGGTTTTGCATGCCCGCAAAGTTTCCAACTATGTGAAAGAGAATATTCAATTGTCGGTGATGCTGTTGCCTGATGCCGGAATGGCCCAGGTTGAGGGTTTACTGAAGGTTTTGGAGAAATCGGAGTATGTCAAATCGGCAACTTATGTTACTAAAGATGAGGCTGCTGCGAAGTTAAAGGAAGATTTAGGTGAAGATTTCGTAGAGTTTTTGGGTTACAATCCACTATTAGGGTCCATTGATGTGAAGATGAAAGCACAATATGCTGATTCTGAAAATATTGCAGCACTAAAAGCTAAAATTACAGCTTCATCGGTGGTGAAAGAGGTTTACTATCAGCAATCGTTACTGGATGATATTAACAAAAACATGAAAACGCTGGCCCTGGTAATTCTGGGATTCAGCGCCTTACTCTTTTTTATTGCGGCCGCACTTATCAATAACACTATTCGTTTGGCATTATATTCCAGACGCTTGCTCATAAAAAGCATGAAACTGGTGGGAGCAACCCGTGGATTTATCCGCAAACCGTTTGTAATCAGTGGCATCATGCAGGGTATTTACGGAGCCATAATTGCGAATTTATTGTTGCTGGGATTGTTGTATTTCGCTAAGAAGGAAATTCCGGATCTGGTTGAAATACAAGACTATGAGATGGTTCTAACCCTAATGGGAGGGGTCATTCTGGCTGGAATATTTATTTCGGGAGTTAGTACTTTCTTCGCCGTTAACAAGTATCTTAGCCGGAATACACAGGATTTATATTAATAAACGATAGGATCATTAATAAGACGACCATGTCAAAAGAAAAAGTAAAAGCAGATTTTGCTTTCGGAAAGATTAACTACACGTTGATGCTTTCGGGATTAGGAATGATAATTTTAGGCTTCTTCCTCATGTCGGGTGGTGGTACTAAAGATCCGAATGTTTTCAGTGAAGAAGTTTTTAGTCCCTTGCGTATTACTGTTGCTCCACTTTTAGTGTTAGCAGGTTTCGCACTGGAGATTTATGCTATTGTAAAAAAAGCTAAAGACTAATCCGTAGTTATGACCTTACTGGAGGCCATCGTATTAGGTATTGTTGAAGGTATTACCGAATTCCTGCCGATTTCATCTACGGGACACATGATTATTGCCTCTTCGCTGATGGGAATCGCTGAAGATAGTTTTACCAAAACGTTTACGGTTTCTATTCAGTTCGGAGCAATTTTGTCGGTGCTGTTTCTCTACTGGAAACGTTTTTTTCAGTCGATGGATTTTTATTATAAATTGTTTGTTGCTTTTTTACCTGCAGTAATCTTCGGAAAATTATTGAATGATTTTATTGATTCATTATTGGGCAATGTTGCTGTGGTAGCCTATACCTTACTTGCCGGAGGAATCTTTCTGATATTTATGGATCATCTCATCAAAGAGAAAAAAGAAGGTGAAGAAGATGCTCCGATTACTTATTTGACTGCATTCAAAATTGGCATGTTTCAGGTTATTGCTATGATTCCAGGAGTATCGCGTTCCGCAGCAACTATCATTGGTGGTTTAACGCAGGGACTGACCCGCAAAACTGCAGCGGAGTTTTCATTTTTTCTGGCAGTGCCAACTATGTTTGCTGCAACTGTTTATAAAGTTTATGAATTTTATAAATCAGGAATTAAGGTTGAAGAGGGACAAATTACCTTGTTGGTTGTAGGAAATATTGTAGCTTTTATTGTAGCTGTTTTAGCTATCAAATCGTTTATCGGCATCGTCACCAAATACGGATTAAAGGTGTATGGATATTACCGGATTGCCGTGGGAGTTTTAATTATTGTGCTCATGGTAATGGGTGTCGACTTACAAATTGTCGATTAACAACATGGATTTCGAAAAGGGAGAAGTACTCCTGTTTGATAAGCCAATCAAGTGGACTTCATTCGATTTGGTTCGGAAAGTTCGCGGATTGATAAGAATAAAAAAAGTTGGTCATGCAGGAACGCTGGATCCATTGGCAACGGGATTGATGATTATCTGCACCGGAAAGATGACCAAGCAAATTGATACTTTTCAGGCACAGATAAAAGAATATATCGGCACGTTTAAATTAGGTGCTACCACACCATGCTATGATATGGAGCAGCCTGAAGATGCCACTTTTCCAACGGAACATATCAGTGAGCAAATGATTCGGGAAATGGTGAATCAATTTACCGGAGTGATTTCGCAATTGCCACCACCACACAGTGCGGTGAAAGTTGATGGAAAACGTGCTTATGAGCTTGCGCGGAAAGGCAAGGAGGTGGTGATGAAACCGAGGGAAGTGACCATTGAGGCGTTCGAAATTACCGGGATCAATATGCCGGAAGTGAGTTTCCGGATTGTTTGTTCGAAGGGGACTTATATCCGGTCGATAGCACATGATTTTGGGAAGGCTTTGGGATCGGGGGCTTACCTGACCTCGCTTTGTCGCACCCGCATTGGCGAATTCCGATTGGAGAATGCCATGCAGCTAGCCGATTTTTCGGCTTTGGTATCTTCGCAAAGTACTCAAAGTGAATAAATTATGATTATTCTAACAGCTTCGGTGAACAGAGTCTGACTTTTCGTTTGCAGGCTCAGTATCAAATAATTGAGGCATTTGGTCGAAAAAGGTCTTTCTTGACGTATCTTTGCACCCCGATATAAAGAAATCCGTAAGTTATCTTTAATCAATCATTATGAAACTTTCTCAATTCAAATTCAACATCAGTGACAGCCTTTTGGCTACGCATCCTTCATCGAGTCGTGATGAGTCACGTTTAATGGTAGTCGATCGCAAAACAGGAAAGATCGAGCACAAAGTATTTAAAGATATCATCAATTATTTTGGAGAAGATGATTGCATGATCCTGAATAACACCCGCGTTTTCCCTGCACGCTTATATGGCAACAAGGAAAAAACCGGAGCAAAGATCGAAGTGTTTTTACTTCGTGAATTAAATAAGGAAAGCAAGCTTTGGGATGTTTTGGTTGACCCTGCAAGGAAAATCAGAATTGGAAATAAACTTTACTTCGGAGAAAATGATATGTTGGTTGCTGAGGTAATCGACAACACCACTTCAAGAGGTCGTACACTTCGTTTTTTATTCGATGGTACAGCAGAAGAGTTTCGCAAAACCATTGAGAGTTTAGGACATACTCCATTGCCTAAATACATCAAGAGAAAAGCAGAGCCTGCAGATAAGGAACGTTATCAGACGGTTTATGCAAAGCATGAAGGCGCAGTTGCTGCTCCAACAGCAGGATTGCATTTTAGCCGTGAATTGCTGAAGCGTCTCGAGTTGAAAGGTGTGAATATGGCAGAGGTTACTTTGCATGTCGGACTGGGTACATTCCGTCCGGTTGAGGTGGAAGATTTAACCAAGCACAAGATGGATTCTGAGCAATTCATTATTCAGGCTGATGCTGCCGATACAGTTAACAAAGCGCGTGCTAAGAAAAAACTTATTTGTGCAGTTGGTACTACCAGTATGCGTGCTGTAGAATCATCAGTATCTACAACCGGTGAGTTGAAGCCTGCATCGGGATGGACGAATAAATTTATTTTTCCTCCTTACGATTTCAGTGTTGCAAATTGTATGGTTACGAATTTCCACATGCCTGAATCAACCTTGTTGATGATGACAGCTGCATTTGGCGGATACGATTTGATCATGCATGCCTACAAAGTAGCGGTAAAAGAAAAATACCGTTTCTTCAGTTATGGCGATGCGATGCTTATTCTGTAAGAAGCTTCTTACGGTTACGATCCATTCAGTAATATTTTCAGAAAAACCGATTTGAAAAAATCTGCAATTATTGTTGCCGGCGGATCCGGTGTGAGGATGGGCAGCGATGTCCCCAAGCAGTTTTTGCTCCTGAACGACATTCCGGTTGTAATAAGAACTCTTCAGCTTTTTCATGCTGTGGCAGATGAAGTAGTTTTGGTATTACCCCAGGCGCATTTCGATTATTGGGAGCAGCTGAGAAGCCAATTCAATATCAATAAATCTGATTATCAGCTGGTTGCAGGAGGTTCATCCCGAACGGAATCGGTCATAAACGGATTGGAAAAGGTGAGCGGTCCGGGTTTGGTTGCCATCCATGATGCGGTTCGGCCGTTAGTTTCGAAGGAGTTGATTGTATATGCTTTCGAGTCTGCTGCAAAATATGGGAATGCTATCCCGGTCATCCCCGTAAGGGAAACCTTGCGGAAAGTTGAAGATGGCCATTCAATGGTGGTTGACCGAGAACAACACCGATTGGTGCAAACCCCACAATGCTTTGATATTGAAGTAATTAAAAACTCTTACAAGCAATTTTCGGGCTCCACTTTCACCGATGATGCAGGTGTTTTTGAGGCTGCAGGAAATACTGTTCACCTGATTGAAGGCGAGCATTCGAACATAAAAATTACGTTCCCGGCCGACCTCATTTTTGCTTCTGCGTGGCTAAATGCCAGATAATCGTAATAAAATTCAATTTTAGACCTCATATATAATTCCCACGTAGTACTTTTACAGAACGGGAAACGTTTCCATTGCATTTACGTATAACGAGAGTCGGTAGCAGGCATGCTTGATTTGAACATCAAAATGTTAGTAATCAATGTGCTGTAGCAGAACTTAGACCGGCTTTCTTTTACTAATCTTGCATTGCTGAAAAAATGAGGGGAGAAAAAGGATATTTTATTGGAATCGTAACAGCTTTTTTCATGCTGTTCACAGTGTTGTTGCAAGCACAGGTTGCGCCTGATTCTGCGACGACTCAGGTTTCTATTCCGGTTATATCTTCTGAAGTACCACAACCAATAAAAGAAATCCTTGTAGATACAATCGGTGGCTTGGTTTACCGGGAGCAGGATATAAGAGCGGGACTTTTATATGATGCGGAACGGGGAGCGGTTGTATGGCAGAAGGATATGTATTATGCTTATCCGATTGCATCACTCACCAAGATGATGGTTGCTTTGTTAACGGTTGATGATATCAGAGCCGGCAAACGTGATTGGTCGGATGAGGTTGTAGTTGATCGTGTTTATAAAAAGAGTAAGCGCAGTCGCCATGTGTACAAAACCACAGAAACGTATACGCTTGAGTCGTTAGTACAACTTGCAATGATACCATCCAACAATCAGGCATGTGTTGATATTGGTAAATATCTGGATGGTGATTTAGAGACTTTTGTTAAACGTATGAATTCACGTGCCCTTTCATTGGGAATGAAAAATACTTTTTATTCCAATCCATCGGGATTACCCGGTGTTGTGAAAGAAGTTGATAACAGTGCATCGCCACATGATTTGTTGTTGCTTGCTCTGGAGATGATCAAGTATGAAGAAATTTTAAAAATTACTTCAATAGGATATGCTGAAGTAACAAATGATAAACGTACCGGTGTTTTCAGAAACCACAATCACCTGGTTATCGATTATGAAAATGATGTTGACGGATTGAAAACCGGTTATACCAAGCGTGCGAAATTTTGTTTGGTAGCAACATCCAAAAAAGATGGTCACCGTTTAATCAGTATTGTTTTAGGTGTTGACGGACCCTATCTGCGAAATGAGATTGTGGCTACTATGCTCAACAATTATTATGAAAAGATTGGTTGCGGTGCAATGATACCAACCAATGGTGGTCCAGTAGCAAGAAAGAGTATTGTCAGCAATCCGCTGGTAGAAGAATTTAAGGCGGAGTCGGATAGCAATGTTACTTATAAAACGGTGTGGACAAAGAAAAAGAAAACGCATACTGTTCGTGGCGGAGAAACTTTATCGGGTATTTCAGCGAAGTACAATGTTTCAATGGCTCAGGTGAAGAAGTGGAACCGGATGAAAACCACTAAGGTTTTAAAAGGGCAGAAGCTTTTGGTTTATGTGAACACACCTGTGAAAGTAGCCATCAAAAACGAGAATGTTCTCGATAATGAGGATGAAACAGCAGCGCAATCGGTTGATGGAGAATCGCCGGCCATAGCAGCAAAAATAGAAATGCCTGAAAGCAGTGATGACAGTACAGCAGAGCAAGTAACACCTACAGCGAAAAAAGTTACGGAGCCAACAAAAAAAGCGAGTGCATCAACTGCTCCAAAAAAGGCGCCGGCAAAATCTAATACAACTGCAAGTGCTTCAAAGCCGGCACCAAAACCTGTTCGTCAATATGTGTATCATATCGTTCAGCCGGGCGATACTTTATGGAGTATTGCACAAAGGTATGATGGTATTTCGGTAGATGATTTAAAGCGGGTGAATAACATTCATAATTCGAAAAGTCTGAAGCCCGGAACCAAGCTCAAAATAAAAGTCAAGGCCTGATTTTTATTTCTTTTTCTTGTGCGGAATATATCCTTTTGAAATAGCGTAGAAAGCAAGGCCAACCATATTCTTAGCACGTGTTTTAACCATAATATTATTTCGGTGTGTCTCGACCGTTTTATGGGTGAGCGATAACTTATCAGCTATTTCTTTAGTTGAAAGTTGTTTGCAAATGAGAAGTAGAATTTCTGCTTCACGATCAGAAAGTTTATTTGGATCATTAAAACTTTCTTCAAAGTTTTCGGGGATAATATAATCGTAATTAAAATATTCACTCACTTCATCCGGGACTAAAATATTATCGTTCATCACCCAATCGATGGCATGTAACAGCTGCTTATGATCGGTATTTTTATGCATGAAACCATTAATCCCGGCATGGAACAACTGAAGAATACTCAATTTATCTTCGAGCATAGAGATAATGATAATTTTTATTTTGGTATTCTTTTTCCTGATTATGGATGTAGTTTCAAGTCCATTTAAATTAGGCATCTTGGCATCCATAAAAATGAGGTCCACAACAATGCGGTCGAGTATATCGAGTACTTCCACACCGCTTGATGCATGCGTAATTGTTCCGGCAATTCCAAGCCGGATAAGTGCCTGCTCGAGACCGTCCCTGTAAATAGGATGATCATCAGCAAGGATGATGTTAATCAGTCGCATAAAAGATACTAATAGGCAGCAAGCCTCAATATGAGGACAGGTATTTATGCTCTCATCCAAAAGTGGTAAGGGGTGATGACTACGGGGGGGATGAAAGTAGTTTATTACAGCACCTAAAATTAGAGAAAAGGAAATAAAGTTCAAAATTTTTCGTTCTAAAATCATA
>JAEUTI010000072.1 GCA_016788065.1 Bacteroidia bacterium | reverse complement strand
AATAGCCTACTCGGGCGACAATACATTAGCAGGAAACATAACCATTAATAGCAACAAGGTTGTCTTTAACACAAATACAGGAAAGGTTACATTCATCGGCACTAACAATCAAACTTTAAACGGAAGCTATAATTACCCATTTAAAAAACTGGCCATTAACAAATCGGCAGGAACCGTTACAGCAAACTCTACTCTGAGTATAGATGACTCCCTCATATTCATACAAGGAAATCTAATCACCACAAGTACCAACCTTCTCACTATGAAGCATGGCTCAACTGCTACCGGTGCTTCGAATAGCAGTTTTGTGAGCGGGCCGGTGAAGAAGGTAGGGAACAGTGCTTTCGAATTTCCAATTGGTAAAGAAACATATTTTGCATCACTGTCTATTTCTTCTCCTTCATATACAACGGATGCTTTTACATCTGAATATTTTTTAGATGCCCATGGAGTAGGCGAAAGTAAAGATATAACTTTGGAATTTGTACCAGCCGTTAGGTACTGGGATATTACACGAAATACAGGAACTTCCAATGTATATGTTACGTTAGGTTGGGATCAAGGGACCTCAATATGTCGAATGACTGATTTAAAGATAGCTTATTGGGATGGTTTCAATTGGAAAGATAAAGGTTATGGAACACTCACAGGAAATGCAGGAACGGGTAAATTGCAAAGCGCTTCTGCGCAATCTTCTTTTGGAAAATTCATTTTAGCAAGAAATTTAACTGCACCTGTAACACCAACTTGCACGGGCACAGTAACTATTGTTCAGCCCTTTGCATACTATTCATTTGATGTATCAGGTCAACCCGAGGAAAGCTCCAATCCAACAAGCCCCAATACAGCAGGTTCAGCAAATCCTTTAACAGGTGGAATGGTAGTTGCAGGAAATTTAAAAGGCCGCGGATCTAATAATGCATTGACAACTGATAATTTATCAGTAGCAGCCGCAACAATAATCGGAGCACAAAATAACGTACCATTAACAGATTATTTTGCAATAGAATTTATTTTCCGTCTATCAAAAGATTTTATAAATCAAAAAACAGGAGAATTATTCAAAGTTGGTGGGCAAAACGGGTACATTGAATATCCTACAACAGGCTCGAATATCATACCATTTATAAAATTTGAAACAACTGGAACTGTAAGCGGATCCACATTAACACATGATTTAATAGTTGAATTATCTGGAATTGGAAGGAAATCCATTTCGTATTACTTAGACAATGAGTACCATCATTTTTGTTTCATTTATAATGCCACTACCGGAGATAAAGAAATTTGGGTAGATGGTGAATTAAATTCAGGATTTAGTGAAAATATAACTAATGGTGCGGTCATAAATCAAGGGGGAGGGGGTAATCAATTATGGTTGTGGTCTGGAGGTAACACCTCAAAATTTAGAGGTGATTTAGACGAAATCGCAATTTATGATGAAGAATTATGTGAACAACAAATCGTGGAACATTTCATTGATGCAATTACTAACGAAGATAATTATGATTATAATGGACCTTTTTCAGCTACAACTTCCAGTAATAATCTCAATGGAACCTTAACACAGGATGACTATGTTGACGGATATAATCTTTCAACTAATTCATACACTTCGAGCCCTGTAGTAATGGATCAATTGACAACTTTCCCGCTAGCAAAATTCAAACCGGGTCATACTTTCAGACGAAATACATCATGGATGCAAATGCAATATGTGGGAGGTCTTTGGAACGGGGATGATACTCAGACAGGATTTGACAATAGTATTGCGATCCAAAAAGAATTAACCCTTTTTTGGAACTATTATTTCAATGTAGTAGAGAACATGGCTGTAGTTACAGACTTAGGTGCACCTAGCACAGGAGAAGCCAAGTATACAGCCGCATGGGTTGATTTTGCCAATCAAAATTACAAAGACTCTAGATTCAAATTTGCTCTAAAGACATATAGAGCACAAATGCATCCTGATGAAGTGGGATATCCAATTAGTGTCCCTTACATTGATTATTTAGGCCATTCTAATCCTCTGCTCAATTATTTAAATGATGATGATCCTACAACAGTGACTTATTTTGACAGAACAGGTGGCACACATTCTACTCCGAAGTATTGGTCACCTAGAGCGCCTTTAAGTACCTATCAGGATGGAGAAGTTCAAAGAGATTATTTCAATGATTTTTTATTTACTCATCTAACTACAGAAATAAAGATCGATTATGTGGCTGAAAATAATGAAATAATTACTCCTTTTAACTTTATTGCTGGTGTTCCAGTTGCACCTAATCTTGATCCCAACGTAGTAGACGATAAAAATAATAATTTTAGTACCCTTAATTGGGAACAATATTTAGGACTTAAAAAGAGCGAGATAGATTTAGATTACAGTGATGTATTCATGAATGGAAGTGTAGGTCCAATTGAAGATGCCCTCTACTTAAATTATGGTGTAGATGGTTTTGTGGGATTTGGTAATTTTACTTATGAATATATGCGAAACACACAAAAGGAAATTGACGGCATGCGGTATTCTACTCCTAGTTTATATGCTGAAGGACCTCAGTTTTGGTTTCAAACACAATCAACAAAACACGGTATTGATTGGCTTCAAAAATCTAGAAATAATGAATTTTTGGTTAGTAGTGGTGTTGATCAAAGATTTGCTCCTTTTGTTTCTCCCGGTTGGAATTTGAATGAAACAGAAAACATGCGACCAGCTCAATATCTTGGCTTTTTAAAATCGGTTGGAATGTTTGGCGTTGACTTTTATCATCCCGGATTTTTTAACATTGGTTCTACAAATGCAGATCCAAAAGGCTACATTTGGCAAGTCTCTACACCAAGTTATGCTCAAGCTGTATTTACTCGATCGGAAGAATTTTTTACAAACGGGTCTTTGCAATTTGGGGATATTGACATAGATAGACTAAATCCTGGAGTATCGGGAATGGGGTATATGTTTAATACCGGAGATTATTCAGATTTAGTGAACGCAAGAAAAGTAAATTCTCTGGAGAAATTTTTAATTTCCGGAGCTCCCATGCCTTGTTCCAATGTTGGTGGTAATGTTTCAGACCAAAAAACAGTTACTATAAATATTGATCCAATATCCTCAAATTTGACTAATATTACTTTCGATATTAGACGACAAGGATCTGTTTATAGCGTTGATGCAACAAACCCTTCAGATATGATTGTGACTCAATTAGACAAATGGCATCAGGCTTCCCACCCTTATTTCTGGACCAAAGATTTCTTTTTTGAAGCAGAAATGTATGATAATTCACCTTCAGCCGTAATTAAAACCCGTAAACCCAATTCTAACAATGCATTGACCGGGGGAGATTTTTCAGATTTTGATACGTATCTTGATTATTCTGGAGGCACTTATTCTACTGAATATCGATTCACTCCTAGAGATAATAGCTCTTTGTCGATTATTAATGATTATGTTCTCTACATTAGAGCACGTGAAGTGACTGGTACAGGAGCTAATAAATCTATCAAGGTAGAATTGCGATCTAGTGATAATTCTCAAACATTTGTAACCCGATTAAGTTGTATAAATAATTCCTCACCTTCATCCAATTTGGACTTTACATGGTACAAAGTTTGCGGTTCCAGTAGTACTTTTGAGAATTTGAAACCAGATATGGAATATATCTTAACATTAATACCAGAAAATACCGATTTACAAATAGATCAAATTTACCTTGAATCTCCTGATCCCGAAGACCCTTTTCCAATTCTTGCTAGTGATTTGAGTACCGCCACCGACTGCGATAATGTAACGCTTAGCATTAATAGTACATCTGCACCTTGCACTGGGCCATTATCTACAGCAACAGTCACTGCTGAGATAACCAATTGCAGTGGAAGCGGGACTTATGACTTTAATTGGAGTAATGGGGCAACTACAACAGGAGCAATTTCCTCTGTTATAACTGGAGCGGACCCACTACAAATTTATACTGTCACAGTAACAGCTGGTGGAATGAGTTCTTTAACAGCCAGTTCTTCACCAATTAGCACAACCAGTTATGATTTTATAAATCCCGAAATTAGCACAAATACTGTCTGGGACAATACAATAAATGGGACAAATACAATTAAAATCCAAGGAGTGATCCAAGTACAAGATGGCGCAACACTTACAATTGATGATGGTATGCAAATAGAGTTTTCTTACGGCATATCGCCAGATGAGGTTTGTGATCTTGGAAAATTAAAGTCTGGAATAATTGTGGAAATTGGAGCTAAGCTTGACATACAACCCAATACAATTTTAACAGGATGTAATGATGGCATTTGGGAAGGAATTGAAGTGGTGGGTGATTTAAATGAAAGTCAGTCGCCAACTACATTGCAAGGATTTGTGGACATTAATGGAACTTCTGGTAATGAAGTTGAAATAAGGTATGCGAATATGGGAATATTAGGTGTCAAAGCTCCTGGGGTAATATGTGATTATAAATTTGGAGGAGGTATTATCAATGCAAATTATTGCAATTTTATAGATAATTATGTAGGAGTTAAATTGGTTAATTATCCGGGAAGTGAAAGTTATTTTGAAAATTGTAAGTTTGAAGTATCTAATAATTATCCTTTCTCGAGTTATGCGAACCAATACGGACCAGTTATGGTTGAATTAAATAACCATCAGGGAACTAAATTCATGGATTGTACTTTTAATCGTTCAGATTTCTCATCGATTGATGAAGATGAAAGAGGAATTGGAATACAAGCCTATAACTCAGCATTTTCTTTACAAGATTTATCTGGGTTTGGTTCTGGTGATAATATTTTCAGTAATTTAACTCAAGGTGTTTCCGTTTATCAGTACCTAGGTGCTGTATTACAAAATACCATAGAAGGAAATACTTTTGATAATGTTATGCAAGGAATATATTTGCAGGGCGTTGGCACGGATTTGATTCATAATAATGATTTTATCAATATGCCCTTACCTGCAGCTGGTTTACAAACTTATGGGATTTATGTAATTGATGGTACCGGTTTTGAAGTAAGTGAAAATGAATTCACAGCATCCAGTTCAGGATCTTCGGATCAATATGCATTAGGCTTTGAAAATTGTGATGGAGCTGTGTTTAAAAATTACATCCTCGAAAGCTCAGGGGGCGCTAAGTTTGATATTGGCCTTCAAACTGAGGATGATAATAGTCATCTCAAAATAGGTTGTAATGAATTTGGTGAACCGGGTATTCATTCTATCGCTGTTGCAAGCGGTTCATTAAGACAACAAGGATTTGCGTGTAACACTGATGGGGAACCTGCTGGAAATCTATGGATGTATAATGCAAGTCCCGGTTGTTCAGGCGAACAGAATATTTATGTAGAAGCATCGGTTCCGACATTTGATTATTATAAATATGCTAAAGATGTATCTTCTGACCCTAATACACCTGATCCATCCTGTCATACTTCAGGGAAAGTAAATTTTCCTTTATGTGGTCTTGATCAAACTTCCTCCAGTTGTAATTTTGTTTTTCCCGGATTAAACATACAGCCCCCACCAGCAAGCGAATATGAAGAATATAAAGACGCTATTTTAACCTTGATTTCAACCTATGCTGATTCAGCTAGCGTAGATAGTGTAAATATGAATTATTATTTATCGGAAATATGGTTACTTGAATTGGAATTGGTTAAATGGCAAAAAAAGTATGAAGACTTAGAATCAGTTGTGCAGTTTCTCTACAGTTCCACAACATTTGCTGCTAAAAAACAATTAGCTCAAGTGTATTTATATCTGCAAATGACAGATTCTCTCGCATCTGTACTTGATGAAATTGATAGGGATGCTGATACGCTCCGTTCTATTGAAAACAATAATTTTATAGCAGTATTGACCACCATACATGAGGCTTTAGATGAAAACGGAATCCTGGATTCATCAGCCCTAAATCAAGTAGTATTGAATGAGAGTATTGAATTAGTAACACGTACTTCTTCAAAAGCGGAAGTTGTATTAAATACAGTCGGTCTTGCAAATTTGAGACATACACTTTCCATAATTGGTGGTGGTGCTAGACAAGGAAACCCAAAAGCATCTATTTCGTATAAAAATAGTGAATTTCTGCTTTATCCTAATCCGGGAAATGAAAAAGTAACTGTATCTTATAATATCCAGGGTGATTGCGAAAAATCCACTCTCTTGATTTATGATAAAATGGGAAATGAAATTGCAATGCATGTATTATATGGCAAAAGTGGTACCTTTGAGATATCTACAGTTTCTTTTGCGCCTGCAATATATAGCTGTAAATTCATAAATTGTGAGGAAGAATCGCTAAAAAAGTTGGTAATCATCAGATGAAAAAACATCTTTTAAACCTTCTCATAATACCTGTGCTGTGCATAACCTGCACTGCACAGGTTGTTTTAAATAATGTTTATGATAATCAAAATTATGATGAATCCGCAATTGATATCTTAAAATTGAAAGAAGGAGGATATTTATTGAGTGGTTCAACGACTACTTCAGGGTTTCATGCAGCTCTTCTTATTAAAATTAAAGCAAATGGTGATACTGTCTGGCAAAAATCATTGGATCTAACAACTTATGGAGAGAATATAAATCAAGTTATATATGCTATTGACTCCAATTATATTGTAACCGGAAGTACAAGAGATACGAATGCTTCTTCAGCAGCTTTTATAATGAAAGTTGATACATCAGGGAACATTATGTGGTGGAATCGATATGGCGGCCTTGGTAATGAAGTAGGGCAAGATATTAAACAAACTAAAGATGGAGGCTATATAATGTCAGGCTGGACATCCAGTAATACTTTTCAACCTAATCCAAATATGTATGAAGATGGATATGTAGTTAAAATTGATTCTTTAGGAAATTTAGAATGGCAAACCCAATTCGGTGATTCAACTGCAAATTATTTTTACACTATAGACACCACAACGGATGGGGGTTATATTATGGCAGGTAGGACATTTACAATAGGTACCAATGGCGATATGTGGATGGTAAAAATTGATAGTCTAGGCAATTTTCAGTGGGAGCAAAATTTTGGAGGACCAAATATAGATTTTGGGAAAAGTGTACTTCAAACTCTTGATGGGGGTTATATACTTTCCGGAAGCTATCAACCTGCATTTTTAGGAGATAAAAATGCTTACGTAGTGAAAACAGATAGTCTTGGTATTTTTCAATGGGATAAGCAATATGATTTTTCAGCTTATTCGATAATAGAAGGGTTTAAACAAAATGCAGATAGTACATTTTTATTTTCAGGAACTGTCCAATATAATTTTAATGAGGGCTTTCTAATGAAAATAAGTCCTCAAGGAGACAGTCTTTGGTCCAACACTTACCGTTATTATAATACAATTGAAAATTCAATTCAACATTATTTCTATAATATGGAATTGCTGGATAATGGATATGTAGCAATGTGTGGTATGGCCTATGATTTATATACCCCTTCAGGTGAACGTGGTAATGTGTGGATAGTGATTGTGGATAGTTTAGGTTGTGCGGATACTAGTTGTTTACCCACAGGATTAGAGCAGTCTAATCCACATCCAGTTCAAAGTTATTTTGAAGTGTATCCTAATCCTGCAAATGAATTTGTAAATATTATTTATAAAAGCGGTAGGTGTGATAAAATTACACTTGTTATTTATAACACAATGGGTAATGAAATAGTAAAATTTCAATTATACGGGGAAAATGGATCTTTCGAGCTATCTACAGTTTCTTTTGCACCGGGTATTTATAACTGTAAATTCATAAATTCTGGTTTTGAAACAGTGAAAAAATTGGTGATTGTTCGATGATCAAATGTTCTATTTTATAATGGCAAAACGCTTTCAAATGTTATCTGGTTTGTAAATTTATAAATTAAAAACAGCAAGAGGAAAGCAATATAGCGGTAAAGTACAGAAATACAAGTATTAGATTTTGATATATGTACGGGCGTATTTTAAAATGCTGTTACATTTCAGAGTTGAGGATTTTCGGCCTATCTTTCACTTGGAAACTCCATTTCTCCAAATGGAAATTTAGTTTATGTATCTAATACCAACAATATTTTTGGCGATTCATTACGTCATTATCAGTATGATTTAACAGCGACCATTATTAATCAACGCAGGCTAACCATATTTAAACAAAAAGTACCCGCATCCAAAGGGCTCCATGCTCTTTGTCCGGAAGGTAAAATTTACATTTTTTGCTTGTAAAAATATGGATATCCTTATGCCGATAGCATCCACAATATTTATTCGGATAATCTCAGTGTCATAAATTATCCGGATAGCATTGAGCTGGCGTATGATTTTCAACCATTATCCGTAAACCATGAAGGCAAAAGAACTTGCTGGGGACTTCCACACATTCCCAATTATGAAGCGGGAGCATGGTTAGGAAGTCCTTGCGACACTTAAGTTAGTTTGCCATCCGATGATGAAATTCAACATATTTCGTTATACGTTTTTTACAACCTCAACTGGTCAATGCTATTCATAAATGCCTCCAATCTGAATTGCAAATCTGATATGTTATTAGTTTATGATATGCAGGGGAAGGTTGTTCATTCGGAGCCGCTGCGGATACAGAATGGGTACTATACGAGAGATTTGTTAATGATAGGTTATGCTAAAGGGATGTATTTGATTACGATTCAAACAGAAAAAGAACGATTGACCAAGAAGATGATGGTGGAATGATTTTTTTATTATTCTATGAGTACAGGTTCTTATAGAAGGTTTTTGCTTAAAAGTTGGCGCTGCCCTTTTATGTGCTAATGCTTGCCCTGAGCGCAGTCGTATTCTAGGATATCCAAATTAGCAAATATATTTATCATTTAAGCTGCATTTTTGTAGTTATCAACATACATTTCTTGTCTTTTCACTACAGCAAAT
>JAEUTI010000069.1 GCA_016788065.1 Bacteroidia bacterium | reverse complement strand
AGGTCCTGCGTTTCCATTAACCAATGTTCCTGCATCTACTGACCAGGTATATCCTGTAGCTCCTATTACTGCATTTGTATTAATAACTACTACATCTCCCACGCATGCATTCACCGGGAAGCTCGTAATGGTTACAGAATTGGCTGGAGGTGCATTGTCTACCTGTACTGCAGCAGTACCACTTGTAGTTCCTGCAGGACAATTTGCATCACTCACAGAAGTTATAGAATAACTTGTATTAGCATTCGGAGATACAGTAACTGTTTCAGGATTATTTGAAGTTGTTACTGGTGCACCTCCGTTAACTGAATAAGTCCATGAAGAAGCTCCGGTAAATGCAATCGAAAGGTTTGCACTGTTACCATTACAAATTGTTTGTGAACCTGTAATTGCAGCGGTTGGAAGAATTGAAGTTTCTTCAGTCAACAATATACCCCAATTGCCGTTTGTGGTAGCCTGATAACCATCAACTTTTAGATAATAAGTAGCTCCAGGAGTTAAACATTTTGGAGCGATATAAGAGTTGTATGGAGAATTTAAAGAATCGTCATTTGCTGCGATCAAGGTATAAGTTCCAAAATCAGCACAGTTAGTTGCAGAATAAAGTGCAAACTGACTATCCCAAAGAGTTAAATTGGGATTCAAACGAATTGAAACACGACCTGAAGGAGGTGCAACAAAAGAGAACCATACAGAGTTAACTACAGTATTTCCACCTGAACACCATCCGTTTTGAATTGCACATCCAGTAAGTGGTGGAGAAACCTCTCCTACTTCACCTGTAGCGCCAATGTTAGTATAAGGTCCACTGTTACCGGTAGAAATTGCTGTTGCATTACAAGCATTATCATTTGGAATGGTAACCACAATCGTGATCACATTTGAATAAGTAGTACACGTTGGAGAAGCTGCACGTAAACGAACATAGAATGTTCCTGCAGCATTTGAAACCAATGATACGTTATCTAATGTTGCACTGGCAATGTCAGTATATGGACCGGCAAGCGCAGTAGCACTTTGCCACTGAAGGTTACCAAGATATGCATTGGTTGAATAAGCAAGATTTGCGAAAGTAGAAGCTGATGTAGGTCCGCTTATTGTTCCTGCATTTGCAGATGCATCAAAGGTAACGGTTACTCCGGTTGAAAATGTATTCCCTCCACCATTTGAACATGTTACAAGACAATAGTAGGTATCGGTTTGAGTTGGAGACAAAACATAAGGATTTGTGTTTGCTCCCGGAATAATGTTGAAAGAGCCGTCATACCACTGATAAGTATAACCTGTTTCAATACCAATTCCTGATACTGATAAGCTTGTGGTACCACCTGGACAAACTGTTGTTGCAGAAGCATTCGCAGTTCCGGTTGCTGGTGAACCTGAACAAACAGGAGGAGTTGCAATAGTAATGTCATAATCTTCTGTCTCTCCCCAGGTACTAGAAGAAGCTCCACAAGCCTGAACAGCAGTTACTGGTGAATCATTCCCTCCAATAAGTCTCAATCTGGTTAATGCAGTTGTAGCAGTTGGAGGAACAGTAAAGTTGATAGTAGCTGTTCCACTAGCTCCTGCATTGCCTGTAAGTCCAATATTCTCACTAGCATCAAGTATACCATTGTTGTTGTAATCAATCCATGCACCTGCATATTGATTACCATCTGTGCCAAAAGTCATTACCAGAGAATAGGAAGATCCCTGATACAAAGTTGTCTGAGATACTCCAGGGAAATAATAAGAATACGCTGGATTTGCAGGACAACTTGAACCTGTATTATTATTCAAAGTACCAAGTGTTGCAGAAACAATAGCGTCACCTGAACAACCACTTGTGTGAACAGATGCACAATAACAATTCAGAAGGGAATTCATTCCGACTGAAACAGCAGCAGTTGTTGCAGAGAGTCCACTTGGATTACATTTAACTTCAGCGCGGTAAAAAGTTGTTGCCGCTTGAGTAGCAGAATAAGTTGTACTGTTTGTTCCAACATTTGTCCATGGACCTGAACCAGAAGGTCCAGTTTGCCATTGATAAACAATTCCTGTTCCAGAAGTTGCTCCAGTCAATGTCACATTGAAAGCCGTACCGGAACAAGCCAGCGCAGGTGCAGTTACAGAACCTGCCGTTGGTGAGCCTGAACAAGCTGATACAATTGTACCATTCAATGTAATAGTTCCTGGACATGGACTATTTGGTGTAGGCCAGGTATCTATTACAATATAGTATGTATTTCCAGCTGTTACAGACATTCCTGATAACGTTTTTGAAGAACCAGAGCTTGTAATGTTTCCAACACATGTACCACCTGATGTGGGGCAACCATTGTAAAGAAATATTCCTGTCCATGAAACTCCTGCATAAGCAATCGAAACACCTGTATAAGATGAAGTTGGAGTCCACACAAATACAGCTTCCTGTCCACCTTTGTAATCCGCAGTTCCACAGGTAGTAGAATTCAGCGAAGTAATGTCATTTGTTCCAGCGCAAGTCAGTGACGCTACGTAAGGTAATGTCGGGACTGCAGGGATACTTGCTGCACCTCCGCATGTAGTTGCATCAACTCGGGTTGTCATCAATGTAATCGACATCAATGCAATCGTAAACAAGAATAATCGAGAACATCGATCAATCCACGTTCGGATCTTGTAATTTGTTTTGTTCATAATAAATTGTTTTAGGGGTTATTTTATGGTTATACTATTTCTTAGGCAGATGAATAAATCCAGGAAAGAATTCCGGCAATAGAATAGTTATGACTTGGTTAGGTTAGGGTTAATTTTTAGCAAGGTAGTAAATCTTCTATACCAGTCAATATTAAACAAAAATATTTTGACCAATGAAAAAGACAAATTTTTAAATGTCTGAATTTGAAAAAGTTACATTTATTCGATATCCGAATATTGGGGTGAATGATACTTTTTAGTAGGTGAACATTTTGATGGATTGTATTTTATGTAAACGAATTATTTCGCTAATGCTAAATAATTGACTTGAAAACGAACTTTTCACAAAAAAAGGGTGTCTGAAACAGACACCCTTTTCTTAATTTATATCTGAGAAATTCTCAAATATTCTATTTCCAAATTACTCAACAGCAACACGGATTTGATTTGCAAAACCTTCGTTGTTACGAATGCTTAGCATATACATTCCTTTTGCAATGTTACTAACATCCAGTGAGGTTTTATTCATTCCTGAAACAGCATTTAACTGCTCAGTCAAAACAACTCTTCCTGACAAATCAGTAAGTTCAAGGGCATAGGCACCTTCCGAAATTGTTTCGATATCAACAGTGACATCAGTAGATGCAGGATTTGGATATGCATTTACAACAGTACCTGGAATCTCATTTCCGGAAAGTTTACAGATCACAATAACATTCAAGCTTCTGGTTCCGGACAGACCACAACTATTAGAAGCTTTAACTGTAATTTGACCAGCACCAACACCATAATCAACGAAAATGGTATTTGTTCCCTGACCAGCAATAATTGTAGCACCGGCAGGTACTGTCCATAAGTAACTGGTTGCACCAAAAGTATTGGCAACCTGATATTGAACACCTGACTCGAAGCTGCAAATTGAAGTAGATCCGGAGATAACTCCAAGATCAGCAGGAACACCTTTAACGTTGATACAACGAACAGGGCTTGTGCCGCAACCATTTTGTGCCGCCACACAGATCTGTCCTGATGTAAAGTTATTTGTGTAGCTAATAGAAACGGAGTTAGTTCCTTGTCCTGAAACTATAGTAGCACCAGCTGGAGCAGTCCAGTTGTAACTAGCCACATTAGATGAACTTGGGATAGAGTAAATGATTGTTTGACCGCATACACCTGCAGCAGAACCGGTAATATTTCCGGGAAGAGCAGGGAATTCAGAACTAATCGTTTTACACTTCGGAGGAGCAGAAACACCGCAAGAAGATGCAACTGTTACACAAAGATTTCCTTGAGTAAATCCGGCACCTACGTTAACAGAAATGGATGGTGTTCCTTGTCCTGAAACTATAGTAACATTTGCAGGAACTGCCCAAGTATACGTTGAAGCACCAACAGCAGCAGGGATTGAGAATATCTGTCCTGTTTGTCCTGGGCATAATGAGAAGCTTCCTGACAATGCACCTAATGGAGCAAGAGATTTAGAAACTGTCATACAACGAGCAGCAGAACTTGCACCACAACTTGTTACAGCTGTAACACAAATGCTACCAGTAGTGAATGGAGCCAAGAAACGAACAGTTACTGTAGCAGTTCCCTGACCAGCTAAAATCTGCATCTGAGGAGTTGCAGTCCAGAAATAATTTGATGCACCTACAACAGGAGAAACTGTATAAGTTTTAACATCAAGTGGACATGAAACAGACTGACCAATAATTGGAGCAGGGGTAGATACCAATCCACGAACCCATTTACATTTGTTGTTGGTTTGTCCGCAGGCATTAACAGCCTTTACACAAATGTCATAACCAGAATTAACAGTCAATACTCCAAATTCAACACTTACAGAATTCGTTGCTGTTGTAAATGGACCAGGCTGACCATTGAATAAAGTTCCGGCAGGGCCACTCCAGGTGTAACCGGCTGCACCGGATACTGCATTAGTTGTTACCGTAACTACCTGACCAACGCAAGCAACTGCAGGGGCGTTAACCGCAGCAATTGTTCCGGCTGGAGGAGCTTGTGTAACTGTAACAACAGCATTTCCTGAAACTGAACCAGCACAGAAATTATCATCAACACTTACCAATGAATAAGTTCTGGTAGCGGATGGCGAAACCACAACGTTCTCAGGATTAGCAGAAGTTGTGAATGGTCCAAATGTACTTACACCATTACTGTAAGAATAAGTGTAAGGAGCAGAACCTGTAAACACAATTGATAAAGTTGTTGAATTTCCATTACAAATATCAGCTGTTCCGCTTAAAGAAGCAGTTGGAAGAACATTGTTTAGAATATCCACTTCATCAAAATTGCTGTTTCCGCAAACTGCGTTATCAATAGTCCAACGGAATGTATTCAAACCATTGCTTAATCCTGTAACTCCTGAATTAGGATCAGAAGGATTAGTAACGGTTGCACTACCTGCTACAACACTCCAGCTACCAACACCAACTAAAGCGGTATTACCTGCAAGAGTTGCAGATGGAGATGCGCAGAACGATTGATCAGAACCTGCAAGCGCAGTAGTTGTTGGATCCGGCTCAGTTACAGTTACGCTTATTTCAGATGAGCAACCGTTTTGATCAGTTACCTGAACTGCATAAGAACCTGCAGGTACTCCTGTAAAGATTCCATCGATGTTAATATCGATGCCATTTGAAAATAAATAATCCGGAGTACCATTAGAAGCCTGGATAGTAAATGCACCATCACTTCCGCCATTACATGTAACTGCAGTATTACTCATCTCAGCAAGCGTTGGATTAGGATTAACCGTAACTGCTACCGAATTAGAAGATGTACAACCAAAATTATTAGTAATCTGTACAGTGTATGTTCCGGTATATAATGCAGTTACACCAGAAATCTGAGGATTTTGGGTAACATCGTTGAATCCTCCGGGACCATCCCACAAATAACTTGCTGCTGTTTGCCCAGGACCATCATTACTTGAAGTAAGGAATAAGGTGCCTGTTTCGCAAATCGGAGAATTACTTCCGGCATTAACTATTGGTGTAGGAAGGAACTGAACCTGATAGCTTGAGGAAGTTGCACTCAAGCCACTTAACGTACAATTCATTGTTTGACGGTAATACATTCCAGTCGTCAGTGTTGGAGTTACAAAGGTACGGTTGCTGTTTGTTCCACTGGCCGGAGCCCATGGATCAGAAATACCATCATCATCAGATTCTTCCCATAAGTAAGTGATACCATTGCCACCTGAAGAACCTGCAGAAGGTTCCAACAGAGTTGAAGTTCCTGGACAGTTAACACCTGGTTGAGAAATTCCGGTAATCACAGGCTGACCTGAACAATCGTTAGAGATACAGCTGAATACAGCCTGCCATCCTGGATTATTTACAGAACCATCAGATAAGAATTCGAAAGTCAGACAGCCTGAAGGATCAGTTGAAGTAAACCCTCCCGCTCCACCAGGGATTGTAGTTCCCCACCATCCGCCGGCTGGGAATCCGCCATTAGATGCTCCGTTTGCACTTGCAAATAATGGTGATGCAGTTGTTGGACCGTCATGGATATAAAGTGGATCCCAGTTAGATTCTGTATTGAACACGCTGAATACAACCTTTAATTGATTTCCAGGATTCGGACAAACTGTATACACCCCTGTTTCAGAGCTAGCATAAGTTCCGGCAGAACCACCTGAATCGTAGTAATTAGCAGCACATGTTGTGAGAGAAGAAGTACCTGATGAAGGTTGATTTACACATGGCACTACACTAATAAGTATGGAAGATGAAGGTGTTGAAGCCACACAAGTCACTTCACAGCGGAAATAAGTATTTGCCGAAATTGATCCTGCAACATACAAGGCATTGGTAGCACCTGCAATATTAGAGAAGTTAATATTGTCAGATGATTCCTGCCACTGGTAAGTAGTTCCCAGTGTTTGGCCAGTAAGTCCTAAGGTAGTTCCTGAACCTGCACAAATAGAAGTTGAAGCAGCAGTTGCTGTTCCACCAACCGGAGGATCAACACATACAGGAGCAGCCTGAATTTCTATCAAATAATCTTCTGTTTCACCATAACCATATGCGAGACAAGGAGTAATGGTTGCTGAAGTAAATCCTTCAGCATTAATTACACGCATTCCGGTAACACCTAAAGTGGCTGTTGAAGGAACAGCAAATGAGCCATTCACAACATGCGGACCATTGGTTCCGATTGGTGTTCCATAAACTTGTTCTCCAGCATCAGCATATGAACCATTCTGGTTGTAATCGATGAAAATAGCAGTTCCACTTGTAAAGTTACCACCACAAGTTCCAATATCAATAGAAATTGGATAAGTAATATCTTTTTGAACTGTGAAGAAGGTACCTAAATTGGTGTAGTTCGAATATCTGTTCAAAATTGAACCTGGACCACCAGTGGTTATACAACTTGATGAATTTGTGTTTCCGTTCAATGTAACAGCAAATATTTCTTCATCACCGGTAAATGTTGGCAACGATGCACAATAACAAACTGAGAATGGATTGGCAGTTGTTTGAACAGATGCGCTGAAAGATGACGTTACACAAGTAACGGCAACACGGAAGTAAGCAAATGTTGTTGCAGTGTAAGTTGCATTTGTTGCTCCACCGATATTCGACCATGTAGCATTGTCAGGTGAAGTTTGCCATTGCACTGCAGAACCTAAATCGTAACCGGTTAAAGTTAACAAACTTGAACCACCAGAACAGAACTGTAAGGTTCCACTGATTGTTCCAGCTGAAGGAGGCTCAGTACATGGTGGAGGAGGATCAATAGTGATTGTATAATCTTCCGTTTCTCCTGAACCCATTGCGAGACAAGCATCTCCGGCACCATTTTGGTTACCGGTCAAACGAGTACGTATACGCATTCCGGTAGTTCCTGTTAACGCAGTTAAAGGAATGAGAATGTTGATAGTGGTAGTAGCTGATGCCGTCATGTTGGTGCCAATTTGTACCCATTCCGAAGCATCATAAACACCGTCATGATTGTAATCAATCCAAACCGATCCGATTGCAGCTCCTGTTCCATCCAGAGTAATAGACAATGGATATGAAACTCCCTGAAGTACTGTAGTTGTAGCAGGGAAACTTGCATAGTTTGTTCCACCTGGACAACCCGGAGTTGTATTATTCAATGTATTGAATGTAACATTGGTCATACAACCTGAACCCGCATTAGTTGGAACACAATAGCAACTAAAAAATGGTGCTTGTGTTACTTGTAAGGAGGGTGAATAAGATGTGTTGGCACATGTCACTTCTACACGATAATACAATGGAGTGGAAAACGATGCAATGTTATAAATTGGATTTGTTTCACCTGCAATATTCGTGAAGGTAATGTTATCAGAAGAAGATTGCCATTGTAAAGTTGTTCCCAGTGAATATCCTGAAAGGGTAAGCTGAGAGGAAGCACCAATACATAAGGATGAATTGCCTGTAATAGTTCCTGCTAATGGAGGATCAGTACACACAGGAGCCGGATCAATAGTAATAATGTAATCCTCGGTTTCTCCAAAAGAGAAGAAAGAGCATGCATCTGTACCTGTAAAAGGATTAGATGCCCAGTTACTTCTTACACGCATTCCGGTTTGTCCGGTTAATGCTGTTGCAGGAACAGTGATGATAGCAGTGGATGTTCCACCTGATGGTGAACTTGCCGCTATTTGAGTGTATTCAGTTGCTTCAAAAACTCCATTCTGATTACCATCAATCCACACTCCTATCATTGCAGGGTTTCCATTATTACCGGTTCCAACTGTCATTGAATAAGGAACAGTTTTTAAAAGCGTAGCAGTTGTAGATCCGCTTGCAGGGTAAGAAGCATAAACCGGAGCCGTGAATACACATGTTGACGGATTATTTAAAGTGGTTGTTGCAATTGCAACACTGTTGATTGATTGCGTTCCGCATGAACCACCAAGGTTGGCAGTACAATAGCAGTTTAGGAATGCACTCTGATCAACAAACCAAGATGCTGAGGTTACTGATGAAATACAAGTCACTTCTGCACGATAATAGGTTGGTGCAGCAAATGAAGTAATGTTATAAACTGACAGATTTGCACCACCAATATTTGTCCATGTTGAATTGTCTGGTGATGATTGCCACTGAATAGTAGTACCTAAAGTATAACCTGTAAGTGTCAATGAACCGTTAGTTCCAACACAAAGTGAAGATGATCCTGAGATAGTTCCTGCAACAGGAGGCTCAGTACATGCAGGAGCTGGTTGAACATCGATCAGATAGTCTTCTGTTTCACCATAGCCGTAACTAAGGCAACCTGTAAGACCAGCACCAGAAAATCCTTCAGCACAAATTATACGCATTCCGGTAACTCCGGTTAATGCTGTTGGAGGCACAATAAAGCTTCCGCTAACGGTACGGGGACCGGTAGCAGTAACGCCTTCAGCGAATACTTGCTCAGTCATTTCAAAGACCCCATTTTGATTGTAGTCGATAAAGATTGCAATACCATTTGGATAATAGGTAGCACCATCACATTCACTTTGGAAAATACTGAATGGAACAGATGTAGTCTTATAAATAGAGGTCAATGCACCCAAAGTTTTGAAATTTGAATACAAGCTCAAAACAGATCCCGGACCAGGTGCAGGAGTAGTACAGCCGTTGGTATTAGCATAGGCAGCCGGTGTCACCGCGCCATTAATATTTACCTCATAAATTTCTTCATCAAATGCATTTGTAGCACCTGAAGTACAATAGCAATCTGTAAAAGGATTAACATTTACAAATACTGAAGCAGAAGGAACTGAAGTCCCACATGTTACTACACAAAGGTAATAAGTTGCAGATGACTGTGTCGTTCCATAAGTTGAAGATGTAGCACCTGGGATATTTGTCCAGGTACTGTTATCAGGTGACGATTGCCACTGATAAGTTTGACCGGTACCAATGGTATTTCCACTAAGTGATAAATTTATAGTAGTAGCTGGACAAGTCGAGGTAACATTGGAGTTGGCAGACCCTGCAGTTGGAGGATTCACACAAGCTGAACCACCGGCAACAGCTATAGTATAATCTTCCACCTCTCCATAACTACTACCTGCATTTCCACAAGGCACATTCGCAGTTCCAAAATAGCGCATTCTAACACGCATTCTGGTATTTCCAGCATTTGCTGACCCAGGAACAGTGATAGAGGTTGTGAAAACACCTCCAGCACCAGTGTAGGTGGTAGAGTAGTATTCTCCGGCATCAGTGAACAAACTGTTCTGATTCCAGTCGATCCATACTTCTGCTGCATCACCACCATAATATAATGTGGTTTGGCAACTGAAAGAGTAGGTTGAACCAATTGTAACATTTCCTGTCAAGGATGTCCAATTGGTGTAGCCTCCAGCCCCGCAAGGAGAGCTGTTGTTAATACCTGCGAAAGTCACATTGTTTAGTGCCTCATCGCAAGTACCACCAGCTGCTGCGCAATACTGCGCATTTGCCGAATTCAGGTTTACAGATAACAACATGGTTGTTGTAATCATAAACAACATCAGAAGCTTGCGCCACCCTGTTGTTTTACCTGATGAGTAGTTGTTTTTCATCATGGTTTGTTTGATTTGGTTAGTATTTAGTTAATTAAGTAAGGGTCAATTAATAATGATTAAAAATATAATAGACCAATCCATAACCAAATGGACAAAAAAGTGCAAGAATAACTATAATAATTACTGTGGTTAATTAGGTTGTGGTAGGTTCTATTTGATTGCAATGTAATAATTAATTCAACCCGAAAAACTAAAACTAAAAAAAATAAAAAATAAAACTTTAGCGACAAATATTATGCCAAGTAGAAAAATGCCTATAAATTAATCTGTTATATACTCTCAGAGAAACTTGAAATTTTACTGTAAAAAATATTTTAATTTTTCAACAAATAGATTTTAAACAAATTTGTTGTAATAAGAGTCAATATTATAAAATGCTTCTGCTTTATTAAATGAAAAGGGGAGATGCAAATTTGCATCTCCCCTACCCTTTTACTTAGTTATTACTGAACATTAAATCTGATAGCAGCTTGCTGTCCATCTACATTTGATGCTTTCAACAAATAAACTCCTTTAGAATAGTTGCTGACATTTACTTCGGAAATAAACTTCGAATTCAGTATTTCGCCGGTGAATGAATTTATAACTCGTCCGGTTAAATCTGTAATTTCAATAGCGACTGTACCATCATTCATTCCTGTTAAATCCAATGTAAGTTCGGTACTAACGGGATTAGGATATACGTTCATATTGATATTTGAATTAGAAGCACTCAAACGGCAATTTACAGTGACTGCTAATACTTTACTTCCGGAATTTCCGCAAGCATTAGAAGCAGTTACAATAACATTACCACTTGCTGCACCCCAGTCAACTACAATTGAGTTAGTGTTTGCCCCACTAATAATAGTAGCTCCTGCAGGAACAGACCAGTTATAAGATGTAGCTCCAAATACCGTTGCAACAGAATACTGGATTCCTGTTTCATTGGCACATACTGTAGCATTACCAGTGATATTTCCGGCAATTCCAGGGGCACCTTTAACATTGATACAACGAGCAGGACTTGTTCCACATGCGTTATTGGCAGTTACACAAATTTGTCCGGTTGTAAATGAATTGGAGAATGTTACACTAATTGAATTAGTTCCATTTCCGGAATTGATAGTTGCACCAGCTGGAGCTGTCCATGCATAACTTGTGATGTTCGGGTTGGCAGGAACAGAATATGTTAATGTGAGTCCACATACACCGGTTAAGTTTCCGGTCATATTTCCAGGAGTGTAAGGTGCTGCAGTAGAAACACCTTTACAACGAGGTGCGGAAACTACTCCGCAAGTAGAAGTTGCAGTAACACAAACCTGTCCTAAACTAAATCCTGCACCTACTGAAGCAACAATACTGTTTGTTCCCTGACCGGAAGTAATGGTCATATTCGCAGGAACTGTCCAGTTATACGAAGCTATTCCTGGAGCTGATGGAACACTGTAAACAGCATTTGTCTGTCCTGGACAAACTGAATACGAACTTGCAGGGTCCATTGCACCTAGTAAGCCACTTGAAGAAGAAACTGAAATGCATCTTTGTGGACCAACATATCCACATGCAAGTGTTCCTGACACGCAAATGCTTCCTGATGTAAATCCGTTCGGGAAATTAGCCACAACATTCGTTCCTGTTCCTGTGAAAGTTATTCCATTGGTTCCGCTCCATTGATATCCTGATGCACCTCCAATGGCTGCAATTGAATATGCTCCTGAAGTATTTTCACAAGCTACTGTTGCACCAGAAACAGGTCCGGCAGGAGAAAGTACTCCACGAATAGAAACACATTTAGTGTTGGTTTGACCACAGCCATTGAAGCCACTCACACAAACTGACCATCCTGAACTATTTGCAGGTACAGGTCCTAATGTTAATGTTGCGGTTGGCAATGTTGTAACTGCAGGGCCAGGTTGACCATTAACCAAAGTACCAGATGGTACTGACCAATTATAACCTGTAGCACCGATTACTGCGTTAGTTGTAATTACAACTACATTACCAACACAAGCAGTTGCAGGAGCAGAAGTAATTGCAATTGTATTCGATGGAGGCCCTACACTTATAGCTCCAATAACAACATCAAGTGAATCGGCACAGGTGTTACCATCAGAAACAATTACAGTATATGTACCTTCAGCATAAGCGTTGAAAATACCATCAAAATTAATATTGCCATTTTCATCAAACTGGTATGGAATACCTGCTCCACCAGTAGCACTCACAGTAAATGAACCGTCAGAACCACCAGCACAACTTACATCAGTTTGACTAACAAGGCTAATGACTGGGTTACTATTTACAACAACGTTTTCAGTAACTTCTACTGAGCAACCAAACAAGTCGGTAATAGTAACGGTGTAGGCTCCACCATCTGCTACTGTGACACTTAGTACTGCAGGGTTTGAAACATTACCATTAGGAACAAATATTCCTGGCCCTGACCATGAATAGAAGTTTCCGCCAATTGCATTTAACTGAAGAGAGGAACCTTCACAAACTGGTGAATTGCTGGAAACTGATACTGAAGGAGCACTAGAAACTGTAACTGTAACTGTAGCAGTTGAAGTACATCCATTATTATCAGTAATTACAACGGTATAATCTCCCGAATCATTTATCGGATTAGCAGATGCAGTAACTACAGGCGTTGCTGAAGATGAAGTAAAGCCATTTGCAGCTGTTGTTGTCCAGCTGTAACTAACAGGAGTTCCTGAACCTAAATAAGAGGCAGTTAAATTCAATGCTGAATTCTCGCATGCTGGATTGGTAGCAATTGCCTCAGCACCACAAGCAACATTGATCAAATAATCTTCCACTTCTCCAAAAGTATAAGATACCTGGCAAGGGCTATTATCCATGGCAGTAGTGGAAACTTCATCACCAAACTTAATACGCAAAAGTGTTATGCCCGCAAGAGCAGAAGCAGGAACAGTACAAGGTACTACATATACATTTCCTCCTGCTATGCTAACATCTACATCACCACAAAGTTCGCCGGCATCTGACCAATCGCCATCCTGATTGAAGTCTGCGAATACATAGATACGGTCCTCATTGAAAACATTCGCAGGATCTATAGTTACTGTAATATTAAATGTCGAATTAATATTCACATTATTTATTACTCCTAAACCGGTATAATTTGAATACAACGTACTTAATGATGGATTGCTGAATGCACCCGACTGAACATTGGTAATATGTTCAAATGTTGCATTTGTAGCAGTAGATGCGCAATAGCAACTTACCAAATTTGTATTAAATGATTTGGAAGCAACACAGGATGTCGCATCGCCTTGAACATTATAAGCTGTAACACGCCAGTAGTATGTAGCGTTATTTGTCAGAACTCCAGTTGCATAAGTTGTAGCAGCGCTATTTTGTACCAATGTAGATGGATCTTCCGCTTCCACAAGAGCCTGATTGGTGCCAAAATAAACACGGTATCCTGTTGGACCACCACCTCCGCTACCATAGGTTAATGTAACTCCATTTTTACAAGCATTCGCTAAATTAAGAGGAGCTAAATAAACTGCGCAATTTGGTGGAACAGGGGTTTTATATTGCACAGTTGCAGAAATTCTGAAGTTTGCAGCTGCTGTATTGAAATCCGTCCACACGGCACCGCCGGTAGGTGACGTAAAAAAGAATGAACCAACTCTTACTGGATTTTCTGTTTGAAATCCGAAACCGATATTCGTTGTTCCAGTTTGACGAATACCAATGTAATAATTACCAGACACCACAACATCGGGCAATGAAATGAAAACGGTATCGGCAATTGACACCTGTGGAGCAGATGTGAAAATATTTGTTCCGGGAACACCGGCATTGTCATCCCAAATACCCACAGTATATGGTTGACCTGTACTTGTGAAAATAACTTCAAACCCATTTAAGGTGTCAGCATTCCCATAAGCGTTAGCAGCGGTAAATTTACCAACAAAATCACCTGTGGCTCCAGTAAATCCTACCCCACCTGTAATAGGTGCGATGTAACGGTAAGTGGAAATGGATTCCGTTATATCTTGCGGCATAGTACCTGTATTATTACCGTTATTATCATCACTTGGAACTGACACAGTAATAGTATTTGCTCCAACGTTAACTGGTGTATAACCGGCAAATGTCACAGTAGTTGTAGCACATGGTGCAAGTGATGCAATTGTTTGAATATCACCGAAAGTATTGGCACCGGAAATATTCAGATTGACATTTAAATTGGTAAGAGTGTTTGAACCATCATTGGTGATTCTTGCCTGAATAACATGACCGGTTGTATAGTTGTTGGCCATTTTACCCTGAGTATAGATCAAACCAACTTTTGCATCATTGGCAAAGCCTGAAGCAACAATAGTCGTTTGAGGACGAAAGTTACTTGCAGCTGCCAAAGTTGTTGGTAATGAAATATTGCTTTGTGCACTATTCAACATCGCAGCAACAGGTTGGTTAGTACATAAAACTACAGCCCCTATAGATAATGGATTTATGGCATTACTCCATTCAAAAGCAACATAAAGACCACCACCGGTATAAGTGAATGGTGCACCTGTCAGATTCACACTGAAAGATGTCCCTGCTGGAATTGTGGCGGCTGCATTGTGTGCATTCGACATAGTCCCAACAGCTGTTGCCCATGTTGTACTTTTTGTTGAAGTAACATCAGAAGTGTTTTCAAACCATACCTGCAAATTACCTGCAACACTAATATTATGTCCGGTTGCATAATTCCATGCAATGGTTCCAATTGTTTGACCTGAGGCGAAACCGGCAGCTGCAATTTCTGCTGCAGTAATAAGGTACACACCACGCTCAAACCTGAAGTTCCCTAACGGTGCTCGGGCATTTCCGGAGGTACTTCCATTACCGGGAAGTATCACTGTTGGACACGCAGCATAGATTGATGTACTGAACGTTGTCAGCACCATAATGGCCAGCGTAAGTGCCATTAAAAATTGTTTTGTTCTTTTCATGAGTTTGGATTTAGGTTAGTATTAATTGATTAAAGATGAAGGCTGATTAATTGGAATGATGAAGCGAAAAATCATCCCTAAAAGAATAGTGATTGTTCTTATTCATAGTATGCACTTGGACAGTTAAAAGCGTATGCAATTTAAAAAAGAATTCGATAATTCAAAACAACTTTGTCATGTTTTTGAAATATTTTAATAAAAAAAAGGGCTGAAAATTCAGCCCTTTACTTATATGTATGATTTACAATAACTTACTGCAATATTATCTTGTCTGAGAAGTTATTAACTGAACCGTTATAATTTAGTAAATAAATGCCCTTTGAAAAACTGGAAGCAGGAATGACAAATTGATTAAATCCAGTATTGGTAGCAACAGGAGTCTGATAAATTAACCTGCCGGATAAATCAGTAATTGTTAAAGCGGCATTTTCACCATTTTCAACTTCTACAACCAAATTAATATTTTCTCCTCTTTCAACATAGGTGAAAAATTTAATTCCGGACTCACTTTTACAAGATTGCTGACTGATTATTTCAGAATATTCAAACTCACCATCAATATCAGTTTGTTTTAATCGATAATAATTTATGCCATTAAGCGGACTCAGATCCTTAATGGAATAATTAATAAAATTAGAACTGTTTAATGCTCCTTTAATACTTGCAATAGGAGAAAATTCAAATCCATCAGAACTTCTTTCAACAGTAAATAATTCATTGTTTGTTTCACTTGCAGTGGTCCAAAATAAATTCATTTGCATATCTACACATTTCGCTTCAAAGGAAACGAGTTCTACAGGAAGTGGGTTTAACAATGCAGATAATGTCCACCATCCATTTAATGAATTTTGACCATTAGCCTGAGTTCCAGTTACCAAATTACTTTGTGTACCTACAGGCAATGCCCAACCTAAGGATAAAGGCACCCATTTTTGTGATCTTGGATTTGTAATTCCTACAGCTTCACTAGCGGTGCATTTATATGAAATGTTTGCAGCGCTAACAGTTCCTGTAGTATTTATATACCAGAATCTATCAACTGTTTGGTTACTATTATCTACACCTCCTAAATTATTTACATGAAACACTCCGGGAGGCAAAGGCTGGTTTGCAGGATTTGTAGCAAAAGTTCCGACCACCAATGAGTCGATTTTACCGGCAGTCGCTGCAATAGTAAATGGAATGTAATTAGCAACAGCATTATCAATACCAAACGGAATGGTGACAGATGGTGATGTCGCACTTGTAAATCGCATGATAACGTTTCCATTTACACCATTTGTTTCTGATCGGATATATCCGTTAGTTCGAACTATTGGAGCGATATTAGAAGACCGGATGTAAATATTTTTACCTCCTGCTGTTGGTACATGATCATCGTCTAAGTTAAATTCTCCGTTAGTAAGTAACAATTGCGTTCTGATATAAACAGAGGTTACTGTCGGGAAACTTGTTGGATATACCCACTCGGTATTGGGAGTACCCTGGAAGTTAATTTCCAAGATTCCATATTGGTGCTGACTTTTTGTTGCAAGACCCAAGTTCCAACCTGATACAATTTGATTATCGACCCCATAATATTCAACTACAGAAGTTGGTAATAAATAATAATCCAGATTTCCGGTAGCATCAAACGCTGCATTGTTGGTATTGTTAAACAAACCATTTGCATGTTGAATTCTTACCCGTGACAACAAAACCAAAATTGCAGAAAAGCCATTTTGATTGTTGGAAAATACTTTATTACCTCTCAAATCCAACACTGAACCATTATCAAGCATCAGACAATCACTGGCATCTGAAGTAGTGGTGCAAGACGTTATCTGAAGATTTCCACTAACAACATCTAATGTTGTTCCACTTACCACTTTTTGTTTGATTTCTGAAAGCGTGTGTCCATTACCTCTGCTAAATGCGGTTGTGCCTGCACGGGAGAAAATGAGCCATCCATATTTGGTGTTTGCAACTTTCGACATTGATCCTGCCGGTCCGATTGAATAGTTTGGTGATTTCACATAAACTATTGGAGCAATTGAAGATGCAGAAGGATTGTTATCGAAACTAAACACTCCTCCTGTTTGAGTAAAATCACCAATGGCATCGCCATCTGCATTTATTGTAACAGTAGTTGCATATCCATTTGGAATTGTAGTTGAATTATGAAGATGGAATGCACCAGCAGATTGCTGGTATCCGCCATTAATATTCAAAACCACTTCACCGGAACCTCCCTTAACTGAAAGAGTTCCTCCGGTAACAGAAACATTACCTCCTATATTACAAATCAAAGAATCACTCCTTGCTGAGAAAAAGTGCGTTCCGCCTGAAACAGCAACATCACCGGTTATTGTCATTATAACAGGATGTCCATTGCTTGATGAGAATAAGAGCGATGAATTAAAAGTAGAAACACCACCGGAATAATTTACATTTCCTCCAATTGTTACGACTTCACGTCCTTTTGCTTTGCTGGATACAAAAGTCCCTGCTGCTCCGCTGATTAATAAATTACCACCTACATTCATTATTAATCGGGCCTCATTGGTAAAATCAATTATTTCAATTCCATTTACTGAGAAAGTATCTGATACCCCGAAGAAAGATACATCGAGATTATTAGTAACGGTGAAAGTGTTCGTGCTTGACACCAGGGAATTTGCATAGTACAATGAAAATTGCCCCCTGTTATAATCAACCGATCCGGCAGAAAAATTTGCAATTCCTGATTGTTGGGAAACCAGATTATGAATACCATAAAAATATCCGTTAGCCTGATTTAAGGCACCATTAATCGTAATATTTAAATTTCCATCCCCATTGTAGATTCCATTAAATCTTCCCTGATTAATAGTAAAATCACCTCCAATTGTCATATTGAGAACTGAATTCGCCTGATAAACACCATTAAAGCCTTGGCCTGGCAATACACCTGAGTTGTTTATGGTGAAATTTCCAGCAACATCAATTACTGTTCCTCCGGTTGATGCTGCTCCTTTGTTTCCATAAAAATAATTGGTAGGAGTTGCGGAGTTGAAAAGAAAATTCCCTGCTACAATGATGGAATCAGCTTTAATATTACCGGCATAATTCTGACCGATAAAATTTCCTGAATTCATTGTAAAGTCACCTCCAACTCCAAATAATAAATTTCCATTCGTATTTGCAGCTGTGAATATGGCTGTAGAAACAGAGGATGTAAAGTTCCGACCTATTAATATTTGTGTTCTCTGGATATTAACATCAGAATTGACAATAGTCGTATTTGTATTTCCTGTAATACTTAAATCATTGAGAATATTTACAAAAACCCCTGCGGTTGGACTTGGTATAAGTGAGTTCCCTCCTACCAAAATATTATTGGAGCCACCGCCGATTGTAAAATCGTTGGTTGTAAAATTCATAATCCCGGCATTCCCTTCCAAAAATCTTACATAGGAAGGATTTCCTAAAATCGAAGTTGTTCCGGTTACGGTGAGATTCAATGCCCCGTTAACCTGACGTAAGATTGAAACAGAATCTCCAGAAATAAAGAAATTTCCACCTACATTAATATTTGCACTGGCAGCCTCAGATACAATTCCTTCAATTACAAAAAACTTATGATTGAAAGCTAGATCACCTGAAATATTCCAAGTTAGCGTTCCATAGGATTGTTCCATAACTTTACTAACCAGTGTTGATGTACTATTGTCAGTAAAACTTGCACAGGTCAGATTCAATGAGCGGTTGGTACCTTTCTGAAAAATAATATTCCCGGTACCGGTAACAACTACATCATTAAGTGTAAGAGTATTAGAGCCCAGTGTTCCATCGTCCATAATTACAGTACCATTGGTAATAGTTAAATCACCTCTGATTCTTGAAGTAGCAAAGCGGCCGTCCTGGTCCCAATCCCCAGGCACGCTTAGTGTTACATTACCAAAGTTACCGGTCACTCGGGTTGGATCACCTAATGGCAATGATAATAAATTCCACTTCAAAATAATTAAGTTACTGTTGATATCAAAATTCTCAATTCCATTTTCAAAAATGTTTTCATCATTGGAAACATTAGCCCGTGGATTGTGAGTGTATGTAGCTCCTGGTCCCAGATTAAATGCATAACCAGGATTAATTAAATCTATTTTACCATTGTTCGTTAATATACCATTTACAGTAATGTTTCCATCAATAGAAAGTGTACTGGATGCAATATTCAAAATTGTTAATTCACCTCCACCATTTACAATGAGATCTGCTATCAATGCTGTATTAACATTAACCGAAATTGTGCTGCCATTTACAATAGTTACCGACTCCCCTGTCAATGGAACATGTCCTAAACTCCACCGAGCAGGATCATTCCAGTTTCCAACTCCGGGTAAGGATAAATTCATCTGCGACATAACAGTCAGCGGACATATGAAAATAATAGCCAAAATAAATACTATTTTCCGGAAAGAAATGAAACCGGAAAATCGGGCAGATTGTAGGTAGGTCATTTGCTTACTATTAGTAAGTTGATGCAATTTGTTTGAAATCAATTCCGGTTTGTACGTAAATTTCATGCTAAGGTTAAACTTTATCAGAAACTTGTAAGAATCAGGTAAATATAATTGATTTTTTGAATATTCGCAATTAGTTGAATAAACGTAAAGTTAATAAAATCAACCTAATATACCAACTATTGAAAGTCAAAAATTAAACAAATACTAACAATAAAAAGTTAATACACATCTATACATTTAGATATCAGCAATTTACAAGCGATTCACCTTAATCAGACCCTGGAAATGTTGTTGATATGTTTCTGATTCATCGAATGTCTGATATTGGCGACCCGGAATTGATCAAAATGACAAAAATAATTCATATAACACTGTTTATCAATTATTTGATCTGTGCATTTAATAAAATATCAAATTTTGTAAGATTTGCTTAAAAATGAAAAATCCCTGCCTCAGAAAGAGACAGGGATTCGGGCAAATCAGGCAGATGAATAATTTATTCTATTATCAGCCTGGTTTGATCTGATATTTCATTTGATTGAACTTGTAACATATATGCACCTTTTGCAATTCCGGTTAGGTCAATCTCAACTTCATTGAAACCTACTTCTGATACGTTTTGCAACGTTTTAATTACTCTTCCGGATATGTCAATTAGTGAAATTGTAGTCTGATCTGCAGAACCAGCATTGAAATTAACCAGCACTCTGTCGGAAGCAGGATTTGGGTAAGCAGTCAAGACAGGTTTTGAAATTTCATTTCCGGCAACTCTGCAGGTGATTCCAACAGCAAGTGTTCTTGTTCCGCTATTACCGCAACTATTAGTAGCAGTTACCGATACTACACCTGGATTTGCACCCCAATCTACAACAATTGAGTTTGTACCTTGACCTGCAATGATATTCACACCAGCAGGAACATTCCAGTTATAGTTGTTAGCACCGAACATTGCAGGAACAGAGAAAGATACACCTGATTCGTCTGCACAAACTCCACTAGGACCACTGATTGAAGGTGCTTTTTGTGGAACACCCTGGATATTCAACACTCTTGGTACACCTGTAGAACAAGCATTGGTTTTCGAAACAGAAATTTGCAGATATTGATTTCCTACTGAAGGGAAACTTACACCGGAAAAATCAACTTCAACGGTATTAGTACCTGCTCCACTTGTGATAACAGCACCTGATGGTACAGTCCAGTTGTAAGTCAAAGTTCCGGGATCAGCAGCAATGCTATAAGTTTGGGTAGTTCCACATAAGCCATGTGCTGCACCACTAATATAACCGGGCATTGCTGGAATTGCTCTTTGCACATTGATACATACCTGCTGTCCTGTTGTACAAGGATTGGTTGCAGAGGCGCAAATATTTCCACCAACATAATTTCCGGCAAAACTTACTGTAATAGCACTGGTTCCTGCACCACTAATGATTGTAGCATTAGCAGGTAAAGTCCAGTTATAAGAGGTAGCTCCTGCTACAGGAGGCACATTGAATGACTGTGTACTTCCAGGGCATGCTGTATTATTTCCATTAATTTTTATTGGACGTGCAGGAACTGAATTTACAGTGATACATCTGTTACCTGTTTCAATACCGCAAGGACCTACAGCTTTTACACAAACATTTCCTGAAACAAATGTCGGAGGGAATGCCACATTAACAGTTGTGCTCAAACTTGTATATGGAGAAGCATTTCCATCAATTGTTGCACCTGCCGGAACTGTCCAAATGTAATTCACTGCACCAACAACAGGTTCTGGAATTGTAAATGTTTTAGTATCACTTGCACAAGCTTGTGATGAACCTGTTAAACCCGGAGTTGAAACTGTTCTTCTGATGAATGAACCAACATGGTTTCCTGCTCCACAACCATTCACAGCGCTAACACGGAGTGAATAACCTGAGTTAGCAGTAGCTGCAAAATTTGCACTCACTGAAGTTCCGTTTACAGGAGTTGTAAATGTTAATCCGGTTGTTCCAGGTCCGGTAAACCATAAATATGAAGTTGCACCTGCAACTGGATCAATAGTAAATGTTTCACCAACTAATGGAGGACATGCAACAGTAACACCTGTGATTGCTAATGGTTGTGCTGGTGGAGCTGCGCTATTGATTAAAGTTACTTCGTCGAAATTAGATCCACAACCAACTTGTTCAATTGTATAACGCAATACAATATCTCCTGCAGCCATTCCTGTCAAACCGGTTGAAGCTGATCCAGGATTAGTTATTGCAGCAGTTCCGCTTTGAAGTGTCCATGTTCCTACTCCTACAACAGGGGTATTACCTGTAATTGTAGCAGTACCGCTATTACACAACAATTGATCTGAACCTGCATCAGCAATTGTAATTGGACCAGGCTCAGTGATATTGAAACTGATAACATCTTCACAGCTATTATCATCGGTTACAGTTACTGAAACCAATCCTGCTGCATATCCAGAGAAAGTTCCATCAAAACTGAAATTACTTCCATCAAAATACAAGAATGGTCCTGTACCTCCGGTAACATCCAAAGCAATTGCTCCATCAGCACCACTGTTACAAGTAACATTCGTTTGCGTAAGAATACTTAATTCTGGTTTATCATTAACGGTTACAGATATTGTTTCAGCATCTGTACATCCGAATGCATTTGTTACAACAACAGTATAACTTCCTGAAGCTGCAATTGAAGCACCTGAAATAGTTGGATTTTGTGTTGAAGAAGTAAATGATGGACCAGTCCATGCATAACTTGTACCACCTGAAGCATTCAGATTTAAATCTGAGCCTTCACAAACAGGTGTATTTGAAGATGCAACCGCTACAGGAGGAGCTAACGTGGTTACAGTTACAGTTGCAGGGCTTCCAGCACAACCATTACCTGTTGCAATTACTTCGTAAGTAGTTGTTGTAGTTGGATTAGCAGTAGGGTTTGCAGCTGTTGAAGTAAATCCTGATGGTGTTGACGTCCAGGAATAAGTAACACCTGCAGGAGTATTGTATGTAAGTGTCCAATCGGTTAAGGTACCCAAATCATCCGCAGCATCATCTTTTACTACCAGGCTCCATGTTCCATCACCGGTTCCTGTAAGTGTTGAAAAAGCTTGTTCAGGTGCAAAGGTGCCAGTCATTGGAGCAGAAGCAGCAGTGATACTTCCGCCTCCAGTTTGAAATAAGGTATTCACATAATTTTGACCACTTCCACCATTATCGGTACTTAATTCAATTTGAGAACCGTTTGGAGCTTTTAAGAAAATGTCAAGGTCAGCATTAAATTGATGAGTTATGTTAATCAATACACTACTTACTACCTGAGCGGCAGTTAATCCGGTACCAGAAACAGTAACTGTAGACGTTATACCTGTTGTATTGTTATCAGGAATTGCAAAATCAGTAGCATTTTGTACAACCGCTTTTCTAAATTGATTTGCACTTAATGTCACTGAACCACCTTCGCAAACTGAAGCTGAAGAAGCAGTTGGTGTTCCTGATGGTGCACTATTTACAACTACGGTAGTTGTGGTTGTTGATGAACAACCAGCATCAGTTACAACAACAGTATAAACTCCTGCTTTCGCTAGCGTTGCAGATGCAATTGTTGGAGTTGCAGATGAGGATGAGAATCCATCAGGTCCAGTCCATGAGTACGATGTACCACCAGTTGCAGTTAAGTTAATTGCTGAACCTACACAAGCAGGACTATTACTTGAAGCAGTTGCTGAAGGAGGTACGCAGGATGTAATTGTAACTGACCAACCTCCATTGATTGAACCGGTTCCAAACAAGGCATCATCCCTGACAAACAATTTCCAAACTCCGTTAGCACTAGCACCATTAAAATTTGCTAATGTTGGAGTACCCTGACTCAAAGTTCCGGGTCCAGGTGAAGGCCAGTCATCGGAAGCACCAATGTTGGTAGGTTTGTAGGTACCTGCTGCATTAGATGAACCATCACTTAAAAAATTAGCCGCCGCCATACTCAAAGTGTAGGTACGATTGGTGATATCACCAGTTCCTCCTACATCAGACATCAGAACAACATTGACTCCAGTCGGAGATTGTACTACAACATCAATGTCGTCTGGATTGGTGTGAGAAACGTTCGTTAGCGTTACTGTTACATTCGATATCACACCTGTCATTCCAGAAACAGTAATGTTTGATGGATATGGTGATCCATTTGATGCCAATGATGATGACATTGAAATTGACGAACTGTTTGTAAAGGTTGTCTGAGCAGTTACCCAGTGTGATACAAGCAGTAATAATACTGCCATTGTCAATCGTTTGATCCCCCTGCCCGTTAGTTGGGCAGTAGCAATCGTTTTGTGGTTGGAGTTCAATTTTTTCATTTTTTATTGTTTTGTAGATGAGTTTTTAAATTTTGCCTTTATTAATCATTTCGATCAAGTTACTTTCAGGGCTTTCAGAAATGCTCAACTTTTATGTGAATGGCATCAAATTGAGGGTAAAAACATGATTTATTACTGTCTGTTTCTTTTGATTGTGCACTTTTGTTTATTTTTAAATCAACTTCAAAGCAATACCCTATACATTTCACATATTATTGATTTTTAATTATATACGTGAAATATATAGGGTAAGCGCTGATCAATTATGCATTGGAATATTGTGGCTTTAGACTATTGTACAGTCAGTTTTGCAATCATTAGCTCTCCATTTGATTCAACCTGCACCAGATAAGTACCTGGCTTAATGCCGTACAGATTAACAGGTACAGATTGCTTGCCTTTTGAAACTTCCATATTTTCAGAAAATAATATCCGTCCAGCTATATCAGTCATTTTGATTGTAGCGGTTGAGCTTGTTTTCGATTCAAATGAAATCGTTGCCTTTTCGCGGGCAGGGTTTGGATAAACCATAAATCCTTCAGGAGCCGTAGAAGCAATTCTGCAACCAACAGAAACATTAAATACTTTGGTTCCTGAGAATCCGCAATCATTAGAAGCTTTTACAGTTACAGCACCACTGGCAGTACCCCAGTCAACAATAATCGATGTTGTATTTTGTCCGGCAATAATTGTAGCACCAGTTGGAACAGTCCATATATAGTTGTTAGCACCTTGCACTGCATTTATTGAAAACATTAAGCCTTGTTCACCAGGGCAAACCGAATTAGCTCCATTTATATTTCCGGCATCAGCAGGAATTCCTTTCACATTCATACAACGAGGAATACTGGAACCACAACTATTTACTGAGCTCACACAAATTTGACCACTACCCATAGAGTTTATGAAACTTATGTCAACAGAATTCGAACCATTAGGTGATACAAAACTTGCACCTGAAGGTAAACTCCAGTTGTAACTGTTGATTCCGGGTGCAGATGGGACAGCATAAGTTAATGTTTGTCCGCACACACCTCCTGCCTGTCCGGCAATCAGGGATGGTGTTTGAGGAATAGTAGAATAAATAGTTTTACATCTGGTAGATGAAACCAAACCACAATTAGAAACAACTTCAACACACAATTGACCGATGTTGAAGTTATTTCCAACATTCAATACAAGAGAAGGTGTACCCTGACCACTAACAACAGATACATTTGAAGGAATCGTCCAATTATAACTTGCAGCACCTGCTACTGAAGGCACACTGAAAACCTGATTGGTTTGTCCAGGACATAATGCAAAAGGACCGGTTAAATTACCTAAAGCAGGAGTAATGTTTTTGATAACCAGGCAACGTGATAATCCTGTGAAACCACAATTTAATCCTGCAGCAACGCACAAGTTACCCTGAGTGAATCCGGGAGCAAAACTAACCGTGATGTTGTTAGTTCCTGCTCCACTCACGATAGTCATTCCCGGAGAAACTGACCATGAATAATTTTCAGCGCCCGCAACAGCAGGAACACTATATGATTTTACTGAATTTTCACACGCAACAACATCTCCTGCTATAACTCCTGGTGTGCTTAGATTTCCGCGAATGTTGAAACATTTTTGATTTGTATTACCACATGCATTTGAACCCATCACACAAACCAACCAACCGGAAGAATTTGGAGGAACACTTCCTAATGTTAGGGTTGCGTTAGGTGTATTGGTTGTATAAGGACCAGACTGACCATCAATTAAAGTTCCTGAAGTTACAGACCATGTATAACCATTCACATTTGAAACGGAATTGCAGGCAACATTAATTACATTTCCTGCACATGCAGTTGGCGGGCTAACAATAGCGCCGGTTGCAATTGTACCTCCGGGCAAACCAACATTAACAACAACCTGCGCACTTCCTGACACAACACCAGCACAATTGAGATCGCTAACATTCGAAACTACATAGGTTCTGGTAACAACTGGTGCGACAGAAATAATTTCGGGATTATTATTGGTTGTAAACGGACCAAAATTATTGAGACCATTTGTGTATGAATATGTCCATGGACCTGCTCCGGTAAAATTAATAGTAAGCTGGGCACTCTGACCTGAGCAAATTGTAGTTGAGCCGCTAATTGCTGCCTGAGGAAGTTCATTGGTATTTATTACCAACTCATCAAAATTTGATCCGCACACACCATTGTCGATAGTCCACCTCATTACATTGGCACCTATTGATGTTCCTGATAAAGATGTAGCAGCATTATTTGGATCAGTAAAATTACCTGTACCTGAACTAACACTCCAAGTTCCGACACCGACAACTGCAGTATTTGCATTAAGTAAAACACTGCTGCCATCACAAACTACATTGTCACTTCCTGCATCCGCTACAGTAGTAGGATCAGGTTGTGTTAATGTTGCAGGAGTAACACCTTCGCATGAAAATGCATCAATTGCTGTAATATTATAATTTCCTGCTGGTAGTCCTGAAAAGATTCCATCGAAATTTATATTTGAACCATCCGAATACAAGTAGAATCCGGAACCTCCGGTAGCTGTGGCAATAATTTCACCATCCGACCATCCGTTACATGTAATATTGGTTTGAGAAACAAAAGAAACAACAGGTACTTCATTTATATCTACTACCAATGTTTGCGAATTTGAACATCCGAACAAATCTGTTGCGACGACTGTATAGGAACCTTCATTCGACTGAGTGGCGCTGTTAATTACCGGATTTTGTGATCCTGAACCGAATGATGGGCCAGTCCATGAATAAGTATTGCCTCCGGATGCATTTAAGATTAAATCAGTTCCTTCGCACACCGGAGCGTTGCTTGTTGCATTAATAACAGGTAAATCAAGTACAGCTAAGTTTAAATTTTGAGTAGCTGAACAACCTAAATAAGTACCCTGTACACTATAGATGGTTGATGCAGTTGGAGAGTCACTGGTTGAAGCTGATGATGCTGTAAAACCACTGTTGTTTGCTGTCCATGAATAAGAAATTCCAGATGTTGTTTGAATTGCCAAAGTCCAGTCAAGCAAAGTACCAACATCAGTTCCGGCAAGGTCTTTTACAATCAATGCCCATGTTCCATGTGCAGTTCCGGTGAGTCCACTGAATGCCTGCTCTGGCGCAAAATTACCAGTAAAAGGAGCTGCACCTGAGGTTACAGGAGTGCCACCGGTAACAAAAACAGTATTTGTATAGTTATTTCCTGATCCTCCATTTCCACTTGAAAGATCAATGGTAGAACCATTTGGTGCTCTTAAAGTAAGAGTTAAATCTCCTGTGTAGGTATGAGTAATATTAACTTTAACAGATGTAACCTGGTTTGCATTCAAACCTGATCCTACTGCAAGAGTAGAGGAAGTTATACCAGTTGAATTATTATCGGGTATACTAAAATCAGTTGTGTTAGAAGAACCAAAATCAACTGCAAGATTTGAATTCAGAGCAACAGAAGATCCGCTGCACACTGTTGCAGGCGAAGAAGAAGGGGTTCCCGATGGTGCGGGATTATAACTAACATTTGTTGTTGTTGTAGCTGAACAACCTGAATTTGTAACCGTAACTGTATAAGTACCTACTTTCGAAATTCCCATATTGGATACGGTAGGATTCGCCGAAGCGGAACTAAATCCATTGGGGCCTGTCCACGAATAGGTACCTCCACCTGTAGCTGAAAGATTGATATCGCCTCCTGCACATACTGGACCATTGTTGGAAGCAGAAACTACCGGCGGGGTACATGTTGTTAATGAAATTTCATCGAATGCGCCCGCAGGATTGGATCCTATAAGATTATTATTATTTATCCATGTAAAAATTAATCGTTTGGTTGTTCCTGCATTGCTTGCCGGAATGGTTACTGAAACTGTTTGAAAAACACTTCCCTGACCTGAATAAGGGCCTGCTACCTGATAGGTTGCATTGATATCTGTTCCTGTAACAGGTGTGACTGAAGTAGGAGCAAGTGAAACTTTAATATAATCGGCACCTGATTCACCATTGCAACGCCATTTGAAATCTAAGGTAATTTGAGTTTCGCCAGCAGGAAAAGTTACATCACGGTAAAAATGTACCGTTCTTGATGCCGTGCTGAATAAACCAAAATTGGAATAGTTATTTGACGTTCCGGAGTTGTTTGAAATGTATGCACCTCTGGCTCCTGCCGATTTTGCAACTGTTCCCACTACCCAGGAATTACCGGAGGCAGAATTTACTACAGTCCAACCGTTAGCAGGAAATGTTGTTCCGCTCTCAAATCCACCATTCCCGGAAGGACTGATAAGAACTGTTTGCGCAGCACTTTTTTCAAATGTTCCAATTGCTATTAGAGTTACTAATAATAATGTTGCCATTACCCCTTTAAAGGTTGACAATGTTCCTGTTTTGTAATTCATTTTTTTCATGTGATCGGGCATTAATTTATATTCACAGATATGGTCCTGGCCTCTGGAAATTCAGGCATATCAGGCAATTTAGCCCGAACTCTTATTCAAGACCTTCTTTATTTTGCCAACAGCAGGAACAGAGGGGTGAACGGTTCGTTTTTTTGTGGCAAATGTTCTACAAAAAATTATAGTTTGACTTTAAAATCAATTACGGAATTAAACATTCTAATTTTGAATTACAGATGGCTTTAGTATCTTTGCGCCCTCAAAAATGACCGGGAATTGCCGGAACTTCCTCAAATGGCGAGGTAGCTCAGATGGTTAGAGCGTAGGATTCATAACCCTAAGGTCGGGGGTTCGATTCCCCCCTTCGCTACAAATAAAGCCCTGATATTCAGGGCTTTATTTATTTTTTTAGAATTGCAATCTGGTAAACCAACTGTGGAAAATCAACTATATATTTGATTTTCAAAGCTTTATCAAGATGATACCGATTTGTCTCCGTTCAACATCAGCATGTTGAAAGAAATGTATTAAAAAGACTCGACAAGCCTTGTGGAATTCATTAACTTTGTGCATATTATAGAAACAAAGACGAAAACTAATCTTCAACATATGAAAAGACTCTTACCTTTATTAGTATTTCTTAATGGGTTTGTGATGCTGGCTTCAGCTCAACAAAATGATCTGAGGATCACTTATTACGCCAATCAAGGTGTCAGCGGACTAGCCGGAGCAAGTAAAGTATATATGTATTCCGGTGCAGTTACATCAAGCCCATCCGGTGCATGGGAATATATTGTTGGCAGCCCTAATTTGGACAACGGAATCGGCTTAATGACTTCTCAGGGTAATGATACCTGGTCTATTTGTGTAGATCCATTTGTGTATTATAGTTCCGGTTTGTCAGGACCAATTCCTAACGGATCAACTATATATGCAATCGACATGTTTTTCAGGAATGCTAATGGCACCCTGTTTGGCTATGATTTCAGCAATAATTATATCATAGTTGATATGACAGCCAATCCACCAACATCTAATTTCACAGGTGTAATTCCCGGATTTTGTGGCGTAGGTGAAGAAGAAATAGAATTTAAAGAATTTGTGATGAATAATTTTCCAAATCCTTTAAAGGTTAATACCTTGATCACATACAACCTTAAAAACAATGCCTCCAATGTAACAATCAATGTTTATGATGTAATTGGACAAAAAGTAAAAACGATTGTAAACGAATCGCAAAAAGCAGGCGTGCACAAAATTAACTGGAACGGCGATAGCAACAGTGGCTCATTATTAAAAAATGGACTTTACTTTTATTCTCTCGAGATTGATGGAAAAGTTCAGCGTACGAACCGGATGATTATATCAAGATAGAATTAACAACGACTATAAAGAAAAAGGCTTGCCAGATTGGCAAGCCTTTTTCTTTATAGATATGTTGTGTAGCTATTGGATTGAAATCATTCTTATCGTTTGATTATTACTACCTGCTATCATGCGGCAATAATAAAATCCATCTTCACCAGCTTTAGTCTCAAAATCGAATGTGTATTCACCTGCAGGAAGTTTTTCATTATTAACAGGCTTTAGAACAAGCTCTCCCAAAACATTGTAAATTTCAATAGTTACAACTTCATCAGAAGCCAAAGAATAATTGATTGTTGTTTGACCACTGAAAGGGTTGGGGAAATTCTGACTTAAGCTTGTAGTTAGTACAGGTTGCAATGGAATTATTGAGTTTAATGTGCTGTATTTAATATCGGCAGCAATTGCAGAATTGGTTAAAGAGGTCAGATCATTTCCTGCTAATAGTGCAAATGCGACGGTGATAGAATCACCTGCAGGAATTGTGTGAGGTCCGGAAGCCACCATTAGGGAAACATCGTTACCTGCACCATTCTGACCTGAGGAACTTCTTAAAGTTGATAACGACTGATACTTTTCAGATTTAGTGTATCCATTGTAAATACCAATGGTACCCCCTGCCCCGTCATTATCGAATGCATATACATTGTTAGGCCCGGAATTCAATTGCTTAACACCGGCATACACGGTTGGGGTACCTGTATTAAATGCATATCCCATTTTTAAACCACTGTCATATTGTCCTCTGTTATCGATAACAGCACCAATATCCCAATCCCCATAAATACCTGCATAGAAGTCGGTGAGTTGATTGGTTCCTTTATTAGAGATAATATATTCAACAATTATATATTTGCTATCTGCCGGTGTACTCCATGCGTATGTTTTCTGATTAACTTCCACATCCAATTGTGTTGTTCCCGCACCATCATCATTAAACCTGCTGTCAAGATCAAAATCAGAATCAACTGTAGGAATAATTTTCCTGACATTAATCATGGAAATAAAATCATTCGACATAACAGAAACCGGTGAACCAAAAAGGTGATCAGAAACATGTGACGTGTCGGTTCCTAAAACCAATCCACCTTCATACCACAAGGAAGTTCCGTCGTTGTAAGTAAACCCAATTCCCTGTACCTGACTACCCTCATTATATCCAATTCTTCCTTTACTCGTAATTGATGTACCCACATCATTGATTAATACATTGATGTAATCAACATTAACAACAAGATCAAAAATCTGCCAGTCGCTATAACCGGCATCTGCATAACTAAGTGTAAAGGTAACCTTGGTGTTAAAGGCAATCCCATTAGGTATGACCACACGGAATGGAGTACCTGTATTATCATAATCTGCCAAAGTATTCATAGCTCCAACCGGGAGATTACCATTCAGGATAGTTATACCAGGAATGTTACATGTTAGTGTAGCATTCAAACTCGAAAGTGGTGCAAGGTAATTTCTTAAGAACACTGTTATATCTAATGTATCATCACCTGCAAAAGCATTATCATTATTGTCAGTGATTGTCTGATTGATCATTCTAACCGACTTAGGACTTTCAGTTAAAGCTCTGAATAAATTCAACCGACCTTTGCCCAATTTATTTATGTAGGAAGCATTTCCAGGAACAGCATAAATATCATCAGAGGTCATTCGCAACTGTTCGGCAATTTGCATAGGCGTATAAAATGCAAATTGAGTTCTGAGAATTGCTGCTGCTGCGGCAACAATTGGTGCCGCAAAAGATGTCCCTGATGAAAAAGAATAATTATTATCAAAAATGGTTGAATAGATACCTTCTCCCGGTGCGCACATATCCACAAATGCACCATAACTTGAATTCACCCACTTAGTATCGGTATTATTGGTACCGGTCACAGATAATACATTATTGTAAGATGCCGGAAAAAATGGAGCTTCATTATTTGAATTACCGCTGGCTCCGACAACGAGAGCATTTTTATTGATAGTTGCATAATCAACAATATCCTGACCAAACTGGCCTCCACCAAATCCACCCCAGGAGCAATTAATTACCTGACAACCGTGATCAGCAGCATATACAATTCCATCATATGCTGCATTCAATACACCATTGGATGAAATTTTCACAGGTAGAAATCTTGTTTTAAAACCGGTTCCGGCAATTCCGGTACCATTATCTGTTGAAGCACCTGCAAGACCGCATACAAAGGAACCATGGACTACATCTACACTGGGATCATTATCGTTATCACCAACATCCCAACCATAAAAATTATCTGTAAAACCATCACCATCATCATCGACACCATTAATCGGATCTGCATAATTATATTTAATTCCCGCAGCAAGATCAGGATGGTCTAAATCAGCACCGGTGTCAGTTACACCAACAACAAAATTGGTATCGCCCTGATTAATATCCCATGCATCAAACGCTTTTATTAATGTGAGATAATACTGAGATGCAGTATCAGGATCATTCGGATTGTACAGCAATTCCATAGTATAAACCGGCTCTGCGTAAATAACTTTTCCTGTTGCAAGCAATGATTGCACAACCTTATTTACAGGCATTGCTGGATCAAAACTAACTTCATAAATTAATGATAAGTCTACCAGCTTGTTTCCTTTGGCATCAAAATGAGTAGCAGGCCTTTCATGTCGGGGAAATTTTTTACTTACGGAAGCTGCTTTAATCTGATTAAAAATCAATTGAAATTCAGCAAGGTCTATTCCGGTAACTCTGGATGAAGCACGATATTCAGGAGCCATTCTAAATATGACTTTCCCTTGCTGATACGGAGCAGGAATGGGTGCAGAAGCATGGAGCCCGGTAACCAATACTGAAAACATCAGGCATAAACTAACCAGTAATGAAGATAACTTTCTCATGATAAGCATTTTAGTATGGTAAAGATACATTTTTCCATTCAAATATTCAATTTGAAAGAAAACAACTCAAATCAATCAAAAGTTCTGAAAATCAGCGATAAATTGCTGTCTGAACCATTTCTCCGGCCTTGAAAGAAGCCCGGTACATTCCGGCACTGTTAAAAACAAGGCTGATATTGCCTTTGGTATCCGCAGCAATTACGCCACCTTCCCCTCCTATTTTTACTAATTTATCGAGTACCACTATCCGGCAGGCTTCTTCTAATGAACAACCTTTGTATTGCATTAAACAAGCTATGTCATAGGCAACCACTGCTCTCAGAAAAAACTCACCATGCCCTGTACAAGAAACAGCACAACTGGAATCAGAGGCATAGGTACCAGCACCTATGACAGGTGTATCACCAATTCTATTATACTTTTTATTTGTCATACCTCCGGTTGAAGTTGCGGCAGCAAGATTTCCATGCATATCACAAGCAACAGCACCTACTGTTCCAAATTTCTTTTCACCTGAATGATCCAGCTGAGTAGCTTCAGAATCACGTATGGCAATCCATTGATCATGTCTAAATGAATCGAAAAAATATTCAGGACTTTCAAAGGGCAATTTAAATTGATGTGCAAGCTCTTCAGCACCACTTCCACAAAGCATTACATGTTCTGTTTTTTCCATCACCAGCCTGGCCAGTTGAACAGGGTTTTTAACTCCGGTCACACAAGTAACAGCACCAGCCGCAAGATTTTTACCATCCATTATGGAGGCATCCATTTCATGGCGCCCCAGATGGTTGAAAACAGATCCTTTCCCGGCATTAAATAACGGGTTATTTTCCAAAGCAGTTACAGCTGCTGTAACAGCATCCATGGCTGTTCCTTTGCTTTCCAAAATGTTAATTCCTGCCCGAATAGCACTATCAAGACCATTTCGATAAAGTATTTCCTTTTCAGCAGTCAGGTCAGAAGGTAAAATGGTACCAGCACCACCATGAATTGCAATTGTGAACATATTTCCGTTTTAATAATACAAATGTAAAAATAACTTACAACTTATCGCGAGCCAAAAATTGCACTTCCAATCCTGACCATGGTACTTCCTTCTTCCAAAGCAATTTTATAGTCAGATGTCATGCCCATGCTCAATGTATCAAATCCCGCAATACCCCTCGATTCAAACCCCTGCTTCACCGATTCAAATAATTTTCTAAGCGAACGAAATTCTTTTCTGATCACCTGCTCATCATTGGTAAATGTTGCCATTCCCATGAACCCGCATAACTTTACAGCAGGCAAGGGATTCTCAAATAAATCAGACACGACCTTCCCCACCTCTTCCACGTCAAATCCAAATTTAGTTTCCTCTTTTGCAATATGAATCTGTAGCAACACCGCAATTTCTCTTTCCAAAGCAAATGCCTGCCTGCTAATAACTTCCAAAGCTTTCACATTTTCAACACCATGAATCAAATCTACATAAGGTGCTATAATCTTTACTTTATTAGTTTGAAGATGTCCAATAAAATGCCATTGGATCGGAGCAGAAATTTGTTTCTGTTTGACATCAAGTTCCTGAACATAATTTTCACCGAAATCAACCTGACCCGCTTTAATGGCTTCAAGAATCATTTCAACTGGTTTCGTTTTGGAAACTGCAACAAGCTTGGCATTAAATGGAGCTAACTCATTCTTTAGGTTCAAAATAGAATCAGCAATTGGACTTGAACTTGAATTCATTTAAACTTTTCGTAAATTTGGTTCGCAAAGTTAAGATAAACAAATGAAAAGCAATATCCTTTTCGAGACTAACCGTTGTTTCCTGAGAGAATTCTCTCCTGACGATGCACAAGCAGTCTACCGTTTAAACTTACATCCAGATATTTTTCGTTTTACTACAGATCCACCATTTGAAAATCATGCTGAAGCGGCAGCATTCTTAAAAAATTACAAGGCTTATCAAATTTCAGGATTTGGAAGGTGGGCTGTAATTCTGAAGGATACTAATCAATTCGCGGGTTGGTGTGGGTTAAAGTATATTCTTGAAGAAAACGAAGTCGATATTGGATATCGCTTTCTGCCTGAATTCTGGGGTCAAGGCTTAGCTCTTGAAACTGCATCTGTATGCATAAAAGCTGGAATTGAAGAATTTGGCATCAAAAGAATTGTAGCCCGCGTTCACAAAGAAAATGAAAGATCAATAAGAGTTACTGAAAAATTAGGTCTCAAATATGAAAAAGATCTCCTTTATGATGGGGTTCCCTGGTTGAACTATGTATTTCCAATAGAAGAAAATCCATCAATAAATATACCTAAAGAATTCCCTTTTGGTCCTATTCAGGCTTAGGCATGACCCAGGAATTATTTCCATAAGGATTATAAGAAACTTTGGCCAGATTTACATCAGGGTCCACAAAATTAACAAATGGCCTGCCGTTATAAGAGACTCTAATTTCTGCATTTATAATTGGATCCTTAATTTTCAGACGAGTCTCCAGATCATGTACAATATATTGAGCAGTCTTATAAACCATATCTGCATGTTGTCCCATCATATTAACCTGTACGGTGTTTAACATTTTCTGCAACTGAACAGTAACAGGTTTATCATCGGGAAATCGTCTGGCAGTAAATTTAACTTGAACAGTTTTTGAATAAATCTTCATTCGCCAGGCAAAATATTGTCCCTGCCCTGTCCAGTCAACATGAACCGGAGAAAGATAATGTCTGAAAGGTAGAATTATTTGAATAAAAATATATAAATACACAAATACCAGGGCCTTATGATTAAAATGCCAGGAATTATTTAAATTTGAATCAAGAGATACTTTGACAGCTTTCTTGTCATTAGGGAACCAATTATTGAAATAATTCCTTAATAAATCCGAATCAAGAAAAAGTAAATTAGATGCTATCATGAGAAAAGGAAATATACCAATTTCTCCTCCATAACCAAAATTAAAAATAAACAAATTTGTCAAATGAAATATAATCGATAGCAAAATTGCTGCAATCCTGGTTTTTCTCCACCATAGTAAAAAACCTATCAGCAAATCAAAAACAACACCCCCATAAGTAAGATAATAAATAACTGCTTCACTTTTAAGAAGCTCAGGAAATGGTGAAATAGAAGTATTAATCTCCAGTAACGATCTAACTGGTTGCTGTAAAACTAGCCAATCATAATTCAGCTTTACGACTCCTCCATAAAAATACACTATTACTATTTGAAACTGAAATAAAAATAGCAACCAGGATGGAACCATATTTACTTTTTTGAATCCTGAAGGGCTGTAAAAGAGAAAAAGGAAACAAAGCAATAATATAACATAGAAGTGATTATTATAATAAGATTCATCCAAAAGAAAGAAATATCCGAAGCAAACAATATAACTCCATATAGCCACTTTGAAAAACCTCCCAATCATGATAAATATCGGTGCAATTAATGTTACCAGCATCATGATTTTCATAATACCTTCAGGAAGTGGCACAATGAATGGGGTCAGGTCATAACTAAATAAAAATTTAGGAGCAATAATTCCACGATCAATAAAATCGACACTATAGAAACTATAATATTGAAAAAGCAGAACTAAACCAAAAAGAATTCTAAATACATCCAGATTGATGGCATCTCTTTTTGAAAGAAGCATTTCAGATAAATTGAACTTCATGTCCAAATGTATCAAGGGTATTTCGATTTTCCAAATATTTATTTCGGCAGCCTAAAAATTGATTAAAAATTCAGCTAATGACGAAAGGTCTGCCTTTTCAAATGGATGCTCCGTGTTCTGAAATACAACAAAACCGGAATCTGGAATTAAATCACTCACAGCTTTGGCAGAATTTAAATCAACCATCGAATCACGATCCCCAATCATCATGGTAACCGGAACATTTATTGATTTGAAATCATCTTCATTTAAAGCACTTCTCCCTAGTTCCGTCATCAATAGACCGGTGCTTATCACAACATTCCTCCAATTCTCAGGACCATGAATTCTGCTCAACCGATCAGCAAATTTAGGAACCTTCTCTAAAATCTTTTCGGGATCAAGTTGTTTCACTTCTTTTGCTGCACTTTCAACTGTCCAATCAACTTTGGTCCCCAAAGTTACAATGCCAGATACTGAATCCTGAAATTTAGCAGCAAGATACAATCCAACATATCCACCCATGGAATATCCGAAAACTAAAGGTTGGGATATTTTATGAGTTCTAAGATAATCCAGAACATATAAAGCAAAAGATTCAATTGTATAATGATATTGCCTGAGAGCCTCTATGCCGTGGCCAGGAAATGAAATTGAATGTACTGAAAACTTTTGTTCGAGTAAAGGAACTAATCCTTCAAACTGATTTCGGTCTGCCAGAGCACCATGTAAAAGCAAAAGATTCTTTTTTTGTTTCATAAAGGAATATTATTTAGGTCATCCTCACTACAGAATGCCTTCTATTTTCTTTTCAATTCCGGCATCAAGTTCAGCAAAAATAGTTTTATCAATCAAAGCTGAATCCTCAGCATTAAACACATTTGCTATCACACCATTTCTAAGATAATGAATATAGGTGCACAAACCTGTGAGAGTTTCCAATATATGAGAAGTAATAATAATGGTATGCCCTTTTGAAACCAGCTTTTTCAAAACAGAAGTCAGGATCCTTGATGATTCCAGATCCAGTCCGTTAAAAGGTTCATCGAGCAGAATGACAGGGCGGCTTAATTTACAAATCCCAATCAGGGCAAGTTTTTTTCTCATACCGGTTGAATAATTATCAATCAATTCATCACCTGGAACTGAAAATAAATCAAGCCATTCCTGTGCAATAAAACGTGTATTCCCCGGTGATTTGAACAGATGTAAATATTCAACACCTGTAATCCCTTTATAAAAATAAGGTTCAGTTTCAAGCATTGAAATATTCTGTGGTGTAAATTTTTCACCACGAAAATTTAATGATCCTGCTTGAGGCTTTAAAATGCCGGACATTGATTGCAACAAAGTAGTTTTACCGGAACCATTCAATCCAACCAGTCCATGAATAAGACCTTCCTGAAGTTCCCAATTCAAATCAACTATGACCTGATGGCTTCCATAAGCGATATTCAAACCATTAATTGAAATCATTGAGCAGAGTTCTTAAGTTATGAGTTGCTTTACGGTAATTCCTAACCAAATTAACAATTGGGATAGGCAACAAGAAAGGAATAAAAAGACCAATCATACCAATTGAATTTAACACAGATTGCGATTTATTGATTTGACCATGTTGCCAGACTGCATACTTGGATGCAACAAATGAAGCAATATTAATAATACAAAATAAAACAAAACTGAGTCCAAGCCACCATTTATCAGAAAAAAAAACAAAGTTCGCAATTAATACAGGAAGAATACACAACAAAAATGTCAGCACATGAATTCCGGTTTTTTGCAATAGAAATTTTCGTGCGGGGAGCATGAAAGACTGGATCATTTCTCTGGATTCGCCCTGTTCATAAAAAGAAATACTTAATGCAAGAATTATCCAACATATAACCAATGATGCAAACGGTAATGGCGCTAACAGTATGCCACATAAAATCAGAAAAGGAATAAACCAGCCGGTGGATCTTATACCGGATTTCCATTCATAATTTGATGCAGGAATGAATCTGCCCATAAAGCCGGATTTGGTATTGCCAATAACTCTGACGTTAATCAAAGAAATTGTAGCAATTGCCGGAATTAACAAGAACATCGTAAATGCTTGCGATTTTAAAAATGAAAGAAAAATAAATACAAAAGCTAAAAAACCATATTCAGAAATATATACAAAATAGGGTTGTTCAGAAACGAGCCTGATAAATCTATGATCTTTTCTGTTTAGATGAATGCTTAGAATTAAAGCAACAATAAACAGCATTGAGCCATATCTGGGTTCAGTCTTTCCCTGAACCTGATAGAATATCCACAGAGCAGCAACAATTCCAGATGTAAGTAAAAAAGCATAAAAAAGACCCAGTGATTTGAGTTCTCTCAAAAACTGGGCCCATCTTATTTTTAAAAATGCCAATTGCATCACATTAATCAATACTATGAACTACAAGTCCACTTCTGAGCTTTGGTTCAAACCAGGTTGTTTTAGGTGGCATGATGTTACCGGTATCTGCAATATCTATCAATTGCTTCATAGTAACCGGATATAAAGCAAAGGCAACTTTCATTTCTCCGGAATTTACTCTTTTCTCCAATTCCCCTAGGCCACGAAGTCCACCTACAAACTCGATTCGCTTGTCGGTTCTGAGGTCATGAATGTTTAGCAAAGGACCAAGAATTTTATCCGATAGAATGGTCACATCCAATACCCCGATTGGATCCTGATCATTATAGGTTCCGCTTTTAGCCTTCAAAGAGTACCATTTTCCTTCCAGGTACATGCTAAATGTATGCAGTTGATCGGGTTTAAATATAGAGGTACCTTTTTCCGCAACGTCGAAATTTTGTTTCAGTTTCTCAATAAATTCACTTGCTGAATGACCATTCAGATCTTTCACCACCCGGTTATAATCCATGATCGCCAACTGATCATCCGGAAAATGTACTGCAAGGAAAAAATTGTATTCTTCATTGCCTTTATGATTTGGATTTCCTTCCATTCGCTCTTTTCCAACCAAAGCTGCTGCTGCTGTACGATGATGACCATCGGCAACATAAGTTGCTTTGATATTTGCAAAATGGCCAATGATAGCCTGAATTGTAGCATCGTCTTTGACTACCCAAAAGGTATGTCCGATACCATCATCAGCAACAAAATCATATTCAGGCTTACCCTGAATGATCCGGTTTACGATTTCGTCGAGCGCAACCACTTTCGGATAAGCGAAAAACACAGGCTCATAATTCATACCACTCACCCGAACATGTTTCTTTCTGTCCTCTTCCTTATCGGGACGTGTTAGTTCATGCTTTTTAATTACGTCATTAACGTAATCAGAAACAGCTGCACAACCAACAATACCATTTTGCTTTCTCCCATGCATCGTTTGCTGATATATATATAAGCATTCTTTATCATCATGAAAGAAAACGCCCTCATTGATCAACTTATTGAAATTATCTTTCCCTTTTAAATAAATTTCAGGTGCATAATGATCAAAATCGTCCGGAAAATCAATTTCGGGTTTAATCACGTGATAAAATGAATGTGGGTTACCCTTACATTCTTCGCGTGCTTCAATTTCATTTAGTACATCATACGGTTTGGAGGCCACCTTCGCAACTTCAGAAGCTACCGGGCGAATTCCTTTAAATGCTTTTAATATTGCCATAAATCTGTTTTTTTTCAGGAACGCAAAATTAGGTTTTATACCTTATAATAAGGCTATGATTTTTAAAAATACACATTTCAAGACTTTTTATGCTATAAATTACTTGGGCAGTTTTACACCTGAAAAACGTCATATAATATTGTTATTCAATTATTTAGACGATTAAACCGAAATATCAGTATATATCAATCGTTACCTGCCAAGAAATTAGACCTAATCTCATAAATCTGATAATCAACAGATTGATAAACCTGGCCGGAGTAAATACCAGTTTAGAAATATTTATAGCGAATCACTAACAGAAAATGCAAATGAATAAACATTAACAACAGGTTACTCATTTAATAACATCTTGCTGAAAAGGAAATTTCACTTTTGCATCATCAAACTAACCAAAAAAGCAAAATGAAAAAATTCCTTCCATTAATCATCTCAATCATTACTTTATTGTCAATTCAAACTGGAAATGCTTCCATAGTTCAAAATTGGTCATCTATTGAAAGTGGATCAGGCAACCAACAAACTGCAGGAACAACTACAATAAATGGAAAGCATATTGTTGCCGGAAACTTCGTGACAAACTATGAGACTTCACAAGGCATCACCAATTCAATAGCAGGAAGCAATGATTGTTTTATAACTGCTTACAATGAACAGCATCAATTGGAATGGTCACTTTCATTTGGCAATTCCTGTCACGAACAATTAAATTCTATTGATTGTGATCAGGCTACAGGAATCATATATGTGACAGGTTCATTTTACAATACTTTAACCATAGGAACGGAGAGTGTTACATCAAATGGAGGCACTGATATTTTTATCGCAGCATTTAATGAATCAGGTAATATCATATGGTTACAATCGTTTGGTGGTACCGGAACTGATGAAGGAGTAAAATGCGTTGTAGATGTGAATGGAAATTTAATTCTTGCGGCAAACACCCACGCATACCAGTTTCCCAACAGCGATCAGGTTGCAATAGGGGAATCAGTTTGTATCGCAAAAATGAATAACAACGGGGTAGTAATTTGGTCAGTTTGTGAATCGGTGAATAATACAGGTATCGTTAAAATAATGGACTTGTTTGCAGATGAAAATGCAAATATTTATATCACCGGGTATTTTAATGGCACCTTAAACGCAGGATTTAACGGAACACAAAATTTCATATCGGCTAATCAGAACTTATGGATTGCAAAGTACAACGCATTGGGTAATCCGGTCTTCTACTATACACCAGCATCTGCAATGACATCCGCGAGTGCCGGAACTGGAATTACAGCTACTGGAAATGGGAGCATATATATAGCTGGATTCTATGAAGGTACTTTTTCGTTTGCAGGTAAACCATCATCTGGTCTCGATCGCAATGTGATGCTTCTTGAAATGAATGCCAATGGAAACCCTGTTAATGCTACCTATTTCGAATCTCAAGGGTATCAACAAAGTGGAAAAATCGCAATAACCAACAATAATTATGTTGCGATTTCAGGGTATTTTTTAGATATGTTGGTAGTAAACGGAAACAACATTTACAGTTCTGGCGGACTGGATGCATTTATATTGTACACATCTACCATAAATGGTAACATTGGTTGTGAAATTTACAATACATTGGGGGATGATTTAATCAATGACTTGCAAACAGAAGGAAACGAATTAATTGTTTCGGGCTACTTCGGAGCAAATCAATCAGGAGTTAATTTAACCTTAGGAAGCAATGTGTATACCAGCAACGGCGGTAGTGATGGCTTCACTGTTTCTTTTTCTATTGAAAACAACACAACCGGAATTTCAGATTCACAAGAGTCAGTTAAAAACGTAATTGCATACCCAAATCCTACCAATGGAGCAACAACTATCAAACTTCAAAACGAGAATGAGGCCCGGATTGAACTTATTGACATTACTGGTAGAAAAATAATGAATCTTAAAGTTCCGTCATATTCCAATTCTGTTCAGATCGACCTTTCAAATCTAAATTCAGGATTCTATCAATTGGTAATAACTGAAAATGACAAAGTAAGCTTTGTGAAAATTGAAAAGTACTAAATCGATTAAGGGGTTCAATAAAAAAGGGGGAAATTTCCCCCTTTTTTAATTATTATTAAACAATTGAATAACTTTTTCAGCAAGCTCAATACCAATTCTCTCCTGAGCTTCTTTTGTAGAGCCACCAATATGCGGCGACAAAGATACATTTGGATGCTCACGAAGTTCTTTTCTAATCATGGGCTCTCCTTCAAAAACGTCTAATGCAGCATATCCGATTTTTCCGGAATTTAACCCATCCAAAAGATCACCCTCAGCAACTACTCCACCCCTGGCGGTATTTACAATTCCAACTCCTTGTTTCATCAAAGCAATTTGTTTTGCCGCAATTACAGGGACTGCACCTTTAGGAAAAGGAACATGCAAAGTGATAAAATCACTATGGCTTAACAATTCCTCAAATGGAACACACTTCATTGTTACCATTAGTGAAGCATTGCTGTGTGTTTGAAAAAAATCAATTTCTATTTTAACATCCGCAGCATTCAGCTTGAAAGGCATAACTTTCATCCCTAGACCAAGTGCCATTCTTGCAACGGTTTGTCCGATTTTCCCAAACCCAATAATCCCAAGAGTTTTTCCTTTTAATTCGATACCGGATGAATACTTTTTTTTCAGTGAGTCGAAAATTTCCTTTGAGTCACATGCAGGCATTTTTCTGTTTGCATCGTGCAAGAACCTAGTCATGGTGAACAAATGAGCAAATACCAATTCTGCAACCGATTGCGATGAAGCATCGGGTGTATTCACAACATGCAAACCTTTTTCACGGGCATAGGCAACATCAATATTATCCATTCCCACTCCTGCTCTACCAATCAACTTCAAATTCGGGCATGCATCAATATGCTCTTGCCGAACCTGAGTAGCGCTTCTTACTAAAATTCCATCGAAATTCAGAAGTGCTGTTGCAAGTTGATCCTGCGGCACTTTATCAGTAACGATTTCAAAACCTGCATCAGTAAATAATTTTTTTCCCGCTGCATCGATTCCGTCATTAGCTAAAATTCTGATCATAAAAATTATTTTAAGCCGTTTTCATTGCAAACTCCCTCATAACTTTAGTCATCACTGCTACACTTTCAATTGGAAGTGCATTATAAAGTGAAGCTCTGAAACCTCCCACGGACCGATGTCCTTTGATACCAATTATTCCGGCATCTTTCACTGCTTTAGAAAATTCCTCTTCAAGTTCAGGTTTTGTCATCACAAAGCAAACATTCATTTCAGAACGATCTTCAACCGCTGTAGTTCCGGTAAATAATGGATTGCTATCAATTTCTGTATACAGCATGGCTGCTTTTTTCTGATTTAATTTTGCAATTGCAGGTACCCCTCCAATTGATTGCAACCACTCCAGAGTTGCCATACAAACATAGATTGGAAATACCGGAGGCGTATTATACAAAGAATCAGCTTCAATGTGTGTCTGGTAGTTTAACATCGTAGGAATGGTCCTGTTAACTTTTCCACAAATGTCATTTTTAATAATTACCATAGTCACTCCTGCCGGCCCCATATTCTTTTGAGCGCCGGCATAAATGAGATCAAATTTAGAAACATCAACAGGCTTACTGAAAATATCACTTGACATATCGCAAACCACAGGAATTGGTGAATCAGGATATGATTTCATTTGTGTTCCATAAATGGTATTGTTGGATGTCACATGCAAATAGGCAGCATCTTTAGGAATACTGAAGTTTTTGGGAATGTAAGAAAAATTCTTGTCTTTTGATGAGGCTAATACTTCGGTAGTACCAACCATCTTAGCCTCTTTAATTGCTTTATTTGCCCAAACTCCGGATTCAACATAAGCGGCCTTGCCATCAACTGGCAATAAATTGTATGGAACCATTGCAAATTGTGTACTTGCTCCACCTTGTAAAAAAAGAATAGAATAATTATCAGGTACACCCAGCAATTCTTTTACAAGAGATTTTGTCTTTTGCATTATTGCATCAAAATCTTTGCTTCGGTGAGAAATTTCAAGTAAGGAAAGTCCTGTGCCATTTAGATCCAGCACTGCCTGAGCGGATTTGCGGAGTGCTTCCTCAGGTAGTATACCCGGTCCTGCTCCAAAATTATGTTTTTTCATATGATTCCTGTTTGATAATGCAAATTAACACTTTTATAATCTATGGTTTATCAATCCGGTAAAAATTCCTGATTTCTACCGATTAATTCCTCATATCGAGATTAGATTTATAATACCAGAGCCCCTTTTTAAATCGATAACCATCATAGGTGAAATCGGGCCCATAATAGCGAAATTGACCTTTGGCAGAAGGGCTGGCAGGAGACAAATGGTCGAAAACGAACATTTTCTTCTTTTCTTCATATCTCAAC
>JAEUTI010000065.1 GCA_016788065.1 Bacteroidia bacterium | reverse complement strand
TCGTCTTAAACAATATAAAATTCAAACTCATCTTACGCATATTTGCTGTAGTGAAAAGACAAGAAATGTATGTTGATAACTACAAAAATGCAGCTTAAATGATAAATATATTTGCTAATTTGGATATCCTAGAATACGACTGCGCTCAGGGCAGCGCCCGTCGGTGTTGCTCATTGCAGCGAGACGCATAGCAATGCGTCTCTACATGTCACACCTTTTAACTCTGGAACAACAATTAGCACCCCCGCATCGTGCCTTGCGGGGACCGCCTTCGGCGTTGCTCAGGGCAGCGCCCATCGACTGCGCTCAGGGCAGCGCATTCAACCTACAACTTTCAACTTACAACTTTCAACCACCGTGCAGTCACACCATTTTACTCCGGAACCACCATCACCAAACCATCAAATTTTCAAATCACCAAACCATCGCGTTGCATCACATTGATATTCAGCACATTTCCGTATTTCTTTTTTTTGTATCTTTGCACCTTAGAAACCACCCATGAGTGATCAGATCAAACATGAATGCGGCATCGCGCTGGTTCGTTTATTAAAGCCTTTATCTTACTATAAGGAAAAATACGGCACTGCTTTTTATGGTGTCAACAAGTTGTATCTTCTGATGGAGAAGCAACACAATCGCGGACAGGATGGTGCCGGGGTTGCAAACATTAAACTGGATGTTGAACCCGGCAATCGTTATATCAGCCGTCATCGCAGTAATGCCAATCAGCCGATAGCAGAGGTATTCGACAAAATCAATACCCGTTTTGCAGATGCGGCAAAAGAATTCCCTAATGAAATTCAGGATCCGGAATGGTTGAAAGCCAATTTGCCATTCACCGGTGAATTATTTTTAGGTCATCTTCGCTATGGAACGTATGGCAAAAACAGTATTGAGAACTGCCATCCTTTTTTGCGTCAGAATAACTGGATGACCCGAAATCTGGTAGTGGCAGGTAATTTCAATCTCACGAATGTGGATGAATTACTTTCTCAGTTGCTGGAGTTAGGACAACATCCGAAAGAAAAATCGGATACCGTTACTGTGCTGGAAAAGATTGGTCATTTTCTGGATGAAGAGAATGAATTATTATTTAAGCGTTACAAGCAGGAGGGTGAATCGAATCGTGATATTACGCGACTCATTTCCGAGACCATCGATATACAACGAATTTTAAAACGTGCCGCCCGCAACTGGGATGGTGGTTATGTTATTGCCGGCTTAATTGGTCATGGTGATGCATTTGTGATGCGTGATCCCAATGGTATTCGTCCGGCCTGGTTTTACCATGATGATGAAATTGCTGTGGTTGCTTCCGAGCGACCTGCTATTCAAACAGCGTTTAATTTGCCTGTTGAAGCTTTGCAGGAAATTAAACCGGGTCATGCTTTGATCATTCGTAAAAATGGAAAAATTGATCAGCAACAATTCCGTGAACCCGGTGAGCGTAAATCATGTTCGTTTGAACGTATTTATTTCTCGAGGGGAAGTGATGTGTCGATTTACAAAGAACGTAAAGAATTGGGAAGAGTAGTTTGTCCTACCATATTGGAATCTGTTGATTACGATTTGAGGAATACTGTTTTTTCTTATGTCCCCAACACTGCTGAATCTGCCTTTTATGGAATGGTAAAAGGTATGGAAGAATATCTTCGTGAAGTGAAGAAAAGGAAAATCATGAAAGCGGGCCCCGGAATAACGGAGGCACAGCTGGATGATATTTTATCTATAAAACCAAGAATTGAAAAGATTGCCATTAAAGATGCGAAATTGCGAACGTTTATCACCGATGATTCGCAACGGAATGATCTGGTGGCTCACGTTTACGACATTACCTACGGCACTGTTAAAAAGGGAACCGACAATCTGGTAATCATCGATGATTCTATTGTAAGAGGGACTACGCTGAAGAAGTCGATTTTACGAATGCTCGACCGGCTTGGACCTAAGAAAATTGTTATTGTTTCTTCAGCACCGCAGATTCGTTATCCCGATTGTTATGGCATTGATATGGCAAAGTTGGGTGACTTCGTAGCCTTTGCTGCTGCCATTAATTTGCTGGAAGAAAATAATCTCGAACATATTATTGATGAAGTTTATCATAAGTGCAAAGAACAACTGAGTCTGCCAACGGCACAAATGGAAAATCATGTAAAAGCAATTTACAAACCATTTACTGCTGAACAGATATCTGCTAAAATAGCCCAGATGATTCGTCCGAAGGATATAAGTGCTGAAGTAGAAATTATTTTTCAGAAAATAGAAGATCTCCACAAAGCATGTCCTGATCATACCGGCGACTGGTACTTCTCAGGAAATTATCCTACACCCGGAGGTAACAAGGTGGTATGCCGGTCATTTGTAAATTACATGGAAGGTCGCAATGAACGCGCTTATTAAGTCGGCGTTTGGTTTGTGATTGCTGCAATGTATAAACTCTGTTTTTTTAAATATTTATCAGTTCATTACCAACTCTTAGCTCATGAGACGTATCTTTAATTACTTCCTGCAAGGATTATTGATTGTAGTTCCGATAACTGTAACACTGGTTATGTTGATTCAGGCAATTCTGTGGATCGACAGCCTTATTCCTGTACATATTCCGGTGAGTATCCCCGGATTGCCCAGTTTCGATTTACCGGGATTGGGAATTATCATTTTGTTTTCTATAGTTACCATTCTGGGATATTTTGCTTCCTTCCTTGTTGCAAATCCTTTTTTTATACTGGTAGAGAAGCTAATGGAGCGCACACCGCTGCTGAAAATTATTTATACTTCGGTTAAAGATCTGATAGAGGCTTTTGTTGGTGAAAAGAAACGTTTTACCAAACCTGTTTTGGTTACGATCAACGTAAATCCAATGATTCAGCGAATCGGATTTGTCACTGAAAATGATTTGACCCAGATGGGAATTGAATCTACAAAAATTGCTGTTTACCTTCCATTTTCCTATGGATTCAACGGTCAGCTTTTGGTGGTCGAAGCTACTAATGTGAAAGAACTGGATGCATCAGGAACTGAAATGATGAAGTTTATTATTTCTGGTGGAGTTACCGATATTTAAAATTTAAATTCATAAAGTCATGAAAAAAATTCTGCCCTTAGCATTGCTATTCATTTTCCCTGCGATGTATTCGTTTGCCCAAAAAACTATTATTCGAAATGAAACTGCTGAAATTGCCGGAGGAACACATCCTGCATCATTGGTGACTCTGGAAAATACAGAACTTGAAAAAGTGGAGAAGGCTTTCAGTTCTTACCTGAAAAAGCAAAAGGGTAAACAGGAGAAATCGGATGGACTTATTTTTCAGGATAATGCTATGGTAAAAGATATCAGTCCAGATACCATTGACATTTATGCCGCATTCAAATCTTCAGGTAAAGATGTTACCATCATCATGGCGGTCAACAGAAACGGACATTTTATCAATAACGAACGGGGATCGGCAAGAGGGGTAGAAGCTTTGTTGTCAGAATTTGCAGTTGATTTTCGCAAAGAGCAAGCTTCTGAAGAGCTTGAAATAGTTGAGAAGGCCTTGAATGCAATGGAGAAAAATCACGAGAAGCTAGTCGATTCAACAGAAGATCTTAAAAAAGAAAATGAGGAGATGAAGCAAAAGATCAGCGACAATGAAGCGGTTATAAAAGAAAATCAGGAAAAAATTTCAAAGAGCAAAGCAGAGCTAAATACTCAACAGGAATTAGTCAAATCGAAAGCAGCTGCTTTGAAAAGTATTGAGTAATACCTTTAATTCGTTTTCATCCCAACAATTGCAACCATGAAATTAGCAGAAATAAAAACAGGACCTTCCAAATCGGTTGATGAGTCGGATATTCGCAAAAAGACGGAAGAAATGGTGGCTGCAATTGGTGAGTGGCAACTAAAATTATATGCTGAATCGAAACAAAGTCTGCTGGTAATTTTGCAGGGAATGGATGCCTCCGGAAAAGATGGTGCCATCAAAGATGTATTTGCCTCTGTAAATCCGATGGGTACTCATGTGATTTGTTTTAAGAAACCAACTGAACTGGAATATTCGCACGATTTTTTGTGGCGTATTCATGCACAAGTGCCACCGGCTGGGATGATTCACATTTTTAATCGTTCCCATTATGAAGATATACTTGTTCCATCGGTAGAAAAATTTTTGCCGGAGTCGGTAATTAAAAAACGCTTTCAGCAAATAAATGATTTTGAAAAAATGCTGGAAGAAAATGGAACCAGGGTTTTGAAATTTATGTTGCATGTGTCGAAGGAAGAACAAAAAGAAAGGTTGCAGGAACGCATGACCAATCCGAAAAAATTCTGGAAGCATAAAGATTCCGATTGGGAGACAGCAAAAAAATGGGATGCTTATATGGAAGTTTATGACACTATTTTCGATAAATGTGATGCTTGTAAATGGCATATCATTCCATCCGATAAAAACTGGTACAAAGAATATCTTATGGCAGAGGTTATACTGGATGCACTTAAAGATATGAAGCCGGAATACCCTCCTTTGGTCACCAAGATGAAGTAAGTGAACGGGTAATTATTTTAAAACTAATTACATATCAATTAGTTAAACAGTATTTTCGTCTGTTTTTCACGTTATCCAATGGATTACTTCACGGTTTTAAAGTGAAAAAGTTTTCAATTAATTCAATACATTTGGGCAACAATTCGCTCTTCCCTGATGAAAAAGACTGCACCTAAAAAAAGCGCACCTACTTTAAAATTTGATACCAACTGGAAATATGATCCTGCACCGGAAAGTGCCGATCATGTAGTTATCGATAAGCAATACGGATTATTTATCAATGGTAAGATGCAGGCTCCTGTGAAGGGCAAGTATTTCAACACCATCAATCCGGCGCGCGAGACGGTACTTGCTTCCGTTGCAGATGCTACCTCTGAAGATGTTGATAAAGCAGTAGCAGCAGCACGCAATGCACATTCGAAGGTATGGTCGAAGATGAAACCTGCCGAGCGTGGCAAATACATTTATCGCATAGCGCGAATCATGCAGGAGCGGGCACGTGAATTGGCAATTATTGAATCACTCGATGGTGGAAAGCCTATTCGGGAATCACGCGATATTGATGTTCCTTTGGCTGCAGCACATTTCTTTTATTATGCAGGCTGGGCCGATAAGTTAAATTATGCTTTGCCCGGAAAACAAGTAACATCTCTGGGTGTGGCTGGACAAATTATACCGTGGAATTTCCCGCTCTTAATGGCTGCCTGGAAAATTGCTCCTGCCTTAGCTGCCGGAAATACTGTTGTCTTAAAACCTGCTGAGACAACCCCCTTAACAGCATTGAAACTGGCAGAAATTATCCGTGATGCCGATTTGCCTCCGGGAGTAGTGAATATTATCACCGGTGCCGGAGCAACAGGAGCAGCATTGGTAAATCATCCTGGTATCGATAAGGTTGCATTTACCGGTTCTACAGATGTAGGGAAAATAATTCAGAAAGCATTGGCAGGCACCGATAAAAAATACACATTGGAGTTAGGTGGTAAAGCAGCAAATATTATTTTTGAAGATGCTGCCATTGATCAGGCTGTGGAAGGAATTATTAACGGCATATTTTTTAATCAGGGACATGTATGCTGTGCCGGTTCACGACTCTTTATTCAGGAGAGTGTAGCCGCAACCGTTATACGTAAGTTAAAAGATCGGATGGAGACATTGATCGTCGGCGATCCATTAGATAAAAACACCGATATCGGTGCCATCAATTCAAAGCCACAACTCGATAAAATTAAAGCTCTTGTAAAAGCAGGCATTGCCCAGGGTGGCAGTATGCATCAAAGCAGTTGTGCCATTCCTTCGAAAGGTTTTTGGTTCCGACCAACTATTTTCACCGGAGTAGCGCAATCGAGTCGCATAGTACAGGAAGAGATTTTCGGACCGGTACTCGCGATTCAAACTTTCAGAACTGTTGAAGAAGTAATTGAGAAAGCAAACAATACACCTTTCGGTCTCTCCGGAGGCGTGTGGAGTGATAAAGGCTCGAAAGTATTCAAGGTATCATCGAAACTTCGTGCCGGTGTTGTATGGGCAAACACCTACAATAAATTCGATCCTACTTCTCCCTTTGGAGGATATAAGGAAAGCGGCATGGGAAGAGAAGGGGGAATGCATGGACTATATCCTTATGTTCAGGTTAAAGATTAAGTGCAGAGGCGAGACGATGGTCTATTCTCAGAAGGAAATTCGTTTTCAGATGATAGATGATAAATGATAGATGATAGATGGGAAGAATTAAGGATTAAGGATTAAGAATTAAGGATTAAGGATTGCCGGAGGGATCTCTGATACGGATTTTAAATGTAAAATGTGCAATTTAAAATATGTAATGTATAATGTAAAACTTACAACTTAAAATTTAGAATGCCGGAAGACTCTTTGATACTGACAAGCCAAATAAGGATTAAGGATTAAGAATTAAGGATTAAGGATTAAGGATTAAAGATTGGCGGAAAAAAAGTTTGGTTTGAAGGGAAAATTTTATAGCTTTATCAAAATTTAACTCCGGCTGCACATTCCGGCCGCCCTAAACTTCAGTCCCATGATGAAATCACTTAAAAATGAAGAATGGAAAGAGCTCAGGATGCCAAAGGATGCCCTTCGCTACAAATATGCTGTTTCAAATCTGGGTCGTATAGCCAGTTTCTCAGATAAAATAATTGATGGCAAAATACTAAACGGAACAGCCATAGGTGGTTATCCCACATTAAATGTAAAGCCATTTGGTGAGAACAAAACATTTTACATACATAAACTGGTTGCTGAATTATTCCTGAAAAAAGCGAGTACCAAGCAACAATATGTGATCCATAAGGATTATGATAAATCGAATAACAATGTTAAAAATCTGAAGTGGGTAACGAAAGAAGAGATGGAAGAGCATCAACAGTCGAGCCCGCTGGTACTAAAAGCACGCAAAGCAAGACTTAAGCAGCCCATCTACAAAGGTCATAAACTCACTGCTCCGGTAGTGAAACAAATAAAAAAGAAAATATTCAGTTCTTCACGCCGACAATCCTTTAAAGCAATTGCGGAACAATTTCAGATTAGTGAAATGCAGTTGTACCGGATAAAATCTGGTGAGAATTGGGGGCATGTTAATGTTGATTGATGTGCTGATGTGCTAATGTGCTGATGTGCTAATGGTATGTTCCTGAGTAAAAAGGTGAGACTGCACTCGATTTGGTGATTTGAAAATTTGATGATGGTTGTTCCGGAGTAAAAAGATGATGCTGCAATTTAGTGACAAGGGGCAAGTGACAAGGGGCAAGTGGCAAGTGGCAAGTGACATGTAGAGCGTAATGCCATGCATCTCGCCTCCCAGGGTATGCAGGCTGGAGGATCAAATGGTTGCTGATATTTGCCCTGAAGCGTGCTTTAGCTCTGCTTCAGGGGTGCTGATTGAAAATAAATGTAAATATAGTTAATTAATACAAGCATAAATTTTCCGGTGGGCCGGGATGGATTTTAAAAATGGAAAAAATTAAAGTTAAGAAGACAGCCATGAAAGCTGTAAATGGAAGTGTAAATTTAAACGGATCTGGAAACGCAACTACGCGGTTATCGGTTCAGAAAACATATAAGCTTTACATCGACGGTAAATTTCCAAGGTCGGAATCGGGGCGTTATTATAAGCTGAATGATGCTGCCGGAAATGTTATTGCCAATATTTGCAGAAGCTCCAAAAAAGATTTTCGTGATGCGGTGGTTGTCGCACGCAAGGCGCAGGAATCGTGGGCTAAGCGCTCTGCATACAACAAAGGGCAAATATTATATCGCATAGCGGAAACACTGGAAGGCAGAAAATCACAGTTTGTGGACACGCTGATATTGCAGGGAGCTACCAAAAATAATGCTGTGGCAGAAGTCAATGCTGCTATCGATCGCCTGGTGCATTATGCAGGCTGGTCTGATAAGTACCAGCAAATATTCAGTGTAGTGAATCCGGTTGAATCGTCACATTTTAATTTTTCATTTCCGGAGCCTACAGGTGTTGTCAGTGCCATTGCACCGACACAAACGGGGTTAATGGGATTAGTTTCCATAATCGCTCCTGCAATAGTAGGAGGGAATACCATAATTATTTTAGCCGACACCGCATTCCCAATGACTGCCATTGAACTAGCTGAAGTTCTTCATGCTTCCGATCTTCCAGGTGGTGTTGTAAATATTCTTACCGGTAATCGCAAAGAGCTGGTAGCACCTTTTTCAAATCATATGGATGTAAATGCTACAGTGTATTGCGGCGATGCAGGTGAAGAATTAAAAACTATTCAAACCAATGCAGCCTTGAATGTCAAACGCGTCATCCACTACAATTTCAAAAACTGGAACGACGAAAATGCACAGTCACCATATATGATTCTGGACCTGCAGGAAACGAAAACAACGTGGCACCCGATTGGCATATAAAAAATTCTGGATGATTCATGCTCTGAGTATTCAATATGTTTCTATTCAGAAGGAAATTTCGTTAAGATGATAAATGATAAATGATAGATGATAGATTGTTTGTGCTCAGAAGGAAATTTCGTTTCAAACCGATGAAGTAGATCAAATCAAGTGCAGTCACCAGCTTTCGTCTCTCCTCACCCCGGCCCTCTCCAGCATTGGCACCCTCCTCCGTGGAATATTTTGGGCTGGAGAGGGAGAGATTTCACTATAGGATTAAGAATTAAGGTTTTTTGTTTCTGAGGTGCGGTAACATCTTTTTACATAATCACCTCCATTACCACCTTTCGACTACGCTCAAGGCTAGAATAGCCGAATCATCAAATTACCAAATCAAGCGCAGTCACATTTTTTTGACTAGAAACTAAAAAATCAGCACATCAGCACATCAGCACACAAGCACATCAATCAATCATCAACTTCCTGGTCAGTCGTTCTTTTTCCGTCTGAATTTTTATCAAATACATCCCATTACTAAAACCAGTCATCGAAAGATCTTTGGTATAGTACCCATGCTGAATCCTGAGTGGTTCTGAATAAATGACCTTCCCTTTCATATCATACACCAGCAATTTGCCGGTTTTGCCTTTTAAGTTAGAGGCATTTATGAATGCTTTTTCCCATGCTTGGTGATAGAATACATTCAGAGCAGGTTGTGAAATTTCAGGTGATTCAGTTACTCCTACCAATGTATCACAGGGACTGCCCGCAACTGCGGGTAAGTCGTAATCGGGATTGTTGGGGAGAGCATAATACGTACGTTTGCCTCCCAAAAAAAAGCTGAATGGATCATAATCACAAGCAGTTCCTAAACTATCAGGAGAGTTGATAACACTCAGGTTCATATTGACGTAGTTGTAGACACTGTCAGGATATGGATAACAATATGGCGCGATCAAACACTCATATGCCATAGAAAAATATATCTTATCATCAGGAGCACGTTTCAAAAACCCCATCCCAATCAAAGAATTTGGAATCGAATCTAATACCATGCTGCTCAATGCCGGATTGGGCTGATTTAAATCATACTGGTATAAGGTGCTATTATTTGAATAAGTATTTACATATAAGACTTCACCATTTGGTGAAAATTCGCAACTCCAAAATTTATTTGGGTAAGGAGAAGTTGGAGGTTCAGGATGTATAGTAACAGGATTACTGATAGTCCCAGAACATCTGTCAAAATCATAGATTTCCAATAAACCTTTGAAATTTATATATGCGAGTTTAGTTCCGTCATTTGAAAAGGCATACCTTCCAGAATTTGTTGTATTAATGCTACCAATCCCTTGATTACTGTAATTTGTAATTCCTGACGAAGTCACCAAGAAAAGATAATGCTTGTCACCAAATGAAGAAGCGTTTCTAATAATTACCCAATAGTCCCTGCCATTCGCATGCTTAATTGCACGCATACCATCAACAACTTTAAAATTCACCAACTGAATATTTTTCTGTAATACTGCCCCTAAACCACCGTTGGCATTCATATCAATTACAGAATAATACAAACCATCGTTTGTGGTTACTCCTGCAGAAAACAAATAATATAAATTCTGGGATGAAGGCACATCAGTAATAGTTAATTCCAAATACCAAATTCGACCAATTATGGAATCCCCATTTTGCATCATTTGGTGTGTAGAATTCCTTACAATAACAAGTTCACTTAATGGCGACTGTAAAGGATCAGACCCACTTGCATAAAATAGTAATGAACCGGAAGTGTCACTTATTGAACAACAACTTCCTCTTGAATCTATAGCCGTAGCTATTGGGATTGGAAAACTAAGATTATTAAAATCGATGCCTGCACTATCACCAAAACACCAAATGGCATTGCGTTTTTGTGCATGCCCTTCAAAAGCAATGATGCAAAAAACAATTAATAAAATACAAGCACGAAATAACTTCATGAGGCTAAAATACGAAAAGAATTAAGAATTAAGAAATTTTTAGATACTGCTCAGAAAGAAATTTCGTTAAGATGATAAATGATAAATGATAGATGATAAATTTTTTCTGCTCAGAAGTGAAATTTCGTTTCAAACCGATGAAGTAGACAAAATCAAGGGCAGTCACCGGCTTCCGTCTCTCCTCACCCCGGCCCTCTCCAGCATTGGCACCCTCCTCCGTGGAGTATTTGGGGCTGGAGAGGGAGAGATTTCACTGTAGGATTAAGAATTAAGGTTTTTTGTTTCTGAGGTGCGGTAACATCTCTTTACATAATCACCTCCATTACCACCTTTCGACTACGCTCAAGGCTAGAATAGCCGAATCATCAAATTACCAAATCAAGTGCAGTCACACTTTTTTGACTAGAAACTAAAAATCAGCACCCCTCGACTAAGCTCTGGGCAAGCATCAGCACCTTTCGACAAGCTCAAGGCAAGCATTAGCACATCATTGTTTCAATCCATCCCACCCTTGTGCTTTCAGTGGTGTTTCATGTCCCGATTTATCGATTAGGGCAAGACCGGCTTCTGAGGCAGTAATGTGTCCAATGACAGCTATTTGCTTTATTAATTTGATTTTATTGAAATCACTTTGTTTGATTGTGAAAAGCAGTTCATAGTCTTCGCCACCTGAAAGTGCAGCTATGGTTGGATTTATATTCATCTCACCGGCAAGTGTGGCTGTTTCGAAATCTATCGGTAATTTATCTTCATAAATGCGGCAACCTTTATTGGAAGCTGTACAAATGTGAAACAGTTCTGATGCCAGTCCGTCCGAGACATCGATCATGGAAGTAGGATGAATACTTTCCGCTTTTAGTGCAGCAATAAATTCTCCTCGTGCTTCCGGCTTTAGCTGACGCTCTACCACATAATCGGTGCCACTGAGGTCGGGTTGAATATTGGGATTATCGAGGAATATTTGTTTCTCTCTGTTCAACACCTGCAATCCCATATAAGCACCTCCAAGATCTCCGGTGACACAAATGAGATCGTTTTCACCGGCACCAGACCTATAGGCAATCTGATCTTTGGCAACACTGCCAATTGCGGTGATGCTGATTACAAGTCCGGAATGTGAACTCGTTGTATCACCTCCAACCAAATCAACCTGATGTCTTTCGCATGCCAATAACATTCCTTCATACAATTCTTCAATAGCTTCCAAAGAAAATCGATTCGAAATGCCGATGCCCACTACTATTTGCTGGGGAGTACCATTCATAGCATAAATGTCGCTGAGATTTACCATCACCGATTTATAGCCCAGGTGTTTGAGCGGATAGTAAGAAAGATCGAAGTGAACACCTTCCATCAGCAAATCGCAGGTGACTAATTCGAAATGAGATTCCCGATCAATCACAGCGCAATCGTCGCCGATACCTTTTACGGTTGATGCATTGCGAACAGGAATAATGGTTTTCAGGTGCCGGATGAGTCCGAACTCTCCCAGTTCACTCAGTTCGGTGCGATTCATTTTATTTTCAAACATGGCTTACAAATATTTTTGGTGTAACACCGTAAGTATTGCTGTTAAGGCAATCATTTTATTATTTGACATTCAGGAATTCACAGCATCAATCACCAAAATCCATCTCCTCACGCGGCTGATTATCCCGGTTTCTGGTGCGACCACCATCTTTCAGTTCCCCAAACCGATAGGTAAAACCAAGTGTGAAGGTACGTTGTGAACGACGGCGTGTGAAGTCTTGTCTGTAGGTTTCATCTTCAAATTCAAATCCAAAACGTTGAATATCGAGTGGATCGGCAACACGGAATGTAATCACACCTTTATCTTTCAACACTTTTTTACTGACTGCAATAGTTGCCATTTGCATATCTTTCATAGTGCCTTGTGTTACTTTCATGGGTGCGCGATAGAAATATGAAAGTTGCAATTCCAGCTTGTAGGGTAATTTAAGTGTGGTAAATATTCTTCCGGATGCTGAGAAGGATTCGGAATTTAAATCATCCTGAAGATTAGAGGCATCGATTTCATTCTTAAACAAATTTGTGCTGAATGTAAATGACCACCATTTATAGGGACTGCCATTCAAAATTGTTTCCAGACCGTAGTTGCGTGCTTCCGACAGATTTTCAAACGTCGTAACGGTTACACCATCGGGAGTGAAAGTGCGGTAGCGTTGAATGTAATCGTGTGTAAATCGCGCATAGCCGGTAAACGTTAGTGAAATTTTTCCAATGAAACGGCTGTATTCTGCTTCGTAGCTATCGGTATATTCGGGATCGAGAAACGGATTTCCTTTGCGGATGTTTAATGGATCATCATAATCGGCAAAAGGATTTATTTGCTGACCACGGGGACGATTAATGCGTCGGCTGTAGGTTACCTTGAACTGCGATTTATCATCGGGCTTGTAGGTGACGAATGCACTTGGGAAAACCGAAAAATAGTCTTTATCGAATTTTTCTCCGGTGGTAATCAATTCCGATTCCGTAACGGCATACTCACTTCTTACTCCAAGCTGAAATCCGAATTTATTAATACTTTGACGATACTGCGCATAAAAGGCGTGCAGGGCATCCTGATAAACAAATTGATTGGTTAGATTGATATCATTGATAAACTGTTGCGCAGAATCATTAAAGCTTTCCGATTCATAATCGGTGTCGAGGTCGCGGATGGTAGTTTTAATTCCCGTTTCAAATTTTTTATCTTTCGATATCGGATGTTCGTAATCGATTGAACCGGTATAAATTTTATTGTCGTCAATTTCTTTATCATTTTGAAGGAAGGGCATCACCGGAACCGGCTGCGATTCGTCGTAGTATCCTTGTTGACGGTAAGAATTCAGATTTTCATCGGAATCGAATGATGCAGTAGTCTGGATATTTAACAAACGACCTTCCTGTTTAAAATTATGGCGGAAGGCAAGATCAAAATCCATATTTAATCCGTCACCTGAGCCATCTGTAGTTCTGATATATAAACTATCCATGAGGTCATCACTACCAAATAATTTATAGTTCACATCGTTGGTATTATCGTTTTCACCGATATTGAACAAGGCACTTCCTGAAATTGTGCTGCGGTCTGTAATATTGTAATCGGTGGTAATTTTTAGATTGTGATTTAAACGATTCGAAAAACCAATTTCATCCTGTTTTAAAATATCAGTTACATCATTAAAGTATGATTCCCGATAAGTTTTGCCGGTGAATTCCCTAAAATCTTTGTTGAAGCCGTAATTGGTTGAGACATTCCACCGGCCTTTTCTGTAGTTAAGTGATAAATTTGCTGCATAGCGATCTTCGAAGCTGGTTGAAGCACCCACACTACCGGTGAAACCTTGCAGCTTATTCTTTTTAGTAACGATGTTGATGATTCCGGAGATGCCATCAGGATCATATTTAGCTGAAGGATTGGTAAGCACTTCCACTTTTTCGATTGCAGACGAAGGAATCGATTCCAGCAACGATTTTCCACCGGCACCGGTTAGTCCGCTTGGTCGACCATCAATAAGTATCGTAACATTTTCATTTCCGCGTAAGCTTACGGTACCATCGGCATCTACTTCCACACTGGGGACATTTTGCAGTACATCCGAGACATTTCCGCCTGCAGTCACTGCCAGCTGATCGGTATTGTATGTTTTGCGGTCAATATTATTCATCACAAAACTTTTATCAGCACTAATTTCCGCACCTTCGAGCATCTGTGCAGAAAGTTTCAGACGAATTACACCCATATCATTAACAGGAGCACTGCCCTGAGGACGAAAAGCAACTCTGCCTGTAAATTTTTCATATCCGATAAATGCAATTTCAACACTGTAGCCACCCGGACCAATATCGGCGATTTTAAATTCTCCTGCTGTATTTGTGATTGTACCTGATACCAGTGATGAATCGCGCATTCTTTTAACTGCTACTGTGGCGAATTCCAACGGCTGACCATTGGCATCATCGACTACCTTGCCTTTAATTGAAAATATGGCTGCCCCACCCGGCTGCTGAGCAGTTGTAATTTGGGAACTGAAGATTAGAACGAATAAAATGAAAAGTCGTGCATGTTTTAAAGTCATAAGCCGGTTTTTTGGTTTAGTTTGCAAAGATAAGGAACTCCGCTGTCTGTTAAGTGACATTTTGCCCACCCTAAAGTTTAACCCGAAAAGCAGATTTAACATGAAAATGTGAGTTGGCGCGCTTCATATACAATTGAATATCAAAATATTAATAGTTCCGGGCTTGCATTTATGTTCATGGTTATTAGTGATCGGTTCTCAGTGATCAGTTACCAGTGATTAGTTCTCAGTTCTCAGTTCTCAGTGATCAGTTACCAGTGAACAGTTCTCAGTGATCAGTTACCAGTGTACAATTGCCAGTGTTCGGTAATCAGTGATCAGCCTCGCCCTGAGCGGAGTCGAAGGGTTCTCAGTACTTAGTGATCAGCCTGCACTGTTGTAGAAGAGATGCAGACATAAGGTCATAGAAGAAATTCTCTCCTTACCGCGCAAGCGCTTTTCTCTGCGTCTCCCAAACTCTGCGTTCAAAAAAATGTATCAAAGGTCATAAGGAAGAAATTGAGTCATTGGTCATAAGTAATAAGGGAACTCCGTGTTAGAACTGTATGCAGTATACTGCATGATGGTATATATTAAATAGCAAGTAACAAGAATTGAAAATTAATTAATGAACTTAGAAAGCATATAGAAATATGATTGAGTGATCTCATTGCATTTTATTTGATTTCTTAGTTATCAAGAAGGATGTAATTTCATTTTTGTTTATCATTTTCTTCACACTTGTGAACCAACAATGGCAATTACACCAATTGAGGGATGTTAATAACTTTATTCAAGCAATTACTTGACTTTTGAATCAAACTTGTATATTATTACAATCGAATAAATAGAATTAATCTGGTAACAGGTTAAAACTAATGAATGATTGCGATAAGGAATCTGCCCAGAATCCTTGAAGAGTATCGTTTAGGGTTCATTTATTAAAACACACATCTAATAAGTGTATCTTATTTAAACGATTTGTATTTGACTCTAAAAAAATAATTATTCACTCTTAAATTTTCTCATCATGGAAAAATTATGCATTCCGTCCGGTATGGACATGGCTTGTGCTACGCGTAAACGTAACTTTGCTAGAACAACTTTCAATCTGGTATTGATAGTATTTTTAACCTTTCTTTCCTTGGAAGGGAAAGCACAAACACCTTTGGATGCAAATTTATCTATAAGTAATAACACAGGAATTTTTAGTATTGTTATTCCTGATTCTACTAATATTTCAGAAATAGAATTACAGATTGGTTCCAATTCCAATCCTTCGGAAGTATTTGAGCACACATTTGTTTATGACCAAACATCAGGTTTGCCAACAGGGCTTTCCTATTCCAGAGCTGGTGTAAACATTAACCTCGGACTTGGTGCCCTAACACCTTTAAATATTTACCATGTTAAAACTCGACTCAAAAACGGCAGCGGCGCCTGGGGTGATTGGTATGAATTTGTCGGGAATTGATTTGCCAGAAATAAAGTAAAAAACTTAATGATTTTTAACCTTCAAACACATTTTACACATGAAAGCAATAATAAAAATTTTACTTATTGGCTTAACAATAAGCCTTAATTCAGTAGAATACGCAGTGTCGGCTACAAAAACTTGGTCTGGAAATACAAACACCGATTGGAACAATTCGGGAAACTGGGTTGGGGGCATTGTCGCAGATTCTAGTGATAACGTTGTAATAAACAGTAATGCACCTAATAATCTTATTTTAACTCAGAACCAAAAGATCACCAATTTAACCATAAATGGTGACACGCTCGATTTAGGAGGTTATAGGTTTGAAATTACCGGTACTGCCTATTTCAATGGTGGATTGGTAAAAAATGGGTTGCTAAAACCAACAGGCTCTTTGTGCCACTTTGGTGGTGCTACATTGGATGCACGAATAGAGGCAACATGTGGTTATTTTCATATGAATTCAGGTGTTTACAAAAAGCCTGTTTTTTTGACTTCTACCGGAGCTGCAACTTCTAGCAGTACCTATGGTAATCACTTTGAAGATAGTCTAACAATAATCAACAATGGAGCTGTATATTTCAATATGGGATCAAGCGGTGAAGACATTTATGATGGCCCGGTTATTCTGTATAACTATTCAAGCAAAGAAATAAGACTGGCTGCTACCGATACCAGTTATTTCAACAATTCCATTTATATAAACGACTCTTTGGGGGGTGTGGAATTTGGTGTCAGTGGTGGAGTGAGTATCCTTGCAAGCGGGAAAACAATTTCAATTGGTACCTTCAGTTCCAATTACCTTACACTTAACAAATTTATACAATTGGGCAGTACATCACAAACATTAACTTTATCTGGCACTGGAGTTGTATCTTTAGAAGGTTGCATTTTTAACGGGAATTTAACCATCAATTCACCTGGAATTCTTACAAAAAATAGTACCTACAATGGGAATACAACATTCAACAGAACGGGTTCTACAACAAATTTTCACAGCTACGGAGGCAATGTATTTGCTGGGTCTTCATTTACACTCGATAATGCAGGCTCTGGTGGTAGAATACGATTTGCCTCTACTGCTCCGGATACCTACATGGGAGATGCCACATTCAGTTCTACAGGAGGACAAGATTTGCAAGTGGCATATGTGGGGGATAACACTTTTGCCGGAAACATCACCATCAACAGCAATAAAGTTGTCTTTAACACTAGCACTGGAAAAGTAACTTTTACCGGTAGCAGTGCACAATCACTGAATGGCAGTTATAACTTTCTATTTGAAAAACTTGCGATAAGTAAAAGTGCAAATAATGTCACCGCAAATACAATATTGAGTGTGGATGACACATTATTTTTTGTCAGTGGAAATATCATAACTAACGCTACTAATCATTTGATTATGAAAGCAGGGGCTAAATATGTAGGAGAGTCAAATAGTAGTTTCGTTCAAGGTGCCATTCTTAAAATTGGAAATTCAAGTTTCAAATTCCCATTAGGAGGAAAGGGGATTCTCCATCCTATAGGGATTACAGCTCCATCAAATTCATCAGATGCTTTTTTGGCATTTTATGATACAAGTTTAATCAGCACTGGAGAAAAGGACAGTACTCTCTTTCAACTCTTAGGATATGGAAGTTGGAACATAAGTCGGACCTCAGGATCATCAAACGTAAAAATTATAGGTTATTGGGGATCATACAACTCAGTTTACTATCCTTCATTAACCAATCTTTGTCAGTTTGATGGGACTCAATGGGTGAATTTAGGATCCTCTAGCAACACAGGAAATAGGTCAGCTGGATCAACAACAACTCAAAATAATTTATCAACTTTTGGCGATTTTATATTAGCAATTGAAAATGGACTTCCTCCTGCAGAAATATGTGGCAGTGGGGATCCTGTTCCTGAATTATACTTACCCTTTAATGATGACGCGACTACTTCCGGATCTAGCATTGGAAGTGAACATTTTGATTTAGGTTCGGCTAGTGTAATTAGTGGTCAAACAATGATAAATTATGACACAGGAATTCACTCTATACCAATATTGCCTTCTACAAATAATAAATTCTACTTTGATCGATGTGTAAATGATAACGCAACTTCATCAAATATCTACAAATCGCAAGGAACACTAATTAATAATCATAGCACTGTTGTTAATGATCTACCGGGATACTTTGCGGTTGAAATGCATTTTATACTAAACAAAAGTGAATTTAGCAACAAACGACAGATGGATTTTTTCAGATTTTTAATGCCCAATTCCACTGACCCAACTATTCATTCGGCTTTCATAACTGAAAATTCCATTGTGTTCAGAACAAACAATGACTCTCCAGAGCCTTCCAACTTTCCAGAGGATGACTTCGTTGTAATGCTTGATGGCGAAAATCAACTTTCATTATCATATTATCTTGATGAAGACTGGCATCACATTGCCTTTATACATCGATTTGATGGTGCGCAATACGTCAAAGAAATTTACATTGATGGGGAATTATATTCTAATCACTTTAGAAAGGAATTGCCTACTACATACCGACTGCAAACACAAGGAATTGGAACCTCTGCAACAGCAGGAAATATTGAAATCTCAGGGGTAGCATTATTTGACAGGTACTGCGGAGCTAGAGATAATATTGCATTCTATTTTAACAATGAACTGTGTCCAGACGCAATCGAAAATCACGCAACAGAAATAAACCAATATGTCATATCTACTTCCGCAGGGACCACAAATATTCCAAATACCTCGTCATTGGCAGGGACTTTAAACGCAGTAGACTTTCCATTAGGGTATACTCCTCAGTCGACATTTGCTACTGTTAATAATGATATAATAAGTGTATCCAATATAAATAATTATAATGATTTATATGATGATGTTTCAGAACCTACCGATCAACTGAGAACGTATGCAACTCCAAGATTTAAACCGGGACATGGATTTCAACCAAATGTAAATTGGATGCAATCAGACTATCTAGGGTATCGTGGGTTTATGACATACGGGGGTTTATCAGGTGTAAATGACAATGTCTCAACTAATGATGCTGTTGAACGAGCAGTTGCTATTCAGGCTCAATTAGCAGAATTCTGGAACTATAGTTTTACTATTTGTGAAAATACCACTGCATATGAAAGTGGGTCACCAGAATTGGATTTCAATGCAGGTTTTATAAATAAGGCTAATTCTTATCCCAATGATTCACCCATTAAATTTTCATTAAAAACATTTAGATTACAATTACCAACACTAGCAAATCCTGGAGGGAGTGGATCTAAAGCAGCGGTTGCGTACCAATACTATTTCAAGCCCGAAGATTACTATTTGATGAAATACGATGGTCCAACTTATCCAGATGATGATAATTTTCTCAATCTGAATGGCGATGAAAATAGTTCCACTAAACTTTGGAATCCTGCCGCAGAATTGGCTACTTATAATGCTGATGGAAGTTATCAAAAATCCATATTAGCAAGATTGTTTGGCGCGGGTGCTAACTCTGGCACACCGCCTATGTTGAAAAATATATATCATATAAGTGAAAATAACGAATATACCCCACAATTTTCAATTGGTTCCTCAGGGCCAGACATCAACATTGATAACAAGTTTAATGCTGCTTGTGGATGTATTGGCGGCGCATCAATTGGTCATCAGTATATTTCCACTAGAAAAAAAGATCTGGATAATAATTACAGAAATCAATTTTTTGATCCTTCCACTTTTGGACAATTAACGGATGCTATGTATCTAAATTATGCTGTAGATGGACGAGATGACTATGGACAATATTTTAGATATAAATATGACATAATGCGCGAAACTAATTCTGAAATTGGTTCAACTGGTCAATATTTATCAACACCTGATTTTTACCCGCAAAATCCATCAAATTGGAATCCTACTGTTGGAGATAGACATGGAATACAATGGATGAATGAAGCCAGAATAGTTGAACTGGCGTCGGATGATAATCGCTATGCTCCATACGTTTCTGCTGGATGGGAGCATTATGAAGAAAAAAATATCAGACCTGCACAATGGCTTGGACTATTAAAAGCAGTAGGTATTATGGGAGTTGATTTGTTCCATTCAGCATTTTTTAATCTAGGAAAGATAAAGACTCCTGAACCGAATTCAGTGAGTTGGTGGCAACATCCAAAAGGGTTTGTCTGGCAAGCTTCCACCCCTGCATATGTTCAAGGAGTATTTTCACGTGCGGAGGATTTATTTACAAATGGAGTTTTATTGCAAGGAGATATTAATTTAGTTGTGACATCACCATCGAGTGGGCTTAGCTACAAATTTAAAGATTCTCCAAATTCATTAATAATGGTGCGAGGTGATGATTTATCTGCCCCGACGAAATTATTGCTTACAGGCTCGATTCAACCAATTTCAAATGTTCAAGGAAATGCAGTTGATGATAAAATTGCCACAATTACTGCACCATCATCAATAGGAAATTTAAAATTTGAGATTAGAAGACAGGGAAGTACTTATCTTTATGATCATAATGGGGGTACTCCTATATTTTATCAATTGGATAAATGGCACGAATCAACCCATCCCGACCACTGGACCAAGGACTTCTATTTTGAAGCAGAATTAATTGATAACAATCCTTCTACGATGGACGTTTATACAGTTGACTTATCTGATACTCCAATTACAAATGGGGACTATTCTTTAGGTTATGATACATATGTAACTACAAGCAATGAAGCGCTTGAATACCGCTTTACACCTCGTGACAATACTATTTTAACCGTTCCACATGATAATGATTATGTTTTATATGTAAGAGCCAAATTGCTTACAGGAAGTAGCGGTAGTATCGGAGTTCAACTCAATGCAAGTGATCACTCACAAACATTTTCCACAAATTTAGGCTGTTTGAGTGGAACGGATTGGGATTGGTATAGGGTTTGCTCTTCAGGAGCGACTTTTGAAAATTTAAATCCAAATATAGAGTTTTCACTTGCACTTACTCCATCGGGATCAAATGTTGCTATAGATGCAATTTACTTGGATGTAGAAAGTGATAATATGCATTTTCCTATCGATTTATCAGTTATAACCTCTATTGAATGCATAGATCCCGTAGGTTCAATTTCAAGCACTTTATTATGCAGCGGCAATCGGGATTTAACAGCTTCTGGATCGGATTGCAGTGCAACAGGTACCACCTATTTATGGAGCACTTCACAAACAACCGCTACCATAACAGATAAAGCACCGGGCACTTATACAGTGACAATAACTGAAGCAGGTATGATTACGGCTTCTGCAACCATTACTTTTGGAGCTACACCAACTTTGACAGTTGTAGCAACTGAACGTCAAAAGGAGTGTACTGGTTCTCCAGGTTCACGCGGACAAGCACAAGTCCTCGTTGAAGGAGGTTCTGCTCCTTACACTTATTTATGGAGTGATGGACTAAGCCAAACAACACCAACAGCTTCAGGATTGACAGCAGGTAATTATACAGTAACAGTGACTGATGCTAATTCATGTACTCAAACTGATTTGGTTACTATTGCATCTGTTGCTCCTGATCAAGTTGCTGTCACTCCTTCGACTGCAACAATTAACTTTGCACAAGAAACTCAAATTGATGCAGATGCGGGTTTTGCATCTTATCAATGGTCACCAGAATACTGGATAGACAATCCTTATATTGAAGATCCCAAAGTGAGACCAGAAGCCAATCAAATTTATACTGTGACAGCTATTGATGGAAATGGATGCACTAGTCAAGCTACCGTAAATTTAACTGTAACAGGTTCAAATTGTGGAACTTATACAAACAATTTTTCGGTAACTGAGGGGGTAATAACGGGAGGTAAATATAATTTGAATAGCAGTTTTGACTTAACCGACCATTTGACAATAAATAACGCTGTCATCGCCATAGCATCTGCAGTTGAAATTGATACCAAAGGCTATACTCTAACTATAAACAATTGTGAACTATTTGCTTGTTCTGATATGTGGGGCGGTATTTATCAATTCGATCCAGATGGAAAAATCATTATAACAAATTCGAATATTAAAGATGCAGAAACTGCTGTAAGCGCAGAAGATGGAACAGTAGAAGTTAATGGAACGATTTTTAATCACAATTTTACCAGTATTAAGCTATCGAGTCACGATTTTTCGGTAAGTGGAACTGATAATACATTCTATGGAAACAAATTTAAGAATTCAAATTCTGAAATTTCTAAAGCACCTCACATTGGCCAAGATCCCGATCAACATATATTAATTACGGACGTTGATGAAGTTGAAATTGGAATAAGCAATTCTGCAATTGATCCAAATGTTTTCTCAAATTCTCTTGTTGGAATCAAGTCATTAAATTCAAATACTGTTGTGCTAAATAATGATTTTAGAAACATAGGGGATAATAATTTCCAAGAAAGGTATTCTCAAATTAATTTTATTGTACCCCCTAATGCAGCATTATGGTCTCAAGGGGTTGGTTCTGGTCCAAGTGGAAGTATTTCGGTTGGTGATGACACTGATGACGGAAAAAACACATTTTCCGATTGTGAAAGCGGAATTTATGCAACAATTAATACACAGGTTGGTGTTACAAAAAATAATTTCAGTAATACTATGATTGGAATTCGACTGGAACAATTGCAAGATAATGGTGTTTCCATCCAAAGGAATGTAATGGATGATTTCATTGATGGAATTAGTTTATTTAATGTAAGTGGCAACAAATCTGTTGAAATCAAAGAAAATGATCTGAACATGAATCAAATTTTCGATGAGGAAGAGTTTGAATATGTTTCAACAGAATATTCAATTAATGGAATAAGTTTAGATGCGAGCGCTCCTACATTGCTAGATTATACCATCCGAGACAATGAAATTCAAAATTGTAGGTTTGGAATATCTTTGAATGGAATAGCTCCTGGAAGTAGGTTTTATCCATCAACAATAAATATCTATTATAATGATATAAAATTCTATATTCAACGGGCAGATCTTTCTTCCAATGAAAATTATGGAATATGGCTTCAGAATACTCGTCGTGCATATATTTATGGAAATACGATTTCATGGTTTCATGAACCTCTCACTGGAGATGAAGAATTAATTAGCGGAATTACCTTGAGTAATAGTACTGCAAATGAAATTGGCGACAATGAAATTATTTCGATGGGTTCCGGCATTAACATTATGGGGGATTGCAGTCGTTCTCATTTCTATTGTAATGAATTCAGAAATAATTTTCACGGTGTTTTTTTGAATGGAAACGGAGTTAATTCTCGTATAACACGACAGGGAAATGCTGAAATATTTACCAATTACTTGCAAGCATGGAAAAATGAGTGGATTGATAACGTCGATGCTGATGAAATTGCAGGAAATTCAAATTTTGGAGCTGATTGGTTTTATGATAGTAATGGTGGTGCTAATCTCGAGTTTGTGCCAACTTCAGGAGTTACAGCTGTTGCTCCATTTTCTGTTGACGAATCAATCTTAGGATGCTATTCTCCAACCTATTATGAATTAATCTCAATGAGAACTGCTGATTTTGGAATTAAGGATAGTATGTTTGATCACCCGGACTCTGTACTTATTGCATATTTTAACAACGAAACATTCTATTTACTTTCTAATCTTGACACTACTATTCTCTATACAGGAAATTCCGTAGACAGTATATATATAAATGCATTCGATACTCTACAAACAAACAATATTGGAAGGTTGAATAATGTACTTACAATGATTATTGCAAGAGATCTTGTATCTGCTCAGGATACATTAGATGTGATAATTCCAATTAATGCCCCTGAAGAAAATATGATTTTCGTTCTTAATACATATCTCAAATATTTGAATGAGACCATTGAGGAAGAAGATATAGATGAACTGCGCATCCTTGCCTATGAACATCCTTTTTACGAAGGTCGAGCCGTATATATGGCAAGAGCTCTATTGAACATTAAAGTAATTGATTACTTAGAAGGTTTAAGAATAGGGAATACATCATTCTCGACATCGACCAATCCCAAAGAAAAAGAAAAGTTTACTCAGATTTATCCAAATCCAAACAGAGGTGAACTTATCGTCAGGGTTTTGAATAGGGATGCCTTTAGGGAATGCAATATTGTGGTTTATGACTTAACGGGAAGGATATTAATGAGAACTGCCACATATGATCCGATTACAAATCTAAAAATGCCTAATTTACAGCCGGGATCATACTTGATTGAAATTGCGAGTGGTGATTCTTTCCGAGATATTCATAAATTTGAAATTATTCACTAAATTTGCTATTGGTTAAGTCATCTGCATTAAATATGAATCAAATATGGTCTTTGATTATTGTGATGATAATGTTTTGGGGATCAAGCTGTTTTGCCCAAAACCGCAATAATATCTGGTGTTTTGGGGACAGTTCCGGAATAGATTTCGGAACTGTCGCTAATCCTACCACTTTCAGAAGTTCAGTAGTGAGTAGGGGAAGTTGTGTAAGCATAGCTGATACCAATGGGTACTTATTGTTTTACGCACATACAAGGTCAGGTGTTAGCATCAGTGGAAATTCTACTTTAATATTTGATAGTACTCATCAATTAATGCCAAATGGAGCTAATGTAAAAGGGGAATCTTGGTATAACGAGGTGCTGATTATTCCAGATCCTGGGACCAACAATGAGTACTTTTTATTTACCAAAGGAATGTCTACTTCGCCAGGATTTGCCTATTCAAAAATTGATATGAACTTAAATGGTGGTCTCGGAGATGTTAGTCAAAAAAACGTTATCTTAAATAATGTAAGAAATGCTGATTGCCTCACAGGAATCAAACATGGAAATGGACATGACTGGTGGGTGATCTCGAAATATTCTAATTTAAATCTTCCTAATTTTAATCGGTTCTATGTGTTTCTTATAACAAACAATACTGTACATCCTCCAATTATTCAGGATCTTAATAATGCCGGTGACTTTGATTTTCATCAATTAGTATTTAATTCGGATGGAACTCGATTGATGCAAACAAACAGGCAAGGGCTTATGCAGGAGATTGCTTTTGACCGTTGCACAGGCTTACTTAGTAATCCGGTTGTTTATTTCCCTGAACAGCTATCTGGTAACCATAACAGAAATTATTGGGCTTCAGCTTATTCGCCCGATAATTCAAAGTTTTATACTATTATTAATAACGGAAGTGACACCACTCGTCTTATTCAATATGATTTAAGTGCTGTTGATGTTGCTACATCTGCAGATACATTGATGGAAGAAATATTTCCTCCAATATTAGGAGCATTACGATTGGCACCAGATGGTAAAATTTATGTCAGTTCATGGCATGTGTTTAATTTCCCGGGTTATCCATATCCTGATACAGCATATAGCCAAGTTAATACCAATCTCAGTGTAATCAATATGCCCGACAGTGCTGGATTTGCATGCGATTTTCAACCTTATAGTTTTTATCTAGGTGGTAGTAGAACTTATGCAGGATTACCCAATAATCCCAATTATGACTTAGGTCCATTGGTGGGATCTGGGTGTGATACTATAACAGCCATCTCAGAAACTCATTCTGAACCTGCAATTAATTTATATGTTTATCATGATTCCATGTGGGAAATTGCTTTTGTAAATGCCAAAATTCTGAAAGGAAAGACTGGCATTCTGATTTGTTATGATATTCAGGGGCGGGAAATTTTCAAAGAACCTTTGCAAACAACCAATGGTTACTATACTAAAGATTTAGCCACACATTCCTTTTCACCAGGCATTTATATGGTGCAATTAATAACAGACAAAGAAAAGCTATGTCAAAAGTTTGTTGTTGATTAAAATTAAAAATGGTTGTTGGCGGTAGAAAGGATTAAGCCATTGGTCATATGTCATAAGGGATATTCTTCAATTTAAAATTTGAAAACCCATTTATCATCTATCATCTATAATTTATCATAATAACGTAATTTCATTCTGAGTAGTTAATCTTTATTCCGCCCCATTTCGCCATTTCAAACCAATTTGTTATATTTACAAATTATGAATGGAGCTGGTGCAAATTGTTTGGATAGAATCCTTACTAATAAATAGTTATCAGGTACAGGCACTTGTCGAAACCAGGCAAAATGGTAGTAATAAAAAATTAGATGCGTATTATTTTGACAATATCACTTTGTTGTTTGTGTATTTCATTTGCAAATGCACAAACAACAAAGTATTTTAAAAAAACTTTTGGCGACCCCTACCCCTTTTATGAAGCTGGACATTCAGTTCACTCATTAATTGACGGGTATTTGGTTAGTGGGTATTCCGTAAATCCGAATCCGTATGATGCAGATGCGTTTATTGTGAGGACAGATTTGTATGGTAATTCTTTGTGGAGTTATAAATCTTTGGATACAACAACTCAAACTGGGATTTTCTCATCAGTTAATTTAATAGATAATTATTTTTTTGCCGGAGAATTTCCAGATTTTGTCGCATCAGCTACGAAAGGGTTTTTAATGAAAACAGACAGCGCAGGTACACTCCAATGGCAAAAATCTATTGGCGATGGGATATCAAATAATGGAATTTACAATATTATTTCATGTTCTGATGGAAATTTGGTTATGTCTGGTTGGATACAGGATACAGTAACACAAAATTGGCATGGCAATCTGATAAAAACCGATACTTCTGGGAATGTGATTTGGAATAGAACTTACCAAGGAACTTATAACAGCGCAATTACTTCTGTTATTGAATTGGCAAATGGAAATTTTGCATTGATAGGTAGGACGGATTATGTGCTTGGTTCGGGAAAAGTTTGGTTGTTAGTGGTGGACTCCACAGGTGTATTAATATCAACAAATTCCTATTTTGTGGGAGGATCAACACCAACCAATGATTTTCAGGTTGCCAATAGTTTTGATTTGTCACTTGATTCCGGCTATATAATTGGAGGACACGCTGGAGTTGATCCTAATTTAATTAGGGGACTGATCATTAAGCTCAATTCAAGTGGCCAAGTTGATTGGTACAAAATGTTAACTGCCAATTCTGATGGGACAGGTAATATTTGGAAAAGCAGAGTAACTCGAATCAGGCAATTGGTAGATAGTTCATTTGTGTGTGTGGCTTATCTGCAAACCGGAGGTTTTCAGCCTTTTAAAATGTTACTCATTAAATTTGATTTTTACGGGAATGAGTTGTGGCGAAGATCATTTAATTCAGTAAGTGGTCAAGATACTTATGGATATGACTTTGATTTAACAGCTGATGACGGATTCATTTTAACCGGGAGGACAGAAAATGCTACAGATGCTGAGTTATACCTTGTCAAAACAAATTGTTTAGGGTTTACACAACCTCCTGTATCTGACTTCTCAGTTATATGGAATGGCTCCACAGCAACCTTCTATAACTTAAGCGGCAGAGCCGATACCTGCATCTATTATTTTGGCGATGGCGATTCAGCAATAGTGCTTTTGACCGACACCACTCCCGTCGTTCATACTTATGCAGGCTCAGGCCCCTATACACCTTACCTGCTGGCATATGCCTGTGGAGAAGTCGATACCCTGTATCAAACCATTTATACCGGAATCAACAATGAGTACGAACTAATAGAAAAATCATTTACTATTTTCCCTAATCCGGCAGCAGATAAAATAACGCTTTCCTGCATTATCCCTTCCAACTTAACTGAAGTAAATCTACTCATTACTGATTTAACCGGCAGAGTAATTTCATCTAACCAAATTCAAGGAAATCCCAGAGAACTGGAAATCGATATTTCGTACTTGAACAACGGAAGTTATCTGGTTAGTTTAGAACATAACGGGAATATTTTAGCATCCCGGAAATTGATGGTGGTGATGTGAGGTTTGGGGAAGTTAAACTTTTGGATATATAGTAAAATTCGTTTAGTCCTTTCAAGGGATACCGGAGTTATATTAATTTCACTCTTCACTTTTAAATTTGAAACCCCATTTATCATCTATCATTTATAATTTATCATAATAACGTAATTTCATTCTGAGAAGTAATTTCTTAATTCGTCCCTTTTTGCGATTTCATGCAAATTTTCTATATTTACGAACTATGAACCGGCATGTATTAGTTTTTTTACTTATTAGTTTATTGAATAGTTTGGCAGGCTACTCCCAAAACCGCAATAATATCTGGTGTTTTGGGGATAGTTCCGGAATAGATTTCGGAACTGTACCTAACCCAGTTACTTTTAGAAGTTCGGTGGTTAGCAGAGGTAGTTGTGTGAGTGTTGCTGATACCATAGGAAATCTGGTATTTTATGCTTTTACATCAACTTTCAGTAGCGATTCTTCAACGGTTGTTATGAATTCGACAAATCAAACTCTGCAAAACAGCCAATCAATAATAGGGTCATCGTTGTATAATGAGCTAGTCATTGTTCCAAATCCCAACCTGGTTGATTCGTATTATTTGTTTTGTGGATCAGTTACAGATCCCATTCCAAAAGGATTTTTCTATTCAAAAATTGATATGACACTAAATGGGGGACTTGGAGCAGTTGTTCAAAAGAATGTTCGCTTAAATTCATTTCGCAACGGTGATTGTGTTACTGCTATCAAACATGGCAATGGAAGAGATTGGTGGGTTTTTTCCAAATATTCGAATTTTAACGGATCCAGTTTTAACAGATTTTATATTTACCTTGTAACACAAGACAGTGTTCATACGCCCATCATTCAAAACATGAATGATGCCTTTGATATAGATTTTCAAAAAATAATTTTCAATAGCGATGGTACTAAATTTATGCAAATTAGTACGGTTGGGTTGATGCAACAATTCGATTTTGATAGATGCACAGGAATCATTAGCAATCCTGTAATTATTTTTCCTGAATTAAACCAAAGTATCCATGGTAGAAATTTTTGGACAGGTGCCTATTCTGCAGATGATTCCAAATTTTATGCAGCCACACAAATTTTTAGTGTCTCCATAAATCCAACATCCCGATTGTTTCAATTTGATTTAACAGCTCCTAACATTGCTGCCTCCATTGATACGCTTTGGGAAATTCAGTACCCCGCGCAATGTGGGACACTTAGACTCGCTCCAGACAAAAAAATTTATTTTTCCACCTTTTATGATTTTGGATTCCCTGGCTATCCCTATCCAGATACTGCATATAACCTATATAACTCCAATCTGAGTGTAATTAATTATCCCGACAGTGCAGGTATTGCATGTGGGTTTGTTCCTCATGGATTCAGTTTGGGAGGCTTTCGAGCATACTATGGTCTTCCTAACAATCCAAAATATGATTTAGGTCCATTGGTGGGATCTGGGTGTGATACTATAACAGCAATCTCAGAAACTCATTATGTACCTGCAACTAATTTATATGTTTATCATGATTCCAAGTGGGAAATTGCTTTTGTAAATGCCAAAAACCTGAAAGGAAAGACTGGCATTCTGATTTGTTATGATATTCAGGGGCGAGAAATTTTCAAAGAAGCTTGGCAAACAACCAATGGTTACTATACTAAAGATTTAGCCACACATTCCTTTTCACCAGGCATTTATGTGGTGCAATTAATAACAGACAAAGAAAAGCTATGTCAAAAGTTTGTTGTTGATTAAAATTAAAAATGGTTGTTGGCGGTAGAAAGGATTAAGCCATTGGTCATATGTCATAAGGGATATTCTTCAATTTAAAATTTGAAACCCCATTTATCATCTATCATCTATAATTTATCATAATAACGTAATTTCCTTCTGAAGAATTAATCCTTAATACTTAATCCTTAATCCTTCAGCATCCACATCCCGACAAGGACCAAAACGAGATATAAAGGGCCGATGAGCCACATTCCGCTGATGTAGCCAATGAGTAAAGCCTGAACTAACAGAAACAAAGGCAGCAGCACCATGCCGGCACCAAATTTTATGGAGGGAATAAACTGCGGATCGCGGAGTTTTTGAAGCACTAAAGTATGAAGTAATTTGGATGCAGGGAAAATCTGACTACGCACCCACAGTCTGTTAATGCGTGAAAATATTCCGGGGATAGTGGGAGTAGTTAAATCGATTGAAATTTCGCCCGAGGCGGCTTTTTGTTCTATTGCCAGTTGTTGTGAAACCGGAATTTGGTAGTTTCTGCTTTTTTTAATTTCCGGAAGAAGTGCATCATAACGGTCATCGGGTATATGAAGTAACAAGGGTTTCAATGCAGCAGCAATTTTTTCAGTAAACAAGCTTAGTTGTGGCTGCAATTCCAATGTTGTGTCGGGCGACACATAAACGGGTTTACCAAATTGAATCAATACTCTTGACCGGAAGCCATCATGCGACTCGTAGTGAATTCCCACTGGCACTACAGCAACTTTTTCGGGATGCTCATAGCTCAATATCATTCGTGCTAAACCTTTTTGCAACGGCCTGAGTTGATAGGGCCGGCCGTGATTTCCTTCAGGGAAAATCAGTACCGCTTCTCCATGATCAAATAACTTATGACATGCTTTGAAAGTTGCATCATTATTTTTCAACGTCGCAAATCCATCCCGGAAACGGAAAACAGGTAACAACTGCATGCGTTGCAACCACTTTGCAGCACCGGGACTTTTAAAAACATCGGCACGAGCCAGAAAAAAAGGATTACGTTTGGAACTGCAAGCCACCAAAACCGCATCGAGAAATGCATTCTGATGATTTGGCGCAAACACCATTGGTCCATTCGGAATATATTCAGTACCTTTAACTTCCCATTCGCTGAAGTACCAATGCAATGCCGTGGTGCTATATTTTTTCAGAAACTGATAAAACATATTCTTCATGGCAGCACTCAGGTGTTTACAGGAATTCTACGCATTACCGTGGCAAATACCATCCCTGTAATCAGGTGCCAGATTCCCCACCAGGCTGCAATTAGTGCCATGTCTTTGTTTCCACCAAAAAAGGTGAATATCAGCACCAATGCCAAACCCGAATTCTGAATCCCCGTTTCAATGGCGATGGTGCGCGAATTCGATTCGTTGTTTCGAAGCAACCTGCTAAATAAATAGGCTGCATATAGAGCCAGACCGTTATGAAGCAATACAATCCAGAAAACACTTCCTATCTCAGCCATAAAAACGGCTCTGTTATTGTAAAATGCCACTGCAATAAATCCGAATAGCAAAACCATTGAAAGCGGTCTTAAAATTTTAGCAATCTTACCTGCTTCATCGGGCTTAACCGCACCATACCACATTCCTGCAACCAGTGGTAGCAACAGAATTAAAAGCATATTTAAAAACAGTTCTGAAAAACTTATTTCCATAGCCCATACTTCACCACTCAGGGCGGGAATAAGAGAGCTGCAAAAGAAAAAGGAAGCAGGTGTTATAAGGAATGCAATTAAAGAGGAGATTGCAGTAAGAGTAACTGATAATGCCACATTTCCTTTAGCCAGCATCGAGAAAAAATTAGAGACGTTACCACCGGGACAAGCAGCAACCAGAATCATTCCCAAAGCAATTCCCGGCGAAACCGGCAAAAGTTTTACCAGCAGTAATGTAATTGCAGGTAATAGCAAAATCTGTGAAATTAATCCGGTAGCAACCGCTTTTTTCTGTGATAGTAAGGCTGTAAAATGATCTTTCCTGATGTCGAGTGAAATGCCGAACATAATAAGTGCCAGACAACAATTGAGTAGTACTAAACCGGAAGGAGAGAATTGAACAGCCAATTGCAGATATTATTGAATTCGTAATTTCTTCAGTATTTGATTCGAAATACCAGATTTTTTTTGATGCGGATTATAGGGAAGTGTAAAAGCAAACTTTATAAAATCGACATAAGATTTTTTCCAGGTTGATTGATGATGTGTGCCGCCATTTACAATTTGCAATTGCAGATTGAGTCCGGCATTTTTCATTTTAGAGCGCAATAAATCATACATGTCGAGTGTATCATCAACAGCATCAATTACACCATTTCCATTTCTGTCGCATGTTTCATCATTGGTTCCGGCCATCAGCCAGCATTTGAAATAGGAAGGAATTTGAAGTGTTTTAATTTTATTGAAAAGTATCCGGTCCGATTCGGTATAACCATGATTATAACCTTTCGATCGCCACCACAGCGAACCACTTAATACACCTGCAATACCAAAATGTGCAGGATTAGAAGTTGCAATATCGAGAGCCGACAATCCACCTAATGAGCAACCTGCAATGGCAGTGTAGCGGGGATTCGGAGGCGTATTGGTAAGCGCATAAATATGAGGCAGCAATTCATCAATGATAAAACGTTCATAGTGCGAGGCACCGGCACCGCGACCCATGTAATCGGGAATACCTGCAACACCATATTCCACTTTCCTGATTCCGGCATGAACGGCAATTACCAGCGGTACTGCAATTGTTCCGGTGGCAGCCAGTTTTTTAAGTGAAAGTGCCAATTCGAGTTCTTTCAGATCCTGACCATCGTTAATTATCAGTAATCCTTTAGATATCAGATGTTTGCCTTTTTTAACCTGCAAAATATCAATGGTAACCTGCCGTTGCAGCCAGGAGGACCAAATAAGCAGGCGTTCTGTCTTCACTTTAACCGGTAGCTCTTGATTATCAATTATATCAGATTCATTTAACACTGAGTAAAGGTCTGTTTTAATCGGAGTCGCGGGAAAATTAAATCAGAAACTTTTCAACAGTTGTGCGATAACACCTTTTTAGTATATTTGAAAAAAACAGAACTGTGAAAGAAGAACATTTCCGCTGGCATTCTCCGATCCTTGGAAAGGAGATGGACATGCTGGTATTTGGCACTGCCGGATATCCGGTAATTGTATTCCCAACATCGATGGGCAGCTATACCCAGAACAAAGATTTTCATTTGATTGATGCAGTGAGCTGGTATGTAGAGCAGGAGTTGATCAAAGTTTATACACCTGCAAGCATCGACAATGAATCGTGGTATAACAAACAAATTCATCCCGCCGACCGTGCACGCAATCATGTGTTGTACGATCAGTTTATGTTGGAGGAGGTGGTGCTACCTGCGCTTCGTGAAACAGGTCATTCGAAGGCTGCTTTTGCAGGATGTAGTTTCGGAGCATACCATGCAACAAACTTCGGACTCCGCCATCCCGAGGTAACCGGATTCATCATCAACATGGGTGGTGCATTTGATATTCGTTCGCAGGTGAAAGATTATTATGATGATAATGTTTATTTTAATAATCCTCCAGATTATTTACCCGGACTTAATGATCCTAGAATAGGTGAGATAGGAATGATATTCGGAACCGGCACGAATGATATGTGCATGGAAGCAAATGTGAAAATGTCCGAGGTGCTACATGCCAAAGGAATTCAGCATGTGCTCGATGTTCGTCAGGGTGCAGTGCACGACTGGCCCGTATGGCGCGAAATGTTTCCTGCCTATTTATCGATGTTGCCTTTACGGTAAGAATAAATTGTATCGTGAAATTAGTTGTTAATTGAATTTATCTGTCATTATAAATTATTTGAATTATGAAAAAAGTGGGAATTTTACACGGTCAGGAAAATGCTTTTCCAACCGCATTAATCGAGAGTATCAATGCACGAAATCAAGGTGTTGTTGCAGAGCAGGTAAAGATCGATAAATTTATACAGGGTGAAGCTTCTGGCTATGATGTAATAGTAGATCGTATTTCGCACGACGTACCTTTTTATCGTGCCTGGGTTAAGAATGCTGCTGCTTTTGGAACAGCAGTTCTTAATAATCCTTATTGGCTCGATACGGAAGAAAAATTTATTGCCAATGTAGTTGCTTTACAGTTGGGTGTTCCCGTTCCTAAAACTGTTTTGTTACCTTCCAATCAGCATCCACCCGATACGAATGAAAATTCATTCCGTAATCTGATGATGCCACTCGATTGGGAGACTATTTTCAACCACATTGGTTTTCCTGCATACATGAAACCTTATGCCGGTGGCGGATGGAAACATGTATTTAAAATCAGAAATGCCGAAGAATTATATACCAAGCATCAGGAAACCGGAACATTGGTGATGTTGCTTCAGGAAGAAATTATTTTTGATGCTTATTTCCGTTGCTATTGCATTGGTGGCACCGATGTGCGCATCATGCCGTATGAACCGCGTAATCCGCATCACCTTCGTTATGTAGCCGATTTCCCTCATGTAACCGAACAGTTGATGCATACGATGAAAGAGCATGTACTCACACTGAACAAAGCATTGGGATACGATATTAATACTATTGAATTCGCTGTGCGGGATGGCATTCCGTATGCAATCGACTTCACCAATCCCGCTCCCGATGCGAATCCTGATTCAGTTGGACAGGAAAATTTCGATTGGGTACTGAATGCAGTAACGGATATGGCTATAAGAAGAGCATTGGCACATGACCCATCGAAAAATAATCTGAACTGGGGTTCATTCATGCGACGTTCAGCAAACGGCCTGCAGGTTGCAGAGCATCATGGTGTAATTATGCAGTGATCAGTTATCAGTGACCAGTGATCAGTGATCAGTTATCAGTTATCAGTGACCAGTTATCAGTGAAGAGTTATCAGTTATCAGTGAACAGTGAAGAGTTTGTAGAGACGCATTGCTATGCGTCTATCTGCCCTGAGTAACGCCTAAGGGTGACAAGTATACCACGACAATAATTGTAGAGACGCATTGCTATGCGTCTATCTGCCCTGAGAAACGCCGAAGGGTGACAAGTATACCACGACAATAATTGTAGAGACGCATTGCCATGCGTTTCGCCACATCAGGCATTATTATTAAAAGAAAAACAAAAATTAACAAAAAAATATTCGTTTTATGTCGACACCTATTTTAACACCATTGGTAACCGATAAGTTGGTTGCAGAAATTACTGAAGCATCGAATGAAAAATTACCACCATTTACGATTGGTATAGAGGAAGAATTTCAGGTTATAGACCCTGAAACGCGACAGTTGCGTTCGCACATGCACCAGATAGTGGAAGGTGGCAAGGTGATTCTGAAAGAGCAGGTGAAATCGGAGATGCACCAGTCGGTAGTGGAAGTGGGAACGAATATTTGCCGCAATATTAAGGAAGCTAAGGAAGAGGTAATTTATCTGCGTAAGATGGTTGCTGAACTGGCGAAACAACAGGGACTGTGCATTGCAGCTGCAGGAACGCATCCGTTTTCGATGTGGCAAGATCAGCTGATCACCGATAATCCCCGTTATCACGAAATTGTGAATGAGATGCAGGATGCTGCGCGTTCGAATTTAATTTTCGGATTGCATGTGCATGTCGGGATTGAAAACAGGGAGCAGGGAATTAAATTGCTGAATTCAGCACGTTATTTCCTTCCGCATATTTTTGCGCTCTCTACCAATTCCCCTTTCTGGCAGGGAAGAAATACCGGTTTTAAATCGTATCGCGTAAAAGTATTCGATAAATTCCCGAGAACAGGAATTCCCGATTTTTTCTCGAGTGCTGAAGAATATGATCGCTATATAAATCTCCTGATAAAAACGAAATGTATCGATAATGGCAAAAAAATATGGTTCGACCTTCGACTCCATCCGTTTTTCAATACCATTGAATTCCGTATTTGTGATATTCCAATGCGCGTGGAAGAAACTATTGCATTGGCAGCATTGATGCAGGCAATTGTCGCCAAGCTGGTGAAGCTGATGGAACAAAATCTCGATTTTCGCCAGTATGGTCGCGCACTGATCAACGAAAATAAATGGCGTGCCGCACGTTATGGCATCGAAGGGAAATTAATTGATTTTGGTAAAGAACAGGAAGTGCCGGTCAAAGAACTCACGCATGAGTTGTTGGCATTTGTCGATGATGTACTCGATGAATTGGGCAGCCGCGATGAGATTGCCTACATCCACAAAATGCTGGAACACGGTACCGGAGCCGACCGTCAACTCGCAGTGTTTAAAGAAAAAGGAAATTTGAATGCGGTAGTGGATTATATTATTGAAGAAACAAATAAAGGACTTTAGTCCAAGCTGCAAGCAGCTTGGAAATGATAGATGATAGATGATAAATGATAGATTAGCATCTAATGACAGCGGCTCCGCCGCTAAATGACCAATGTCGCAGCTGTTGCGGGAATGATAGATTTTAAATGATAGATGATAAATGGATTTCTGCTAAAAAAACATGCAAAGGACGGATTGATTAAGGATTAAGGATTAAGGATTAAGAATTAAAGATTAAGGATTAAGGAATTTTTGATTTACCCCAGGATGAATTTCCGTTAAGATTATAGATTATAGATGATAAATGATAAATGAATTATGCTCAGAATACCAATCACCAAATAGCCGAATCATCAAATCATCAAATCAAGTGCAGTCACATCTTTTTAACTCGAAACTAAAAATCAGCACATCAGCACATCAGCACATCAGCACATTAAACATATGAAAAAATCTCTACTTTCGTTTCTTTTTCTGATTCAATTTCAAATTTGTTTGGGTCAGCTTGTATTAAATACAAATGTTACCGCAACTGGCCTGGCAAATTATTTGGCTGGCAGCGGCGTAAATATTTCAAATGCTACTGGTCAGTTTGCCCAGGCATCGAAGGCGACTTTTACCAATTCGGGTGTGACAGGTTTTAGTATGCCTTCGGGAATAATTTTATCGACGGGGGAACTTAATTATGTCAATGGACCTTCAACGGTTTTTAATTCTACTAATCTGGGATTATCAGGCGATCCGCAATTAAATGCTTTGGTGATGGGATCTGTAACAGATGATGCTAGCTTTTTGGAATTCGATTTTACAGTGGCCAGTGATTCTGCGGAATTTGAATTTGTTTTCAGCTCTGAAGAATATAATGAATGGGTATTAAGCGGATTCAGGGATGTGTTCGGGTTTTTTATCACTGGTCCCGGTTACACTCCAAACACAAATCTGGCTGTGCTACCCGGAACGAGTACCCCAATAAATGTTAATACAATAAATAATGGCAACTCTGTGGTCTCATCTTCAGGCCCATGTACAAATTGTAATTATTATATTGATAATGTTGGTACCGGCGCTGTTGCACTCAGTATGGATGGTTTTACTGTCCCTATTAAAGTAAAATTTGCAGTTCAGCCTTGTGTTACTTATCATATAAAAATGGCAATTGCCGATGTCGGCGATAATATATTTGATTCGCAGGTGGCAATACGCTTTCAGAGTTTTAGTGCTCTAGGTCAATTTAATTTAACACATAATGGTTTACCGGTGAGTTCTCCTATGAGTTTATGTGCCGGTGGAAGCCTTCTGTTAAGTGCACCAACCGCTTTAAACTATTCGTGGACTACCGGAGACACCACACAATGTATCACGGTTACTGCACCCGGAACCTATGGTATGTATGTCACGAATGGATTTTGTTTTGCTTTTTCCGCCCAACTACAGGTAGTAAATTCCGGAAGTATTACTGCTCCGGTAATTGTCCAGAATGGCACAACTTTAGTTATGACTGGTACTGCACCAGGTGGTACTACTTACCAGTGGTTTCAGGAATGCACACCAATTGCAGGAGCTACTTCAAGTTCTTATACACCAACTTCCCAGGGTTGCTTTACGCTGGTAATTTATAATGGTACCTGTGAAGCTTCATCGAATGAAATTTGTACCGGCACAACAGGCATTGCTGAAAATGGAACGGAAACATTTAGCATATATCCACACCCCGTTAGTGGTTCTGCAACGGTCACGACCGGTTTTGAAATAGGAACAACAACCGAATTTTCATTGTTCGACATGACGGGTAGAGTAGTGATTCAGAAGGGTAAGGTGAACACACCGAACTTTGAGATTCAAAAAGGAAATTTACCTTCAGGTGTTTATTTGCTGGAAGTGCAAAACAATAAGCACAACGAAATTATCAGACAAAAGATAGTTTTCAATTAAGAAATTCTGCGCTCAATACAATGCAATTTCGGGAAGCACAAGTGACAGATATTCCACAAATGATGGAAATAAGAAATTCTGTCAATGAAAACCAACTTTCTGATCCGTCGTTAATTTCATTTGATGACTACGAAACATTTATCTCCAACAGGGGAAAGGGATGGATCAGTCTGGAAGGGGAATTGATAACAGGATTTGCTGTTGTCGATTTGGTGGAACATAATATTTGGGCCTTGTTTGTCAGGCCCGGTTATGAGGGAAAAGGAATTGGCACCAAGCTTCAGCAAATCATGCTCTCCTGGTATTTTATGCAGACATCCCATCCGGTTTGGCTCTCCACTTCTCCCGGAACACGTGCTGAAAAATTTTACAGAAAATCGGGCTGGCAAGAAACCGGCACTTATGGTAAAGGTGAAATACGGTTTGAAAGAAATAGCAGTTGAAGATGTTTTTTCTACTTTAATGATTCTTCAAGACAAATATCATAATACAGGCAGCATTATGATTCATCAGCAGAATTATTAATTTTTGTACTATAGCAGATTCAAAATATTGAATAACAAATATTGAATATTACAAATTGAATAAGGAAATCAGGAGTTCAAAATCCTAATTTGTTCCGTTCTCATGCTGCTTCTCATTCGAGGCGCCTGCAATGAATAATTCTTTTGAGGTAGATAGGCGAGATGAATGATTATTTTTCAGCAGATACGCATGCCATGCATAGATGTTTTGCGTTGAGGCGCATGCAATGAATAATTGTTTTTAATCGGAGACGCATGCAATGCGTCTCTACAGTTTTTGCCATTGTATACTGTTGACTGATCACTGATCACTGGTAACTGATGACTGGTCACTGATCACTGATCACAGGCAACTACACATTCCTATCAATCATATACCCCGCCCAATCGTTCAGCAAATCGCGGCTTGGTGAGGGGGAGATCTTAGCCAGATTCGGCAATGCTTTTTCTACAAAATGGAGTGCAGTTTTGTGGGCTTTTTCAACACCTCCCAAATCAATTATGGTTTTGGTGCATTTTGAAATTTGATCTTCTGTGGCTTGACTATTTCCTAAGGCTTCAAAAATTATTGCTTTCTGTTTATCATCGGCATTGCGTAATGCTTCCAAAACCAAAAGTGTTTTTTTCCCTTCCCGAATATCGGAACCAACGGGCTTGCCCAGTTCAGCAGATTTTCCAACCAATCCCAGAATATCATCCTTCACCTGAAAAGCAGTTCCGCAAAGCGAACAAAATTGTTTGAGTGCATTTACTTCCTCATCATACTCAGCACTATTTTTTCCTATCATAGCACCTGCTACCGCACAAAATTCATACAGGATTCCTGTTTTTCTCCATAGCATATCCAGAATCTGCTCTTCACTTAAATCGTATATGCTGTGGAACAAACCGAAATCCACATCCAGCACTTCACCTTCCACCAAAGTGCGTAAAACATCAATCTGCAAAATTGTTATCAGGCGTAGTGCTACCTCCGGTTTTATGCCTCCGCGCACCAGATTATCCGAGAGCATCGAAATAGACCATCCATGCTGAATATCACCGGTCAGTATTGCCGTATCGGTTCCGTATTTAGCTGCTACAGCACCTTTTAATCCCAGTGTTTCCAGGGCATAGTGCTCAGCTGTTTTATGAACGGTGGGGACACCACGTCGCACATGGTCGTTGTCGATTATATCATCGTGCACCAGCGTCCATGTGTGAAATAATTCAACTGCCGCTGCGGCGGGAAGTGCCTGCTCCGGATTTCCACCAACAGCTTTACAGGCCAGCATTAAAACACCGGGACGTAATTTTTTTCCGCCCCCGCGGATATAGCTCATCGTGCAGGTCTCCAGTATGGATGGCTGTATTTTGCGGGTTGCTGCCAGCTGATCATGAAAAAAAGCAGTTACCAGTTGCTCAGTCGATTTTAATTCATTCAAAAAATTAGTGTACTTCATAAAGGTGCCGTTCTATAGCGTGATTTCGGGTGTTTTCGGTTGTTTAACGGGCTCAAAGGTAACCAGATTTATCGATTTTGACACCCCCGGATGCCGTCGTGCAGGAACAATTATTTGTCTGGTTTTGTTTCAGAATTCCTTTCAATTATCCAATTTTCAGGGGCTGTTTTCGTTAGTTGTTCCAACTGGTAATGTTTAAATTTGCATTTCTGAAAGATTACTACCACATACTACAGGTTTCGCGTACTGCCGATGCTGCTGCTATCCGCAAAGCGTGGCTCAAACGTGCCCGTGAATGTCACCCCGACCATCACCCCGACGACCCGCTGGCAGAAGAGCAGTTTAAGGAAGTGCAGGAAGCATGGTCCGTTTTGCGCGACCCTCAAAGCAAAGCCCGGTACGATTTTCAACCCGCATTTAGTGCGCCACCACCGGCAGCGCATCCCGTAAAGCACTATTTTTATTGTACCTGCCGCACTTCCACAATGAGATGTTTTGAAGAAATGGAAGTGACTTTTACTTTTTCCGGAAATGGTCGCGTGTTTCGGAAGCCCCCATTTTCAGGTTTTCACATTACCGGAAGCCCGTTTGTGGCCGTTTCGTATGTGATTCATGAGGGGGTGCAGGTGAAAGAAACGCGGCTCACCTATGTAATCGCTCCCATTGTTCCCGGCAGATTAACTATTGGGGCCGCTTCCATTATGGTGGACGATAAAATTTTATACACCGAACCAATAGTCATTGATGCTGCTGCTGTTCCCTGCTTCTATATCAAAGATACTATTGCCAATGGTAAGCCCATGCGCTTTACATTGCACTATGAATTTCCGGATGGTGAAGAGCCTTTACGCATCAGTGAGCTGAAAAAAAATCATGTCATTCTTATTCCGCGCTCGAAAGCAGCTGCTCTCTTTCATAAAATCGGAGCCATCATGAAGTGGGTGTTTACCTTGTCGGGAATAATTTTGTTTAATAAATATCTCGGGTGGAATTTAATCGCCGGTGGCCTGGCAGGAAATATTATTGGCGGAATGAATGTGCATATAATGTACCTTCTCGCCGGTGTTGCACCTTCTTATCCGAAATCCCTTAAATTCCCACTCGTGAAACGCTACCTCGATAATGGCTACAGAATGGGGGAAAGTCATGGCATACCTTTGATTAAAGGAAATTATTTATTCCGGCTGGGACAATTATTAACCTGATATAAATCACCTGAAAGCACGCAATGATGTAGTAAACAGTCTGAGAAATTGTTCGCATCTTTGTAAAATAACCACAAATATTGATCTCCTGAAACAGTTTACCCAATGATAAAATTAGCTTCCCCATTTCCATTGATTTATCTGGCAGCCTTAACATTTCTTTTTTCATGTGCTTCGCCAAAAAAGGTTGTCGAAACTAAACCCGCAACTCCGGCAAAAAAGGTAACCACACCACAATATCCGTACCGTGCAACTGCTACTCAGGCATTCGATTTAATCCACACAAAATTAGAAGTTTCATTCGACTGGGCCCTGCAACAAATGCCGGCAACTGCAGAGATTACCCTGAAACCGCATTTTTATGAATCCAATAAATTATTTTTAAATGCACGTGGCATGGCCATTAAAGAAGTAAAACTGGTGAAGGCTGGTGTGCGTGAAGAAGTGGCTTACGAATATCGCAACGACAGCATCTGTATTACACTCGATAAAATGTACAGCCGCAACGATACCATTACTGTTTATGTCGATTATGTTTCGCGACCCGAAGATTTGCCTACAGGCGGAAGTTCAGCAATTACAAGTGATAAAGGATTGTATTTTATTAATGCCGATAACAGCGATCCGTTGAAGCCTCAACAAATATGGACACAAGGTGAAACGCAAGCCGCTTCGGTTTGGTTCCCTACAATCGACTGGCCTAATCAAAAATCGACGCAGGAAATTTACATAACAGTAGATACCGCTTTCGTGACGCTGAGCAATGGCAGAATGTTAAGCTCTGTTGTCAATTCTTACAATGGTACACGAACCGATTACTGGCGGCAGGATCTTCCGCATGCTCCTTACCTTTTTATGATGGCAATAGGAAAATTTGCGGTGGTGAAAGATTCGTGGCGTGGTAAGGAAGTAAGCTATTATGTAGAGCCGGAATTCGGACCTTATGCCAGGGCAATATTTGGTAATACTCCTGAAATGATGGACTTCTTTTCGAAGCTGCTGGGAGTTGATTATGTATGGGATAAATACAGTCAGGTTGTTGTACGTGATTATGTTTCCGGTGCCATGGAAAATACATCTGCATCACTCTATGGTGAGTTTATGCAAAAGGATGCACGCGGTTTGCTGGATGGCAATAATGAAGATGTAATTTCACACGAGTTGATTCACCATTGGTTTGGTGATCTGGTAACCTGTGAATCGTGGTCGAATCTGGTGCTCAATGAATCGTTTGCCACCTATGGGGAATACTTATGGAATGAATATAAGTACGGAGCCGATGAAGCCGACTATTCCGGGCAACGCGATTTAATGTCGTACCTGCGTGAAGCCAGAGGTAAACAGGTTGACCTGGTAAGGTTTAATTATAAGAAGCAGGAAGATATGTTCGATAGTCACTCTTATGCTAAAGGTGGCAGGGTGCTGCACATGCTGCGTTCCCTTATCGGGGATGATGCATTTTTCGAATCACTACGTATATACCTGGAACGTTATAAGTTCGGAACAGCTGAAGTGCATCAGTTGCGTTTAATTATGGAAGAAGTAACAGGCACCGATTTAAACTGGTTCTTTAATCAATGGTTTTATAGTGCGGGACATCCCGATTTAAGAATTGAATATCGCTTTGATGAAGTATTGCTGAAAGTATTTATTAAAGTAAAACAACAACAAGATACCGATATTGCACCCATTTATCGGTTACCGGTTGCAATTGACATTTACAGTGGCGCAGATAAATTCCGGAAAGAGATTATTATCACCGAAATGGAACAGGAATTTTCTTTCAATGTAACTTCAAAGCCGGATCTCGTAAATTTTGATGCCGAAAAAATGCTTGTTGCCACCAAAAATGATCTGCACTCCAATTCGGAATGGATTACCATGTTTCTTAAAGCGCCAAAGTATCTCGATCGCTATGAATCACTGAATAAACTGGCAACGAATTATGTGGCAGGAACGCCTGAAGCGGACGTAGTAAAAAAGGCATTGAGCGATCCGCATTGGAATATCAGATTGCTGGCATTGAAGAATGTTAAAAATCTGGTGAAGGATGATATGGACGGCATGAAAAAAGTGTTGCTGAAAATGGCTGCTGCCGATGAGAAATCGGATGTGCGCGAACTTGCCATTGAAAGACTCATGGAATTCTGGCCCAATGATGAGGAAGCAGGCAATCAGGTGAGGGCAGCACTCAACGACAGCTCCTACAATGTAATGGAAACTGCATTGGGGCTGATCATCGAAAGCAACCGCATGGAAGGACTCTCCATTGTTCGCGCACTCGAAAATGATCCGAATAAAAATATTGCCGCTATGGTAAGCGATTTTTATGCATTGTATGGTAGTGATGAGCAATTTGATTTCATGATAGCCACTACACAAAAAGCGCAGGGCTTCGATAAATATGGAGCCATGCAGAGCTTTGGAAAATTCCTGTTGCGATGCTCACCTCCGGTGGCTGAAAAAGGACTGGCCGAACTGCAGCAAACGGGAACACATCACGAACAATGGTTCGTTCGTCTCTCAGCAGTGCAGGCACTGGCCGAAATAGCAAAATCATACGGCAAGAATCAATCTGCCAATAACCCAACTGCACCACAACCCGGCGACGATGTACTAAAACAACGAGCCGAATTACTCAATGAAAATCTCCGCAAAAAAGCCGCAGAAATAGTCGAAGTGATAAAAGCGCAAGAGAAAGATGAGAATTTGATGAGGATATATTCAAAATAAAAAATGTCATTAGCAGCGGAGCTGCGTCATTTGCAGCAAAGCTGCAGTCATTAGGTCATTAGCAGCGGAGCTGCAGTCATTGAATAGAGTCATAGGTCATAAGTAATAAGGGAGGGTGTAGGTCATTAGTCATAAGTAATAAGAGAGGGTGTAGGTCATTAGTCATAAGTAATAAGGGAGGGTGTAAGTCATTGGTCATATGTAATAAGGAGAGTTTCTTCACTATAAAATTTGAAACCCCATTTATCATCTATAATTTATCATAATAACGTAATTTCATTCTGTGCAGTAATTTCTTAATCCTGCATCTCCCCATTTTTTGTTAATTAAATTCATTAAGACTTCCTCCTTTTTCCCACAATCAGAAAATAAATATAAATTTTTT
>JAEUTI010000039.1 GCA_016788065.1 Bacteroidia bacterium | reverse complement strand
TCCCAAGGGTTGAGCTGTTCGCTCATTAAAGTGGCACGCGAGCTGGGTTCAGAACGTCGTGAGACAGTTCGGTCCCTATCTGTTGTGGGCGTTAGAAGTTTGAGAGGGCCTGACTCTAGTACGAGAGGACCGAGTCGGACGAACCTCTGGTGTACCTGTTGTCGCGCCAGCGGCACCGCAGGGTAGCTACGTTCGGTTAAGATAAGCGCTGAAAGCATCTAAGCACGAAACTTGCCTCAAGATGAGACTTCTTTATAAGGGTCGTCAAAGATGATGACGTTGATAGGTTATAGGTGTAAAGTCAGTAATGGCAAAGCCGAGTAATACTAATTACCCGTTAGCTTTCTTATACTGGGATGTTCAATGTGTTTTCTTTCTCTAAATGTCATATACGTATTTTGGCGTCCGGCCAATCTCTTATTTATGGTGATTATAGCGATGGTGTCCACCTCTTCCCATTCCGAACAGAGAAGTTAAGCCCATCAGCGCAGATGGTACTGCATTTATTGTGGGATAGTATGTCGTTGCCGTAAATTTTAAAAAGCCTCATTTCGAAAGAAATGAGGCTTTTTTTTTATCCCCTAAAACTAATTTCCTTTCTCCTCCCCAACACCGCTTTCTCTCTATAGGTTTTTTACGATATTTGTACCAGTGAAAAATTTCCTCCTTCAGTTTCTGATCCTTTGGCTTTTAGTGCTGAAAACTACCTGCTCCCAGGCTCAGTCTTCTGCCGATTCCACTACACTTAAAATCACTGCTTTTAAAGGCTTCTATTTGATCAATTCTCATAGTCCAGTACTTGTTTCTGACTCCGCTTTCCTGCCATCATTTGTCCAGATTTATGACCCGCTTTACCGTAATTTCTTGGGTGACCCAAGATCCGGAAACCTCGGATCAGCCTCTTTTAGCTTTGTCAATCATTTAAATGACTACAGGTTCTTTACAGATGGATTTAATCAGTTTGATGCCTATCTGATCAGACCCGATCAAACTACATTAAATGGGCTTAAAAGAAGGTTTACAAATGTCAATTATCACCTGGGCTCCAAAAAAGAACAACATATTCTGATCTCTCATAAGCAAGAATTCAGAAAAGGTCTCGTTGCAGGACTTGATTTTGGTGCGCTCTCTTCGCCCGGCGATTTTTCCCGTCAGCTAAATAAGAACAGAAACTTTAATATTTATGCCGGATATGAATCAAAATCTAAATCATACCTGAATTTCCTTAGCTACACTTCCAATAAAGTAGAAAATCAGGAAAATGGTGGTATTGTCGCAGATTCTGTTTTTGAAGATGCCTCTGATCTAAATACCAAAACACTGCCGATATCTCTCGCAGCTGCAACCACCACTCATCGCACACGGGATTATTTCATTAAACAGCAATTTCATTTATCAAACTTATTCTCAAATACAGACTCTTCTTCTGTCCCTGAATTTGATAACAACGGATTCGTTTTTTCTCACACCTCCTGGTGGAGCAGGAAATCAGTGGAATTTGTAAATCAAAATGCGGATTCATCCTATTTTACAAATTTTTACAAAGACAGCACCGCAGCCGATGATTCTTCATTCTATTATGATGGTTTTCAGCAGGTAGTTTTAGGCTATAATTTCAAATTGAATGATGCCAGATTCAATCTGGGTGGAGGCTACGAATATCAGGATGCACATTATCGCACAGATAGTATCAATTTTGACCAGTTTTTAGGCTCTGCCATTTTGCAGGCACATTTTGAAGACCGCCTCTTCAATGCTGATTTTTCTTTTAGGAAAGCTATTTCTGATAGCTATGAAAAGGTGATTGAATCCCAATTATATGTTGCTTTTTCTCCGATTTCGAAACGTTATAAAACATGGGCATCACTAAATATTTCTAAACGCCCACAGTATTTCAAAGATCAGATTTATGTCTCCAACCATTTCAGTTGGTCAAATGACTTTGAACTTGCGGAACAATTAAGATTTGAAACCGGTATACTTATTCCATCATTAAAACTCAAAGTGCAGGCTACTTATTTGAATGTCGGAAATTATGTTTTCTACAATGAAAAAGCTGAACCGGAAATGCTTGGTAAGAAGTTAAATTATCTGGAGGCTCGTTTCACCCATTCCTGGCAAATAGGAAAATTTGGAACAGATAATATGATTCGATTGCAAAACGTGGATGAGTCTCCTGCGGTCTATGTGCCAACAGTCGCCCTTTTTTCATCTTTATATTATCATAATAGCTTTTTTAAAAATCCACTTCGTCTGAAATTAGGTGTAGATGTTACATTTTCATCCCAATCGGAATTGTATCAATACATGCCTGCCACCGGAGTCTTTTTTGAGTCCACAAACAAGAAATCAGGTAATTATCCCAGGCTGGATCTGGTTGGTGTATTAAAAATTGGCACAGCCAACATATTTGTAAAATTGGAACATTTTAATGCCGGATTGTCTGAAAGAGACTACTATGGAGCCTATTTACATCCATTAACTGGCAGGAATTTCAAGTTTGGGCTGAGCTGGGATTTGGCTGATTAATAGAGCTTACGTGTTGGGATATTGGATTTTTTGCTTAATTTTACTAAGTAATTGAAATCAATTTTAACACCAATTATTTATGAAGCGCATTCTGCTTGTTTTATCTTTTGTTGTTGTTTCTCTCATTTCCAAGGCTCAAACTTTTTCAGGTACAGGAGGTGCTATTCCTGATAACAACAATTATGTTTATTTCCCGATTACGGTAAGTGGATTATCATCGACTGTTATCGATAGTTCTTTCGGACTTCAATCGGTTTGTATTAACTTGCTTCACAACAACGATTACCATCTAACAATTCAGATTGTGGCACCCGATGGAACTACCATTGATTTATCTATGAATAATGGAGGAACGGGAAATAATTATACCAATACATGTTTTACTGCTAATGCAACTACGAGTATAACTGCGGGAAGTGCTCCTTTTTCGGGGAATTATATTGCTCAGGGAATTTTAGGGAATGTAAATAATGGACAGAATGGAAATGGAACCTGGCAGCTGAAAATCAGGGATCAGAATTTTGGAACTTCCGGAACCTTATTAGCCTGGAATGTAACATTTGGCAATAACCCTGCGCTTCCTTTTGTTTTTGGTTCTTCCAATTTGCCAATTGTTGTGCTAAATACGAATGGTCAAACCATTGTGGATGACCCTAAAATCATTGCGCACATGGGAATTATTTACAATGGACCTGGTGCTATCAATTATTTATCGGATCCCTTCAATAATTACGATGGAAATATTGGAATTGAAATAAGAGGCTCCTGGTCGCAGACATTCCCACAAAAACAATATGGCTTTGAAACGCTGGATAGTACCAATGAGGAAGTGGAAACCATGCTGCTTGGCATGCCCGCTGAAAGCGACTGGATTTTATACGCCCCATACAATGATAAAACCTGTATTCGAAATGTGCTTGCATACGATATCGCCAATAAAACAGGACATTATGCATCGCGCACACAATTTTGCGAATTGGTGATCAACAACGATTATAAAGGAATATATGTACTCCTTGAGAAAATTAAACGTGACTCTAACCGTGTTGATATTTCCAAATTAGTTCCTGCCGATACAACCGGTGACGATTTGACCGGCGGGTATATTATTAAAATCGATAAACCCATTGGAGGAAGTACTCCGGGTTGGTATTCTAATTATGCCGGTTATCCCGGGACGTTGATTCGATTCCAGTACGAGTACCCCGATTACACCGAAATTATGCCGCAACAAAAAGTCTATATCGAATCATATGTCGATTCATTTGAAAATGCACTGCAGGCATCCTGGTTTACCAGTCCCGATAGTGGATATAAAAAGTTTATTGATGTAGAATCATTCATCGATTATTTCATCCTCAATGAAACTTCGAAAAATGTAGATGCATACCGGAACAGTACCTTTCTCTACAAAAAGAAAATCACCAAAGGTGGCAAGCTTTACATTGGACCTGCATGGGATTACAACATTGGCTTCTGGAATGCTGATTATTGTTTAGGCTACACTACATCAGGCTGGCAATACCAATATAACAATGTTTGTGGAACTGCTGGTGAAAATAATGTTCCATTCTGGTGGACCAGGATGTTGCAGGATCCTTATTACAAGGATGCGCTCAGGTGCAGGTGGGAAGAACTGAGGCTGTCGGTGCTTCATACTGACACATTGCTGAATAAAATTGATGAGTGGGCTCTGGAATTAGATGAAGCCAAAAATCGTCATTTTACGAAGTGGCCAATTTTGGGCACCGCTGTCTGGGCAAATCCACAACCAGTTGCCAGCACTTATGCAGGAGAAGTAACAAACATGAAAAACTGGATCCAACAGCGGTTAACGTGGCTCGATTCCAATATCCCGGGTGTGTGTACGTTGAGCGGCGAAAATGAATTGACAAATGCTTCAAACTCTTTCACCATCTTCCCAAACCCAACCACCAACAAAGTCACCATCCGGCTAACGGAAACGGCAGAAAAAATAACTGAAGTAAATGTGTTCAACATATACGGGCAAGAAGTGAAAGCTTTTAAGATTGCGCCTACTCACACTGCTGAAATTGATATCTCCGATTTATCACAGGGTGTTTATTTCATTTGGCTGAATGACAACAACCAACTTATTTTTAAAATTGTAAAATATTAGAATCATGAAAAAATTATTCACAACATTTTTTGTTTTGCTTTCAATTATTTCTATTGCTCAGGAAATTAAGTGGCAGAATATGATTGGGGGGAGTAGTAATGAAAAATTAACTTCAATAATTCAAACTTCCGATGGTGGAATTCTTTTAGGAGGGACAACAAATACCACAACTATTTCGGGAGATATTACTCAAACAACCTATAATTTATTAGACTATTGTATTTTTAAAACTGATTCAAACGGGATTGTATTGTGGCAAAACGCATTTGGAGCCAATGCTGATGATTATATGACTGTTGTAATTGAAACAAATGATGGAGGATTTTTATTAGGGGGGTATTCAGCCTCTGCTGCATCAGGCGATAAATCAGAAAATCCAAAAGGAGGTTATGATTTCTGGATCTTGAAAACAGATGCCAACGGAATCAAACTTTGGGACAAGACAATTGGAGGGAGTTTGTATGAAAAGTTGTACTCTGTTGTTCAAACAGCAGATGGAGGATATCTCCTTGGAGGATATTCTCAGTCCAATATTTCCGGAGACAAATCAGAAAATTCAAAAGGTAATTATGATTATTGGATTGTTAAGATTGACCCTCTTGGAAATGTGATTTGGGATAAAACAATTGGAGGTGCCTTGAATGATTTTTGTTACAAGTTAGTTCCAATACTGAATGGCAATTTATTATTAGGTGGGATTTCTGAATCACCAATTTCAGGAGATAAAACTGAGAATTCAGGTGATCTGGACTATTGGATTGTAAGTATAGATTCAGTGGGTGATATTAATTGGCAAAATACCATACAAAATAACGGAGATGTATTCTTATCAGCGCTGCTTCAAACTGCAGATGGAGGTTTAATTTTAGGAGGGGGTAAGAATGGGAATTCGGATTACTACGTTGTTAAATCTGACTCAGTAGGAAATGTTAACTGGCAGAAGAATTATAAAGGGTATAATTCAAGCGGTCCTGACAAATTGACTTCCGTGATTACAACTGCTGACGGTGGCTTGATGTTAGCCGGCTATTCCAGTGCTGATGCCGGTTATGATAAAAGCGAAGATTCATGGTGGAGGGATTGGTGGATTATTAAAACTGATTCTAGCGGAAATATTGAATGGGATAATACGCTGGGTGGAAGTAGTTATGAATATGATCCACAAATTATTCAAACTGCTAATGGTGATTATTTAGTAGGTGGACATTCTGGATCAAGTTTGTCGGGTGATATATCAGAAATCACGAATGGTATATACGATTTTTGGATTCTTAGCATCACCGAAAAATTCAATCGCATCCGGGGAAAAACCTATGCTGATTTGGATTCAAATCAGTCGCAAAATTCTAGTGATCCAGGGATTCCATATCTTAAAATTACTGAATCTAATTCAGGCAGGTTTACTTTTTCTCAACCAACCGGATTTTATAACTTATTAGTTTTAGATTCCGGCAATTTCGTAGTATCTCCTGATTATGTGAATTTATTCAATCCCGTACCTTTGGTTCATAGCGGAAATTTTAGCTCGGTACAACAAATCGATTCCCTGAACGATTTTGCTTTTCAACCAACCGGATCTTTCAATGATTTATGCATTTCTATTTCTCCTTTAGGAAATTTCCGGTCAGGTTTTAACGCCAATTATGCAATAAATTATTCCAATATTGGGAATACAACACTGATACCAACCATCGTTTTTTATCCTGACAACAATGTTACTTTTGTATCAGCCAGCATTTCTCCTACATCAGTTACCCCCGATTCGGTAGTATTCGTTTTAGGTGCTATGAATCCTTTTCAATTTGGCCAAATTACAATAACTGTAAATGTGAATACAGGACTCCCCATAGGCACACTCATAAATTCCGGAGCGCTGATACTGCCTATTGCCAACGATGCTAATCCGGGATGTAATTCCAGTTTCTGGGAAGTATTTACAACCGGCTCGTTTGACCCTAATGATATTATTGTAAACAGGAAATTCATATATGATTATGAAATACCTGCTCCTCCTGATCTGGAATACATTATCCGGTTTCAGAATACAGGTAATGATACAGCATTTACCGTAACCATTCTAAATCCGATCGATACCAATCGCCTCGATTTAAGTACTTTGGAATTAGCTGCAACGTCCCACTCGGCTGATATTCAGTTTGTTTATCATGCAAGCAGACTTGAGTTTGTCATGAATAATATACTTCTTCCCGACAGCAACATCAATGAACCATTGAGTCATGGTTTTGTTCGTTATCGCATCAAGCCCAAAACAACTGTTGCAGTTGGTGATTCTATTCAAAGTTTTGCATCAATTTATTTTGATTTTAATACTCCTGTCATTACCAATACGGCTGTAACTAAAATTATTCAGCCAACAGGTGTTCAGGAAATCCCTCAAGGAAATATTTCTATCTTCCCAAACCCAACCACCAACAAAGTCACCATCCGGCTAACGGAAACGGCAGAAAAAATAACTTCGGCAAATGTGTTCAACATTTATGGACAAGAAGTAAAAGCTTTTAGGATTTCACCTACTCACACGACTGAAATTGATATCTCCGATTTATCGCAAGGTATTTATTTCATTAGGCTGAATAACAGCAACCAACTCATAAGTAAAATAGTGAAATATTAGAGTCATGAGAAAATTACTCACCTTATTTTTTGTACTTATTTCAAGTATTTCATTTGCTCAGGAAATTGAGTGGCAGAATACAATTGGGGGGGCTCAAAATGATAGGTTGACAACAATGATAAAAACCACTGATGGTGGGTATTTAATTGGTGGCTTTTCAAACTCCGTTATATCCGGAGATAAATCTGAAAACTGTCAGGGATATTCGGACTATTGGGTATTAAAGTTGGATTCGTCCATGAACATAGAATGGCAGAATACGATTGGTGGAAATTATATAGATGAGTTATTATCAGTAGTTGAATCCAACGATGGTGGATATTTACTTGGCGGGTTGTCAGGTTCAAATATTTCAGGTGATAAAACTGAAAATGTTATTGGCAGTTTTGATTATTGGATAGTTAAAATTGATGAAAATGGTTCAATTGTATGGCAAAAAACAATAGGTGGAAATAATATTGATAATTTATATTCTATAATTAATACAAATGACGGAGGATATCTTTTAGGAGGACTGTCAATGTCAGGTATTTCTGGTAATAAGACCGAAGATATAATTGGTTATGAGGATTATTGGATAGTCAAAATTGACTCAATTGGAAATTTACAATGGCAGAATACTATTGGCGGAACCTATAGAGATAAATTTAAATCCATTATTCAAACAGCAGATGGAGGCTTTTTATTAGGAGGTTCTTCTGAATCGGACAGTTCATTTGATAAGTCAGAAAATTCATTAGGGGATCTTGATTATTGGATAGTTAAAACAGATTCGTTGGGAGTTGTACAATGGGAGAATACTATCGGAGGCAATGCCAAGGATGAATTGTGTTCAGTTTCGGAATTTTCATCTGGAGGATACCTATTGGGAGGAACTTCTTATTCAGGCATTTCAGGTGATAAATCAGAAGGTTCTTTTGGATCTTATGATTTTTGGATAGTTAAAGTAGATGCTCTAGGAAGTGTTTTATGGCAAAAAACTATTGGCGGTAGCTTAATGGATTATTTATCTTCAGTTGTTCTTTTAGAAAACGATGAAATATTAATGGCAGGTTGGGGAGACTCTAGGATATCTTATAGTAAAACCGATGATCTGTTTGAAGATGTTGATCTTTGGATAGTTAAAACTGACTCGTCAGGAGAGATTCAATGGCAAAATAATATAGGTGCTGAAGATAGCGAAGATTCTCCAGTTTTGATTCAAATTTCTGATACTAAGTTTTTATTCGGAGCAACTTCCTATTCAGATTTATCTGGAGACAAAACAGAAAATTCAAATGGTCTTGCTGACTTTTGGATATTCAAAATTACAGAAAATTATAATTTAATACGGGGTAATTTATTTGCTGATCTCAACTCAAACCAACAAAATGAACCCGGGGATCCTGAAATTCCTTATTTAAAAATTACAGAAAGTAAATCTAGCCGATTCACATTTTCACAACCTAGTGGATTTTATAGTTTAGCAGTTTTCGATACCGGTAACTTTGAAGTAGCTCCTGATTTCGTGAATTTGTTCAATCCGGTACCACTGACTCATACGGGCAATTTCATTTCATTTCTGCAGGTTGATTCATTGAACGATTTTGCCTTCCAACCAACCGGACCCTTTAATGATCTATGCATTTCTATTTCTCCTGTAGGTAATTTCCGCTCGGGTTTTAATGCCAATTACGCATTGAATTATTCCAATCTTGGGAATACAGCATTGATTCCAACCATTGTTTTTTATCCTGACAATAATGTATCGTTTGTTTCGGCAAGTATAACGCCTACAACTATAACTCCCGATTCTGTAGTCTTCGTTTTAGGTACTATGAATCCTTTTCAATCTGGTCAAATTACCATAACCGTAAATGTAAATACCGGACTGCCCATAGGCACACTCATTAATTCTGGTGCAATGATTTTGCCCATTGTTAACGATGTTAACCCGGGATGTAATTCCAGTTTTTGGGAGGTGTTTACAATCGGGTCTTATGATCCGAATGATATTTTGGTGAATAGAAGTTTCATCTATGACTATGAAATGCCTGTTCCACCTGATCTGGAATACATCATCAGATATCAGAATACAGGCAACGATACTGCCTTTACCGTTAAAATTTTAAATCCCCTCGATACCAATCGCCTCGATTTAAGTACCCTGGAAATGGTAGCAACTTCGCATCCTGCCGATATTCGGTTTGTCTATCATGAACGCAACTTAGAGTTTGTGATGAATAATATTTTACTTCCCGACAGCAACATCAATGAACCAATGAGTCATGGTTTTGTTCGTTACCGTATCAAACCTAAATCAACAGTTACTATTGGCGATTCCATCCAAAACTTTGCAGCAATTTATTTTGATTTTAATAATCCGGTCATTACCAATACTGCTGTTACTAAAATTATTCAGCCCACAGGTGTTCAGGAAATCCCTCAAGGAAACATCTCAATCTTCCCTAACCCCACAAACAACAAATTCACCATCCGGCTAACGGAATCAGCAGAAAATTTAACTGAAGTAAATGTGTTCAACTTATATGGGCAAGAAGTAAAAGCTTTTAAGATTGCGCCGACGCACACTGCTGAAATTGATATCTCTGATTTGGCGCAAGGTGTGTATTTCATCCAACTGAATAACAGCAACCAACTTATAAGTAAAATAGTGAAATACTAGAATCATGAAAAAATTATTCACAACATTTTTTGTTTTGCTGTCAATTATTTCTATTGCTCAGGAAATTGAGTGGCAGAATACTATTGGGGGGAGTGGTCAAGATGCATTGTCATGTGTGATCCAAACTGCTGATGGAGGATACATTTTGGGTGGGTATTCCAATTCCATCATTTCGGGAGATAAAACAGAAAACAGTAATGGTTTTACAGATTACTGGATCATAAAAACAGATAGCCTTGGGAATATTGAGTGGCAGAATACCATCGGAGGAGGCGATCATGATGAACTTTATTCTTTAGTTCAAACTGAAGATGGGGGATACATCTTGGGCGGAGATTCTAATTCAAGCATTTCTGGTGATAAAACAGAAAACAGCAATGGAGATTCTGATTACTGGGTCGTAAAAACCGATAGCCTTGGGAATATTGAGTGGCAGAATACCATTGGGGGAAATAGTTTTGATTATCTCAGATCCATAAAACAAACCACAGATGGCGGATATATTCTGGGCGGATATTCTGTCTCAAATATTTCTGGTGATAAAACAGAAAGCAGCAATGGGTATCATGATTATTGGATCGTGAAAATTGATAGTCTGGGATCTATCCAATGGCAGAATACCATAGGGGGAAGTTCTTCAGATTTACTTTATTCGTTGCAACAAACTGCAGACGGGGGATACATTTTGGGTGGGTATTCCAATTCAAACATTTCGGGTGATAAATCAGAAAATAAACTTGGATTATATGATTATTGGATTGTAAAGACTGATAGCGTCGGAACTATAGAGTGGCAAAATACCATTGGGGGAAATGGTAGTGATTATCTTCGTTCCATACAGCAAACTAATGACAGGGGATACATTTTGGGTGGGGCTTCTAGTTCCTCCAATACGGGTGATAAAACAGAAACCAGCAATGGAGCATTTGATTACTGGATCGTAAAAACAGATAGCCTTGGGATAATTCAATGGCAGAATAACATTGGAGGTAGTGAAACTGATCAGCTATATTCCATAATCCAAACTATGGATGAAGGATACATTTTTGGTGGATGGTCCGAATCAAACATTTCGGGCGATAAAACTGAAAAAAGCAATCTTGATAGAGATTATTGGATCGTAAAGACAGATAGTGTGGGTACTATTCAATGGCAGAATACAATAGGGGGAAATTCGACGGAAGAATTTTATTCCATAGGGCAAACTAAAGACGGGGGATACATTTTGGGTGGAGCTTCAAGTTCAGACATTTCGGGTGATAAAACAGAAATTAGTCTAAGTTTCGATTATTGGGTAATAAAAATCACCGACAACTACAACCTAATCCAAGGCAAAACATATGCCGATTTAAACTCTAACCAACAACAAGAGCCAAGCGATCCAGCAATACCATACCTCAAAGTAACGGAGAGTAACTCCAATCGTTTTGCATTTTCGCAAGCCTCCGGATTTTACAGTATTGCAATTTTAGATTCCGGCAATTTTGAAGTAGCTCCCGATTATTTAAACCTTTACAATACGGTTCCTCTAACTCATACGGGAAATTTCAGTGCCATTCAGCAGGTTGATTCCCTTAACGACTTCGCATTTCAACCCACAGGAACTTTCAATGATCTATGCATTTCTATTTCTCCTATAGGCAATTTCCGCTCGGGTTTTAATGCAAATTATGCATTGAATTATTCCAATCTTGGGAATACAGCATTGATTCCAACCATTGTTTTTTATCCTGACAATAATGTATCGTTTGTATCGGCAAGTATAACACCTACAACTATAACTCTCGATTCTGTAGTCTTCGTTTTAGGTACTATGAATCCTTTTCAATCTGGACAAATTACTATAACAGTAAATGTGAATACCGGGCTCCCTATAGGCACACTCATTAATTCAGGAGCAATGATATTGCCCATTGTAAACGATGCTAATCTGGGATGTAATTCGAGTTACTGGGAAATTTTTACTACCGGTTCTTATGATCCGAATGATATTATTGTTAACAGGAAATTTATTTATGACTATGAAATGCCTGCTCCACCTGATCTGGAATACATCATCAGATATCAGAATACCGGAAACGATACTGCCTTTACCGTTAAAATTTTAAATCCCCTCGACACCAATCGCCTCGATTTAAGTACCCTGGAAATGGTAGCTACTTCGCATCCTGCCGATATTCGTTTTGTCTACCATGAACGCAATCTCGAGTTTGTGATGAATAATATTCTGCTCCCCGACAGCAATATCAATGAACCATTGAGTCATGGCTTTGTTCGTTACCGCATTAAACCAAAAACAACCGTTGCAGTGGGTGATTCCATTCAAAACTTTGCAGCAATTTATTTTGATTTTAATAATCCGGTCATTACCAACACTTCTGTTACAAATATTGTCCAGCCCACAGGTGTTCAGGAAATCCCTCACGGAAATATTTCTATCTTTCCAAACCCCACAAACAACAAAGTCACAATCCGGCTAACAGAAACGACAGAAAAAATAACTGCAGCAAATGTGTTCAACTTATATGGGCAAGAAGTGAAAGCTCTCAAGGTTGCTCCAACGCACAATGCTGAAATTGATATCTCGGATTTATCGCAAGGTGTTTATTTTATCAAGCTGAATAACAGCAACCAACTTATAAGTAAAATAGTGAAATATTAGAGTCATGAAAAAATTACTCACCTTATTTTTTGTACTTATTTCAAGTATTTCATTTGCTCAGGAAATTGAGTGGCAGAGGACTATAGGGGGCCAAAATTCTGATAGATGTAATTCCATTATTCAAACTTCGGATGGCGGGTATATGCTTGGAGGATATTCTGAGTCTAGTATTTCCGGAGACAAAACAGAGAATGGTATTGGTTACGCTGATTACTGGATCTTAAAAGTCGATTTTGCTGGGAATATTGAATGGCAGAATACGATAGGAGGTGCTGATGTAGATAATCTTTATTCAATAATTCAAACTGCTGACGGTGGATATTTGTTAGGTGGATCCTCTGATTCCGATTGGGGAGGTGATAAAATTGAGTATTCAAATGGTGAAGAAGATTTCTGGATTGTAAAAATTGATTCTGTTGGAAATATTCAATGGCAGAATACTATTGGAGGACTTTCTTATGATATTCTTAGATCATTAATTCAAACTCCCGACGGCGGATATTTATTAGGAGGAAGTTCTTATTCAGATATTTCAGGAGATAAAAGTGAAAATTCAAAAGGTTCCGGTGATTTCTGGATTATAAAAATTAATGCCGTCGGGAATATCATATGGCAGAAAACAATTGGAGGTGCTGGTGCAGATGAGTTAATCTCTATCGTTCAAAATTCGGTTGGCGAATATTTATTAGGGGGGTATTCATATTCAAACGCTTCAGGTGATAAAAATGAAAATTCAAGAGGTGGATGTGATTATTGGATTATTAACATCAATGCCAACGGAAATATCATTTGGCAGAGAACAATTGGTGGAAATGATGATGATATGCTAACTTCTGTTATTCTGACGTCTGATAATGGATTTTTACTTGGAGGATATTCTTCTTCAACTATTTCAGGTGATAAAAGTGAAAATTCGTATGGTGAAAATGATTACTGGATGATTAAAATTGATTCAGTTGGAATTATTCAATGGCAACATACATATGGAGGGGCTGAATTTGATGCTTTAAGTTCTATTATTCAAATAAGTGATGGAGGATATTTGTTATGTGGTACCTCAATTTCTGATATTTCGGGAATTAAAACAGAAGTTTCAAATGGAGATGGCGACTTTTGGATAATTAAAACGGATTCTGCTGGCAATATTAGATGGCAGAATACAATTGGGGGGATTGGTGATGATTGGATGTGTCCATCAATACAATCTATTAATGGTGGGATTGTAGTGGGTGGAGGCTCAAGGAGTGATATATCATTTGATAAGAATGAAAATTCCAAGGGGGATTGGGATTATTGGATCGTTAAAATCACTGATGATAATAATCAAATCCAAGGCACAACCTTCGCAGATTTAAACTCTAACCAACAACAAGAGCCCGGCGATCCAGCAATTCCTTACCTAAAAATAACGGAGAGCAACTCCAACCGTTTCGCATTTTCTCAACCAACAGGTTTTTATAATTTATTAGTTTTAGATTCCGGCAACTTCGAGGTTTCTCCCGATTATGTGAATTTATTTAATCCTGTTCCGCTAACTCATACGGGAAATTTCACTGCTATTCAGCAGATTGATTCCTTGAACGATTTTGCTTTGCAACCATCCGGAAGTTTTAATGATCTATGCATTTCTATTTCTCCATTGGGAAATTTTCGTTCGGGATTTAATGCCAATTACGCACTGAATTATTCCAATTTGGGCACAACCACATTAATTCCAACCATTGTGTTTTACCCCGATAACAATGTTACTTTTATCTCAGCCAGCTTAACACCTACAACTATAACTCCCGATTCTATTGTGTTCGTTTTAGGTACTATGAATCCTTTTCAATCTGGACAAATTACCATAACCGTAAATGTGAATACCGGACTGCCTATTGGCACACTCATTAATTCCGGAGCAATGATATTGCCCATTGCAAACGATGCTAACCCAGGATGCAATTCGAATTACTGGGAGGTGTTTACTACCGGTTCTTATGATCCGAATGATATTATTGTAAACAGGAAATATATTTATGATTATGAAATGCCGACTCCACCGGATCTGGAATATATTATCAGATATCAGAATACCGGAAACGATACTGCCTTTACCGTTAAAATTTTAAATCCACTCGATACCAACCGCCTCGATTTAAGTACCCTGGAAATGGTAGCAACTTCTCATCCTGCCGATATTCGTTTTGTCTACCATGAACGCAACTTGGAGTTTGTGATGAATAATATACTACTCCCCGATAGCAATATCAACGAGCCCATGAGTCATGGTTTTGTTCGATATCTCATTAAACCAAAAACAACAGTTGCAGTAGGTGATTCCATCCAAAACTTTGCAGCAATTTATTTTGATTTTAATAATCCGGTCATTACCAACACTGCTGTTACAAATATTGTCCAGTCCACAGGTGTTCAGGAAATCCCTAAAGGAAATATTTCCATCTTCCCAAACCCCACCAATAACAAAATCACCATCCGGCTAACGGAAACGGCAGAAAAAGTTAGCTCGGTAAATATATTCAACATTTACGGACAAGAAGTGAAATCAATTAGGATTGCACCAGCGCACACTGCTGTAATTGATATCTCCGATTTGGCTCAGGGTGTGTATTTTATCAAACTAAATAACAGCAACCAACTTATCAGTAAAATAGTGAAATATTAGATTCATGAAAAAATTGTTCACCTTACTTTTAGTACTTATTTCAAGTCTATCATTTGTTCAGGAAATTGAGTGGCAGAATACGATTGGGGGGATGGCCTCTGATGAGCTTCGTACCATAAAGCAAACTTCAGATGGTGGATACATTCTTGGCGGATATTCCGAATCAAACATTTCGGGAGATAAAACTGAAAATAGCAAAGGAGGAAACGATTATTGGATTGTAAAAACAGATAGATTGGGAAATATCAAGTGGCAGAATTCTATTGGAGGAAGTGATGCTGATATTCTTTTTTCGTTGCAGCAAACCACTGACGGGGGATACATTCTGGGAGGATATTCCAAATCAAACATTTCAGGAGATAAAACTGAAAATAGCAATGGTGATTGGGATTACTGGGTTGTAAAAACAGATAGTTTGGGAAATATTGAGTGGCAGAATACGATTGGGGGGAATAGTGAAGAAGTACTTTTATCGTTAAGGCAAACTAATGATGGAGGTTACATTCTGGGCGGATGGTCTGATTCAAACATTTCGGGTGATAAAACAGAGAACAGCAATGGTTCTTGGGATTATTGGATCGTAAAAACAGATAATCTTGGAAATATAGAGTGGCAGAATACCATTGGAGGGAGTAGTTATGATTATCTTTATTCCGTACAACAAACCACAGACGGTGGATACATTCTGGGAGGCTATTCAAATTCAAGCATTTCGGGAGATAAAACAGAAAACAGTTTGGGTGGTGGTGGCGATTACTGGATCATAAAAACAGATAGCCTTGGAATTATAGAGTGGCAGAATACCATTGGGGGGAGTGGTATTGATCGGCTTTTTTCTTTACAACAAACCTCAGACGGAGGATACATTCTGGGTGGATATTCTAATTCAAACATTTCGGGTGATAAAACAGAAAACAGCAATGGATCAGTTGATTATTGGATTGTAAAAACCGATAGTTTGGGAACTATAGAGTGGCAGAATACCATTGGGGGGAGTAGTTTTGATGGACTTAATTCAATTCAGCAAACCGCTGACGGAGGATACATGCTAGGCGGATTTTCCGATTCAAACATTTCGGGAGATAAATCAGAAAATAGCAATGGTTGGGAAGACTTTTGGATTGTAAAAACAGATAACCTGGGAACTATCCAGTGGCAGAATACAATTTTGGGGAATGGTCAGGATAGGTTACATTTCATTCAGCAAACCTCAGACGAGGCATACATACTAGGCGGAACTTCCAGTTCAAACATTTCGGGTGATAAAGCGGAAAATTCGAATGGAGGGGAAGATTTTTGGATTGTAAAAATCACCGGAAACTATAACTTTATACAAGGCAAAACCTATGCGGACCTAAACTCCAACCAAGTTCAAGAACCAACGGATCCTGCCATTCCTTATGTGAAAGTAACCGAAAGTAACACCACTCGTTTTGCATTTTCACAACTAAACGGATTTTATATTGTATCAGTTTTAGATACCGGAAACTTCGAAGTCGCACCGGATTACTTGAATTTTTACAATCCTGTTCCAATGGTACATACCGGAACTTTTACAGCCATGCAGCAAATAGATTCCCTTAACGATTTCGCCTTCCAACCAACCGGAACTTTCAATGATTTGTGCTTAGCCATAACACCAACAAGCCAGTTCCGCTCAGGTTTTAATGCGAGTTATGTGTTGAATTACTCCAACCAAGGCACCACAACACTTATTCCAACAATTGTTTTTTATCCCGATACCAATGTGAGTTTTGTTTCGGCGAGTGTGACACCAACAACTATTGCGCAAGATTCGGTGGTGTTTGTTTTAAGTACGTTGACACCTTTTCAATCCGGACAATTATCCATCACCGTTAGTGTTGATTTAGGGTTGCCGATTGGAACGTTGATTAACTCGGGAGCGATGATACTTCCCATTGCAAACGATGCCAATCCGGGATGTAATTCCAGTTACTGGGAAGTGCACACAACAGGCTCAATGGTTCCAAATGATATTTTGGTAAACAGAAATTTCTTATACGATTATGAAATGCCTGCTCCACCTGATCTGGAATATATAATCCGATATCAGAATACCGGAAATGACACTGCCTTTACCGTTAAAATTTTAAATCCCCTCGACACCAACCGCCTCGATTTGAGTACCCTGGAAATGGTAGCAACTTCGCATCCTGCCGATATTCGGTTTGTCTACCATGAACGCAATCTGGAGTTTGTGATGAATAATATTCTGCTCCCAGATAGCAACATCAATGAACCATTGAGTCATGGCTTTGTTCGTTACCGCATTAAACCAAAAACAACCGTTGCAGTGGATGATTCCATTCAAAACTTCGCAGCAATTTATTTTGATTTTAATAATCCTGTCATTACCAACACTGCTGTTACAAATATTGTACAGCCAACAGGTGTGCAGGAAATCACTCCAGGAAATATTTCAATCTTCCCAAACCCCACCAACAACAAAGTCACCATCCGGCTAACGGAAACAGCAGAAAAAATAACTGCGGCAAATGTGTTCAACTTATATGGACAAGAAGTGAAAGCTATTAAGATTTTACCTACCCACACTGCTGAAATTGATATCTCTGATTTGGCGCAGGGTGTTTATTACATCAGAATCAACAACAAGTTGACTTCAACACGAAAAGTAATAAAACTGTAGATTTTGTACCTTGATTTACGTCTTCTGCTTTTTCTTCTTAGCAGCAGGGAATAAAATGTTATTCAGAATCAGGCGATATCCGGGTGAATTCGGATGCAGATTTAAGTCAGTAGGAGGGTCACCAACCATGTGTTGGTAATCTTCGGGATCATGGCCGCCATAAAAAGTCCATGTGCCCTTACCATATTCACCATGGAGGTATTTTGCTTCATTCGCGGCTTTAGCTTCACCCATAATCAGAACACCGGGCTTCACCAATTCTTTATTGAAAGCTGTAGATTGTCCCATGAATCCGAAAATCACCTGTTCGTGATTCTGACAAAGCATGGTAGGAACAATATCCCATTTTGCAGAGAAGTCGAATAAGGTAAAGAAATCCTTATCCCTCGACATACGGTTTTGTGGCTTCACATCGATATTAGAAAATTCATATTCCATGGGATTCGTGCTCAACTTGAAATTTTGGAATGCGAATGTTTTACTGTAATCGAGTTTTGAATTGTAGTCTGGTGTTGTCCCATCACCATCATACATGCTTTCACAAATATCGAGACCTTCTGCAGCAAGCGCAATGTCATACGAATCGGTTCCTGAGCACATGGTAAAAAGAAAACCACCTCCTGCGGTGAAATCTCGAATTTTATGTGCAACAGCTAGTTTGAGTTGCGAAACTTTATTGAATCCTAAACTTTTTGCAAGAGATTCCATACTTCGAACTTGCTCCTGATACCAGGGTGCATTGCGGTACATGGCATAGAATTTTCCATATTGACCGGTAAAATCTTCATGATGCAGGTGAAGCCAGTCATACAAAGGCAACTTTTCCTGAATAATTTCTTCATCATAGATTACCTCATAAGGAATCTCTGCATAAGTGAGTGCCAAGGTAACGGCATCATCCCAGGGCAATTTGTTTTTTGGTGAATAAACTGCAACCTTAGGGGCTTTCTCCAGTTTTACGACCTCCATATTGACTTCCGGATCGGCAATTTCCTGGCGTATTTGAGATGCCTGAACATCTGCAATTACTTTGTAAGTCACGCCTCTGATATTGCATTCCTTTTCAATATCTTTAGAATAAAGAAAAAGAAAACTGCCACCCTGATAATTCAGGAGCCACTCCAAAGTACCACCCTGATGTTGCAATTCCCAATAGGCAATTCCATAAGCCTTCAGGTGATTTTTTTGAGTCTCATCCATTGGAATAAGAATGTGAGAGGCAATGGAAGAATTCATCCATACCAATAAAAAAGCAAATGCCAACAGTAGTTTTTTCATAGTTTAAAATGGGGGCTCATCTTCCATATCATTCAACCTCGATTTTCTGGTAACCCGGTCTGAATCGAGTGCTCTTGGAGCCATCGGTACAGAGTCATCCACAAAATCATAACCATCCAGGTCGGCGAATTTGGTAAGATGGCCGATGAATTTCAGAGATACGGTTTTCAATGAACCACTTCTATTCTTAGCAACGTTAACTTCTGCAATTCCTTGTGTTGAGTTTGCATTTTCATCTTCACTCAAACCATAATATTCCGGACGATAGATGAACATTACCATATCCGCATCCTGCTCAATTGCTCCCGATTCCCTCAAATCCGATAACTGCGGACGTTTGGTGCTTCCTCTGGTTTCCACAGCACGGCTCAACTGAGATAGAGCGATAATTGGAATGCTTAACTCCTTCGCAATGGCTTTCAGCGATCGGGAAATTGTACTGATTTCCTGTTCACGATTTCCATTTCTGTTATCGCCACCCGCAACCATTAATTGAAGGTAATCGATAATTACCATGGAAACACCTTTTTCTGCTACCAGCCTGCGACATTTAGCGCGGAGTTCAAATACAGAGAGGGAAGGAGTATCATCAATATAAAGTGGTGCTTCGGTAAGCGGTTTTATTTTAGCATTTAATTGTTCCCATTCGTGATTTGCCAGTTGTCCCTTTCTGATTTTCTCAGAGGTGATTTCTGTTTCACTCGAGATCAAACGATTCACTAACTGAACTGCAGACATCTCCAATGAAAAGAAGGCAACCGGTTTCTTAAATTGAACGGCTGCATTGCGTGCCATGGATAGTACGAATGCCGTTTTTCCCATACCTGGACGGGCTGCAATGATGATAAGATCTGATTTTTGCCAGCCAGCAGTAACACGGTCAAGTTCGGTAAAGCCACTGGGTACACCGGTAATCCCGGATGTTTGATTACTTGCAACTTCAATTTCCTTGATTGCCTTAGAGACCAAAGACTGCATATCTTCAAAGTTTCTTCGGATATTTCCTTCGGCAATGGCAAACAAATTTTTCTCAGCAGTATCGAGTAAACTCAGCACATCCTGATGATCTTCATAGGCATCTTTTATGGTCTCGCTTGATATCCGGATTAATTCGCGCTGAATAAATTTCTGCAAAATAATCCTTGCATGATATTCAATGTTTGCTGCAGATGCAATGCGACTGGTAAGTTGCGTAATGTAAAATGCACCTCCAACAATTTCCAGTTCACCACTTTTTTTCAGCGCATGCGTTACCGTTAAAATATCTATTGGTTCAGCACGATGAAACAAATGATGAATGGCATTGAAAATTTTCTGATGCGCTTCTTTGTAAAATACTTCGGGACGCAATACATCAATTACTGCAGATAAAGCGTCCTTTTCAAGCATCAATGCACCTAATACGGCTTCTTCAATATCAACAGCCTGTGGAGGTAATTTTCCAAGTTGTTGTGATAATGCTCCGGGAACTATATTTTTAACAGTGGTTCTGCGTTTGGCAGCCCCTGTGTTTTCTGACTCGTTCATAATACTTCAAAATTACGCAATGAGGCTTAAGCAGCGCCTCTCCGCAAGATAAATAGTTTTCAACAGGAATTTTATTGTCCTGAAAATGGAATTAATTAATTTACAAGGTATTAACCTTCTGTATAGACTCCCATGGAACAGAATTTCTCGATCCGTTTCTCCACCCTGATTTTGGGGTCCATTTCTAAAAGTTTGGGTAGCAATTTCTTGATTTCTGATTTCACGGTCTGGAACATTTTGTCGGGATTGGAATGAGCACCACCAAGTGGTTCTTTCACAATACCATCCACCAGTTTCAGATCCTGCATATCGGTTGCTGTCAGCTTCAATGCTTCGGCTGCTTTTTCCTTATTATCCCAGTTACGCCAGAGAATTGAAGAACAAGATTCAGGCGATATTACTGAATACCAGGTATTTTCAAGCATCATAACCTTATCTCCGATACCAATGCCTAATGCTCCACCTGATGCACCTTCACCGATAATGAAGCAAATTACAGGGACTTTCAATATAGACATCTCATACAAGTTTCTTGCAATAGCTTCTCCCTGACCACGTTCTTCGGCTTCAAGTCCCGGAAAAGCTCCGGGAGTATCAATAAACGTTATCACCGGTTTATTGAATTTTTCTGCCAGTTTCATCAATCTCAACGCCTTCCGGTAACCTTCCGGATTTGGCATACCGAAATTGCGATACTGACGCATTTTGGTGTTATTACCTTTTTGCTGTCCGATAAACATAATGGTTTGACCGTCAACCATACCAAAGCCACCAATCATAGCCTTGTCATCTTTCACATTGCGATCGCCAAACATCTCAATAAAAGTGTTGTTGGTAATTGCCTTTATGTAATCCAATGAATAGGGGCGGTCGGGGTGACGTGAAAGCTGAACTTTTTGCCAGGCAGTCAGATTACTAAAGATATTTTTTCGGGTATCTTCAATTTTCTTTTCAATCTCCATGATGAGACCACTCACATCAACTTTTCCCTTTTCAGCAATTTGCTTTGCTTTTTCAAGTTGATCCTTCAGTTCATCCAAAGGCTTTTCGAAATCCAAATGACTCATTTTTCGGTCTTATTAAGCTACAAATATATTAAGTAAATGTTACCCGAAATCACTTTTCCTGATTCCTTAACCTTTTGTGCTTATTTTTGCCTGATAGATAGCAGTTTATGGTATTGTTTCCGAATGCAAAAATTAACCTGGGTTTGAAAATTCTGCGAAAGCGTCATGATGGCTTTCATGATATAGAGACCGTGTTTTATCCTGTGCCCCTTTGTGACAGTCTAGAGTATGTTTATATCGATTCGTCTGATTCTCAGGATGATTTAACCAATTTTGATGTTTCAGAAGTTACGAAGCTGGTGACTGCTGCCGGAAAACCAGTCTACTTCTCCATTTCCGGATTTCCGGTTGCCGGCAATCCGTCTAATAATTTGTTGCTTAAAACTTTAAACTTATTTGAGGCAAATTTTGGATTGAAGTCAGGCGTTCGAATTCATTTACACAAGGCAATTCCTATGGGAGCGGGATTGGGTGGTGGCTCAGCTGATGCAGCATTCTTTCTTAAACAATTGTGGCTCGATCACAATGAACCATGTGCTTTCGAAGAATTAGTTCAGCTTTCGGCTGACATTGGGAGCGATTGTCCCTTTTTTCTCTATAACAAACCAATGTTTGGAAGCGGAAAGGGGGAGGTTTTAGCAGATGTGAAAGTAAATCTGAAGAATTTGCAAATTGTGATCATTAAACCTGAAATAAGTGTTCCAACAAAAGTTGCTTATGAAACTGTAGTACCGGTTGATGAGCCATCGAAATTACAAGAGCTCTTGCAAAATCCGGTTACATCGTGGCAAAAACAGGTTATCAATGAATTTGAAAATTCTGTCTTTAAAAATTATCCCGCTATAGCGGAAATAAAACAGAAGTTATTGGAAATGGGAGCCACTTATACAGCAATGAGCGGAAGTGGATCAGCAGTATTTGCTTTGTTTGATGCGAATACTGAAATAGATTTGAGTCCATTCAACGATTGCTTTCGGTTTCATAAAGAACTTTAAGCTAGTATCTTAAATTCATATAGCGCCATCAGATAAACAATTTGACGACAATTTAGTTACTTATTATATCTGGATTAATTACTTTTATCATACTGTCGCAACCGATTTACTTTATGTTTGATACCTTTTTAAAATTTGTAAAATCAGAACAAACAGGTGGAATTTTATTGATTTTCTGCACCGCAATCAGTTTGTTGATTACAAATAGTAGTTGGGGTGGTCAGTATCTTTCTTTCTGGGAAATAAATCTGGGCATGAGCCTGCATCACTGGATTAACGATGGTTTGATGGCAGTCTTTTTTTTATTGGTGGGATTGGAAATCAAACGAGAGCTGGTAGGAGGTGAGTTGTCATCTGTTAGTTCAGCAGCAATGCCCGTTATGGCTGCAATAGGAGGTATGTTGTTTCCGGCACTTTTATTTCTGAGTTTCAACTACAATCAGCCTTCAGTTAGTGGATGGGGAATTCCTATGGCAACAGATATTGCCTTTGCATTGGGAATGTTATCATTGTTAGGAAACCGTGTTCCTGTGGCACTGAAAGTATTTCTTGTTGCAGTGGCCGTAGTCGATGATCTGGGAGCAATATTAGTGATAGCTTTGTTTTATTCACATGGTTTTTCATGGATATGGTTTGGTGCAGCAATGGCAACGCTTTTGTTGTTAATCATATTAAACAGAAGTGGTTCACATAAATTGTTGTATTTTTTAATTCCCGGTGTTCTGTTATGGTTTTTCATTCTGCAGAGTGGTATTCATGCAACCATTGCAGGGGTGCTGCTGGCTCTGACAATTCCGATTGCTAAGGATGAAACAAAGTCGATGCTGCATCACATTGAGCATGCTATTAACAAACCGGTAGCATTGTTTATTATGCCCATTTTTGCATTGGCAAATACAGGCATAGTTCTCGAAGGTGATCTGATTGCTTCACTTACTTCTCCTGTTAGTTATGGGATATTGGCAGGCCTGGTCATAGGCAAGCCGGTTGGTATTTTATTCTTTACCTGGTTGTCGGTTAAAACCGGTTGGTCGTCATTGCCGAATGGAGTAACCTGGCCGATGATAGCCGGAGCAGCAATGCTTGGCGGAATTGGTTTTACCATGTCAATTTTTATTAGCACGCTGGCATTTGATGTTGTTGCATTTACCACCATGTCAAAGATTAGTATTTTGGCTGGTTCTGCAACTTGTGCAATTTTAGGGCTCACTTTTCTGAAATTTACTTTTTCACAATTTAAACCTGAAAAGTCTTTGTAGCGAGCACTTTTAGCTATTAGTAGTTGATAATCATTATTTTAAAAATTTGGTCCTTGGTGTTTTCTAAGTGAACTAATCTTGGTTATTTTGATTTTAGGATATAAATGCCGATTTTTAGCAAGTGAAATCAAAGTAGAATACGCTTTCTCCGAAAGGTCTTAGTATTAGAATATGCATAAAGTCCCTATTTTTATTGTTGGAATTAACCCCAGAAGTGGAACAAATTATTTGTATCAGTTAATAGCACTTCATCCCGATTGTGTGCATTCCAGACATTATGGTGAAGATTTTTTTCTTTTTGCATCAGACAAGTATCTTGAATTTTATGACGTAGTTACCAAACATTGGAGCCCTGATTGGAAAAATGACAATGAGGTTTTCAGGAGAGCTTTGGAGCTGGGACTGCTTAACTATTTAAATCCCGGAAACGGTCCTGCTGCGGCTAAATATATGGTCACCAAAACCCCTTCAGCCATCAATTCCAAAAATTATCTGGAAATGTTTTCGGAGGGCTATATGATTGTGATAACCCGGAAAGGTCAGGATTTGGTTGAATCATTTATGAAAACCTTTAGCTCACGTTTTGAAGATGCGGTGCGTGGATGGAAACGTGGTGCTGCAGCAATCCATGATGTTATGAATGATCCCAAATTAATGAAATCGGGGAGAGTACTTGTCATCAAATATGAAGATCTGTATCAGAAAAATACAGAAGTAATGACTCAGATTCTTGATTTTCTGAAACTTGATAAATCGAAATTTGATTTTGACAAAAGTGCGAATTTTGATGTCATTGGTTCCTCTACTTTCAAAGGTAATTCTGAAAAAGTGACCTGGGATCCGATTCCTAAAACGAAAACTTTTAATCCGCTAGGGAGATTTAGTCACTGGAGCCGCTTTCGTCACTACCGCTATAACTGGATGGCAGGCAAGTATTCCAAAGAATTCGGCTATGAACTTTATTTTGATTCTAAAGATCCAATTTATTATATTTACAATATTCTTCTAACTACTTATGATTTCTTTCATCGTTCTGTTCGCAGAACTATGATCATTCTCAAATCATTCAGTAGAGGAAAAAATGCCCGTAGAGATGCATTTAATATTAAAATAAATTAATTCACTTTTCCCGATGTTCTTATCACCTGATTGAAATGAAAAGACTACTCCTTATACCATTTTTGCTATTTTGGATAATGAGTTCTTTTGTTTCAAAGGCAGGAAATCCTGATAAAGCATTTGAGTCGTTGCAAATTTTTGATTATTTTAATGCGAAGAAGTATTTCGAAAAATCTATAAAGAAGTATCCTTCGGTAGCTTCTTATGGACTTGCATTTATTTATAGCAAGAATGACAATCCTTTTTATAATACCGATTCCGCATTTAAAAAAATAAATGAAGCGCTGTCATTTCTTACAATTGCCGATTCCAAAGAAAAAGCAATATTAGAAAAGTATAAGGTGCGAATTAGTGACATGCAATCTTTACAGTTCAAAATTATCAATGACGCTTTTGTGCATGCCGAAAAACAGTCTACTATATCAGGCTTCAATCACTTCATCGATTTTTATGGCGATTCACATAAATATAAGGACGCACTTCGTTTTCGGGATAGTCTGGCATTCGAAATTGTACGTAATGATAATACTTCAGAAAGCTATGGAGCTTTTATGGAGCAATACCCCGAGTCGCATTTGTATTACACGGCCCGTTCACGCTTTGAAAGGGCACTATACAATGAACTGACTGCCGAGGGCACCCCAGATGCTTATGAAAAATTTACGATTGCATATCCCAGAAGCCCCCATTTCAGAGAAGCTCATGAGCAGTTGTTTAAATTAGCTACCCGGGATGCTTCTGATCCTAAAATATATCACGATTTTATAAAAAAATACCCTTCATCACTTTTTATTGAAGATGCCTGGCAACGAGTTTTTGAACTATCTATTCCTGTTTTTAATGAACAGTCTCTGCAAAATTTCCGCTCCACCTATCCCGATTATCCTTATCAGGATAAACTAATGACGGAGTTTTCACTTATTAAAATGGTGCTTCTTCCCTATGAAAAAAGCGGGAAGTATGGATTTATAAATTCTGAAGGCACTTTGGTAATTGATCCGGTTTATGATTTCGTTGAACCCTTCGCTGAAGGAATGGCCGTTGTTGGTAAAGATGGTAAATCGGGTTATGTGAATAAAATGGGTGAAGAAGTAATTCCTCCATTTTATGATGAAGCGGAAAATTTCCATAACAATCTGGCAGTAGTTGGTGATCAGAACAAATTGGGCGTTATCGACAGAAATGGAAGGATGATTATTCCTTTAAAATATTCTGAATTAAGTGACTTCTCGGAAGGTTTAGCTGCTGCTGCAGAAAACGGATTATTTGGGTACATCGATCGGGATGGAATGCAAATAATAAATCCACAATTTGATATTGCCGGTGATTTTAAGAACGGTTTCGCTATCTGTCAGAAAGATGAAAATTTTGGTCTGATTGATCAGGCCGGAAATGAACTGCTTCCTTTTATTTATCAGGATATCGCCTTACCGGTTAATCGAATGATAGTTTTAAAAAAAGATGATTTGTTTGGAGTAGTATCACTCGATTCCGGGATTGTAATTCCTTTTGAGTATTCTATGATTAAGCAAACTTCTAATAATTTATTTGCCTGCGTTAAAAATGGTAAATTAGGATTCATAAATTCAACTGGTGGCATTCAAATTCCATTTTATTATGTTCCTGGCAGTAAATCAGAATTGTACGAATTTACAGATGGTTTTCTGATAGCAAATTTTAATGGCAAATATGGGGTAATTGATTCGATGGGTCGAAAAATTATTCCTTTTCGATTTGATGAAATTGCTTCGCTTTCTTTTGGAAAAGCTGTTGTTCGAAAAGGGTCGAAATGGAACTACATTGATCTAAATGACAGAACTGTTCCCTCAAGATTTAATTACGACAAAGCATTTGCTTTTCAAAGGGGTTTTGCGATTGTGGAAGTCAAATCGAAATGGGGTCTTGTGGATGAAAAAGGCATGCTTGTGATTCCTCCACAATATGATGAATTGAAATTAATTGCAAACAACGTTTTTGTCGCCAGACGTGATAGTATTTACGGACTTATTGATCCTAATCACAATGTGCTGGTGCCTGTTGAATATGAGAAGTATTCGCTTTTTGAAAATGAATTTGTTTTGATGAGTAAACCGGGCGAACGACTGTGGTACAATACCCGATCTTTTGATGTTATCAGAAAAGAATCAGCTGAATAGAGCCACCTCAGATTTTTGCCTTAAATTTGTAGTATGGAATATGGAAAAGTAACCGGCAAAGTGCTGGATGAATTAATTGCTATCTGTGGGACAGATTTTGTCTTTACTTCAATTGAGGTTGTCGAGGACTATTCTCACGATTATACCGAAGACTTAAGATATTATCCGGAAGTAGTGGTAAAACCCCGTACCGCCTCCGAAATTTCGGCAATCATGAAATTGTGCAACCGGGAACGAATTCCTGCTACTCCCAGGGGAGCCGGAACGGGTCTGAGCGGTGGTGCCCTTCCTGTATTTGGCGGCATTCTGATTTCCATGGAACGTTTCAATAAAATTCTGGAGATTGATGAGAGGAATTTGCAGGCTACCGTCGAGCCGGGGGTGATAAATCAGGTGTTTCAGGATGCTGTGATCGAAAAGGGTCTTTTCTATCCTCCCGATCCTGCCAGTCGTGGTTCCTGTTTTTTGGGTGGTAACCTGGCAGAATGTGCCGGTGGTCCCAAAGCCGTTAAGTATGGCGTTACTAAAGATTATGTTCTGAATACTGAAGTCGTATTGCCATCCGGCGACATCATCTGGACCGGAGCCAATGTTCTGAAGAATTCTACCGGATATAATCTCACACAATTGCTTATTGGAAGTGAAGGAACCCTGGGTATCATAACTAAAATTGTTTTCAGGCTTATTCCTTATCCTACACATAATTTGTTGTTGCTGGTACCTTTTACTTCTGCTGAAAAAGCATGCGAGGCTGTTGCAGCTGTTTTCAGAGCGGGAATCACTCCTTCCGCAATGGAATTTATGGAACGCGATGCAATCGATTACGTCAGAAAATTTGTTGATGTTAATCTCGCTGTTGCGGATGATATCAAAGCCCACTTGATTATTGAAGTCGATGGCAATGATATGGACGCATTGTTTAAAGATTGTGAAAGGATCACTGAAGTGATGAATGAATTTGGTGCTACTGATGTTTTATTTGCGGAATCCGCACAACAGAAAGCAGAATTGTGGAAAATGCGCAGAGCAACCGGAGAAGCTGTCAAGTCCCATTCAATTTACAAAGAAGAAGATACTGTTGTGCCACGGGCTGAATTACCCGCCTTGTTGAAAGGAGTCAAAGATATTGGTGCAAAATATGGTTTCCGCTCGGTCTGCTACGGACATGCCGGAGATGGAAATTTGCATGTCAATATTATCAAAGAAGAAATGAGCGATGAGGACTGGAATACTCAGGTGCCCAAAGGTATTCGCGAAATTTTTGAGTTGTGCGTAAAGTTAGGAGGAACCATATCTGGCGAACATGGAATTGGACTGGTTCAAAAAGACTATATGGATGTCCCATTTTCAAAAGTGCAGCTTGATCTTCAAAAGGGCATTAAAACTTTATTTGATCCAAACCATATCTTAAATCCCGGTAAAATGTTTAATTAAAATATACGGACATTTTTATCGTTATAATCTAAATAACCACATTCCCCCCGAATGAAATTCAGTAAGATTCTTCTGACAATCCCAATGCTCCTGCTTTCCTTTATTGGTAAGGGACAGGAAATGCTGGGTATCAGCAACTCCAATTTTGCGGGAAATATGGGGATGGCATTAAATCCGTCGCTTTTTATTGGAAGTCCTTATATTCAGGAGTTTAACTTCATTTCAGCTGATTTTTTTATCGATAATGATTATGTCTATTTGAAGAAAAGAACCTCCCTGTTTGCAAAAAGTCTGCGTGGTGAAAGCATCCCGGAAGAAAATATTCTCGATTATTACGATGGTAAAAAGAAACGTGCTTTTGGTAATGTTTTCCTTCGGGGACCATCAATGATTCAAAACCGGGAACGTTTTTCCTGGGGATTTCATACTGCATTGAGAAGTAATCTGAGTGCCATTAATGTCCCAACACACCTGGCAAAATTCATGAAAGAGGGATTCGATTATATTCCCCAACATGATGAAATTTATTTAGCTGAACCCATGCGTGCTGCCGGCATGTTTTGGGGTGAGTTAGGCGGTACTTTCGGCAAAAAGTTAATTGACCGGCGTGATAAAGGATATCTGGCTGCAGCTGTAACCTTAAAACTGATTGCAGGATTCGACGCGGTATATGCAAATTTTGAGAATTTCGATTATGAGGTTCCTTCATCTGACACTTTAATAGTGAATAATGTAAATGCAGAATATGGTCACGCACTTTATGGCGGTGATCCTGCATTTAAAAAGCCATTTAAAATTCGTGGCTATGGCGCGGGACTCGATTTGGGAATTACTTATTACAAGGGCAGAGTACATGGTGCAAACGATTGCAATGAAACAGCCGAGAAATATAAAAAGTACAAATATCGTTTAGGTGTTTCATTAATAGACATTGGAATGGTTCACTTTGGTAAGGAAGCATCTGTTTTTAAATTTGATGATGCCTCAACTGTTTGGCCCGGTATTGATACTTTAAAATTCAATTCTATTACCGAGCAGGATATCGCAATCAGCAACCAGTTTTTAAACGATCCGGGTAAGTCGAGAGTGAAAAACAAGTTTAATATTTTTCTTCCAACCGCATTCAGTATTCAATTCGATTATGCAATTGTTCCGAAAGTTTATTTGAATGCATCCATCATTCAGGCTGTACCACTTTCAAAGTATGCAATTGTGAGAGCTTCTCAGGCCGCTGTTACTGCCCGCTATGAAACACGAAAGTTTGAAGTTGCTGTTCCCTTTGTCATGTATGAATACAAAACTCCGCATTTGGGATTAGCATTCCGGTACCGGTTTTTTGTGATTGGAACCGATAGGCTAGGTTCATTTACTGGATTGTTTGATACAACCGGGTTTGATTTGTTTTTTGGGTTCAAAGCAAACTTGTGTGAGTTCGCAAAAAAAGGTGGTAAGAAGCCATTCTGCCCTGTAAATTAAAAAGGGAAGACCGAAGCCTTCCCTGTGATCATTCGAATAATTTATTCTTATTGAAAGTTTGATGCTACAACCAATTCTTTGGAACCGGTTGAGTAATCGTAAAATCCACGTCCACTTTTCTTGCCTAGAATTCCCGCAGTAACCATGTTAACCAATAAAGGGCAAGGAGCATATTTTGGATTGCCAAAACCATCATGCATAACACGAAGAATCGATAGACAAACATCTAATCCAATAAAGTCGGCTAATTGCAATGGGCCCATAGGATGAGCCATTCCCAATCGCATAACAGTATCGATTTCAGAAACACCTGCAACACCTTCATACAAGCTGTAAATTGCTTCATTAATCATTGGCATCAGAATACGATTGGCAATGAATCCCGGGTAATCATTTACTTCTGTTGGAGTTTTTCCCAGTTGCAACGATAGCTCCAATACTTTTTTGGTTACTTCATCTGAAGTGCTGTATCCTCTGATTACTTCAACAAGTTTCATCACAGGAACCGGATTCATAAAATGCATTCCAATTACTTTGTCACCTCTTCCGGTAACGGAACCAATTTTGGTAATTGAAATGGAGGAGGTGTTGGAAGCCAGAATGGTTTCAGGTTTACAAACTTTATCAAGTTCCCTGAACAGATTCAGTTTTATTTCAATATTCTCAGTTGCAGCTTCTACTACCAGTCCTGCATCAGCAACGCCACTTGCCATATCGGTAAAGGTGGTAATGTTACTCAGTGTTGATGCCTTAATTTCATTGGTGATGGTTCCTTTTGTTACCATGCGATCGAGGTTGCCTGCAATGGTTAACATAGCTTTATCAAGCGCTTCTTTGCGGATGTCGATGAGTGCAACCTTAAAGCCGTTTTGGGCAAATACATGAGCAATTCCGTTGCCCATTGTTCCCGATCCAATTACTGCGATATTTTTCATAGTTTGTTATTATTTACCACTTCGTTGAAGAATGGTTCGTACGGTATAGAATAGAATTTTAAAATCAAGTGCAAGCGACATGTTCTCGATGTAGATCACATCATACTTTAAACGTTCCACCATCTCATCCACATTCTCAGCATAACCGAATTTCACTTGTCCCCACGACGTTATACCCGGTTTTACTTTGTGAAGATGACGGTAATGAGGTGCGATTGGCATAATCTGATCAATAAAAAACTGGCGTTCGGGACGAGGTCCGACTAACGACATGTCACCAATCAGTACATTGTAAAACTGAGGAATTTCATCGAGTCGGATTTTACGCATGAACTTCCCAAAAGGAGTAATCCGGTTATCGTTTTCACTCGATAACATGGGAGTACCCGACTCTGCACCCGTTTTCATGGACCTGAATTTGAAAATATTGAAAGGTACACCATGCAATCCGATGCGTTCCTGAATGAAGAATATAGGACCAGGTGAAGTGACTTTAATAATTATAGCTACAACTATAAATACCGGAGTCAGGATGATTAAAGTAATCAACGAAACAACAATATCAATCAATCGTTTGGCAGTTTGTTGCCATACCGGCATTAAGTCGGGGGAGATTTCAATCAGGGGAGCACCGAATATTCCATTCATTTTAACAGAGCCTGAAAGAATGTCGTACATGTCAGGAATAATCTTAACAATCACAGGTGAGTCTTCCAGGATATTGATGATTCTTCCAATATTTTCATGTTCGGATGATTCAATCGCAATAATTACTTCTTCAATTTTATTAACGGCAATCAGTTGAGTCAGATCATTGATTGAGCCCAGATGAGGAAGAATTCCTTTCAGCAAGTGACCGTTATTTTGATCCACATGAATAAATCCAACAAAAATATTTCCCTGACTTTGTTCAGCTTTTTCTAATTCGTTGTATAGTTTTAATGCCTTTTGGTTGCTACCAATAAGAAGTGTGTTAAATCCGATTTTACGTGTTTTAATTTTTCTTCCTGTTATAGTAGTCAAAACAAATCGAACGATAGCTGTCAGAACAAAGTGTAATCCAAGTAATGTGAAAAAAGTGCTGTAATAGTTTTTATAGGAGATAATAGAATCATCAAGCAACAGCGTAAAGAAAATTATTAATACACCAACAACCGAAATGTATAATGTCTGGCCAAATTCTTTCAGCCTTGATTTACGGAAGATATCTGAATAAGTCCCTGTAAAGGCATAGGCCATAATCCAGAAGATTGGAATTACAAATATCCCAATGTAAAATTTGGTGTCGAGAAGCTCCGGTTTAAAAGCATAATTCGCCGATTCAATAACCAGTTTACGATAAATATAAAACAATGCCCAGGCACCTGACGCAGCCAGGAAATCACCGATAACATATTTTAATATCTGTAAACGCTTATTCATCAGAAAGAAACCACCTTAATATTATCCAGATAAAAAACCGGATTGGCTACATCTTCACTTTTTAATGCGCCAAAATAAACTTTAAAGCCTGTTGCATCAGCATAAGCACTAACGGTATATCCCAATTGAATGTAAATTTTGTTCCAGGTATCAGTAGGATTCAATGTTATCAGCGGAACCTGAGGATTTGATCCGTCGGGTAAAGTAACATATAGTCCGGCTTGCATTGACTGATTGATTTTATAATCGAACTCCAGATAAACAGCAGCACCAGCACCGGGTAAATCATAATCCGAAGTTGAAGTAACTTCAAATATGGTGTTTGCTGTGTCCAGGTAAATTACTCCAGAACTATTTCCTTCAAAAATATTTGGATCTCCGGCAGGAAGCTGATACATAACCGTATCACTTTGAGCAGTTGCTGTCATACTGAATCCTGCTCCATCAAATGATTCACAGTAATTACATTCTGCTGCATCAAAATAACTTGTTACAGGATTTAATTTTACGGTGCCGTTTGCCGGAAGGTCAATTGTTTGAATGCTTGCATTGTAAAATGGATAGGGTGATCGGGTAGAGGCAATTCCATTTAAAAATATACCAGGACTCACCAACACTTTTGCAGAACCGTTTTTTAATACCGGAAAACGAGCCGGTAATTCAAATGCACCTATTAACTCATTGTCGATGTAAACCCAGGCATCTTTAATTTTAACGGAAGATGAAGGTCCCATCTCGGCAAGAGTAGGAGTAGGGTCGAAGGTAAATTTTTCTATTTCAATGTAAGCGGGTGCATCCTCATCGGGATTGATGAAATTGCAGGAAGTAAGGATGGCCGCACTGCAAAAAGCGGTTATCAGAAATAATGCTGATTTGAAATCGATTCGCTGTAAAATTTTCATAACCATGGCATCAGACCATTTGAGGTGCTGATTGTTTTAATTTTTCAACTATCTGATGGGCAACATCCAGTGCATGGAAGCCATCCATAATATCTACAATTGGTGTAGTGTTTTGCATGATTGATTTTGCAAATGCTTCCAATTCTGATTTTATTGCATTGGATTCTTCCACTTTAGGATTCTCGAAATAAATCTGCTTTGTTCCTTTATCGGGCCCAAGCTCAATTAGTACAGAGAGTGGATCAGGTTCACCTTCAACACTCTTCAAGCGGATCACTTCAGCAGATTTTTTCAGGAAGTCTACAGCAATATAGGCATCGCGCTGAAAGAATCTCGATTTACGCATATTCTTCAATGAAATTCTGCTGGCTGTTAAGTTTGCGACACAGCCGTTTGCAAATTCAATTCGTGCATTGGCAATGTCGGGGGTATCACTTACTACAGCAACACCACTTGTACTTATCTTTTTTATGGGTGATTTAACAATACTTAAAATAATGTCGATGTCATGAATCATCAGATCCAGAACTACAGAAACATCGGTGCCACGCGGATTGAATTGCGCCAGACGGTGTGTTTCAATAAACATTGGAGCACCAATATAGGAACGGGATGCTATAAATGCAGGGTTAAAACGCTCCACGTGGCCCACCTGAACTTTCACACTGGCTTCAGTTGCAAGCGAAATCATGGTACGGGCTTCATCCACAGAATTGGCTAGTGGTTTCTCAATAAAAACATGTTTCGACTTTTTTAGTGCTTTTACCGCGCAGTCGAAGTGAGATAATGTCGGTGTTACAATATCAACCGCATCGCATCGGTCGATTAAGGCATCCATATCATCAAAAGCTTCAACTCCAAATTCATCGGACACCTTTTTTCTGGTATCGGCATCAATATCATAAAAGCCTACCAGTTGAAACGAAGAAATCTCCTTTAGTAGGCGGATATGGATTTTACCTAAATGGCCAGCACCTAAAACACCGATTTTTAACATGTTGAAATTTTTGCAAAAGTAACCCTTTTTTAACGTTCCTGAAATGATTATTTTTGAGCCTCCAGAGTTGGTTGAATGCCGAACAGGTAAAACCCTGTAGGATCAGCCAAATGGCTAAACTCCTCACTTTAATTATGATAGTTGATACTTTCCGGCATCAGGGAATGCGCAGGCGATTGGTGGATGAATTAAGGAAAAAAGGTATCAATAATGAATTGGTGCTTCAGGCTATTGCCGATGTACCCCGCCATTTATTCATGGATAATGCTTTTCTGGAATTTGCTTATGCGGATAAAGCCTTTCCGATTGAAGCAGGACAAACCATTTCGCAACCCTATACTGTTGCATATCAGTCACAACTGCTTTTATTGGAGAAAGGGATGAAAGTCCTGGAAATTGGAACCGGGTCCGGCTACCAGACCAGTGTACTTTATAAAATGGGAGCCAAAGTTTACTCCATTGAAAGACATAAAGTGTTGAATAATAAGGCTGTAGCCCTTTTGCAGGAATTAAATTACAATGTAAAGCTATTTTATGGTGATGGATTTAAGGGATTGCCCTCTTTTGCGCCTTTTGATCGCATTTTAATCACTTGTGGAGCCCGGATAGTACCACCGGAACTGGTGAAGCAATTAGCGGTTGGAGGCATCTTAGTTTTGCCTTTAGGTCCTGAAAATGAGCAGGTTATGACCACTGTTATCAAGAAAGATGCAGATTCATACGAAATGATGAGTTTTGACAAGTTCAAATTCGTGCCAATGCTTGAAAATAAAGCGCCTTGAGGGTTTTTTGTGCAAAACAGTGTTAACAATTTTAGATTTAATTTGGAGGCAATTGTATTTCGTACGTAACTTTGTGCCATTAAACCAAAACTATACACTATGAAAAAATCATTGTTAGTTATTGCCCTTGCGTCTGCAACAACCTTTGCCTCTGCGCAAGACATGAATTCTAAGAGAGGAACGCCAATTCTTCCAGAACCAGGAGATTATTCAATCGGAATCGACGCTGTTCCATTCCTTGAGTACTTCGGTAACCTTATGAACGGTTCAAATTCTGCACCTTCATTTGATTTCAAAACCAGTCCTTTTGTAATCTCAGGTTTGTATGTTAAAGATGCAAACACTGCTTACAGAGGAAAATTACGCCTAGGATTCGGTTCAAACACTGACAACTATGCAACCGCTAACGACGGAACAACTGATCCTAACGATCAAAGTTTTGATGAAGTAAAATCAGGTGGAAAAAGTATTTTCATCGGTGGTGGACTTCAAAAAACTCGTGGTAAACACAGATTGCATGGTATCTATGGTGGAGAAGCATTAATCGGTCTTCAGTCTTCAAAAACTGAGCACTCATTTGCAAATGCTATCACTGCTACAAACCCAAATCCATCTACCGGCATCCCAGGACAGCCAAACATCGATGGTTCAAGAACTACTGAAGTTAAAAGTGGTGGCGAATTCTCTTTCACACTGCGTGCATTCGTAGGTGTTGAGTATTTCTTCGCTCCTAAAATGTCAGTTAGTGGTGAATTCGGTTGGGGACTTGGTCTTTCAAGCCAGGCTGAAGGTGAGCAAACTGTTGAGTTCTTTGACGGAACTTCAGTTAAGTCTCAAACTACTAAAACTGGAAAATCTTCTTCTTTCGGTATCGACACTGACAACAGTGGTGGTGCACTTAA
>JAEUTI010000032.1 GCA_016788065.1 Bacteroidia bacterium | reverse complement strand
TTTTTATAAATTCACATTCATTTGCATAATTGCCTTTATCGGGACCATGCATTATAAAACGCCATTTCCCTCCAACCCGAAAGTCAAATTCATTAAAGGTATTCGTGAAACCTTTAGGCCCCCACCAGTTTTTTAAATGATTGGGATCTGACCAGGCACGAAACAGTTTTTCTCTTGTGGTGTTAAAAATCCTGGAGCTTACTATTTCAGATTCTGGTGTTGTTTGTAAAATCTCTGAAGTCATAATATTGTTTCAAGATGTGTAGCACTGATTTAAAGTTGATCAAAGCTACTAAAAGGAAAGATTATAGGCAAATTTCTCTTACAGCAAATATTAAAGCCAGAACTTAGCTCATGGAATAAATTCATTTCCGGTAGTGTCCCTGTATCTTCCTTTAATCGGGGAATTAATCACTAACAATAAATTTTTGTGTCAGCACAACCTTTCCAGAAGGCGTTTCCAATTTCATAAAATACAAACCATTTGCCAATTCATTCATTGAAACGGAAGAGTGTCCGGAAGAAAGTTTTTTCGAAAATATATTTTGTCCTGAAATGGAATAAAGTTCAAGTAATAACTCCTGGTGTGTAGAAGTACATTCAATAGTGTTGTCAGAGAAAAACACTTCAACGCCATCATTTGTAACAGCTGGAATCCCGGTAGTTGCATTACAACTGTCAGCACTTTTGATTCCCTGAAATCTGAAGTTATCAAGATACTTGGCTCCTCCCCAGGAGGTGCCTGAAAAAGAAACCCGGACTGCTGTATCTACATACAGCAAACTATCCGTAAAAACAATATCAGAATTGCCAGCAGGAATTGGTGGCGTAAGACCGGTTGGCCCTAAATCATTCAATTGTGCTTCTGCAGTTACTTCATATAAAGCAGGTATGGGCATATCATAACTGGTACTCAAAATGAATTCATACCAGTGATTGTGAATAAGGTTTACAGGAAACGGATTGTTGGCGGCAAAATAACTAACTATCTGAATTTTTTTATCATAAGTAATTGAAGCGATTACGTAGTGGTTGAAATCACCTATGGGATTCAGATAAATTGTAACTGCCCGGTCGTAATTAATCGGATTAATCTGAGTAGAGTCGTACTTAAATGAAATTCGTGTGTCATTTGAATATAGAGACGAGTTCATGTATTTGGAACAATAAATCGCATTGTTGTTTCCCCAGCTTTCTGTTGTTGGCACGGTTAGACAGCCACCGGTAATACCATTAGAGGAAATAGCAGTTAACAAGATACTCCCAGAAAAATTGTTCACCAGATCATTGTCGGAAGGACTCACATAATTATCAAATAAAATGGTTTCGGTTACCGGTTGTGCAACAATTTTAAAACACGTGAATAAAAAGAATATTCCAATTTTAAGAGATGTTTTCATATTAGAGGGGAATTTATTTAGTAATATTTCAATGATATCTTCAATTATCACTTAGAATCACGTGATTTAGTAATTTAAGCTAAAGACGAAAATACAATTTTCATCTCAGATTATTTAGACTGCCCCAGTAACCATTTAATAAGTTGCTCCGGATCCGCAATACTCCAGGAATTCGGATGTCTGGTGTTATCAGGTATGCGGTAGCCTTTGTTAGTGGTTGTTACCAGAACAGCATTCTTGTTACCTAATCTTTGTAACTCATTTATCATGGCTGAATGATCCGTAATATTGTTATAGGAAAGGTCATACCCCCGCTCCTGCAGCCACCATTGAATGTCGGGTTCCGAAATGAGCATGATGGGAGTGTTGACTAAATATTTTATAGCTTTTTGTGTTGTATCGGAAAAGGAATAAGGGGACTGGTTGTAATAATTTTGCAATGCCGTTTCAGGTGTGCCATTCATCTCTTTTTCAATTCGCTCAATCATGAAATAGACCTCTTTACTGACTTGGGCGGGGTCAGATAATCTGGCGACTCTTTTAGCACCATTATAATATCGTTCCCAATCGAATGGCGAGTTAATTGCAAATACAGCGGTGGGTTTAATGAGATCGTTTTCCTGAACAGTAAGTTCGGCATATTTTACGGCGCAAGTACCACCGATTGAAAAGCCACCAATAAAAAAATCTTTGCCTTGTAATTGGTATCTGGCAACCACCTGACGTACAATGTCTCTTAACGATTGCAGGGAAGCGCGATCACTTCCAAAGTAAGTGGAACCCGTTGCTAATAATGGAATGATAGTTAAAATGCCTTGCTGTGCGGCATAAGTAGGGATGTCTGTCTGAGCCAATACTCCTTTTGGAGAATTTCCATAACTATCCATTAATACCAGAAATGACTTTATGGGTTTCTTTTCAGGGAAAACAGCAACGTACATGTTTGTAGTACTGTCGTTGGGGTTCAGATATATTGTTTCAATTCTTTGCCCGTGAGAAACCAATGGAATGAAAAGCGTCAGAAGAAGTAATTTTAATTTCGGCATTTCAAGTGTGGTTTCAGATCTGGGGAAGCGGAAGTTCGGATGCTAGTGGAATAAATTGTTTCCACAACTATTAATAAAGGATTGGATTGTAATTAATGCTATTGGAATTCAAAGCTACAAAAAAGGGAACAAATGCCAACTAAAATTATCCGATTTGTTGTTTTTATAGTTGATTAAAGGAATAAAACAGCATTGGCAGTCGATTATATGAAATACCATCTTATTAATCTTATGGTAGTGAATAAGCTTTTGAAATGTTTTACCCGCATGGATCTTATTCAATACAAATCACTGAATTAATCTTGTTTTAACTGCGATTGTATATTTTCAACTGTAGTAATCATTTCGTTTAACTTAGCTTGTTGATTTTTCATTTGTCGTGGACGGATGTAGAACCAGTTGAACAAAAGCCACAACGCTGTCATTCCATAAGCAAATACAGCCCAAACAAACGACATTTGTGAAACAGGCTCGATCATATAAAGTGCAATTCCCAATGAAAGCAGAATAAAATATAAATTCAACATGGTTGTTTGCATATAATGTTGCTTCTCTTTTATTGTCAATAGATTTTTTAAATACTCCTGGTTGCTGCTAGCTGCATTAGTGTCTTTTAAAGCCCCTAAACTTTGATTCAGAGAATACACAAAGATTCCCATTGCTAAAATCACCAGAACTATTCCGATTTTGGTTGTTACCAGCTCAGGTTGATAAAAGTACCAAATTAGTATCATCAATACTGAAGTGATGATTAAGGTTAAATTGGTCAGAACTATTCGAAGCCGGTTCCTTTTTTTAAATTTATTAATTTTGATCAGTAAATCTGCTGCAGCAGGCTGTTCAGCTTTTTGACCTTTCCACAATTCACTGAAATTACTTGTGTCCATTTTCTTTGAATTTTTGTGTCAACTTTTCTTTTATCCTATGTATTTTAACTCTTATATTGGCTTCCGAAAGACCAACAATAGTTGCTATTTCGCTCTGTTTTATGTTTTCTAATTCCAGCGAGATAATAATACGGTCGATCTCGTTCAATTCGGAAATGCACTTATATAAGAATTGGATTTTAGGTTCAATGCTTTCTGTATTTTCTTCCATCAGTTGCTGTGGCATTTCAACCTTTTGGAATCTTTTCTGCTTTTCAATCTGACGTAAGCAGTTATTTGATGCGATTCGGAAAACCCAGGTACTAATGTTGGCCTCATTTCTGAAATTCGGTAGTTGTTGCCAGACTATGATGAATGTTTCCTGGGCTAAGTCCTGTGCCAGAGCATAGTCATTGACATAGCCCATGCACAAACGGAATATTTTTTGCCAGTACTCCTGGTAGATATCCTCAAACTTCATATTACTTCGATGTAATAAAATTATCTAGCTGGCTAAAATACCATTCTTTATCATCATACATTATAAAATGGAGCCCTTTATTTGAATATTGCAAGCTAGCAGTTTTTAAGTTCTTAAACTGATCTTCTATGGCTGGTTTTATGTTTTTAAAGTATTCTTCTAACAGTATCAGGGAAGGGCATTCAATGTTCTTAACCTTATCTCTCAAATCGATGTTATAAAAATCACAGTACATTTCGGCAAAGGTTTTCCGATCCGATTTCATGCTCCAGCCTATTACCTGCTCTCTGTTTGTGGTATCAGCCATCAGTTGTTTAATGGACATTGTTTGCATTTTGTAGAAATCTGAATCCGATGCAGCGACTATCTGAGCTGACATTGCGGAGCAGTCGGGTTTTGCTACAGGTTTGAAATCAGGATTCATTAATGCCTGCAAGCATGGTAGGCCATCCACCACAATTATTTTACCAATGAGATCCGGGTAGTCGGATGCAAGAGCCATGGCCATTACACCTCCCATACTGTGTCCAATTACAACAGGTTTTTCAATATTATTTTCTTTTATATAATAGGCAATGCTCTTCACCCAGACAGAGAATGTTGAATTCGGCTGCGGTGCAACTCCGGCAAAGCCCGCCATAGTTAATGTGTAACAGGTATGATCTTTTTCATACTTTGTTCTGGTATCATCCCACACTTCGCCTGAACTGGCAAATCCAGGAATGAAAATAATTGATTTGTCTCCTTTTCCACTTTTTATAACCTCAAAGTAAATGGTTTTAGATTGTCCAAATACATTTACATTAATTAAGAGAAACATGATGACCGGGATAACAAATTTGAATTTTCGCATGGCTGTAGTTTTTAAAGATTTCCCTTTAGATACGGAAGGGGGGAAAATGTTACAGGAGGGGGTAGAATATTTAGTTTGGTAGAAATGATTCAAGGGAAAAATTTCAATTAACACTAAATTCATTACAGCCATCATAAAAATCACATAAATCACAGTTTAGAAGGAGAAAGAGAATGAGAACGGGGGAGAGGGGTTGAGACAGAAACGCAATTTTCACTTGCATTTAAACCTATCAAAATAATCATGTAAATCACTTAAATCATGGTCGGGAATGAGAGCGGAGAGGTGATTCAAGGGAAAAAAGTTCAATTAGCAACAAATTCATCACAGCCATCATAAGAATCACATAAATCACAGTCTGATTGGATTTGTGCTTATCGACGAATCAGGTATGAAGTCGACTAAAGACTTTGATTATTGGATCGGTATGTCACTAGAGTTCAATGCGAAAGCGAAATCGAGTAAGAAGAGGAAGTGAATAGTAGGTATATGGGCATTATAGTGCTGATTAAGTGTTAAAAATGTTGATTATTATATTGTTAAAATAGAGGCTTAAAAGACAGAAACCCAAGTTCAACATTGAAGAAAACAAGTCTGTAGCAAATTTTGACTACATGCAAACGCCAGTTTACGACTGCTGCTTTGGCAAAAAGTCTTCTTTCGTAGTGTAGTATTCTAAACCCAGGATCAAAACTAAAGAGAAGAGAAAAGTTACTTTTTGCATGATGGCTAACAGCTCCACATACCCAAAACCATACAGAGCGATGGTAAAATAATATAACAGCAAACATATCACGCAAAGAAATTTAAAAACAGTAAGACGTGATTTTAAAACAAAAACAGTTATATAAAATAAACCGGCTAAGAAAATGGTGCTGGTTATAGGTAGCATTAAATCATGCAAAGGGGTTGCAATTAAAACGATAAATATGAGATTTGAAAGGCCTAAATATTTTACAATTTTCGCGGATCCAAGATGCGGTATTTTTGTGGAAACGTTAACAAAGAAAAGCATGTAAGTCAATGAATGAAAAACCATTCCGATAACAGCCCATATACGCGCCGGGTTATCGGCACCATTGAGTGCCTTTTCGCCAAAAAGATTACTCATAAAGTTTTTTGTCCAGTCGAACCCCATCGAATTCACATCGTGAATAGATCCGCCCGGATAAAATAAGGTAGCAATAACAATGAAAATAATAGAAAGCCCTGTTGAAATCAGAATGGCATGTTTCTTAAGCATAACGATAAAGCGGTATGCGGTGAAATTAGAAAAAATATTTCCTTTACTATTATCACATGATGATGGAAAATCTTAGTGATGTTCCTGTTAATTTATGCACTACTATGTAAACAGAAAGAGAAAGAGAATGGGAATGGGAATGGGAACAGAAGGAGAATGGGAATGGGAATGGGAACGGGAACGGAAGGAGAAGGAGAATGAGAATGGGAATGGGAACGGAAACAGAAGGAGAATGAGAATGAGAATGAGAATGAGAATGAGAACGGGGGAGAGGGGTTGAGACAGAAACGCAATTTTCACTTGCATTTAAACCTATCAAAATAATCATGTAAATCACTTAAATCATGGTCGGGAATGAGAACGGTGAAATGATTCAAGGGAAAAAGTTCAATTAGCAACAATTTCATCACAGCAATCATAAGAATCACATAAATCACAGTCTGATTGGATTTGTGCTTATCGACGAATCAGGTATGAAGTCACCTAAAGACTTTGATTATTGGATCGGGATGTCACTGGACTTTAACTCACGAGCGAAGGCGGGAAAACGAAAGAAATGATGAAAAATCATGTCGGCAATAAAATGCCTGTTTAGTGTATTAAATATTCGTATCACTTGGTGAGTAATTAGAAGAAAGATTCCGGTTTTCATCAGCTTTGCTTTAATTTAACACTTCCCGGATTTTCCTTATCTTTAATTTTATATTCAGACAGGTAAATTCACTTAAATGCCAAAATGCAGAACACGTCACGATCATATTTCTTTAAACTGAGCATGAAATCCAAATTTATTTGGGGTGTACTCACCCTGTTGTTTGTTACAATTTCAGAAAGTTTTTCACAGCAGGCTTTTTATGCGAAAATTTCCAACCCCGTTTCTCCTTTGTATCAACAGGTGTCAGGTGATTTCAGCATAAAGGGAGATGGCATTGTAATAGGAGCACAGTCAGTAAATTCGGATAGTGGAATATTGGTTTTCAAAATTGATTACTCAGGAAATCCAGGTTTTAAAATATTATTGAACCGCAATTTTGGCACAAATCCTTTTCCCATTAATATTTCTCAGTTATTCTTCACAACAGACTCGCTAATTACAATTTTAGCTAATGACAATGGCTTCCCTTTAATTATCAAACTGTCTCAAGCAGGAGTGCTAAACGACGCTAAAAAGTTTACACAAGGAGATATAACAATTTTGAGATTGAAGGAGATAGATGGCTTTTTATATGGGTTAGGTTCTTGTAATAATACATCGCAATCAGGGTGTATTGTTAAAATGGATCTGAATGGAAATATAATCGGTACCTATGCTTTAAATAATAATTTTACTGGACGAGTGTTGTCTTTTTTTGAAATGATTAAAGCTCCTGATGGTGGTTTTTTCATTGCCGGAGAGCATTCATTTCCTAATCAGGTGCCTTTGGATAAGTTAGTATTAATGAAAACAGATTCTTCATTCATTCTACAATGGCAAAAACATTTTACTACTGATTCGGTCTTTGGAACTAATGATATGATTCCGGCAGGAATGACAATGGTTGCAGGAGGAAATATAATGATGCTTGTAAGAAGCAGCGTAAATTGTTGCACAAAAATTATATTAATCGACAGTTTAGGTAATTTTAATTCAAGTCATGAATTTAAAATTGGGACAGGGTTTAGCAACGCATTTTTCCATAAACTTCATAGTTTATCTAGTGGAAATATTTTAACAGGGGGACATCTTTATTCGAATACCCAGGCAGCTTATTATCCTTGTTCAGTTGAACTTAATGCAGCCGGCGATTTGGTGCGGTTTATTGCATATCAAAGCGATAGTTCATTTGGGTATTTTGAATCTGGTTCAACAGCATACAAAGAGGGAAATGGAATATTGATTTGTGGCAGGCAATCAACAGGAATTGGTAAAAACAGAATTGTTGTATATGATACAGATAGTTTAATGGAAATGGAATGTTTGGATTCAGCAATAGCAATTACGAAAGTAATTTACACTGCTCACGATAGTCTTTTTTCGTTTTCGTTAGTTCCTGTTACACGAACAAATGTAAGTTATAGTGCTTCGATCGGAAGCATAGCTATTTCTCTCACTGAAGAACTTAACTGTGTTCCGGTCGGGCTTATGGAAACATATTTAGATGAAAGCGATTTTGAAATCTATCCTAATCCGGCAAATTCGGAACTTATGATTCAATTAAATGAAATTCACGATTCGAATTCTTCGATTATTCGGATGTATTCTTTAACAGGGAGTTTGGTTTTTGAGAATACGGTAATAAATGAAAAAACTACAATCGATGTATCATTTTTACCGGCTGGATTTTATTATATCCAAGTTAAGGCTATTAGTGGAATGTCAACCAAGAAAGTGGTGTTGGTGAGATGATAATTTATACCGTCACGATAATTGGCCAGATAACGATAAGAAGGAATCAGCCAATTTACGACTGTTGCTTTGGCAGGAAGTCTTCTTTCGTAGTGTAGTATTCTAACCCCAGAATCAAAACTAATGAGAAGAGAAAAGTTACTTTTTGCATGATGGCTAACAGCTCCACATACCCAAAACCATAAAGAGCGATGGTAAAATAATATAACAGCAAACATATCACGCAAAGAAATTTAAAAACTGTAAGTCGCGATTTTAAAACAAAAACAGTTATATAAAATAATCCGGCTAAGAATATGGCACTGGTTATTGGTACCATTAAATCATGCAAAGGTGTCGCAATTAAAACGATAAGTATAAGATTTGAAAGACCTAAATATTTTACAATTTTCGCGGATGCCTGATGCGGTATTTTTTTGGAGACATTAATAAAAAAAAGCATGTATGCCAAAGAATGAAAAATCATTCCAATAAAGGCCCAAATACGCGCCGGGTTATCGGCCCCATTGAGTGCCTTTTCGCCAAAGAGATTACTTATAAAGTTTTTTGTCCAGTCGAACCCCACCGAATTCACATCGTGAATAGATCCGCCCGGATAAAATAAGGTAGCAATAACAATGAAAATAATAGAAAGCCCTGTTGAAATCAGAATGGAATGTTTCTTAAGCATAACGATAAAGCGGTATGCGGCGAAATTAGAAAAAATATTTCCTTTACTATTATCACATGATGATGGAAAAAGTACTTATGTTCTAATTTTGTTCCTACAACTCCATGGGTAGCTATAACAATATTATTGGAAAGCTAACATGGTGTGTTTTGCCGGGATTCTTTATTCTCAGACAGTTTTCAAATCACTGATCACATCAGCATCTACTTTTTTCAGAATTCCTCTGAATTTTACTACCTCATCAGCAGACATAACATTTTTTGGAATTAAAATTGCCGACAAGCTATTCTGGTAAAGCAGGAACCAATTTGTTGTTTCGACAATTTTAAAAACTTTATGCCATTTAATTTCCAGATAAAAAGAATCGCCTTTAATTTTTATTTCCTGAGAGGTAACCTCCATTTCAAGAGGCTCCATTAAATAATTACTGGAAAAGTAATTTCTTCGGATGGTTGTGTATATAACTATGGGTTGGATAATAAAAATCAGAACCAAAGTAAGGTATTGATAAATCAGGGGCTCCGGAAGATCAAATATGCTTAAATAGTAGAAAATTATCCACAGTAAAATAATTCCTGCAAAGGCTAAAATCAGCTTCATTGCAGGTCGTTCATAAGTTAGTTTATATAGGAGCTTTACATATTCTTTAAAAGTAACGTTTGATTTTATCTGCATGGCTGTCTATTCATACTAAAGTAAAAGACAGGTATTGCAATTATCGTGCGGTTAATTCAAATCATGAATCATAATTCCTTTCGTTGGTTATAATCGGTTATTCATCTATTGGTTCAATTCCTTGTTCATCGAGTTTAGCCAAACTATCTTTCATATGTTGAACCATTTCCGGTGCGTGACCTTGCCAGATTGTAACTTCACCAACAACTTTGAAAGGGCTCTTCGACCTGTATGATTTTGTAGGGTTACCGGGGAATTTTTTATCAGTAAGATTCGGATCATCTTCAATTTCTCCGGTTGGTTCTACTAAATAGACACGTTCCCGTCCATCGCCAATAGCAAGTTCAGCTCCCCATATGGCAGCATCCAGGGTAGCAGACATATAAACATAATTCGAATTCTTTCGCTTGCCATAATTCGAATTTATTCCGGGAGAAATTAAATCACTGAGTTGAAGATCACCTTTTGTTCCATGAAAATAGGTTTGTGCAAAAGGTGAAGGCGAAGCTGTGAATTTATTTAAGTTGTCCATAGATTTTTTATTTTACATTAATCCTTAATCCTTAATCCTTAATCCTTAATTCTTAATCCTTCCAACGTCGCATCAATTTCATCGCGTAACTTTGGTGAAACTTTTACTTCATCTGCAAATGATTTCCATTTATTCACCGTGTTGCAAATTTCTTCTATTGTTTCCTCTGCATTTTTATATCTGATAGATTTACCAATAGTTAACAAATCATCTTTAGTAATCAGCGTTCGTTTACCATTAATGCTTAGTGCATGCTGACTCACCCACTGATGACGGGGTTGGTAGGCATGGCAAACATCATAAGCTGGTGCGAGTTCCCACTCTCCACCTTTTTTTAATCGGAATGAAAAGTTTTTAGTGTGATCATCGCAGTTACGGGCAACCACATTAAATACCATTCTGCGAAACATTTGTTCTGCGTCTTGATATGTTAATTTCAGCTCTCGCATTGTCTGAAACAACTGCTCGTAACTAAAGCTGGTTACCAGGTTGTAATCAAAATGATTCATCGCGCAAAATGTTTGAATATGATGTTTGATTTTACCACCTTCTCTGTCAAAACGTTTAGTCATGAAATGGGCTCTGTTGTTTTCTTCAAGCAACCTCGATGGCATCATGTTGATACCACATGCCACAGCCATGTTGTAATACGCCATTTCCACACGACCGTACCCGGAACTTGATCCTAATTGTACATCACTAACTCCATCAAGTTTTATCAGCCATTGTTCAAATCCATTGGGTGCATTGGTTTGTCCGGATCTGACTTCCCCCGTTTTTTCATTGTAAGCAATTACGGCTTTTGGTCTTGCTCCTCCTGCAGAAGTTCCAATGCGTAAGACTTCAAGAATGGCTGTTTCCTCAGTTGCTTTTATGTTAGTTACGAATGCTTCTTTACTAGCCAGCATTTTTCTTGCCAGGTCAACCAGACTATCTACTTCTACTGAAAAAGATCTTGAACCTTCCTTTATTGTTGCGGGTTCAAACTCCACAGCACCCATTCCACGTGTACCAATGAAACAAAGTGTTTCAACAGGATTCATGCTGCCCTGCTGACGACCCTGTTGTGCAAGCCATAGGTTTATAAGTTCATTACCATACCTGTCGGGAAGCACATCGGCTAGTAGTCCGGGGAGGCCTTTGAATGTATCTAATGAAGGTTCTGCTTTTTTACGTAATGCAGGGAAACTGAAAGTATTAGTAGCCGCATGTAATGGCATTTTTAATGGGGCCAAATCCCATCCCAAAGTTTTGAATTTGGAGTCGTATTCAAATGTGGCATAACCTGTAGCATTATCCCAGGCAACAGCGCCAACTAATTGTCCCCATATTTTTACAAATGCCGTATTCATAAATTACCAATCTGATTTCCTGGGGTCGTTTGTGTTGGTATTTCTGGCTCTTTTGCGACTCTTCTGCTCCGCTTTGGCTAATGCGATCGGACTAACACTTTGTTTTACGGCAAACGCTTCCAGAACCTGTAGTTGATCCAATACCCTTAACACTTGAATCAATGTAGCCAGAGTAACCGTTTCTCCATGCTCCAGTAAACTTAGAGTCGAGCGACTTATTCCGGCTTCTTTCGACAGGATTTCCTGAGTTTTGTTTTGCACAAGCCTGTGATGCTTTACAAATGTCCCTATGTGAGCCGCCAATTGCTGATCACTCTTTAAATGCCAATTTGCGAATGATAAATCAGTCATAATGCTATTGTATAAGCTTTATTGATCTTTTATTCATACAAAAATAGTGATATTATAGAAAATTGTCAAGTTATTATTGCTAAATAGTATGAAATATGTAGCATTAATCATTCATAAAGAACCTAATGTTACATAACGAATGATTAATCATTCATTATGTAACATTGTAAGTTAACATTTTGCATTCCACATTTTTCATTTAAAAAGCGCTACCCGAAGGGAAAATTATAACAAGCAACAATTAAAGCGCTGATAGGTGAGAAAACTTAAATACAAGTACAAAAAAGGCAAAATAATGCCTATCTAATGTGTTATTTGAGTTTGAACTCATCCAAACTGCATTTTAATTCAATTCATAATTGGTCCTCAGCAAATGAAGCAACTGTGCATTGAGATCCCGGTACTTTTGAATATGCACAGTGCGTGTAGATTGCAAGGCATTTAAAGAATAAAATGAGAGACAACCGAAGACAAATTCGCGGTCTATTTTATCGATTCCACGCAAGCGAAAAGGAACGAAATCATCACTTTCTTCATAATTTTTTGTTGCTACATCAAAAGTTATAGTATTTCCCTTTGTTATCGTATTCCAAAACTCATAATCGTGATGTTTCACCAGTAACGGGTTAAGATATTCGATACGTGCTGAAGTTTCGAGTGCTTGACGGTCGTATATATTTCTAATAGCGATAGAAATATCACCTACGAGACTTTGAAACGTTTCATTTTTAAAGTAACGTAGCGAGCCGGAACTTTTTAGCTGTTCCAGAATTGCAGTTTTTGGTTCAAAGACTCCAGGAGTCCGGAAGCTGATTCCATATTCGAAATTTAGGGCAAATAATTTTGGAAGCTCAGTAAGGCTACTGTCTTTGAAATATTTGCTGAGGTATTGCAATGCTTGTTCTTGTCGAATTCGGTTTTCACATTTAATGACTGCAGTCAGTGAATCAGATTTCAGTTCTTCATAAAAACTTTTTGCAAGTTCATGCGCCCGATCGCGTTCAATTTTATGCTCCAGTTGATATTCTGCCAGTGATCCGCAAAATACGGCAAGAAACAACATCAGGAATTCCCGGATATATGATTTCCAATTTTTCTTTCCGTGTGAATGAGCGTGATGATGGACTTCCATAGGTTCGGTTAATAAATGGGTGTTTACAGATTCAGTTTCGCTATCTACTACCGACGGGTTTTCGCCTGCTTGCTGTGATGAGCTCTCCGGAATTTTATCAGGTTCCGGATTTATAGCATCTGTGGATTCGTTTTTATCAGACATATTTTTGTGATGTAAAAAGGATCACGAATCAAATCGTGTTGGATCCCATGTTTCACCTGGAGGAAATAATTGTGCTTGACGTTTTCGCATTTCAGTTGCAATAGCAGCGCTATTTCCACCTATTTCTTCCAGTTTCGAAATAATATTATTGTAACTTGCTTCATCCCGATTCTGACTTAACTTAAAAACGTTTTCGATGTGATCGGCTTTAATTTCAAAACCGACAATAGCAGGCATCATTTTATTTAAAAAATCCGCAGGTAAATTGTCGTAGAATGTTTGTGAAGCCGTATTTCCCTTTTCAAACTTTAAAGTAAGTTTTCGCATAAACTGAATGAGTTCTTCCGGTGACATGAAATTAATTGGTCCGTTAACATGTACACTCATGTAATTCCATGTTGAACCAATTTGCGGATTGCTGTACCACGAGGCACTGACATAACAACTAGGACCGGTGAAGACCAGCAATGCCTGGGGATTTTCCATCAAAGCTTTATGGTGGTCTGTGTTTCTCATGATATGTCCCTGCAAATACAACTCCCCATTTCTTACTTCCATTAAAACCGGAATTTGAGTTGCTACCTGCTTGCCGGAAGAAAAGCTTCCTGTTAAAAAGGCAAAGGGATTATTCTCAATAAACTCCAGAATTACCTGTTGGTCTTTTTCTTTGAAATAGGAGAAGTGGTACATGGAATAAATCGTATTAATAAATTCAAAAATAGAAATTAAATCAACTTAACTAACAATTGAACTATTATTTTAAAAGCATGTGTACGAGGTTAAATAGCTCTACTTACCATATTTTTCCTTTAAAAATGAAATACTGTCTTCCACCATCTCAACCTTATCTCTCCACATTGAGCCAGCGATATTCTCTGCGACTCCCCAACATTGCGTTCAAAAGTAATTTACATTTTAGTCGATCACAACATTTATTTTTGAGCAGAATTTAACCTATCATCTATCATTTAAACGTATTTCCATTCTGAGCAGATACAAAATATCCTTAATCCTTAATTCTTAATCCTTAATTCTTCAAAGCATACCCATTGAGTGATGCTGCAATCAATAGCCAAAGGAAATAGGGTAGTAAAAGTAATGATGCCAGATGCATTTGACTCCGGTAATAAAAAAGCATAAAGCCGACAATCCCTGTTAATGCAATGATCGTAAAAAACGATATAGAAACTAAATGATAGTGGAAGAATAGGGGGTTCCATACCACATTGAGAATCCATTGTACAACAAACAGGGCAATTAGTGAATTTTTATCAGCGGTTATAGTATAGGCTTTGGCCATATAGATGCTGAAACATATCATGATTGTAGTCCATGCAAACCCGAAAACCCATCCCGGTGGTGTCCACGGAGCTTTGTTTAAATTGGCATACCATTCAGAATTGACGCCATTATTAGTGAATAAGCCGCCAAGAGCGAGTGCTCCGAAGTTGAGAATTAGAAAGAGGATAAGTCTGTAGGTCATGAAGTGCAGGGTTGGCTAAAGTACAAACAAACAATCAAATTTAGTGCCTTTAATAACGGGGAAAATAGGAACTAATTTGCCGGGATTAGCCTGGAAACCTCAATAACAAAAACACCGTGAGTTTAAAACGCAACCCACGGTGTGATAAAACGGATAGATTTTTCAGTGGCGTTAGCATCAAATCAATCGAAAACCATTTAAAAGAAAAAGAGGAGACGTGTTGCTCCTCTTTTTCTTCAAATTAATATTTAAAAGCAGTAATGATAACTTACTGTTTCATGATTCTGGCGATATTATTCCCTTGTGAACTTATGATTTTAAGATAATATACTCCCGGTGTTATTTCTTTCAATCCATCTGTTTCAATGTTGTTAGTTCCTACTGTTAAGTTAATAGCTTCCTCATAAATTACTTTTCCTGATAATTCCAATAGCTGAATATGAGCGGTCTCCTCAATTTCCGAGACAAAAGTGGTATTGAAATGACTTGTGAAAGGATTCGGATACGATGCAAGAACACGGGTATTTCCTGTTGCCGGAATAATTTGCCGCAATGGATCTCCGATTGAAGCTAAGGTGTATTCTGTAAAACCACCCAGTGAAGTAGAGTAATCAAGAGCGGTGAGTGGTATATTTGATCTGACCGCATTTTCAGAAGGGAATACTGAACAAGGAACAAAATTCCAAACTCCTGCTGAGTCTTCTGTGCTGCGACAGAAGATGCCCAGATCCATTTCATTTATTGGAAAAAGTTCACTTTCATCATACTTAATTTCAATAGTAGCATTCATACCTGCGCTGGCACCTTGATTATAGATTGTATAATTACGGGGGATCGAAAATCCGCCGTTGTTTCCTATTTGAAATAATGGAGCCCTCTCAATAGAGAGCTGATTCAAAGGAACATTACTGGTAATAACAAAACCTAATCCACCATAATTTCTTTTATTGATTGGAGTAGTAACAGTTGTGTCAATTACAATTGCTGGCCCGAGACCAGCACTGGTTGAACTGACAAAAGTATTGAGTGGTGTTTCAACAATTTTTGCTTTGTTACCAGTAGTGCTCAAAGCACTTTGTGATAAGACGATTAATGATCCTTTTAGATCAAATTTACCGGAAGTCAGTTTTGCTGTTCCATATAATTCCATATTTGACCAGGAAGGAGTTCCAATTGGGAAACTGGTTAAATTTTGAAGTGTTACACCTAATGGATTATTAACTACCAGATTATTCAGGGACTTTGCGGTCAGTTCATAATTGGGATTCGTACTGTTTCCATAAAGGAAAAGTGTTCCTTCCGGAATTGTAGTTCCCAATGAATCCACAAATAACCTTCCTGTGCTTCTATTCACCGATCCGACAGTCAGGTTTTTTCCATTTAGATCAAGGTACCCTGATACCTGTAATTTGTCAACACTTAGTGACGATTTCAACACGGTATAAAATGATGTTCCTAAAGAATTGCAAAACAAGTTTTGTAATTTATCGATATTGATTTCCAAAGCAAGCGAATCGTAATTATAAGTCGGAGAGTTAGATATATCAATAGTCCCTTTAGAAGGCACTGAGTTGGTTATTTTAGAAGTAATGCCTCCTGCTGTATTATAAACAATTTTTCCGAGGATGTTGAGGTTTTTTCCGGCCAGGTCTAAGTCGGTAGTTAGTATCAGATTATAAAGGACTAGTTCGGTATTTGGTAAAGTAAAGCGGGCATTAGGGTTCGAAATATCAATATTGCCTCTAATTTGACTATCTACCAAACCTGTTGGGTTCGAGATGGTAATCGTTTGTATTGATGGAAATCCTAAGAAAATTAACTGCGGTATTTTCTTTAAGTTAGAAGGTAAAGGAGTGTTTTCATCCCATCCGATTGTGCCTGCACTCATGTTAAAGTTTTTAAAGATAAAAAAATCGTCAAATTCTCCGAGAATAATTTTTGGAAGTAAAGGTTTAGCAGCTGTACCTGAAATTGTAAAATTTCCATTTACCTCTGTGGATCCGTCGAAAATGTAATTGTTATCAGCATCCACATCGTTTACATTTCTGATGGTCAGATTGTTGAATTCCATGTTTGATGGGAAGGTACTTCCGTGATACAAATGAACGCCACCACCAATGAATTGAAAGGCTGTAGAATTAGTTGCTGTAACTTCCCCATGAATATAAAGGGTACCGCCATTCATGCGAAGTAAAGCACCATCAGCCACCTTAAGTTTTTTGCAACTGGCGGCAACTCCACCATAAATGATAGGATTAAATGGTCTGCCTGCTGGAATTTTTACATTGTCGAATTCAGTAGGAACTTGTTGAGGTTCCCAGTTAAAAGGTGAATTCCAATCTGCTGAATTGTTTCCGGTCCATACCGTACTTAGGTCGCCGGATAGGCTAATAAAAAACAAATCAAACGTTCCGGAAGCAGGGGTGTTAAATAAAGATGCATTTGCAAATGAAAGGATAGAACCGGCAAATATTCCGGAGATAAGTTCGTCTCCATTTGCATTGGTCGTAATGCTGTTTAACCTGTCAAAACCGATGCTTTGTATAGCATCAGCCCACAATACAATACCTGTGGGATCATACTTGAATAGTACAATGTCGGTTGAACCGGCTACTGTTATCAGTGTTGTATCAATTGTAATAGAAGTTCCGTTGAACAGGGCACCTACCAACACATTGCCATCACCATCGATTTTAACATTTGTTCCCTGAGATCCCCCCACACCATTTTCAGTTTTTAACCACTCCACAGTTCCGGCAGCACTCAGTTTTGCTGTGAAAACCTGGCCATTGGGATTTGTTTTTGTTATAGTTACACCCGCAATGGACAGAGAGTTTCCACCGAAATCACCAGTTACTGCAACATTTCCACTATTGTCAGCACTTACATCATAGCCAATAGCATTCCCGGTATTTCTTACCCATTCCACATTCCCCAGATTATTATATTTAACAATGTAGAAGTCGTTGCTGGCAATACTTGATAGAGTAACCGGACTGAATGAATAGGTAATACTAGAGCCAAAGGTGTTAATGTTCCCGGTGATATACGAATTCCCATTGTTATCGACACTAAAACCCCGAACTCTGTCATCCCCTATACCACCATCGTTTCTCGCCCATTGTACATTTCCATTGGAATCATATTTTACCAGGAGGATATCATTCACCGACGAGAAAGGATCATTTTTGGTTAACAGGGTCTGACTGCCAATGGTAATGGATTCACTCGAACTTTGAAATGCCAGATAAATATTACCAGTACTATCGGTTGCAACTTTCGACACCCCATCAGTTTTATCGCCACCTTCACCATTCACCCAAAGAATATTTCCATCTGTGTCATATTTCACCAAAAACAGATCGGGCAGCGATCCATTTGACACATTAGTTAGTACTGTAGTGTCAATTGTCAGTGTAGGTGAATTGTAAGTTCCGGAAACGATTACATCTCCGTTATTATCGGCACAAACACTGTATCCTATGGCACTGCTATTTGGCGTATTAAAAGTTCTTCCCCACATCACAATTCCGGAGGCGTTGTATTTTACCAGATAGAAATTACTTCCTGCTCCAACGGTATTTAAAACTACAGAACCAAATGTAGTGGTGGCAAGGATTCGGCCGGTGACATAAAAATTTCCATTTTTATCGCCACAAGTGCCCCAGATTTCAGCCTCCGGAGTGTTGGCATCAACCGATACATACCAGTTTAAAGGGGGAGTCTGTGCCAACAGATTATTGGCAATCAGGAATAGAATCATAACCATGATTCCCTTTTTTAAGCATAATTTCATTTTTAGCATACTAATAAGTTAAGAGGGTTAAGGTTTTGTTATCTTGTCATTTTCAAATCCGTGTAATACTAATTAGTACCGGACTGTTTATTTAACGAAACAAAATTCCCTCATAAAATTGAAGTAGTAAATCCCCGAATTCGGGGAAATTAAAAAGGCGGCAGATTTCAAAACCTGCCGCCTTTCTATGAGTAATGTATTTACATCACAATTTTCTTATTAATGGCCTTTGCAACGGCCTCGGTCATGCTTGCCACATGTAATTTTTCATAGATCTTTTTCATGTGAGATCTGACGGTTTCATAAGTAATATTGCATTGATCAGCAATCATTTTGTAACTCAATCCATTTACCAGACAGGATAGCACTTCCTTTTCGCGATTTGTAAGATTGTAATCATCCTTATTCTCATCCGACTGATTGGATTCTTTTTTGGGTGTTTGTAAAAATCCCAATACTTTTCGGGCAACAGTCGGACTCATCGGACTTCCTCCCTGATACACCTCAACTATGCACTCGAGTATTCTAGACGGAGAAGTACTTTTTAGAATGTAGCCGGAAGCACCGGCACAAATAGCTTCAAAAACATGTTCATCATTTTCAAATGCTGTTTGCATCATTACATTAATTTTAGGAAAGTGTTTCTTAACTATTTTAACACCTTCAATACCATTTATGCCCGGCATTTCAATATCCATTAATATTACATCAGGCTGACTTTTTTCTATATCAGCAATTAGATTACTGATGTTGGGAAAAGTTCCTGCAATCTGAAAGCCTGGGCTACCATCGATGAGAATATCCAGGGAATCCAGTAGTTTTTTATTGTCGTCAAAAATCGTAACTCTGATAGCCATTGTAATTGGAATTTAGGTGCTGTATGAAATATTCAACAGACAAAGCAAAGTTAAGCCTGCCTGGAGGAACAAAAATCCCCGATATCGGGGATTTTATCAGAGAAGATTGCTGGCGGGCAACTTTACCTCGATGGAGGTGCCTGCCGAAGAACTTTTAATCTGCAAGTTTCCTCCTATCTGCGATGCCCTTAACTTCATATTAACCAGACCATTACCACCGGTTGTGCTGCCATTTTTGTGGTCCGCAGTTTTTGCCGGATCGAAGCCTTTGCCATTATCACTTATTATAAGTTGAATTTGAGAATCGGCTAGTTTGAGTTGAGAGCTTACTACAGATGCATCAGCATATTTTACGGCATTATTGATAGCTTCCTTATAAATTAAGAATAAGTTTTGCTTTAGTTCCATGCCGAAATCCTTTTTGTAAAGTTCCGGGTCGCAATGAAATTCGAAGCGAATGTTTTTAGAACCTAATAACGATGATCCAAACGATTCCATTCGACCAATAACGACCTTACCACTGTCGTTAACCGGATTAATACTCCATACAATATCGCTGAGGTTAGAAATGGTCTCCCGTGACGTATCACCAATTTTGTGTACCAGATCCATTACTTTTTCAGGCTCATTAATACGCAACTTATTTTTTATTGCTTCACTATAAATACTGATGCTGCTGAGTGTACTTCCAACATCATCGTGCAAGTCGGCGCTGATAATTTTACGTTGGTCTATCAAATTTTTCTGATGATTTAATTTTTGACGAAGTTTGTATCTGTTAAATAAAAGTACAGAAACACCTATCAGAGTCAATATGCCAATAATTAAAAAGTTTCGGAATAATTGTTCCTGTTCCAGTTGTTGTTCCCGGATGGCTTTGTCTTTATTAGCAAGTTCAAGTTCAGCAGCCCTTGATTTTGATTCAAGCATTTTTGAAACCAACTCCTGCTGAGTTTTCGTCAGCTGCATATCCTGAAGTGCCTTGGATTGGTTTAAAAGTTCCAGTTCATTTTTGGTTTTTACAGATTGCAATTGTGAAACCATTAATGCTACCTGCTGCTCTTTTATAGAAAGTTGTTGCAGATTTTTTTCAGTATTCAGAAGTGCAATTTCTTTATCCTTTTTTTCAGTCTCATATCTCGTTTTCAATTCTGCCAGCTGCTTATTACTCTCTTCAGAGAAGATGGAATCTTTTACCATTCCGGCTGCTACATAATTATTTAAAGCAGATTGACTGAATTTAACACGTTCAGCCTGTGTGTAGCTCGCTGAAGAAGCACGCAAATTATCGAGTCGCGACAATGCCATATACGCATCTCTGGTGACTGATTTCAAGCCCGCCCCCATTGCAATTTGTAAAGCCTGTTCGAGATGTTTCTGAGCTTCGTTATAGTTGCCTAAGCCCATCTGGGCATCACCCAAAGAAATCAGGTTTGCAGATTGATTGTATTTGTTTCCGGAAGCCATATTAATTTCATTGGCTTCAGAAAATACTTTAAGAGCATTAGTATATTGTGTTTTCGCCGAAATCGAATCAGAGATTTTAGTTGACTTTATGGCATCATTCAGGTAAATACTACCAATGTTGGTGAGGTTCGCAGCAATCCAGTTTTTATTTCCGGTTTCCCGGTTTAATTCCAACGCCTTATTAAAATCAATCAATGCTTGATTTGTGTTGTCTCTTTTTTTGTGAACTAATCCAATGTTGTTGTATACCATGGCCAGTCCGTTTTTATCATTTATTGTGCCATAGAACTTCAATGAATTATCGTAATTCAATAATGCATCTTCAAAAGATTCCTGATCAACATAAATTAAACCGATGTTGTTCAAGGTGAGTGCTGCACCCTTTTTATCATCAAGTTCTTCTTTTAATTTCAGTGATTTGTAAAAATATTGGAGTGCTTCCGGCAGATTACCTTGCCGACGATAGATGTTTCCCAAATTATTGTAGGTAAAGGATAATCCTCTGGAACCACCTATTTCTTCTCGTATTTTCAAGGACTTAAAATAACTAACCTTTGCATCTTCCAAATTGCCCATGTTTTCATCGTTCAACCCGATGTTATTATAAGCATCTGCAATTCCTTTCTTAAAACGAATCCTTTCACTCAAATCCAACGCGAGCAAAGCATTTTCTTTTGCAGCTTTGAAATTCCCTTTTCCATAATAATACTTTATGATTTCAGTATATGTTTTACACTTTAATGTATCATCTGCCTGTGTATTTAAAACTGATTTGAGGGAATCAATGGTAGTAGTGTTTTGTGCTACTGAATTATTTGCAAGAGCGAAATAAAGCAACAGCAAAACCGAAAGAAATCGAAACATAAATCCAGAAATTATTCGAATGTTGAGGTTAAACATGTCCAGTGTTCTTTTTGCTAAACAACTGTCCATTTAGCACATCCGGACTAGAACAAAGATATGTTCCGAATTGATTCCATGCAACTACTCAGGAAATTTAAAAGGTGGTTTGAGGTGTTTTCTGAAATGAAAAGTCTATTGTGCAGCATGTTGATTAAAAAGTATGCACACCGAAAAAATCAGCACCCCGTACCATTAGTTGGCATATCATGCAACTAATGGGCTATTCATTTCATAAGAGAATAGCACCTCAACATCCGTCACTTTTCCCCTGATAGCTGATAAACTTTTTACCATCAAAACGTGCCAGTCCGGTGCCGGCACCAAACCACAAATTACCATCTGCATCTTCCAAAATAGATTGTACATAATCGTCGGGTAAGCCATCTTTTGATGTGTAGGTGGTATACTTCTTCCCATCAAACATTGTCACTCCACCGCCGGCAGTTGCAAACCACAAATTACCGGAATGATCTTCGCAGATGGTCCATACAAAATTATTATTCAAACCATTTTTATCGGAGTACGTTGTAAAGGTTTTCCCATCAAATTTGCTGGCACCGCCAAATCGTGTAGTTAACCAGATATTACCTTTGGTATCTTCATATAAACCTTGCACCACATCATTACACAAACCATCTTTTTGAGTGTATGGATGTAGGATTGTGTTGTGGGTCGCAGATTTTTCCATTACAAAAACACCATTTCCATTGGTTGCAAACCATGTTTTCCCGCTTTTATCCTGAAGAATACTATTTATAAGTTTAGGAGCATTATAAGCTCCGGAAAAACGTGTCAGGTCTGCTGCAGGAATCTTAATTCCAGAGAAAGTTTTACCATCATAATAATAGGCACCATCTTCGGTACCAAACCAAAGTCCGGTTTTTCCCGTTGGAATGTTTTTATCTATGGCAATCGACCACACTTCATTATCATCGATTCCCTTTTTGATATCAAAATGGTTTAATACTTTTCCATTATAACTATATATTCCTTTGTTTGTTGCAATCCATATCAGTCCGTTAGAGTCTTGTTTAATATCTCGTACGACAATAGCATGGAAATTATCATCCTCATTAAAGAACTTCAACTTTTTCCCATCAAATCTTGCCAATCCCTTTCCATGAGTTCCTATCCAGATGTTACCTGATTTGTCCTGGATCATCGCCCGGATATAATTTCCGATTTGAAGCGTGGAATCTGCTTTATATGCCTTTTTAAATGAGAATCCATTTTCCAGAATGTTTAGAGTCCCTTTGCTTTCGATTGCCCAGGAGGGGCTTTCTTCGAAATTGATATCTGCAGATTTAGCAGTTATATGTGATTGATCCAGAGTGCATGAACTTGTAGTAGCAATTATCAGGAGTAGTGTGAATATTGATTTCATATTTACAGGGTTTTGAAGCATTGTTGAATGTGAACAAATATACATGGATATTCCAATTTATGCTGTTAGCGACTAGTTATTAGGTTGTTAATGACTTGTTAATATGTCGGAATCACCATTGGATTGCGTAAATTTGTAGTTGAAAATGAAGCGCAATTACTTTATTATATCGGTTTCATCCATCTCCTTGTTGATCGTTTTGGTCATTCAGGTACAATGGATAGTGCAGACTGCCAAAGTGAAGGAGGAACTGTTTAATGAAAAGGCCAACATGGTAGTGGCCCGCACCGCTGAGGTGCTCAGTGCAGATCCGCAAGCATGCAGAAATTTTGAAAGCGGAACCGGAGCAGAAGAACTTGTTAAGACGGATTCGTTGTTCACCAGTTACATGGACTTTTATGATATAAATACCGATTACTCTTTTGCAGTGGCTGCACCCGGTCAAAACTCAGCGGACGAATCAATCAGCAATGATGGAGCGGTTTATAAAAAGAGACTGGAAGAAGAAACGACTCAAAGTGGACTGGAGTTAAGTTTTTTTGTAGAAGGAAAGAATAAATTTATTCTTGCGGAAATGGGAACATTGTTTCTAACTTCTATAGTTTTAATTCTGGTGGTGTTGGTATTATTTTGGAGGACGATTTTATCCTTAATGAAAGAAAAGAAAATTGCCGGACATACAACAGAGTTTCTAAATAACATGACCCATGAATTCAAAACACCACTAACTAATATTGCTTTGGCAGGAAGAATGATTTCTAGAGATGCTTCACACGAAGGCAAAGTGAAACAATATACAGAGATCATACTTCAGGAAAATGAAAAACTTCGGTTGCAAATTGAACAGGTTTTGAATATGAGCGCACTGGAGCGTGGAGAAATCAGGCTGCAGAAAGGTCCTGTAGACTTACATCAATTGATTAAAGAAAGTGTAACTGGGATGTCGTTGCAGATTGAAATCCGCAGTGGAATGTTATCGCTGGACCTGAATGCAAACAGAACTGAAATAATTGGTGACAGGACACATTTAACTGGAGCTATTTCAAATTTAATTGATAATGCAATTAAATATTCCCGCGAAAAGCCAATGATTAACATTTCAACATACAATGAAGGGAATGCGGTTGTTTTACAAATTAAGGATAATGGTATTGGAATAGAGAAAGAATATCAGCAAAAAATATTCGAGAAATTTTTCAGAGTTCCTACCGGTGATATTCATGATGTAAAAGGTTTTGGTCTTGGATTAACATATATTCATAAAATTATTACCCTCCATGGTGGAACCATAGCAGTGGAAAGTCTAAAAGATGCAGGCACTACATTTTCATTAAAAATTCCGTTTGCTGATGAAGGGAGTTAATATTTTACTTGCCGAAGATGATCTTAATTTAGGATCGTTGCTGAAGGATTTTCTGGAAGCAGAAGGCTTTCATGTGATGTTGTGTAAAGATGGTGAAGTTGCATTACAAACCGTTTTGCAGTTACAGTTCGATTTAATGCTTTTGGATGTGATGATGCCAAAGATGGATGGGTTTTCATTGGCAACTGAAATCAGGTCAAAGAATAAAACGACTCCTATTATTTTCTTAACTGCAAAATCTCTGAAAGAAGATAAAATCAAAGGCTATGGTCTGGGGGCCGATGATTACCTTACTAAACCTTTTGATGAAGAAGAGTTACTTTGTAAAATCAAAGCTGTGTTGAAAAGGACAGCACAATCTCCGGTTGATTTGAACGAAACTCTTCAAATTGGCGCATATATTTTCGATCCGCGCAATTTATCACTAATTTACAATGGCAGCTTAAAGCGGATTACCGAGAAAGAATGTGAAATACTTCTGTACCTATACAATCACCGGAATGTAGTTATTAAAAGAGATCAAATGCTCAAAGATTTATGGGGGCAAAATGATTATTTTCTTGGAAGGAGTTTGGATGTTTTCATTACAAAGATCAGGAAATACTTAAAGGACGACCCTGCAATTGAAATTGAAAATGTTTTTCGAGTGGGCTTCATATTTAATGTCAGGTAAATCACATTTTAATGTTTTCCCCTTACAAAAGCGCATGAGCATTTGTGTTTTTAATCAACAATTATTAAGTTTACGGATCTTAAATTAATCCAATTAATAATCTAATTATTAAACACATTATCATGGCTATTGTAAACATATATCTGAATTTTAAAGGCAATTGTGAGACTGCATTTAACTACTACAAATCCGTTTTCGGAGGTGAATTTACCTACATGGGAAAATTCAAGGAGATGCCTCCACAAGAAGGAATGCCTCCTATGTCGAAGGAAATGGGCGAACAAATAATGCATGTATCGTTACCGATCAGTAAAGAAACTTCTTTGATGGGAAGTGATGTTGGTGATGAATATGTATCTCAGCACAAGCAGGGAAATAACTTTTCCATTTCAGTCAGTGCAGCAAGCAAGGAAGAAGCTGACAAGGTGTTTAACGGACTCTCTTCGGGGGGTACGGTTATTATGCCATTGAGCCAGACCTTCTGGAGTGAATACTTCGGGATGTGCACCGATAAGTTTGGAATTAACTGGATGGTTGGATACGATAAGAATCCAATGTAACTGAAAGATTTACAAGCGGATAAGTAGTTTTCCAATTTCTTGGATAAGTTGGGACAAATCCAGTAATTTGTTGGTAAATAGTTAATTACACCATGTTTTACCTCCAATTGCCTTTATCGGCATTAAATTGCCGTTATGCTATAATTATTAACACTGTAGCTTTACATGTCCAGACCAACAACCAAACAGGAATTACTCAAGGCGAGTCAGGAAAAATACACGCTGATTATCGAATACATCGGGAAGCTTCCGGATGCAAATCAGGAATTTCATCCGGGCACGATGAATCGCAATGTTCGTGATGTGCTTATTCATTTGATAGCCTGGCACAACATGTTTTTGAAATGGTATGAGGTAGGTATGAAGGGAGACAAACCGGTTATGCCATGTGAGGGATATTCCTGGAAGACAACTCCGGAGTTGAATAAAAAAATCTGGAGTGATGGCCAGGGTAAAGGATTGAAGAAAGTGATGAAGGAGTTTAAAGATTCACATGAGGCAGTTCAGGCGATCATAAGCAGACATACCAATGCACAGTTATTTGAGAAGCAAAAATATGCATGGACAGGTTCCACATCATTAGGATCCTATCTTGTTTCGGCAACATCGAGTCATTATGATTGGGCAATTAAATTAATTAAACGCGGTTTGAAATAAAGGCTCGTTTAGTTTGATAGCAAATAGTGTTGAAACAAAAGATGAAATCCACCGGACTTTTTTTAATCGTATATTTTTATGCTGCCATAATTTTTGCGCAATCGCCATTTGATTACGGAAAGAATAAACAAATCTATTTTTTATCGGGTCAAGAAAGAGACAGTTTAGGAATTGAGGAAATCACCTGTGTGCTACAACTTCCTGAAAATGACAGGGGAGGTATGGGAGAAAACTGGGATGTAACAGTAATTCAATTTTCGCCGGAATCAATAACCGATGATTGGTATCCGATTTCGATGCCCGCTACTTTCAAATATAATTTTGATAGTCTGACTGCTGATATGAAATTTTTGAATGGATCTAGGTATGAACTATCTGATGGAATGGCCGGATCTTATGGCGGCGGTGGATATGGATCGTTTGACTGGAAAGATATAGAGCGATATGGTGATAGCATTTCCATAATAGCAACCTCCTGCGTGGGTCATTGTGGCGATCAACCGGTTCGGTTTTCAAAGAATGTATTTAATGATGCCGGGATTCTTTTATATAATGTAAATTATCCTACAACCGAGGGAAGTGATTTGTTTCCGGAAGAAAAGCTTTCTTTGTCAGCAATGAATGAAATTTTAATGGCAGGAGTAAATGAAGAAAATCATCTGGACACTATATTTTATAATTACAATAATTCCGGATTATTCATTAAACCGGAAGAGAAAGATATTCAAATTGAAAGTATCAAATCAATATTTGTATCGGAATCTCATTTCAACTATAAAGAATTTCAGCAATGCTATATCGGAAAAATTGAAATGGAAAAGTTCATATCAAAAAAACTGCGAATACTTCCTGAATTGTTGCTGATAGAAATTTATCGATATGGGGTGTTTTCATTTGCACTGAACCCAGATAATAAAAAATACTATCGTACAGGCACTTTGGTGTTGGAGCAATAAAAAGTCAGATCTGAAAATTGAGTAATGTAATGAAGAAAAAAGAATGTCCATCATGTGCAATGGAAGTAGATAATGCTTCAACGGTATGTCCGATATGCGGATATGAATTTCCGGTTCAAAGTAAAATTTATACATGGGTTGCAGTGCTTTTATTGGTGGTAATACTGCTCTATTTTATTTTTTAAGTCAGCAAAGGCTCAACAACGTGTGTGGGTTATAACTTACTAAGATGAGGATAATTTTCCCCTAAACTTCCACCAGCTTTCTGCAAACAGTTTAATTTCTATAATGTTGCCTTTCTTGTAGAAGGCATGCATATCATATAAAAAATTGGGTGTGAATTTTGCATATGATAATGGAATAATTTTTAAACTCATACGAATAATGAACAGGGAAAAATATGAAAGTTGCATTGCAACATGCTATGATTGCGCTACTGAATGTAAGAATTGTGAAAACGCATGTCTTGAAGAGTCCAATGTTTCAAATTTAACTCGCTGCATCAAGTTAAATAGTGATTGTGCAGCAATATGCCTGCTGGCTGCACAATTTATGACCTCTGACAGTGAGTTTGCTAGTAGGTTATGCGAACTATGTGCTGATATTTGCGAGGCATGTGCTGTTGAATGTGAAAAACATGGACACATGCAGCATTGTAAAGATTGTGCGGAAGTTTGCCGCAATTGTGCTGAAGCCTGCAGAGAAATGGCGAACTAAATTTGTCATAAATACCAATTGACAGGGGTTGAGATTAATATTTGTGATGAACTAAATTTCAAATAGGACAAAGTATTTGAAAAATTCAAATGGTTTTTTACTTTAGCATATCAATTGTAGCATTTTTGCAGCTGATGAAAAAAGACAATAACTACTTGTATTATTCTTAAACTTCTCCCCATGAAAACATTTAAAATTATTTCAGCAGTTATGTTTGTTGCTTCACTTCTGTTTATTGTGGCATGCGATAAAGATAAAGATGAAGATCCAACACCGGCTCCGAGTTCTTACTTCACAGCAAACATTAAATTCAACGGTGGTTCAATTCAAAGTTACGTTTCCGATGAGTTTGACTTTGAAGCTCGTGTCGATACAACAGGAAATGACACATTGGTTTTTGAAGGCGAACGAAGTTCAGATGGGTCTTACATGTATTTTAATGTAATCAACCAGGATTTATATTCATTTTTCCCCGGCGATTCTATTTCTATACCTTATGATTTTGGCACCGGAACAGAAATATTTTGTTCGATCCTGATTAATTCTGTATCGAGTTCTATCTTCCAACCCGGTTTCGGTCAGCCTGGCAAGGTTTATATTGATGATATTGATTATGGTACAAAATATATCAAAGGGCGAATGTATGGCACGTTTATTTCGGGATCAGACACACTTGAAATTAGTGATGCGAGCTTTATGATTGATTTGTAAAACGGTTTGTTTTAAAACATGGTAAGTATGTAACTAGCTCATTTTAACGACATAAGATTTTTGATTTATCGGTAAACTTATTTTCAGGGACTTTGTTTTGGGTAAGAAATACAAACACCGAAAACTGAAATTATGTCTGTTGAAAGTTACTTCTGGATTGGATTTATAGTATTTATAGCTTTCATGCTGGCATTGGATCTCGGTGTTTTCCACCGAAAGTCGCATGTTGTTTCATTTAAAGAATCGCTCGGCTGGACTTTCGTTTGGATGGGTCTGGCTTCGATTTTTTGTGGGGTTGTTTATTTTTGGAAAGGACCCGAGAAATCAATTGAGTTTCTGACAGGCTATATAATAGAACTATCATTGAGTGTCGACAACCTGTTTATTTTTATATTGATATTTTCTTATTTCCAGGTACCACTACAATATCAGCACAAAGTTCTTTTCTGGGGTATAATTGGGGCCCTGGTGATGCGGGTTATATTCATATTTGCAGGAGTAGCATTGATTAACAAGTTTCATTGGATCATTTATGTATTTGGAGGTATTATCATTTTTTCCGGAATCAAAATGTTGTTTCAAAAGGACAAGAAAATTGAGCCTGATAAAAATCCCCTGATTAAACTGCTAAAGAAGATGATTCCTGTTTCAAATGAATATCATGGGGATAAATTCTTTGTAAGGCTGAATCAAGGTATATTAACAGCAACACCATTGTTTGTAGTGTTGGTTCTGGTAGAAATTACTGACTTAATTTTTGCTGTGGATTCTATCCCTGCCATATTGGCCATCACCACAGATACCTTCATTGTCTTTACATCAAATGCATTTGCTATATTAGGACTTCGTTCCTTGTACTTTTCGTTAGCAGGAATGCTCAATTTATTCCGTTACTTGTATCTAGGACTGGCATTTATTCTGGTATTTATCGGACTCAAAATGGTATTTTCGGGAGTGTACAAAATTCCAATTGAATATGCTCTCATCACAGTAGTCTCCATTCTGGTGGTAAGTATTGCGGCGTCTTTAATTATAAAAGACAAAAGCAAGAAGCTACCCGATGGGCAGATTGAGGAATAATTGATTAAAGGGTGTGATATACATTAGAAATAGTAGATATGTTTGCAAGGTATCAAACATGCAGCAAGTAGCATATTAGTGAACATATTTCTCGAACCAGTCGAATTTCTCTTTGATTATACCCGCCTTTTCTTTCTTTAGATATTTGAGAAACTGTTGTGCGACCGGCGAATGTTGTTTGCCCTTTAACCAAATAAGATTCCATACCGAATTAATCGGAAATCCTTTAACAGGAACAATCTGCAGTTCCTTGTTTTGAAGTTCGTTTTTAATACCTATAAGTGGCATAATGCTGCAGCCTAGTCCGGCAATTATGGCTTGTTTAACAGCTTCGTTGGAAGTTAATTCAAGTTTTTTCTTTATTGGAAGATTGTTTTTAAGAATGAACTTTTCCATGATTTGTCTGGTGCCAGAACCCTGTTCGCGATAAATAAAGTCTAGTTTTTCAAAAATAGATTTATCGTATAAAGCATTTGGATATTTAACCTTAGTATTAGTTACAACAAACATCCTGTTTTGCATTAATTCAATTTTCTCCACATTTAAATTTTCAGGCAGTACAGATACCAATGAAAAATCGACTTCATTATTTGAAAGACTTTCAAGCACTTTTAATTTGTTTGTCACATCAAGTGATAGTTCAACTTTATCATGAATGTGAATGAAATCATTCAAAAAATAGGGCATTACATATTTACCTGTTGACACAATAGATATTTTGAGCTTGCCAAATAGCTGTCCTTTATGTGCATGAGCCTTGTTTTCGATAGTGTTTATCTGCTCCAGAATGTTTTGGGCAGCCACAGCTATTTCCTTCCCAAAGTCAGTGATGTATATTTTTCTTCCCAGGATTTCTGTCAGGGGATAATCAAATTGATTTTGAAAATTTCTAAGTTGTATAGAAACGGCCGGTTGCGTTAAATGTAATTTTTCAGAAGCTTTGGTTACACTTCCGGTTTCAGTAACCGCAAGGAAAATTCGCAATTGATTTATAGTATAATGCATAAAATATATTTATGTTAAGAATAACAAAGATAAATAAAAATAAATGAATAAAATCCTGGAAATTTGCAACCAAAATTAAATGTAACATGAAAACGAAAATGAACACTTGGAAAACTTTGTTTTTAGCGACAGGGTTGTTGCTGGGAACTAGTTATGCTGTAAAAGCGGAAGAAATGCTTGGAAAAGAAGCCTCAAACACCGGTAGTGAAGTAAAAATCGACACCCCCGACAAGGCACTTCAGGAATTAAAAGATGGCAATAAACGGTTTGTAACTGACAAGCGGGTAAAGCGGGATTACAAAGCTGAAATTAAAGATACAAAGGCAGATCAACATCCTCATTCATTGATTTTATCCTGCCTTGATTCACGAATCACTCCCGAACTGCTTTTCGACCAGGGAATAGGTGATTTGTTTGTTGCACGGGTTGCAGGAAATGTTGAAGATCCAAATATCTTAGGAAGCATGGAATTTGCAACTAAAGTAAAAGGGGTAAAGTTAATTGTGGTCATGGGCCATAATAAGTGTGGTGCTGTGAAAGGAGCCATCGACAATGCTGAACTTGGAAACTTAACTCAACTGGTTGAGCAAATTAAACCGGCTATCAAAGGAGATAGGTCAAATCCAGATGCTATGCTCGATGAAACGGCAAAGAACAATGTTAAAATGACTATTGATGACATATTAAAATACAGTCCGGTTATAAATGAGCTGCACGAAAGCGGTACCGTTAAAATAGTGGGCGCATATTATGATCTTACAACTGGTGTTGTGAAATTTATGGAGTAATTATTATTTACTCCATCAGAAAATGCATATACTTTTCAGTAAGAAATCGCAGGATTAGAAACTTCCCGTGAAGGATCTGACCCTGCGATTTTTAAAAAGTCTGTAACTTCTAATACAAACAAGGAATTACCTGTTGCATCCTGCACTTTAAAATGATTCCGTTTTTAAAATTCACATGGACTTTCAAATACTGATTTCTAACATCACCAATCCAACTTTACTTTTCTTCATTTTAGGAGTTGTTGCAGTTTTAGTACGAAGTGATCTGGAAATCCCACCAACTTCTGTTAAATTTATTTCACTATATTTATTATTTGCGATTGGGTTTAAGGGAGGTCAGGAGTTAGCACATTCCGGTTTTTCACAAGAGCTATTATTTTCATTGCTGTTTGGACTAGCGATATCGGCTGCAATTCCATTATATACTTTTTTTATTCTAAAAAGAAAATTAAGTATCAGTGATGCTGCCGCAGTTGCAGCAACTTATGGTTCCGTTAGTGCCGTGACATTTGTTTCCGGTGTTTCTTTTCTGGAAACTCAGGCAATGACTTTCAGTGGTCACATGGTGGCTGTGATGGCACTGATGGAAGCTCCGGCAATTATTGTAGCGGTTGTTTTGCTCAGAAGCTTTGAGCAGGATTCAAAAGGCGACCATAGTATAATATCTACAGTGAAGCATTCATTTACCAATGGAAGCGTATTAATGATACTAGGAAGTCTGTTGATTGGAATTATTGCCGATACAAAACAAGCAGAAGGAATAAAACCATTTACAACAGACATCTTTAAAGGATTTCTTGCAATTTTTCTTTTGGAGATGGGAATGGTAACGGCCAGAAGAATAAGCGCATTTAAACAGTATGGCTGGTTCGCCACGTTATTTGCAATTGTTATACCGGTAATCAATGGTTCCATAGTAGCACTGCTCAGTGGATATGTTACGGACTCCTTCGGTAATCGGTTTATGTTTGCACTCCTGGCAGCCAGTGCAAGTTACATTGCGGTACCTGCAGCAATGCGATTATCGGCACCAAAAGCAGACCCCGGCCTTTTTATTCCCATGGCACTTGGAATTACGTTTCCTCTTAACATCACTATAGGTATGCCGCTGTACCTTTTGATAGTATTGAACACCTAGTACAGATGCATTTTTTTGCTGGGACACTACAAGAAAGATGATTTCATTTATTAGTTGAAAATCAATAATTTATAAACATAATTAGGCTCTTAAATAGGCATTATAATGCTGAAATACTATAAACTATATTTTGTCAAGTGGTTTTTCCTGAGTAAAAGTTAAAGGGGAAGATCTTTTGCCGTTCTTTGCAGGAAACAAACTATTCGTAATGTCAACACTTCCTCCTTGCCCTAAATGTCAATCTGTTTACGCCTATGAATCAGGTGATTTGTTAATGTGCCCAGAATGTGGCCATGAATGGAGTGCTGCAGAAGTTGCAGAGACAGTGGATTCGGATTCGGATGGCGCTTTTGTGGTGAAAGATTCTAATGGAATTGTTTTGCAAAATGGGGATAGCGTTTTTCTTATCAAAAACCTTCCTGTCAAAGGAGCGCCAAAACCCATCAAAGCCGGCACTAAAGTCAATAATATCAAGTTAGTCGACAGCGACCACAATATCGATTGTCGAATTGAAGGATTTGGCGCCATGGCGTTGAAGTCTGAGTTTGTGAGGAAGGCCTGATCAATTTCAGTTATCAATTTCAGTTATCAGTTATCAGTTATCAGTTATCAGTTATCAGTTACCAGTTATCAGTTATCAGTTACCAGTGAAACGTTACCAGTTATCAGTGAAACGTTATCAGTTTTCAGTGAAACGTTATCAGTTTTTCAGGCGCGTAGCAGCTGATTTTCAAATAAAACTGTTTTAGTTTAAATGTTCCGATAGATTTCCTGGATAGTTAAGTGTGTTTGAGGTTAGACATTTGATGGCTAGCAGACTTATCAGATGGTAATGGCAGGATTTTTGGCTTATTCATGGCTATTAGTTTATTTAAAATTAAGGCAATGAAAAAAGTATGGTTAGCTGTTGTTTTATCAACACTGTATGTAATTGTGTTTCATTTAGGATCGCAAATCGGATTTCAAGGCTGGATGATATTTGGTATGTTCCTGTTAAGTCCACTTGTAGTTATTACTCTTGTGTGGATTATTTTAAAACATGGAGTTCCTTCCAAATACACTTTTGATGAACGTTTTTATGATGATTTGGATTATAAAAGAAATGTCGCTGAAAAAAAATAGGTACTTGTTGGGTAAAATTATCCCCGACATTATTTATTTGATATTTCATCAATCAACAACTTTGCAATTACTTTGTGTCCATTTTCTTTCAGATGAGGATCGTTGCTGAAATAGATTTGCTCTAAAGATTCATAATGTCTAAATTCTTTTAACGGATCAATTATAGTGATGTGATTCTGTTTGCAGTAAGTTTGCAGTTTTTGATACAACGGTAATTTTTCAGTTTCATACTGATAGTAGGGTACAGATGAAAGCACGCCCATTTTGTTATGCCTCTTAAAATAGAGTTCAGAAAGCTGCGATTGATGAGGAATGATGATTAAATATTTCCTGGTAGAATCCTTTAACGATTTTATAATTTCATCAAATTTATATTCGAAAGTTTCATAATCTGTTTTCCTTAGATCTTTCAGGAACAGGGTGTTTTCTAGCAAATACGGATCAGCTACATAATTTAATTTTTCGCGTTTGGAATAATTTTCAACAGAGAATTCATCATGTACTCTGGGTTTATAGCTTCCACCTGAATCATCAAAAAAATTGTAGCGTAACACTGCCAGTTTGAAATTTAAGAATCCCAGACTAAGCATTCGGTCTGATAGCCACCAGTAAAATCTTCTAAGCAATGAAATATTTTTTGACTGGTATGGATGCGTTATGTCGAATAAATCATTGCCAACATAAAATTGATAGATAAAAATATCAGGATTAAAACGGTCTATTCGCTTATTGATAAACAATTCATGTTGGCGAATTCCGGTTCCTGATACAGCACAATTAATAACGGCGTAATCATTTAATGTATCACGTAACATTTTAACATATGATTCGGGATCAGCAGAAAAGGAATCGCCGCAAACCAACATCTTTTTTTCCCCGGATTGAAGATCTTCAGTGCTATTTAAAGAAGTCAGTTCAGTCTTGTAAAAATCAAACCACTGATTCCGGTAAACCAATTCTAAAGATGCAAGAAATAGCAGAATGGTTATAACAAGAATAATGAGGAAATTATAAACCCTTCTCATCTGCAATCTGTTTTTCTTTTGTTGATAGATCTACAGCCACAATAATTGCCATTGATGAAAATACCAGACTGGCAATTTTATCCTGATCAAGAAATGAATTAAATAATCCATGTACAACTGAAGTGACAAATCCCAGCAGAGCAGCCATCACCACTTTTTTAGCTACGATGTTTTTAGCTTTGTAGTAAGCGCGCATGGCGATACCAATTACAGTAAAAATCACCAACAGGTTCAAAAGTAATCCCGGCAGACCGGTCTCTGATAAGCTCATAAATATTTCGGAGTGTGCATTGCCTTTATCGCCTTTTGTGGTACTGATACGGGTCATTTCATCGGGCTTTTGAAACGGACCATAGACAAACTGAAAAGTTCCGGGGCCAAAGCCTGTGATTGGTCTTTCTTCAAACATTCGAACAGCACACTTCCATCGGTTTACACGTTCGAGGTTAGAGACATTATTATCTAAGTTCAAAGCTGATAACAGATGCTCTCCAACATCAGCGGTATTACTTTGATAAGAAACAGATTTCGTAAAGGAATAGATTTCTGATCGAAAGACAAATGTCAGGGATAAAATACTGGCTAATCCGATTAACAGATGTTTGAACTGAACATTTAACTTCAGAAAGACATACAAAAGCAAACTTGCCATCAGACTTAAAACGCCCGCTCTGGAATAGGCAAAACACTCACCTGCAACCAATAAAAACAGGAGTGCAAAAATCCATATCCGATATTTTTTATCGATTCCAAGTGATTGCGTATTCCCGGCTGCCACTGCCACAAACGGAATCACGAAGGCAATAGCAGCACCATAGATGGTATGTTCATCAAAGAATGGTTTACACAAACTAACATGCACTAAAAAATCCATCCCTAACCAATAGTGGCGGAATTCGGAATAAACTACTGGAATGATAAGTCCAAGAGCATACAGAAAGAGGTATTTAATTTTATTCGAATCCTTTTCGGACCATTGAATGGTAAATACAAATAAGGATGCCAAAAAAATTCCTTTCATGATTACCCGCTTGAGAGAAACCATCGGTAGTTCACTGAAGAATGATGAAATGAGTATCCAGATAAATTCTGCCAAAAGCAAAAGTGATAAGGGATGCAACAAAATTTTTTTATAACTGAGTGGCTTCGATAAAATTTGAAAAGCAACCATCCCAGCTAAAACAGCAAGCATCAATTCACCCGGAAAAGAAATGCTGGCACCACTGGGCAAATCCATTCCAACCGATAATGGAATTAGAAAAATACAAAGCGCATAAAACCACTCTTTGCTAATAAACTTCATGATCTCCTTCAAATTGGTTTTGAAAGATAAGAATACTATGGGCGGGTTGGAAGATATCGACCTAAATTATTGATTATTAGATATTAATAAATAACCTTGGAGTTCAAAACGGCATTTAACTGCCGTTTTGAATGCACTTTATTTTCTAATAATTTCGGTAAATCAAAATTTACAGCAGCTTTGAATCAACCAAGCAAGGTATTAAACCAGAAAACAAACACAGATGCTAATAAGTGAAATAATAATATTTTTGTTTTGGTTTTTCCAGATCTTTTAACATTTCTGCAACTTCTTTAGAAATTTCGGGGGTGCTAACCATTATATTACCAAAAGTTGTAGTATCATAATTATATCTTCGAGTGCTGCCGTTTTTTGTCAGGATTAAACTTGAAAGTTCAATTTTCATGAACCGTTGTCTGGCGGGCGGATAAAACAATGGAGTGAGACCAGCTTCAATCATGTTTCGATATCTGTCCACATTTCGCCACAATCCACCCGGATCGGAATACCGGCAATTAATAAAATCAATACGTGACACATTGTATTTTCGATACTGTTCCCAGATTTCAGGATCTAACTGTGCTAATTCAATTTCTTCATTACTTATCAGAGATCGGCGGGAAAAGCGAAACAGGTAGTTTAATAACTGTGCTTCGGTAGAACGAGTAGACATTAAACTTTTCAATTGAGTTGCCTGACATCCAGGAAATTCATTTGCAGTTTTAGTAACAATTTCTTCAATTATATCTATTGTGTCTGTAGGTTGTCTGGTGATTTCAAGTTCTTCTTTGTTTAGTTTGATGATTGCAGAAAAATCATAAAATACAATCAGGCGATTAGTGTCCAAAGATGAATATATGGAGTCAGCCAGCAAATTTTGTGCAAATTCACGATGTCGGATTTGATCATAAGAGAGATACTTTTTCAGTAGTTTATCACGAACCATTTTATTGTTGCTAAAACTTAAGGCATTTGATAAAACAGCTTCATGCATTTGTTGCAATTGGCTGAGATTATAGAAGTAAACAAATGCCTGCTCATAAGTAATGAAATCAGGTGTTCCATGCCAATATCTGCGGGTTTTAATATTCAGTGTATCACTATCAGGAATGGAGAGTAACTTTGTAGAAAAAGTAGCGAACAAGTGCTGTTCCATTGGCTTTTTAAGGGGTTTTATAGAAGTCGAATCACGGACATAATATCGGTTTGTGATAAAGTTTTCGTTCCAGATATTTCTGTTGAGATAGCACAATCGCCTTATTGACTCAATAATATAGTACAAGTACCCGGCATTTCCCGGTTCAAAAAGATGAAATTTGAATCCCTTTTCAATGCAATCGAAATAATTCATTGAACGGAGTAAATATTTTAACGATTCAATTCGTGCGCTTATTCTGAATTGGGATAGCAATGAATCATTTTCTAAATTATCTGAACCCTCATAATTCTGATGATTAGCGATAAATTCCTTTAATTTTGTTAACCGATTTTCAGGCAAAGGGTGTGTGTGTTCCTCAATTTTCCACAGATCCCTATATCTTGAAATTAAATTCTCATTTTCCAAAATTTCAGTTTCAAAAAACCATTTACAACCATTCAAGCTATAACCGGTTTTGACTAACCAGTTCATAGCAATGAGGTCAGCCTGAATTTCCATTTCAACGGAATTTTTTAAATGCCTCTTGCTGTTCAAATAGTAATAGCTGCTGTGACTGGACTGAGTAGTTTCCAGAAAAATATCGATAGAATGATTTTTATAATAATGTGCCAGCTCATGAAGTAAGGTCATTGCAATCATTGCTTCGGAAGGTGCTTCAGCAATGAAACCAATGTTCATTAAAATGTGGCCGGATGGAAGCATAAACGCATTTCTGTCACCATTTTTAGCTACATAAACATGAATACCGGAGTCTCCTTTAAGTTCATCGGGCATAATTCTCTGAAGGATGCGGTTCAGATAATTTTCCAGTTCAGGCCAATCGATATATAACTGCCCACCAGATAACAAATCGGAGGCAAGCAAGGAGGCATCCTGGGCAAATATTAAGCTCCTTCTATTCGTTTTAAAGTCATCCTTAAGTATTTTAGGGAGCTTATTATAAACCTGTTCTCGCAAAATATTTGAATCAAAGCGGTACTGTTCAGGAACAGTATCACTATCTGCTCTGCCCAGATAAGATTGTACCTGACCAAATAATAAAGAAGGCAGGAGCGTAAGAATGATTAAAAGACTCTTCATAAAATAAATTTGCGATAAATTTATTAAAATAATCAGAGTAAAAAAAATAGTTTAATTGCTCCCGGGTGTAAACGGGAATGGTCATATGCTCAGGACAAGTTTATCGATATGTGAAAGCAAAAGGTTGAACCGAAAACCTCTATAAATAGCTGAAGACAAATAACCTGTATGTCTTTTGAGTGTAGCTCTCTTCAGGTTATACAAGCAGATTTTGTAGAGAACTAAAGAACATTATTCCGTTGCCATTTTTGAAATTTTGAAAGTTTGCATTCCTGAATCCGAATTGATTCGCAACAAGTACACTCCGTTTGGCTTTATTGATAAATCTATGCTGACACTTGTTCCCATTGTTTTTGCAGTTTGGATGAGCTTTCCGGAATTGTCAAAAATTTCGAAGCCTGATATTTTAACGGATGTGTTTTTCGCTTCAACAGTGAATAATCCCGTTCCGGCATTGGAGGAAATGATATAGTTATTGGTAAGATTTATTTCATTCAGAGATGAAGTCAGGAATTCGTATGCGCCAATATCTGGTGGAATTGAGCGTGTGACAAGGAGTACATCTACAGCAACACCACTAACCTGCACACCTGCATCATTCATGGTAACATTAGTTGGTTGAGGTACTGCCACAGATAAAAATACTGGATCAGTAGAAATGCTATTGGCATCCTGAGTACTCACAGATTGCCAGGTGGCTAGCGTATTGTACAAAACCGGTGTCAGACTTCCCTTCATAGCAGTATTTCCACCGGGAACCCAAATGTCGTTGTAGTCACTATTGAATGCAGAAGTAACTATAGCAGTTGCACCTAGCACCAAACCTGATTTAATTCCTGAAGTGGGTTGAGTAATACTTATGAGATTATTTTTTAGAATGGAATTTGTGTTTGACAGCTCTTCTTTGATCCCATATAAATTTCCGGAGGAAGCAGATGCATTGTCGATGGAAATGGTATTGAAATAAATTTCAGGAGCAGTCCCTGCAGTACGAACTTCAATTCCTGTAACATTACCTGAAGTAAGTTTTATATCATGAATTACATTGTTGTAAACTTTATGCCCGGTACCATTAAAAAGATAAATACCACGGAAAGTCATGATACCATTGGCAACCTGATCCACCTTAATAAAGTTGCCGAAAATTTCAGCATTGATATTTGCAGCCTGAGCAATTTGAATGGCATTACAAGAAGTAACATTGGCACTTGCTTTGTTAAAATTATTATTGCTGATAATTGCGCCATCAGTTTCTCGTAAATAAACACCATTTGAATGGAAATCGGTGAAATTATTTTGAGATATAACAATATTGCTGGCAAGATTTGTAATTAGCCCGAATACAGATGCACCATAACCACCACCATTGGCAGAATTATTAAGTATGGCAATATCATGAAAATCGCCACTCTCAAGAATGCTGGTTTCAGAACCGGAAGCAATGTATGCACCAACAAGGGTGCTGTTTGTACCGGGCATATTCACTTCACAATTGCTGATAATAATATTGTTGCAGGCACCGAATAAATGAATGCCATAGAAACCACTTGTTGAAGCAACATCGCGTTCTACTTTTAAATTGATAATATTAAAATATTGCATGTTTGATAACCGAATGGTATGTCTGTTGGAAGCATCTGTCAAACCAATTATTGTTTCACCACTTCCATTTAGTTCAATTACAGCGGCTGGACCGGTTCCGGCAATATTGCTGAAAACGACTTGTTCCGTGTAAGGACCTGATCCTGCAACTACAGTAATGAATACATTTGCCGATATGCCATTCGTGGTCAGGCTGTTAGCACAACCACTGAAGGAACTAAAATTGGTTGCTGATGCAGGCGAATTCTTGTCGATGGTATAATTTCCTGCCATCGGAATTGCCATTAAACTTGAAATGCTGACTAGTGATATAAGCAGGGTAAGAAATATGCGAGTGATTTTCATGGGTGATAGCTTCTTTAAAATTACAGTTACAGACACAAATATAGTAATTGTGGTTAAAAACAACTACAAAAATCCTATTTATTCAAGTCTTTCACATCCATTCCTCAGCAAACTTCCCGAAATCGGATCAAATAATTCCTTTCCAAACATTTAAATTTCGTTATTCATAAGGATTGAAAGCTTCCTGAGAAATATTTTCTTTGTAAATCTGTTCAAGTTCTTTTTCAAAGAAAAATTCTTTCTCACCGAAAGCTGGATTAAGTTCATTGAGCCAGGTTGCTTCGGAATTATATTTCGCGAAGAAAGGCTTACCAACCCAATCGGGATTTCTGCCTTGAAGGAAACGGAGTGTGAGAACTTTATCAAATTTTCCATTAACAGGAATTTCTGTAACTCCTAATACCTGAACTTTTCCCGGAGTTGCCGACATGCTTGGACCTCTAACGGTGCGACAAATTCCACTCACTTGTTTGTAGGCATTTCGGAATATATCCCAACACTCAACCAATGGGACAGAAAAATAATGTTGAGCACCGGTATCACGCGGAACAAACATATAGTAAGGAATACAATTCAGATTTACCTGTTTGCGCCACATCTCAGCCCATATTTTTGGATCGGCATTGATATGATTCAGAACCGGCGATTGTGTACGGATTTGCGCACCTGTAGCACGTATTTTTCTGATGGCCCTTTGCACAGCCTTTGTAGATAATTCAACAGGATGGTTAAAGTGAGCCATGATGGCCAGGTTAATTCCGGAACGAACAATTTTTTCAAATAACTGTAACAGATCGTCGGCATCATCATCAGTCAGGAAGCGGTAAGGCCAGTAACCTAAAGCCTTCGTGCCTATTCTTATAGTTTGAAGATTAGAAGGTTTTTCATCGAGTAACTTTTCAATATAATCCTGCAGAATGCGTGTTTTCATAATTAGCGGATCACCACCGGTAAAAAGTACATCAGTAACTTCGGGATGCTGCTTCACATACTGAGCAAGCATCTCAGATTCTTTCATAGCAAATTTCATATCATCCATACCAACAAACTGTGGCCATCGAAAACAGAATGTACAATACGCATGGCATGTCTGGCCCTGACTTGGGAAAAATAAAACTGTTTGATCATATTTATGCTGCACACCATTTAATCTGGTGCCTTCAAGTTGCGGAACATTGAGTTCAAGCTGTCCTGCAGGATGAGGATTTAACTGCATCCTGATTTTATTTGCCACTTCACGTAATGCCGACTTATCCCGTGTTTGTCGCATTGCCTTTGCCATCTCATTAAAATGAGCTCTTGTAAGCATTGCTTTTTGTGGGAATGTTAGTTTAAAGATGGGGTCATCAGGGACTTTGTTCCAGTCGATTAACTCATCGATTACATAATTATTCACTTTGAATGGAAGCACATGACCAACCACGTCCATATTAAATTTCAGCTCTTCACTTAGACTATCCAATTGCGGAATAGATCTGAAATTATGAAGTGAGTAAGAACGGTATTTTGCGGGTGAGGTTTCTTTTTGAATTATCATAGTATATTAATTAAAGGTGATAAATATTTTCTGGGCAATTAAGCCGGGTTGATTGTCGGATAAATGAAAAATCGAGATTATACACTATCGTGCGTATCATTAAAAGACACAAATTGACAGCATATTTACCCGGAAAACTTAAATTTAAATTTTCCGGCAGAAGGTACCAATCTTGCGAAGCTACAAAATGTTGACTAGAATTAAATTGATCTATATCAATTTCGCTTTACAAATGACATTAAAAAAAGTTTTTGTAGCACATGATATTATACCAAATATTATTTTAACAAATGTATTTTGAGTTATTTAAGAAATATTTTTGATTGGCCCTAATATCGAATTGCGTAAAAATATATTTGCGAAAAAATTAAATGATTTTGTTAGATTTGTAGCAATGAGCTTTGACATAAAAAAATTCAGTTTTCAGGCAGCAATTAAATTAGGAGGGGTTTCGTTAACAGAAACGCCTTTATTTAAGCATCATTACAGTTTGAGAGAGCTTGAAAGCGATAAAGTAATTTACAGAGAAGGACAAATTCCCGCAGGCGTTTATTTACTGAAGAAAGGGAAAGTAAAAATTTCACAGTTCAGTAATAATGGGAAAGAACAGATAGCTTACATTTATCGAAGAGATGAATTATTCGGATACCGTCCATTATTATGTGATCAGCCGCATCCGGTAACGGCAACCACATTGGAAGATTGCACGTATGCATTTATTCCCAAAGATATTTTTCTGTCGGCACTAGATCAATCGCCTGAGCTTTCCAGAACCTTATTGACACAGCTCAGCAATGAATTTATGGTTTGGCTGAACAAAATAAATGTTCTCGGACAATTGGCCGTAAAAGAACGGACGGTTGTTGCTTTACTGATTCTTAATGAAAAATATAAAAAGATAGGTAAGGAACATCTGCCCTCAGTAATTAATTTATCGCGCGAAAATCTGGCTTCTTTTTGTGGAACAACAGTTGAATCGCTGGTTAGAGTATTACGTGTTTTAAAAGATGCTGAAATAATTTCTGCAAAAGGGCGTAAGATTACAATTCTTGATCCGGATGCATTGGAGGTGATGGTTGGGGAGTAGGTTTAATTAATGATTTAATAGGTTCATTAAAACGAAATTAATATTTTTTTCACACGGCTTTCATTTTCAGTGCTAAGTGAAACTAAATATAAACCCGGAGCGAGAGAAATGGTTTTTATTTCCTTTTCCAGCTTATTTGAAAAAAGTTGTCCATGGGTTCGAAACACATTTCTTCCTGATTGATCAATCACTGTAAGATTGTAATTTCTACCTGTTAAGCCATCAGCATATAATTGAATACTGGCAGTTTCGGAGAGGTAAGAAGCAAAAAATGATTGACCTGATTCATTCAGTTTTTGTTGTGGATCAAATTCTGAAATGCATGGAATTGTAATACGCAAAACGTTTGAATTAGAAGTACAGGGATCACTTGCAATTTGTACAGAATATCTTCCGGCTATGGAAGCAAAATAAGTCTCATTAACTGCTCCATTAATTGATGTTCCGTTTCGAAGCCATTGATAGGATGTGTTAGTGATTAAAGGTGTGATGAGCTCAACACTGTCGCCCCTGCAAAATGATTGCGGACCATTTGCAACTATTGAGGGCTTTTCAATTTGACCGACTATTGCATGGGCGGCGACAGGGTCGCTGTAGCACCCTTCAATAATTTTCCAGTCATAGAAGTAATAATATGCCGGACCTGTGCTAAAAGAAGGACTAAGATTTCCAATTATGGTTACGGGACTGCCGGGAGTTGTATAAGGATATGCAGCATTTGAAGTATTATAATAAAGATCAGCATATCCCACATAAAGCAGATCGTATGTTTTTCCAGGGAACAATTCAAAGCCACAATAAAGAGGTACTCTACCTGTATCAGTTAAATTTGGACTCATACTAATGGTTGGTCCGTTAGCTTCTTTCAATTCAACCTTGGCACTTCCTCCGCCTAAATTATAAACATAAACATATTCCAGAATCACCTGCTCGGAAACAGTAAAGCGAAGACCAATATTTCTGGTATCATTAAATGCTGTGTTGCCAAATGAAGTATCGGTAGCACCAACATTATAGGTGGTACCTGAATGTGACCGCACATAATAAGTTTTGTTGGTGCTGATTGCAGGAGAAAAAGTCGGGCCGGTGTGCAACGGACTTGCAGCATTGGGAGAAATGTACCAATTAATTGTGCCTGGACCATTTGCTGTTAAATTTACCACACCTGCTGTACAGATGGTGTCGCTTGTGACTACCGGAGGTGTAAATGAGAACACATAAATAGTAATCACTCCGCTGGTATCAGATGAACATAATCCTGAAGAAACAACTGCACGATAGGAAGTAGTTACCAATGGAATTACCATACAATCTCCCTGGTTGCTACAGGAAGTATTTAGATTTGTCCAGTTGTTACCGTCATTATATTGCCACTGCACCGCACCACTCCAAAACGATATTCCGATTTTTATTTGTTGACCTGCGCAAATAGTATCTTCTGCAGCCCATATACTATTTCCGGCATTGGCAGCGGGGAAGACAGTAACCGGTATGGAGTTAGTTATAGCAGGAACGCAGGTGCCATTACTAATAAAGGCTCTGTATTTTTTTGAGGCTGTTGGCAACAAAGTGTATGAATCGGAACCAGAACCGGGACCGGATTCATTTACCCAATTATTTCCAATGCTACTTTGCCATTGAACGGAACCGGTATAACCGGAAACATTCAAAGTCAGCGAATCACCCACACAAATTGTATCGGATGTTGCAGTTGCTGTTCCTGCAGTTGCACACAATGAAAATGAAACTGTCTGGCAATAACTTTGCGTACCTGAAATATCAGTTATACAAATGGTATAGGTGCCGGGATTTTTATATTGATGATACAAGACTTTATTGTTAACTACAGAAACAACCCCATCACCAAAATCATATCGGATACTATCGGTGCCAATGGTGTTATTTCTTACATGCACCAGCATATTACCTGTAGTCCCCGATAAATCTGTTAGGTAGAAATCTAGTTGAAGAGGTGTTGTATAATTCCCCCATCCGGAGCCATGTATATATCCCCGCGAATGATTTCCTGAGTCGTCGGTCCAGAAAACTGTTCCATCCTGAATAGTAATACCTGTAATACCTTCGGCATCGAGTGAATCGGTTACCCAACTGTGTGAGGAGCGGTTATAAGCTTTAAAAAAAATTCGATCCGGATTGGTTGCTGTATCAAAATAAGATACAACACCATCATTGTTTTGAACGGAGGATATTGGCCTGTCAATAAGAGTATCCACCATAAAGCTATGCACATCCTGGTCATATATTCCAATATAATCATATTGTGGAAGTGATATGTCAGGCATTCTCTGCCCATGAAAAATACCATTTTTGTAGACTCCATTTCCTAATCCACCCATGGTATAACTGTTCCAGCCACCATAGTATGGATCATATACCAAATAAGAATAATCGCTGTTTCCCCAACGATCAATTGCAATGTTATCATCTTCCAGTGTAAAATACCAGGCACCGTAATATGCAAAATTATAATTATAGTATTGTGAAGCAGGATCAAACATCCAATAGTCGACGCGATCGTTTGATCGTACTAAATATCTCACTCCACTATTTGAGTATCCTTCATAGGAAATATCTCCCGTTAAGCCGTTAAAATAATTAAAGACATTCCACTCATGATTGGTTATATCATATCTGTAATAAAATTTATTTTCATAAACATCAGTACTAAATTCCAGTTCAACATAATTGACACCTGCATAATCAATGTTTGTAAAAGCATTTGTTACAGGCGATGCAATGAATGTTTTAATGACAGGTTTAAATTGTGACAACACATGATCATAAACTATGAAACCGGAAATACTATCCTGATAACCCATCGTTTGATTATAAGTAAAAAAGGTAGAGAACCCATAATTACTATTTACGACCGACATGGAATCAACATCATACCAGGGTGATGAATATGTTTGCACACTTTGCAGGATAGAATCATACACAGAGCACTCAAACCTTTTCTGACTTCCGTTTGACCCAACAGTGGCAGTTATTGGATATAACTGATAATAATTCTGCGCAAACACTTCCTGAATAAGTAAACTCAGGATGAATAAAAGTAAAAATCGCTTCATTTGTGATCAGGATTGGAGTAACATCTCATAGAATGATGCTGAACATGATTCTATATGATTTCTACCTCAAAATTACGTTATATTTCATTTATGATAGCTGATAAATATCACAATTTGGGGAGATGGAGGTTGAATAGCTTTATTGATCGCAAGTAGTTGAAAATTAGATTTATATACAATGCTACGCTGTTTGTGAATGACTAAATTTATGGTTTAATTAAAATCGATACTATATGTAAATTTGCCGGCAAATAAATCGTGTCCAGAAAAGTCCGATGCACTCTAAATAACTAAACCGGTAATCATTCATCATTGACAACAGACTTGTGAATACAAAAATATCTATCACCAAAATAGGTCCCGGTTACGGGAAGTTGCTTTCAGAATTAGGCAGGCAATCGTTTGTGGAATCGCATGGACCCAGTGCTTCCGCGGAAGTAATTGAAGAATATACAGCACGAAATTATACAGAGCAAGTCTTTGAAGAAATGCTTTCCAACCCCGACAATCATATTCATTTGTTAACGGTCAATGATGAGCCAGCAGGATATTCAAAAATAAGTTTCGATGAGGCACATCCGATGGTACAGTCATCTCATGCAGTTAAACTCGACAGGCTATACCTATTAAATAAATTTCACGGTTTAAAATTAGGGTACCGGATGCTGCAATTCAATATAACATATTCTCAAAAATTCAATCAGGACAGCATGTGGTTATTTGTTTGGAAGGGAAATGAACGGGCTGTTAAATTCTACCTAAAAGCCGGCTTCGAAATCAAAGGCAGCCTCAATTTCAAACTCACCGAGAACCATTCGAACCCGAATCATTTGATGGTGTTGGGGTACCTGTGACAAAATTAAATAGAGGCAGCAGGCAAAGGTGCCAAAAGACTTTCTGAAGAGGCTGAAAATGAAAACAACAAAAGCAATCTAACCATTAACTGTGAAAAGGGACATGTTTTTAAGAAGATATGCAGTTTACTTCAGGAAGGGAAATGGTGTTTGGAGTGTGAGTGAAAACGCACATTTTATCCTACTTTGATTTTTCGCATTCAGGGCACCAGGTTTTTGTAAAAATTGTTAATCTGAGAGGAGCAGACCATGTATGGTTTTTATTGCATTTCCATGTAACAGTTGTTGTTCCTCCCAAACCATTTTTATATTTAGTAAGTATTTCGCCACCATGTTGATTTGCATAAGCAAGTGCAATTGGATAGTTGTAAGCAGGTTTTAAACCACATTTAGGGCACCAGTCACCATACCGGATATTTCTTTTATATTCAGTAAACTCATGACCATTTTTGCATGCTACTTTTACACGGTCTGTTATCTTGAGAGAAAGTAATTTTCCCTGATGATATCTGATCATAGAAAGCATTTCAGCATTGAAGCTTTCTACTCGTTTGTAATCGTGACATTTCGGACACCAGGTACCTTTTCTAACCCAATTATAACTTGCTTTCCACTCATGACCTTTATTGCACTTCCATCTAAGGGGAGCATTCAGATCAATAAAGTAATTGCTTTTACATTCTCCATTCATTGCCCTCCCCAGGATTTTCGCATCTTCGATTCCCGGGTTAAATAATGCTTTAATTTCTCTGTCAGTGAATCTGCTTTCAGCGCATATTCTGCACCAAACATTGTCATTTATACATTTTCGGTGTGTTCTCCATGTATGCCCTTCTTTGCATTTAAAGATAATGGGAGTCACATGTGATTTGTAGGTTGTATTGAGACATTCGCCTTGGTGTTTCAAAGCATAAGCTTTAAAGTCTTCAAGTGACAGTGGTTTAACATGACTACACTCCGGGCACCAGTGTCCTTTCAAAATACTTTTTGGCAATGCCTCCCAACGATGCCCCTCTTTACATCTCCACGAAAGATTGCTTAAAGCTGATTTCCATTCGTTACTCAAACATTTGCCTCCTCTTTCTTTTGCTATGGTTCGCATCTCTTCAATATTGTGTTTGTAATAACCACTACACCACGGACACCAAAACCCTTTAACTATTCTAGAGGTTCTTAGTTTAAATGTATGGTTGTTTGCACACTTCCATTCCATATTTTCTACCGGTTGATACTTTTTAGATAAGCATACACCACCATGAGATGCCGCTATTTTTTTTAACTCGGAAAGTGTATGAAATTTAGATATGATTCGATTCGAACACTTGGGACAAGCTCTCTTTAGAGTATGAATACTCCATATGGTATCGCGCCATGTATGGCCTTTTGAACACCTTAAAAGAAGCTTTTGCCCTTTGGTTTTATAATCTTTTTCAGGTGTTTTTAGTTCAAATCCACAAGCATTTACAATTTCTACGATTTTAGAATATGGGGTTGTTCTCTTTGCACTGGATTTCGATTTGGAACATTCCGGACACCAGGATTTACTATTTTTGATTGTAAGTTTTGTTTGCCATGTATGACCTTCTTTACATTCAAAAGTTACAATTGAATGAATTCCATTTACGGTATTTGTCAAGCATTTTCCACCATGCTTTTCTGCAAACTCATGTGCAACTTTTGGATCAGTAATTTTTCTACGGTCGTGAGCACATCTTGCACACCAACCATTTTTCCTGGCAACATCTAAGGCAGGAACAGTCCATTCATGACCATTTTTACACTTCCAGGTACCAGGTGATTTTTTATTTTTAAGAGTTTTAGTCAGGAATTCACCGCCTCTTGCTTTTGCATAGGCTCTGCACTCTTCTACATATTCAGCCATACCAATCGCTTTTCTGCACATCGGACACCATGCGCCGACACGTATAGAAGTTATTGTCATGTCGAAAGTGTGACCCGACTCACAGCGCCACTTGTAACTCACTTTGGTGTCAATGTATTCTTTACTCAGGCAAACTCCCTTACGAGGAGCCACAATTGCATTAAGGTCGGCTATGGTTAGTTTTCGCATTTGAACTCACATTTTTATCTTGATAATTGAAATAAATTCTCAAGTTTTGGATTCGAGATTTATTATTCAGTTTTAATCGGAACAACCACATATCCCTTTGATTTTAGTAAGTTTATAACCCCAGCCTTTCCACACAAGTGAGCTGCTCCAACTGCAATAAAAGTATTACCATTTTCTATATGTTTGGTTATTTTTGGGAACCAGAACAGGTTTCGTGCTACTATCATATTCAAATCCCCGGGTCGTGTATAGTTTTTAAGGTCATCTATTTTACACAAACAATCGAGATCCTGCCTGTTGAAACATTCGCTCATCAATTCTCCTCTGTCTGTAAACTTTAGATCTTTTAATGAAATCATTAACATTTTAGCCTGGTCACTTAGTGGCATTGTTTCATACATCAAATGGAAATTTTCCGCCCTGTTTTCCAAGCCATAAATGGGAATATTTTTTAGAACACTAACAGCATAGAATGCATTTTCCATTAGTAATTCTTTTGTAGGCAAACCAGCTTTCTTTTTTTGTGCATTTCCGATTATTTGTAGAATAACCTGAGGCATTTCATATTTATAATTTTCCAGATCTTCACCCGTTGCATGATAGAATTCTGATTTGACGAATTGATAATCTGCATAACCTAATAATTCATCCAGTGCTGTTTGGGTTGTTGTTTGGAAATTGTTATTTTTATTATGGAATAATTCTGTTGTGTCAGCTTCCTGAACAATGGCTCTGCTTCCGGCAATTAATTTCATCAATGTACTGTTTGCCAGAATCGGTTTGGGCCCCATATGATGCACAGTGCCTAAAATAAAGGAGGGTGTTGAATCCTTTTTTGACAAAACCATCCACAAAAATGTTGGTGTTTTACTTTTCTGTGCAAAACCAGTAAATGGCAACAATATAAAAGAAGAGATACAAATAAGTTTTTTTATAATAGAATATCCCATTGTTGCTGAAAGGAATTTACATTTTAAAAGGTTTTAGAACCGGTATAACTGTGATGAAAATTACTAATTTGATATCATAGATAGAAAAATTGTTGGTATTTTTTTTTGGACTCTATTGAAATATTTGAATTTTTATAATGCGAATTTGCTATGGTTATGATTTTCAAATATATAGCTAAAGGGTTCACAAGATTATGCCACATTTAGAACTTTTTGCTAATTTTATGGAATAGACAAATTCACAATCATTTTGCTCTAATGAAAGGCTATATATATGAAGAACCAGAAATCCCGATTGAAAGAATCCTCGTCCTATTCATTTTATAAAAGTGCACCTGCTTTTAAATGGGTATATGCAATTTACAAAACCCAGCTTTCAACCCGTACTCACAATGTTTTGCAAACCATTGAAGCATCATACAATGGAATGAAGTCTACAAAGGATCTGGAGCAATTTCTTATTGATGTAAAGGAAGGTAAGATTGATTTTTTGAAATTACAGAATGCCGGAAACAAAACTGTGAATGAGTTGAATTTACTCTATGATAATTTACTTCAGACTTACAATACCTGTTCTGATAAGAAGTTGAGTGTGATCAATAAATTGAACGCCCCATATTTAGAAATTGTAAAATTTTATCCCGGTTTTGGTGAAAAGGAATTTAATGAAATCAGGTTGAAAAACGGCAAGATTAACTTGTTGTTAGCTATGTCTATGTATTTAAAAGGCATAAAGAGCAACAAAAGGGTATTTAGTAATGCTATTAAAGAATACTACTTTTCTGCCCGATTAAAAAACAAAACCGAAATAGCTGATAAGATACATACCACAAAAGAAAGAGTACGTCAGATAGTTGTGGAAGCAGAAGACTCCCTGGTAAAGCGGGGAATCGACTTTCTGTTCAGTAAGTATAAGGATAAATTATTTTATGATCATGCTACCACTACTGCAAATATTGCTGTAGTGAATCTTGGTGAAGTTTATCGAACTAAAGTCCCCGGCTATGAAATTATGAATTCACGGTTTATTAAACTTATCAGTGAACATTATTTTACCAATCTTGGTTATATTTCAATAGATAAAATTGTAAGTACTGATCCTTACAAATATAGTTTTTTTGATACTTCAAAACACCTGGTCTATTTTAAAGTTGATAAAATTAATGCAATACAATTCTCAACTTGGCTTGAGAAACTAAATACATCGCTTGCCAGGCATTTTAATTCCGAAACAGAGTTTTTAGTAGCAGATGTTATTAGAGAAGCTTGTCAGAGAAGAATAGCGTTGAGTGTTCAACAAACCAATAAATTTGTTGATGCTCTGGGAATGAATGTTAAAGATCTTACTGATACAGCGATAAAACGAAGACATGAAAAGTTCAAGTTGCAAAGAATTACAATTGACCTGATTCGGCAATACATATTAGATGAAGGAGTAGGCGTTACCACAGAAATGATTATAGTGTATCTCGAGCAACATGGTATAATTTATACTAAAAACCAACTGATACATTTGTTCAGATTGCATCCTGATAAAATAGCATATACAGGGTTGTCGGGATGGGTACTGAAGGAACAAATTAAAAGAGAATTTAAATCAACCTCAATCAAAAAGTTCGTTGAAAACATTTTGATAAACCGCAATGAACCTGTACATATTTCTGAATTACTGAGTGCAGTGAATAAATTTAAAAAAATTAGTGAAAACTCTTTACGAGCAAACATGTACAATTGGAGAGGTACAAAGTTTGTACATTATAACTGTTCTTTTTGGGGAATTGCAAACACAAAGTATTCATCAAAATGGAATAGACTTCCCAGTGTAAAAGGAACAAAAGACATACTATTACTTGCGAACAAATTCTCGAAAAGTCAATTGGAAAAATTTGCTAAAAAGATTGAAAGGGAAACGGGGATACCAAAGGTACATATTGTTTATTTGTATAATAAAAAGCACGGAATTGTAGATTGTTGATTAATGAGAGAATTTTCAATTGTTTTAGTTTGCATGAAATCAAAATTGTCTGTTATAAGATGTTCATGGAAATCATCATATTAGTTTTATTGCCATGTACTTTGAAATAAATTTGCATTAACATAAAACTATGAAGTACAACAATGACGTTGAATTCCTTAAAGCCCGAGCCTCCACGAATGCGAGAAAAATCGGGTATTCTACACAATTATTTTAAAAAAATTAAAACAAAAACGGAATTTAACAAGATTACAGCTCATATAGAGAAGACAACAAGGGTGCCTAAAATTCATTGCACCTCCAACATAAATAACTTTTTCATTCAGTTCCCCTAATGCATTTGCTACTTTCCGTATGACGCCAAGATTAATGGTTGTATTCTTCATGAATCAGCTTTTTTAATTCTTGTTCAGCCAGCTTTTTTTCCCTTGCCTGACCAATTCTTATGGCATCAACCAATGCTAACATTGCATACAATTTCAAATCATTTTTCACAGCTTTCGGAATAGATGGATAAAGAGGATCAACTCTAAAACCTCTAACATCCCCGGTAGCAGTGGGCCATACATAATTTTCATTACTTAATATTTCATTCTTCAAGGGAGGGGCAGAATGAGCTGTTGGAATGCCTCTGACCATTGCGCCGGGTTTTTGTGGAAACGCATATTTAATACCATGAAGCAAAAACTCCAACAAGGAAGATCGCATAACGTTTCTGGTATCGTCAGTAAGTAAGTCGGCATACTTCAAACGGACTAATGATTGGCTGACTTCAGATTGGCTTATGTCCAAGGAATCAGCTAAATCAACCTGACGCCAATCGGCTCTATTCATGCTCAGAATTTTCAGTAAAATCAGGATATCCTGTGGTTTGATATGATACTGGAATTTTTTCATGAATTAATAATTGTATATTGTAATACGCAATAATACAATAGAAGATATTGATATACAAATTAATATGGACAAATATTGTATATTGCAATATGAAATATTAAAGAAAAATTGCACACTATCTTGTTGTTTATCAGTGTTATGCACTCCTCTTCAAGCTGTTAATTTACTAAATCACAGACTTAATTATAAATATTCCAATAAGGATAGAAAAAGGAGCAATTAACCGGAAGTACAACGGCTTCAAAGCATCAGCGCTTTTGTTCGAAAAATCATGATGTAATTTTCGTGGAACAAAATAAAGGATCAATGAAGTAACGAGCATAAACCATCCAAACACCCTAAACAATTCAGGATATTCTGAGTTATCGGAGTAAATGATTAATGCAGATGCAGGAACCATTCTTAAAGTGATTTCTCCATAATTTATAAGATTAGTACTTCCCGCTTTTCTGAGAATTGCTCTTGCCTTAACGGGATTAAAAAGCATGAGTCCACCACAACCTATAAAAAATAAGCCAAATGCAATTATTATAAATTTTGATATTTCGGTGAGCATGGGATTATTTTCATCAATTCAACATACAGCATTTTTTATATTTCTTGCCACTGCCACATGGACAAGGTTCATTGCGACCGGGTTCTTTTGTGCCAAAAATGGTATGTGGTGCGAAATCATTCTTAGAATCCGCTTCACTCCATTCGTCATAAATGTCATCCTCATCATCCTCATCATATAAATCGTCTTCATCTTCATCCATTTCATTGAGATCAGGATTGCGAATCAATTCGATCTCTTCAAGATCCCTTTCTGAACTATAGAACTCCCATTCCAACAAATATTGATTATACTTACTATAAATATCGGGAAATGGCTCAGGTGGTATCCTTATTGGCTCTTCAAGATTCAGGTAATGGATCATTTGCTCCAACCCACCAAACATCTGATCCCTTTCTGAAATATATAAATTATGTGTATCGATCATTTCCTGTTCCAGTTCTAATGCTTTGATTTCTTCCAGGTCACCAAGATACAGGTCCGCAGGAACAGCTTCTTTGTCATTTAGAAATTCAGGATTGGTGTTAATTTCATTCAGCAATTTACGAAACCACTCAATGATTTCTGGTCGACGTTCAGGTTTCAACAATGCAAGTTGACCCATCATTTGGGAAATAACTGAACGCGCATAAGGATCAATGCCGGGTTTTAGAATGAATGTTAACAATTCATCGGTATTATTGCCGACAATTTTATACAGAAGCTTCCAAAAATCTTCAGTTAAAAAATCATTAAACCAAAAATGGAGTACTTCATCAGGCCAACTAAGTACTGTCAATAAAATCGGAAGGGAATCTTCATCACCTATTTCAGCAATCAGGAAAAGTGCATGAATTGGGTGCTCTGAGATCCGGGAATCCGGTGGCAATTGAGTATATTCAAAAAAATTGTCGAGACAATTACGCAATATGATTTCCAAATCTTGCAAGATAGATTTGTGAGGCAGGAGTAATATTTTTTCTATCAATCCATGATTAATACGCATCGAGTTGCAGTACAATTCAAGCAGTAAAGGATTTGTTAATTTTGGAATTGGAATATCAGCCACCGGAATACCGGCGCGGATCTTCGCAAATTTCAAATCATCTTCAAGAGAAGAAATATTATTCCTCTGTGAATCCGGAAATTTTTCGAGTAAGGTATAAAAAGTTTCTATCCTGTTTTCGGCAAGAATAAAATCCTTATTCGAGATAACATAACGTATAACAGCCTGAGAATATGCCAAAACTTCACTAATGTGGAATGTCTTCCGTTTAGGCAGCATGTCACTGATCTCAAGATGGTGACCTAATACACCTTCAACTTTTTCAAGCTGCCCTTTATCAATATATTCATGAATTAAGTTAACCCGGGAAAAAACATGATCGGGGAACAATTCAAGCGTTTCCCGATTCAGTTCATAAGCTTTTTCCAAGTCGTCTTGAAACCGGTAATAATTGGTCAGCAAATTTCTGAGAGCAGGCACAGATGGATTAGCCCTGATCAGTCGCTTTAGATCCCTTAATACATGTGGATCCATTGCCATCACACGTTCATAAATTGCACTTATGACCATGGCCATAGCCTCGCTGACAGGCCAACCATCATCCATTTCATCGGGATTGGTAGTGATGTAGTAGTTGAAAGATTGCGTCGAGGAGTTTTCGGCCATTGTATTGGTTTTATTAACGATCAAAAATACTTCATCAGCAAATTTGGTGGAAGATTTATTTCAGGTTGCGACAATTGAATTTCAAAACTTATGGCCGATGAAGAAATCTGATTCTATGATTTTCAAGATAATGATGATTATCAGCATTGAACTTTTTTATAGTTTCATTACCAGTAACTCCAATTTGATGATATGCGGAAGATTCAATTTTATCGGATAACATTATATTTCCGGAATCTTCAAAACTAATCAGATGCCGGTCAAACAATGCATCGTAAACAGGGGAGAGAAGAATGCCATTGTTCACATCCAACCGCTCTTCGTTAGATGCATCCTTCCACGGTTTAATGTGTGATGCAATTAATATCTCCGGTTTGTTGAAGCCGGTTACAGCACAATGATATTCCCAGCGGTGGATGATACTTTTACGGTAGGCTCCCTGACCAACTCGTGAAGTTACAAGCCCCTTTCGTTCCGTTTCTGTTGGTTTGTTAATCTGATAAATAAGTGGAGGTTCTGCAGCTTGTTGCAAACCGGTGTAAGGTCTCGCTTCCGCAGGAAGGTAGATTCCTTTTTGTTTAAAAAAGAATTTGATTCCGCAACGAAGTTGTCCCTCTCTATCAGGAGTTTCAAAATAATCAAAATCAAAAACTTCAACTTCAGAAACGAATTTCACAAACCCCGTATGCACATATTCAAACAAGAAAACGCGCTTACCGTTTGCAACATGGTCTCTCAATGCCAAATTACCCCTGACAAACTTCATATCCCCAACCTGACCTTCTCCGGTATAAGAAAAAACATGTTCATTCAGCCAATGATCTTCATATCCATGGAGATGCCCCGTATGTTTTGTGAATATAAAAATATACGGAAAATTCGCACACGGCGCTATCCCTCCCTGGGGTGTACCACCATACTGTCGCTGGAACTCCCGGCGGTTGTATATTTGGTTGGGTATGAAGGGTGAGGTCAGCATTTAATCGACAGCGTAGCTAAATGACCTGAATTGAAGTTGCAGAGGCTTCTTTTTTGTAAACTTAGTAAAATTTTGATGGGGCGGGAAATTTTGGTACTGAGTTTTAGCCTCCAAATGACAAAATGAATGCATCGGCAAAATAATGCCTAATTTGTGTATTAATAAGCGAAAATTTGAAGCTATCTCATTAATTTAATGTGGTTTAGGTCAACTTTGGGTAGAGAAGATGTTACCATTAATTACCCCAAGGGTTTTCCCTGGTTTTGGTGAAAAGTTAGGAAGTGATAACCAGAATTATTATGTTTGGAAACAAAGAAGAGATTTAGGGGCTGCTTATTAATTCTTCACCAAATTTACGGGAAGTTATGTTTAAAAGTAAGGTACTCTTGCTTCGATAGATTTATGCCTAGCTAGAAGTGCTATGGGATGTAGATCAGCTATATAGCTTCAAAATAGAGGATGAACAGAATGTATTACTCATTTTTAATTACCATATTTCAAAAACGATTAATGTTTTCGTTTTGAATAATTAGCTTCCTTTATCCTCGATTAATCAATTGTTACTATGAATGAAATTTCTAATTTAACTGAAGCTTTGATTCAATTTCGAGACGATAGTGATTGGGCTCAGTTCCAAATCCTAAAGACTTGGCGTTGGCTTGATCCATTGAAGCCGGAGAACCCAATATGTGTTTTTAAGGCAAAAAGCATTAGATGCAATCAAAGTAAAAGCTGCTGAGGAACTGGTTGATAAAGATTATTCAAGTAGCCCAGAACAAGATTAACTTAAAAAAGCGTACAAAGTAATGGAAACAACCTTGTTAATAGTCAACTGTGTATTGTTGCTTATTGTTATTGTACTCATTATTGTTGTCAGAAACAGAAGCAGCAACGAATTGCCCCTGCTACAAAATAAGGTATCTGAATTGCAAACCAGCCTCACTAAAATTGAAACCAATCTCAAAGAAGACTTAAGAATAAACCGGGAAGAAAACACAGTTAATGCAAAAACAAACCGGGAAGAGTTGAACAAAGCCATAGGCGATTTCAGAACGGAGATTATGACTGCCGTGAAAACCATGACGGATCAAAACAATACGGCATTAGAAAAACTGAATCAAACGCTGGAACAGAAAGTATC
>JAEUTI010000028.1 GCA_016788065.1 Bacteroidia bacterium | reverse complement strand
TTGACAGGCTCCAACCGAGGCCGGGGGTAAAACTGTAACAGAAACCTGACCAAATGCGGAGTTCCCACTCAACGCAATACCAATAATAAACACTAAAATCATTCGTACCATAACATCAGAAATTAAAAGGTGAATGCACTTGTTGATATAAAAGTAAAAGAAATATTGGAAATAAAAAAATATTTCAAAATTCTGTGAAAAGCAAAACTCTAATAAAAAATGGAATGCTTCATCCGAAAGCGGCGTGACTGGATGATCCAAGGGGGGAGGTACTCAATCAAAAAATTATTCAAAACTTCACTTTGTGAAGTTTTTATTTGGGGCAGTTCCCTGCGAAAGCGGTGTGACTGGATTAACTGCGTTGATCCAGAGTGGGGAGGTACTCAACCAAAAAAAACAACACAACCACACTTTGTGTGGTTTTTTTAAGGAATGCTTCATCCGAAAGCGGGGTGACTGGATTAACTGCGTTGATCCAAAGGGGGAGGTACTCAACCAAAATTATTCTTCTGAACTTCACTTCGTGCAGTTTTTAGTTAGTTCTATTCCATCCGAAAGCAAGCTTTCTCCTGGAACGGAACTAACTAAAAATGTCCCGCGAAAGCGGGACATTCAGAAGAATAATTTTGGTTGGTCGGGGTGACTGGATTCGAACCAGCGACCACCAGCACCCCATGCTGATACGCTACCGGACTGCGCTACACCCCGAAATATAAATTTCGAGGTGCAAAATTACGGAAATATTCCTTTCCCGGAAAATTATGTGGAATATAGTCTAAGTGTTTGTCATTCAGTTAAATGAATGAATTTTTTGTATAAACAAGTCCGGGTTTCGATTGTTTATTTATAGTTTGTTAATACATGCATTGACTGGCATTCAGTAGTTTTGTACCCATTTTAAAATTGAACCTTAAATTATGTTTTCACCTTCTCTCCGGTTAAAAACCTTTTGGTTGCTAGCCTTCTTTTTAATAACCACCATTTCTATTTCTTTTGCTCAGCCTAAGGGTAAACACACCGTTAGCGGTTATGTCAAAGATCAAAATACCGGCGAATACCTGATTGGCGCGAATGTTTATATCAAGGAATTGCTGAAAGGTACTTCAACAAATCAATATGGTTTTTATTCAATCACTGTTGAAGATGGAAATTATCAACTGGTAATTTCGTTTTTAGGATATAAGGAACAAGTTATTCCAATAGAATTAAACAAAGACATACGCCAGAATATTTCACTTGTTGATGCTGCTTATATCACGAAAGAAGTTGTTATTACCGGCGAGAAAGAAGATAAAAATATACAAAGCACGCAAATGGGTCGCGTGGAGATGGATGTTGAAAAAATAAAATCGTTACCTGCCTTCATGGGTGAGGTCGATATTTTAAAAACCATTCAGTTAATGCCCGGAGTGCAATCGGCCGGAGAAGGTAATGCCGGTTATTATGTTCGTGGTGGTGGCCCCGATCAAAATCTGGTGCTCCTCGATGAGGCAGTCGTTTACAATGCTTCTCACTTATTCGGATTCTTTTCCGTATTCAATGCCGATGCCGTTAAAAATGTTTCCCTCATTAAGGGTGGTATGCCTGCACAATATGGCGGAAGGTTAGCTTCCGTTCTCGATATTTCAATGAAAGAAGGCAATTCGAAAGAATATCACATGCAGGGTGGTATCGGTTTTATTGCTTCCCGTTTTACTATCGAAGGTCCTATTAAAAAGGATACTGCTTCTTTTATCATATCTGCTCGTCGAACTTTCATCGATCTTTTTCTCAGAGAACCATTTGTTAAAAAGGGATCTTCCGCAGAAGGCAACAGCTACTTTTTTTATGATTTAAACACAAAAATCAATTATCGGTTATCAGATAAAGACCGTTTATTTATCAGCGGTTACTTTGGCCGTGATGTTTTTAGTTTTAGAGGCAGAGATTCCGGTTTTGGAGTAAAAGTTCCCTGGGGAAATGCAACCGGATCTGCACGATGGAATCACTTGTTCAATGACAGGTTATTTATGAACACGGCATTAATATTTTCAGATTATAAGTTTTCATTTGAAGCAGAACAGGAACAGTTCGAATTCAAATTATTTTCAGGTATACAAGACTGGAATGCTAAAGTTGACTTCAATTATTTTCCATCTATCCTGCATAACGTGCGGTTTGGTGTGAACTATACGTATCACATCTTCACACCATCAAATGTCTCGGCACGCTCCGGAGAAACAGAATTTGATTTGGGTGAAATTGTAAAGCTTTATTCTCATGAAGGAGCTGTTTATGTGAATGATGAATGGGATATTTCTGAAAAGCTGGCAGTCAATGTCGGAGTTCGCTATACACACTTCAATCAGGTAGGTCCTTTTACCAGATATATCCTGAATGAAAAGCGGGAGGTTTCTGATACGATTGAATATAAAAGTGGTCAGAGCATCCAGATGTATAATAACATTGAACCAAGACTTTCCGGAAAGTATGTGCTGGGAAAAACTTCTTCCGTGAAAGCATCGGTTACGCAAAATTACCAATACATTCACCTTGCATCTTTGTCATCAGTATCATTGCCTACCGATGTCTGGGTGCCTTCATCAACACTGGTAAAACCACAAATTGGATGGCAGTATGCTCTAGGGTACTTTAGAAATTTTAAAGATAATTTATGGGAAACATCCATCGAGGTTTACTATAAAGATATGAAGAATCAGGTGGAATATCGTGAAGGTGCACAACCCGATGAAGATATTAAAAATAACCAGGATAATAATTTTGTGTTCGGCGAAGGTTGGTCGTATGGCGCTGAATTTTTTGTGAAGAAAACCAAAGGTCGTTGGAATGGATGGGTAGGTTATACGCTGGCATGGACAGAGCGAAAATTTGTGGATTTGAATGATGGTAAAATTTATCCTGCAAAGTACGATCGCCGGCATGATGTGTCTATTGTACTGACTTACGAACTCAACAAAAAATGGACTTTCGGTGCAACCTGGGTATACGCTACCGGTAACTCACTCACACTTCCTGAAAGCAGATTGTTCTTGAATGGACCGGTAGATTTGGCTCAGTTGTTTGCCAATGGTGGTTCAACTTCCGGACAAATATATTACGGATATGGTGACCGTAATTCTTACCGTCAGATTCCATATCATCGTCTCGATATCTCAGCAACATTAAAGGTTCAGAAAAATAAAAAGTTTGAATCAAGCTGGAATTTTTCAGTCTTCAATGTATATAACAGATACAATCCATATTTTATTTATTTCGATGATTTTATAGATGAGGAAACAGGTGAATTCCGCCTGCAGGCGAAACAAGTGTCGCTTTTTCCAATCATCCCTTCTGTAACTTATAATTTTAAATTCTGATGAAAAGTCTTAAAAATATTCCTGGTATTCCATTAGTTCTTTCAGTGCTGTTTGTATTAGTGTTAGCGTCAGGTTGTGAGCGCGATATTACCGTTGATTTACCAAATCCGGAACAGGAGCTGGTGGTTGAAGGTTACATTAATCCGGGTGGTCCTGCGTATGTTTTTATTTCACGTACTGCTGAATTTTTTGCACCTGTTGATTCAGCTTCTTTAGCAGGTTATGCCGAAAAAAATGCTCTGGTAGTTGTCAGCGATGGAATCATCAGCGATACTCTGATTGCACCACTTCCTGATCTGGGATATTTGTATGTCTCAACACTTCTTACAGGTGAAGTAGGAAAAACTTATTCTCTGTATATACGCACTGCAGATGGTAAGGAGGCTACATCATCCAGCACCATCATGCCTCCGGTAGCGCTCGATAGTGTTTGGTTTAAAGTTCAGGGCGATCTCGATTCTCTTGGATGGATGTGGGCAAGGCTTTCTGATCCGGGCACACCCGGCAATGCTTACCGATGGTTTGCAAAGCGCACCAATAAAGATGATGATTTTATTACTCCTTCAGGATCTGTTTTTGAAGATAAATTTTTTAATGGATTGTCGTTCGATCTGGTTTATAACCGGGGTGAACTTCCTAACTCAACCGCTGAAGAAGATGAAAATGAGGAAGACGGATATTATAAAAAAGGTGACACCGTAGTTGTCAAGTTTGCTTCGATTACTAAAGAAAGTTTCGATTTCTGGCGTGCAGCTGAAACCCAGTCGTCTTCAAATGGAAATCCTTTTGGCTCCGCTGCTCCATTGAAATCCAATGTCCAGGGAGCCATCGGTATATGGGAAGGATTTTCCTATACCCTTGATACTGTGATAGCTCAGTAGGCCGGTGATCTTTATCACATTGGGAATCCGGGGAGTTTTCTTATTTTTGCACTTTCAAAATCAAACGTATGTCAACTACAGTCGAACATCATAAATGTCTGATCATTGGATCAGGTCCCGCAGGCTACACCGCAGCTATCTATGCAGCACGTGCCGATCTTAAACCGGTAATGATTCAGGGTATGCAGCCAGGTGGTCAGCTTACAATCACCACTGAAGTAGAAAACTATCCAGGCTATCCGAAGGGAACTCATGGTCCGCAGATGATGGAAGATTTTAAGGCTCAGGCTGAACGATTTGGTACCGATATCCGTTGGGGTTATGTTTCTTCTGTTGATTTTACCGGTCCTGTTCACAAAATTATCGTGGATGAAAAAACGGAAATGACTGCTGATACCATCATCATTGCAACCGGTGCTTCAGCCAAATGGCTTGGACTGGAATCAGAGCAACGATTGAATGGCTTTGGTGTATCTGCCTGTGCTGTTTGTGATGGGTTCTTTTTCAAAGGTCAGGATGTAGCAATAGTTGGAGCAGGGGATACAGCTGCTGAAGAAGCTACTTATCTGGCAAAATTATGCCGCAAGGTATATATGATCGTGCGACGTGATGAAATGCGTGCTTCCAAAGCCATGCAACATCGCGTAATGAATACTGCCAACATCGAAGTGCTTTATAATTCTGAGACCAAAGAAATATTGGGCGATAAAGGTGTTTCCGGTGCACTGGTTCATAACAACAAAACCGGTGAAGACAGAACACTTGAAGTAACCGGATTCTTTGTTGCCATTGGCCATGAACCTAATACCAAAATATTCAAAAACTGGCTTGATCTCGATGAGACCGGATATATTAAAACTATTCCCGGGTCAACTAAAACTAACATCGAAGGTGTGTTTGCTGCCGGAGATGCACAAGATCATATTTATCGTCAGGCAGTGACTGCGGCGGGATCAGGATGTATGGCAGCAATCGATGCTGAAAGATATCTTGCTGCTAAAGGTATTCACTAATTGCAACTAAAGTAAAATCACTTCTGTTGCGCCATGCCCGTACCGGGATGCATCGGCGTCCCTAAAACGGATTCCTTTGTAGTGATGCAATTCTTTCCTGATTTCCTGTTTTAGCCTTCCATTTCCAACACCATGGATGAAAATTATTCTGTGGAAATTTTTTCTGATGGCATTGTCCATTTCTTTTGTGAAATGCTGCATTTGAATATTGAGCATTTCGCCATTGGAAAGGGAACTAATATCATCTGTTAATTCTTCAATATGTAAATCCACTTCTTTCTCTGTTTCCAGAATACCATACTTTTTAGGATCCGGAGAATTGGCTGCTTGTTTTTTATTTTTCTGAGAAAGCACCGGAGAAGGTGAAAATTTATCTTTCAACTGATCCAGATCTATCGGCTCCTCACCTTGTGAATTGTAAACAAGCTGTGTTTTTGCAAATGCAAGCAATCCTTTCAAAGCATTATTCCCTGAATTGATATCAGGTAGCAGTAAGGTGATTTCTTTTTTGAAATAGTTGTTCTGTTCCAATACCGATTCATTATAAAGAATTCCCTGGATAAAAAAGGACTTTACATCTATTAAATTTTGCCGATCGGCATCCATCAGTTTTTTATAACTGCCCGGTTCAAGAACCCCGGAGCTTTTGCCCCGCCATCTTTGATTTATGTCGGCGTAAAAAGTAAAGAGTAATTGGTGAATTGTATTGTTCACCAAATAAAAATCAACAGGCCCCGTGAGTACAGCCCCACTTCTGGCAGGAAGCGTTATTATCCCAACCTGACCTTTTTGAACCAGGAGAAGTAAATCCTCAAATGATGTTTTACTTTCATCAGTGGCAGGTCCTTCAACTTTTTGTTGAACAGCAGCTTTCGGTGAAGCTGCAATTTTCACCAGTTCTTTTTCGGAGACCTCCAGTTCAAACCCATCTTCAATGGCAACCATCACTCTGCCACCACTCAGTATTTTTTGAATGGTTCCATCTTGTTTTTCATTTATAAAACTTACCCGGTCACCTATATTAAATTTCATATTCGATTCGATTTAGTTTAAAAATATAATATGTGCCAGTTTATTTTTCCTTTGTCATTAATTTCGAAAGCAGGAGCAGGGAATTTCAGAAATCCTATCACTGAGAATAACGTTTGTAATCCTTTTCGGTTTGTTTTTATTTTAGATAAATCAATATCGGGAGCAAAATAAAACTGACGTTGTCTTTCAAATGGTTTATACGAAGCGGGTAAATCAATATTGGAACGGGCTCCAGTCATTCCATCGGCACCATAACCAAACGCTGCATTCAACCATTTTGGAAATCTGGAATCATCAGCTAAAAACGAGTGTATATTCGCCGATAGCCAGTAAGTTTGACCATTATAATCTTTAAACAGACTTTCTGTTGGGGATGCTCCAAGTTGATCGGGACGATACCCTGCAATGCCGGATGGATGGTATGAAAATTTTATCGTAATGCGTTGTTCATCCCAGGCAAGTTCTTGCCCGATGGCAAGAGCCGATCCGGCAGTATTTGCAATCATATCGCCGGTTGAAAAGCCCCATTGATCCGAGAAGCCATCGAAGACTTCAATCCCTGTCAGAAATACCCATCCAATGGCACCCCCTTTCCAGATGGCTTGTTTGCGTTCCATTCCAGTCCATTGCATCAAATCAATTCCCCATTTACCAAGATAGTATGCCGAACTAAAATGCCCCACTTTATCAACTTGCAGCCATTCTTCATTATCATCAAACCCATGGAAATTTCCCAATGGATAATCTTTGTACCATAATGTATACAGTCCGGTCATGGAAGCAACATAAGTCACTCCAAGTCCTATTCCAATGGCTCTTCCCCTTGCCGGGATGTAATGATCGGCTTTCCGGAAAAATGAAATGGTATCCTGAGCTGATGCCGGTACCAGCTGTGATAGCAACAAAAAACTGAACAGGAATTTTAAGGCACTTGTTTTCAGAAAAGTTCGATATGTGCTGTAAGATTTCACGGTACAACTAATTCAAAAGCGTGTTCTTTGCTGCTTCCAGAATATCGAAAGCTCCTGCTTTTGTTGCTGACTCCGCATAAGTTCGCAGTACAGGTTCAGTGCCACTGGCTCGTATCATTAACCAGTCGCCATTTTCAAAGAAATATTTGTAACCATCCATGTCTTCAATGGTGGTGATTTTATATTTTCCGAATGCTTTGTAATTTCCTTCACGGCAATTTTCGAGAACTTTTTGTTTAATATCTTCTTTGATATGCAAATCGTTTCTTTCAAATGAAAAAGGTCCAACAATATCGTATACTTCCTGAATCAATTCCCGCAACGACTTACCCGATTTAGCCATAAATTCCCATAGTACCAATCCCATCCAAATTCCATCGCGCTCCGGAATATGACCTTTAATGGCAATGCCACCCGATTCTTCTCCACCAATCAATACATCTTCATTGAGCATGATCTCAGCAATATATTTGAAGCCGATTTTGACTGTGTCGAGTTCTAATCCATAGTGCTTACAAAGTTTAGCAACCTTAGGTGTGGTTGAAAATGCAGTGCATACTTTGCCACGCATTCCTTTGTATTTGTAGAGGTAGTGAATAAGTAATAAAATGATGTGATGGGAATCTACAAAGTTGCCTTCTGCATCATACAAGCCTATGCGATCGGCATCGCCATCTGTTACCAGACCGCAATCGATATCACCGGCTAACCTTATCATATCAGAAAATTCAGTGAGGTTTTTGTGTATGGGTTCCGGTGCTTGTCCCATAAATGATGGGTTGTAATCGCAGTGCAAAAATGTAATATCCGGAAATAGCCTGCGCATTACCTGTTGACCTGCACCATACATGGCATCGTAGGCAAGTTGCAGGTTTGAATTTCTGATTGCCTCCAGATCAAAAGATTTTTCTACTGCTTCACAGTATAGCGTTTCAAGATCTACATATTGAATCATTCCTTTTGCTTCCCATTCTTCAATGGAAACACCATCTAAATTTTTTTCATACTGATCCTGAATTAAATCTTCAATTTCAGAAACCAATCGTGGTAAAAGTGGTCCGCCATAGCCGCCTTTTAGTTTGTAACCATTATATTCTGGTGGGTTATGACTTGCAGTTAAAATAATCCCAAGATCACATTTGAAATGCATGGCACCCATAGAAATCATGGGAGTGGACACAAATCCTTTAGTGAGTAAAACTTTTATTCCCTGATTACACAAAACTTTTGCTGCCGTTTCAGCAAATAACTTCCCGCCAAAGCGGCAATCATGTCCAATTACTACCAGTGGATTTTTATTTTGTTTCAGCAGCCAGCTGCCGGTTGCTTCAGTAACACGTGCGACATTGGTAACCGTAAAATCTTTAGCTATGATAGCACGCCATCCATCGGTTCCGAATTTGATTTTTGTCATGTCCGGTAAATAAATTATCTAAAAAATATTTTAATAATTAATCACGTAATCAATTACCCTGTTCCATTGCGCAGCCATCAATCCTTTCAGGAACAAATAGGAATCTTTTCGTTTGATGACCTGAGAATTTATTTTGGTAATGATGAGATTGTATTGTTTATCTTTCAGGAAAACAGGTAGTGTTGTATCGTTGATGAAAATTTCCATATCGTTTATGGCTCTCGGACTCATTTCATTGAGCGCGGAATCATTCACATAAATAGTCATGGAACGGGTTTCGTAAGTGATTTCATTATTTATTTTTCGCCACATTTCATTAACTTCAACTCTGGTAACTTTAAGTTTATTTTTTTGAATGTGGGATGTAATCCGGTCGCCACCCATGTTGAAGAAAATTTCCTGATTATTGATGAGGAAATTTTCCATCTCCCGGAAAAGTTGTTTGCTGTTGATTGATTTCTGATCGGTACCTTCCAGATTGCCATCAATGAGGAAAGTCACCATTTTGTCGGGAGGGTAATATCCCAGCAAGGATGAATTAAAACGTAAATTGCGTTTATAGTTCACTTTTATCTCATCGGATTCTGCTACGGACTTAACAGGCTTTCCCGCAAATTGTACTATATTAAATGCAAAATTTTTACTTAAAATGTAGGTGGTATATGTAGAACTATAGACTCCATTTGCATTGGTATTAATCTTTGTTTTAAGGAAGGTTTCATTCAAATCCTTAAAATCAACATATCCATACGAAACCTCTTCTTCATTTTCTTTTTTGTGCAGAAAAGTAAATCCAAGTGTTTTGGTCTGAATTTCCTTCTTCACATTATCCCATGTTTCATACATGAATACAGTTTCCTGGTTCAGAAATGAAGTATTGGAATTCCGTTCAATTTCTTTAAGAGTTGTACCGGTGATCTGAATTTCTTTGGAAGGGGAGTCCCATAGTTTTACTCTGTTTTCAATAATCTCTTTATAAACCAAAGCTGTTAATTGTTCCACAAAATTGCATCCGGAAGTATCAATTTGTTCCGAACGATTCAGCATTAGCAACACCGGAACTTCATCGGCTTTTGCCCAAAAAGAAAGGAGCTGAAACGAAAGGGTTATAAATAGTATATGGATACGGGACATACGATGAATTCAATTCAGACGGGTAAAATTAACTATTTCTTCTGAATTATGCTTATGATTTGATATTACGGCGATTAAGCTCGTTTTGGAACCTTCTGGCATTCACCAGGTGCTGACTATAGGACTTGGCAAAACTGTGGTATCCGGAGAAGTCGTCGCGGGCACAAAAGAACATATATTCATGATTTTCATGGTTCAAAACGGCATCAAGCGACGAAATGGAAGGCACACAGATAGGACCGGGAGGAAGACCCTGGTTCATGTAGGTATTGTATGGTGAATCAATTTCTTTGTGAATGTTCAGCACCCGTTGAATGGAGAAGTCTCCACTCGCAAATATTAAAGTAGGATCTGCCTCCAGCTTCCAGCCTTTTTTATAGCGGTTAATATACACACCTGCAATAGTTGGTTTTTCATCGTTTCGGCGTGTTTCCTGTTCTACTATCGAAGCAAGAATACTCACTTCAGTCTGTGAAAAGCCAATTTTAGCAGCTTTCTGCTTTCGGGCAGAGGTCCAGAATTTTTTGTATTCGCCGGCCATTCGTTCAACAAATTTTTTCTCACCGGTATTCCAGTAAAATTCATAGGTATTTGGAATAAATAAAGCCATACAGTTTTGCGGAGTAAATCCGTAAGTATCCAAAAAAGTGGCATTTGACAGTAAACCAATGATGGCAGCGGAATCACATTCTAACTGGCGGCCAATGACTCCTGCCAGTTGCTCTTTGGTCCTGACATTATTAAACACCACATCAATAGGCTCCTGCTTGCCACTTCTCAGTAATGTTATCAGTTCCCTGTTGTTCATTCCCGGATCAATCAGATATCTGCCGGGCTTCACCTGATTTTTATAATTCATCCTTTCGGCAACCCATTCAAACGAAGCGGAATTGATGAGCATTTTTTCTTCCTGTAAAAGCCTTAAAACGTCATCAAATGCTGACCCTGTAGGAATGTACAAATAGGCAGGCTTGCTCGATTCAAGCTGTACATTCGAAAAATATACCTTCCTGTAAAAATTATAACCGGCACCTCCGCCTGCAAGAATCAGCAGTAGTATGGAGACAATGATTATTTTTCTCAATTTACCTGAATTACTTTTTTTTGCCATTGGATGTAGTACTCATTATTTGCCGCAGCATTTCGGTAACTGTGGAATCGTCGGGTTTTTGTTTGAGATAGCGATTTAACAATAATTGCGCCTCTTTTTCTTTTCCCTGTAACATAAACAAACCTGCTTTGTTCATGATAGCTTGTGCATAATCGGGATCAAGGGCTAAAGCGCGGTTATACATTTTTGCGGCTGCAATGGAATCATTGTCCATTACCAGATAGAGGTATCCCAGATTGGAAAGTGTTGCAGGATACTTCGGATACTGAGCAATTTGTTTTTCAAAAACTGCTCTACCACCTGCAAGATTTCCTCCTGCCACAAGGGCTGAGCCATATTTATTGGCAAAATCAGGGGAATAAGGTGCCAAATCAAATGCTGTCTTCAAAAAAGTTGTAGCCTTATCCAGTACACCAGTTTCGCGATAAGATTCACCAATCCGGTAAGCAGTCCAGGCATCTCTGTTTGATCCTGCATGATGAACCAGTTTCGAATTCAGATCAGTAACTTTTTCAGCAGTTTGAAGCACCTGACGGTAATTTTTTTCAAGGAATGAAACGTGAATCAACTCATGAAAAATGTCGTTTATTTCTTTAGTGGTACCCGATCTCAAATATTTTTTCGCGGAATCCAAAACTTCCTTACCAAAGTTAAACTTTTCGAAATAATTAATAAAAGCCTGTGCCTTTGCTTTGTCTGGTGCATTTGGTTCATTGATGCAGGTGATTCCTACAAACTTTCTGATTTTTTCTGTTTGTTCCGAATTAACAGGAATTTGAATTTTATGGTCATGTACCGAAACGTGAGGGATATCGGTTGCCCCCGAACCGGGCATGTGGCAACTTACACAGTTGTTATTTTTAAGCTTCAATTGCTCCGGTTTAGCTGTGCATAAACCATTGTGATTATTTGTATGACAAGAATTACATGCCTGATTAAATACTGCATTTTCTGTTTGCTTTACACTAACATGCGGATCGTGACAAGTAATGCAGGTGATGCTGTTTTTTGACGGGAACAAAGTATTCTCGGCAGTTTTTTCCATTCGCTTCACCGATTCGGTATAGCATTTGCTGAGTTTTAGTCGCTCGGCATGCGAAGCCATGATGTGTTCCTGCTCTGCGCCTTCGTAAACCGGCATAAATACATGCATTACATCCGATAATTTCATACCCGGACGGAAATCAAAAAATGTTTTTCCTTCATTCAACACCGCATTGCCCTGAATATGGCATCGCTGACAAACATCCATCTGTTTGTCGGCAGCTAATTTTGCAGGGTTAACAATTGAATAATCAATTTCTTTTCTGATATCCACCAACTTGCCTGCTCTTTTTTCATTTACATGTGCTTCACCGGGGCCATGGCATCGCTCGCAGTTAATACCGTTTGCCACAAATTCATATTTATTTTCAGAACCCGGAGTGAATTTCGGGTAGCTGTTGTGGCAGCTCATACACTCGAGTCCAATGATGCGGTTGAACCGGGAGTTGCCGCCATTTTCAAATCCCGGAGGTAAATCCCATTTGCCTTTTTGCGTATAAAAAGTAAGTGGCATCTGATGCAAAAAACCGTCTGTATTTGAAATGTGAGAATTGGTATGTTGTCCCGACCCGACAATATAACTTACGGTTTCTATGCGCTTGTGAATCGTATCACGACCTTCGAGTCGGAATTCCATAATTCTCAGACTATCTTTTTCCCAAAAAGGGTAGTAATAAAAATCGTGGAATTTATCGTATACAGGTTGGTGATTATCGTAGTTGCCTGAACTTTTGGTTAAAGAAGCATGATCAAAAGATTTACCCATGCCGGTCTTGATAAATGTTTCATAAATATCCTGATGACAACCCTTGCAGGTTTCCATACCGACATATTTTGTTTCTTGTTTCAGACCTGCATACTGTTGTTCAGTTGCGGAATTGTTTTTTTCAGTTTTACAATGGAGATTTGTTACCAATACAAACGACATACTGAAAGCCAAAACCACCAGTTTAGAAAAATGTTTTTTGAATTGCAGTTCCATTGATGAAATAGTCGGGAATATTATTCCGGATTTATACGTTGCATGAAGTAAACATTGGTCCAGCTGCCATTGTTTAAGGTCCAGTCAGTGAGTTCACCTGTGCAGGCATATCCTCCGGCGGAAAATAGTCTGATGCTGGCTTCGTTATCGACATGAATATGGCAGTAGAGCTGATGTAGGTGAAGTATTTTAAATGCATACATGGTCATTAGTTCCAGCGCTTCAGCTGCAAGTCCCTGACGCCTGCTTTCTTTATCACCGATAAGAATACCAACCCCAGCTCTCATGTGTGCCGGTTCGAAATCAAAGAGATCAATAAAACCAACAGTTACAGGAGGGTTTTCATCTCCCATAAATTTGTCAATCGCAAGTCTGAGTTGTTTGTTTGTGTAAATATCCTGATGAGCCATATTTACAAATTGCTCCACAGTAGTTCTTGAAAATGGAGTCAGGGTGCCGCTGACCGGCCAAATGGTGAGGTCGTTTTCCCAGCGATACATTAAATCTACATCGGTTGGTTCAATGGCCCTCAGAAATATCTTTTTTCCTGTTATCATCTCTTTAATACGGAATAGTTATTAATCCTTCAAATACATAAGTGGCAGGTCCGCAAAGATGAATATCCGAAAAGCCTTTCCCACTTCTTTCATAACGTACAGTCAGCTCACCACCTTTGGTATTCAATTTAACCTCATTGCCTGAAGGAGCGAGGCCTTCCAGTTCAAGACATAGTGCGACTGCAACACTTCCGGTACCGCAGGAAAAGGTTTCATCTTCCACACCGCGTTCATAGGTTCTCATATGAAAAAGACCATCATTTTTTGATATGAAGTTCACATTTATTCCTTTGTCAGTAAATACAGAATTATATCTTATTTTTTTTCCTTCTTCAACAACATTAGTTAATCGAGCATCCTCAACAAAAATTACATAGTGAGGAGAACCGGTATTCAGAATATAGTCGGAATGATTTTTTTCTATTCGTGCAACATCATTCATCATTAAAGCAACATAGTAATTGTTGTCGGTTGTTTTGTGAAATGTTGCTTCATGAATTCCGTCGACAGCTTCAAAAGTAGTTTTACCTGCTATCAATCCCAGGTTAGCTGCGAAGGCAACAATACTTCTGCCACCATTGCCACACATAGATCCCTCTTTGCCATCGGCATTATAATAAATCATTCTGAAATCAAACATACCTGATGGTTCCAGCAAAATCAATCCATCGCCACCAATGCCAAACCTTCTGTCGCATAAAAATGCAACTTCCCGGTCACTGTCGAATGTTATTTTCTGATCCCTGTTATCGATCAAAATAAAATCGTTGCCGGTACCGTGGTATTTATGAAATTTAATTTTTCTGACTTTCTTTTCCACTTTAAAGATTGCTTTAAACTTTTTTCGCGTTTAGTTGTCGTGTTATTACAACCGGCATGAATATTTCAAAGGGTAAAGATAGCTTATCCCTTTTGAAATCAGAAGCACTGAAAGGTGAAGTTTTCTTCATCAAAATTTCATGAAACTACTGGTTCTCTTCATTTTACGTTCATTCAACCCATCTAATTTTGCATCTGTAAATTTTAAAATCGGCATATAGAAAAACTTTACTAAAACAATTAAAACTGAGCAATCATGATAACAAACATTAAAAAAGCAATTGGCTTCTTCCTGCTGGCTGCTGTTGCAGGCTTTGCCGGAGCCGGTGTTTATGATCAGGTCACTGAAAAACACAATCAAATTTCCGGCTCACAACAAGTTGAAAAACAACCTGCGCGGTTGGCAAATTTCCTCAATGATAAGCCCGCAATGGCGGCTACAGAATTTGTGGATGCATCGGAATCTTCCGTTCCGGGTGTTGTCCATGTTAAAACTTCATACAGCGCAGTGGCAAATGGGCAGCAATTCTATAATCCTTTCCGGGATTTTTTCTGGGGTGATCAGGGATTTAAGTCTCCGGCACCTGCTATGAGTTCCGGTTCGGGAGTTATAATTACAGATGACGGCTACATTGTAACCAACAATCACGTAGTTGAAAATGCTGAAAAAGTTGAAGTAACCCTAAATGATAAAAGAACATTCACAGCCAAGGTAATTGGAACGGATCCATCAACGGATTTGGCATTGCTGAAGGTTGATGAAAAAGGTTTGCCCTTTATTCCATATGGAAATTCGGATAATGTGAGGGTGGGCGAATGGGTGTTGGCAGTTGGTAACCCTTTTAATCTGACTTCTACTGTAACCGCCGGTATTGTTAGTGCAAAAGCCCGTAATATTCATATACTCCCTGATCAGCAGTTTCCAATTGAATCATTTATCCAGACCGATGCGGCAGTAAACCCTGGAAACAGCGGTGGCGCTCTGGTTAATACGGAAGGTGATTTGATCGGAATCAATACTGCAATTGCTTCAAATACAGGTGCTTATACTGGTTATTCGTTTGCAATTCCAGTGAACATGGTGAAAAAGGTGGTAGATGATTTATTGGAGTATGGCAATGTTCAGCGTGGATTTATTGGAATCAATATCAGAGATATAGATTCAAAACTGGCTGAAGAAAAAGGCATGTCATCACTGAAAGGTGTTTATGTTGCGGGACTTTCAGAAGGCGGGGCTGCTGCTGAAGCAGGAATAGAAGAGGGTGATATTATTACCCATGTTGCCGGAAATCCGGTTAATACTTCTCCTGAGCTTCAGGAACAAGTGAGTCGTTTCCGTCCTGGCGATAAAGTTGAGGTGGCCTTGTTACGCGGTAAGAGTGCCAAAACAGTTGCTGTTACCCTCCGCAATAAAAACGGGAATACCAAAATTGTTAAAAATGAAATGGTTTCGTTACTGGGTGCTGAATTTGAGCAACTTTCAAGCGATGAAGAAGCAAAGTTAGGGATCAGTAATGGGGTGAAAATTTCAAAACTGAATGCCGGCAAATTAAGAAGTGCAGGTATCCGGGAAGGATTTATAATTCAGAATATCGATAAAAAGGAAGTCAGAAGTACCGATGATATTGTATCGGCATTACAAAATAAAAAAGGTGGCGTACTAATTGAAGGGATCTATCCAAATGGTATGCGGGCCTATTACGGGTTCGGTTTATAAGTTGCTTTAGTGTTAATGTGTTAGGTAAAGGGTCCTCCGAAAGGGGGGCCTTTTTTTTATGTCATGACCGATATTTAATTTTTCCGAAACAGACGTTATGGCATCATTTTGAATTAATTTCAATTATTTTTGGGAAGCTTCTTTCGATGGAGGGAAGCTCAGTAGGAACAGTTTACAATCGCTTATAGAATAAAATCGACAAGTTAATGACTAAGATCATGTTAACACTGGCTTGACTTCCCAATTTTTTCGTTATACTTTTGCCCCGATCAATTTTTTGGAACCACACCTTTACACAACCAAATAAACACACCATAATGAGGCAACTAAAGATTACCAAATCAATTACCAATCGGGAGAGTCAGTCATTAGAGAAGTATTTGCAGGAGATCGGTCGAGAAGATCTTATAAACGCCGAAGAGGAAGTAAAGCTTGCAAGAAGAATCAGGGAAGGGGATCAGGTAGCACTCGACAGATTGACAAAAGCTAATCTCCGGTTTGTGGTTTCAGTTGCTAAACAATATCAAAACCAAGGTCTTAGTTTACCTGATTTGATTAATGAAGGAAATTTGGGTCTGATCAAAGCAGCCAAGCGTTTTGATGAAACAAGAGGTTTTAAATTTATCTCTTATGCAGTTTGGTGGATTCGTCAATCTATTTTACAGGCATTGGCAGAACAATCCCGGATTGTTCGTTTGCCATTGAACCAGGTTGGTTCATTAAATAAAATCAGCAAGGCATTCAGTAAGCTGGAGCAGGAATTTGAACGTGAACCATCTTCTGATGAGTTGGCAAATATCCTCGAAATTTCATCCGACAAGATTGCCGATACCATGCGTGTTTCCGGTAAACATGTTTCTATGGATGCGCCTTTTGTGAATGGCGAAGACAACAGTCTGTTGGATGTATTGGAAAATTCCGATTCGCCTCGTGCAGACAATTTACTGATGTCGGAATCATTGCAAAAAGAAATTGATCGTTCGTTAAATACTTTGACAGAAAGAGAACGTGAAGTAATAAAATTATTTTTTGGTATCGGATTGAATCACGGTCTTACTCTGGAAGAAATAGGAGCGAAGTTCGATCTCACCCGTGAACGTGTGCGACAGATTAAAGAAAAAGCTATCCGACGTCTGAGACATAAGTCGAGAAGCCGACTGTTAAAAGCATATCTGGGTTAAGAATCCCCGGGGAGTCCGGCAGTTATTCTGGCGGACTTTTTTGTTTATCATTGAATTGAATTTATTTAACTATAAAAACTGCAACAATGTCAACAGGTTCCTCCACATTAGAAATCAACAAAGAAAAGTATGAATCGGGTTTAAATGACTGGGTTCAGCAGGAAAAAGCTGCAATTGAACTGATTCATATTATGGGTTCACTTTGGTATGATAAATCAGTAGAACTGATCATTTTCCGCAATCAGCTGGTTGATCGTAGTGCCAGTCAGATTTTAGCTTTGCATCAATATGCAAAAGAGATTGTTAAAAAGCCAATTTCAATTTATGATTCTTTGGTAATTGCTAAAGAATTAAGCAATTTACATTTAGCTCCATCACGTATCGATTTAGGTCGTCTGGCTTCTGAATGGATCAATGAAAAGGAAAAATTCAAAAATAATTCCAAGGATTTCGTAAATGAAAAGTTACGTGATTATATCGGTGATGAAAAGAAAAAAATTGTTCCTAAAGATGTAATCCTTTACGGTTTTGGCCGTATCGGACGAATTCTTGCCCGTGAAATGGTTTCACAAGCCGGAAAAGGGGAGCAGTTACGTTTGAGAGCAATTGTTACCCGCGATAAGTCGGATGAAGATATTATTAAACGTGCAGATTTATTACGTGCCGATTCTGTTCATGGTCCATTCCCCGGCACTGTGATTGAAGATCTGGCTAACAAAGCTCTTATCATTAATGGTCAGAAGGTGCACATGATTTCTGCCAAGAATCCTGAAGAAATCGACTATACAGCATACGGAATCAATGATGCTTTGTTAATCGATAATACAGGTGTAAATCGTGACCGTGCTGCCTTAGGGAAACACCTTCAGGCAAAAGGAGTAAGCAAAGTATTACTTACTGCTCCTGCAAGTGGTGATATTCCAAACGTAGTTTATGGTATCAATCAGAAAGAACATGCTGCGGATGAAAAAATATTCTCTGCTGCATCTTGTACCACGAATGCAATTGTTCCGGTGTTGGCAGTAATCGATCGTACATTAGGTATCGATCGTGGTCATATTGAAACTATTCACTCTTATACCAATGACCAGAACCTGCTCGATAACTATCACAAAAAATACAGACGAGGCCGTTCTGCTCCTGTAAACATGGTTATCACCGAAACCGGAGCCGATAAAGCTGTGTCGAAAGCACTTCCGCAACTGGCAGGTAAAATTACCGGTAATGCAGTGCGTGTACCAACCCCAAATGTTTCGCTTGCTATTTTGAACTTAACAGTGAACAAGCAAACTTCCAAAGATGCAATTAATGAAATTTTGAAAGATGCAGCTTTAAATGGTGGACTGGTAGAGCAAATTCAGTATCTCTACTCAAACGAAACTGTTTCTTCCGATCTGGTTGGTAATCCTTGTGCATCTATTGTCGACAGTCCTGCAACCATTGTTTCTAAAGATGCAAAAAATGTAGTGCTGTATGTATGGTATGATAATGAATACGGCTATAGCCGCCAGGTACTTCGCTTCTCGAAGTATTTGTCGAATGTAATTCGTCTTACTTACTATTAATAAAACAAGCTTAAAAAAAAACGGGTGTTTCAGAAATGAAACACCCGTTTTTTTTGATGATAAATGATAAATGATAAATGATAAATGATAAATGATAAATGATAGATTGAATTCTGCTCAGAAAATAATCAGAGTTCAACTATAATGTCATTATTCAATTCTCACTTCTTGCTAATCAATATTCAATAGGATTAAGGATTAAGAATCATTACTGTCCGGTAAAAATTCAAAGCTGCCTATGTTCGCAGAACTTCCCCTTTCAAACCCAGTATTTAATTTAATTTTTTAGAAGCAGGCCCTATCTTAAGCTGAAGAAAACAATTTTAATTGAGCGCCTTGAGTTGATACATGGCTGTAAATTCTTGCTTTTTCTGGATTATTGAGGAATTTAATCAAGTCGGTATAGTTCATTAAATGCAATCTAATGATGGATGCCAGATTTGTGAAAGCCCAGCTCTTTTTTACCTTGCTTGTTGCTGCTTTTAGTAGTAAATCAGCTATAAGGGTACACCAAATATGAATTCGGATTGCATTTTCATTATCTCCTAAAAAGTATTGGAACTGAAGGCTTTGTTTCATTCTTTTAAACAACAGTTCAATTTGCCATCGTTGCTTATAAATGGCCGCCACTGTTGAGGCTTTGATTCTAAAGTTATTAGTTAAAAATGAAAATTCTCTTTTGTTTTGTTGATCGTAGAATGTCACAAGTCTACATTTCACTTTTTGAATTTTCTTGCTTTTGTGGCCGATTATGACTTCTTCATCTTTTCGAACGCCCAGTTTTGATTCTTTTGAATTTAATTTTCTGCTGCTTACTTTGTTTACAATAGTATTGCTTCGCAATCTGGTCACCCAATT
>JAEUTI010000078.1 GCA_016788065.1 Bacteroidia bacterium | reverse complement strand
GGGTGCCAAGTTCACCCTGCTGTTTAATTTCAAATTTATTAACAACTTAAGAAGTTATCAACCCTCCTAGAACCCCCATTTCAAAAACAATATTTTTTTGTTTAAATATTCCTTTGAAGGTCCAAAGGAAGGGTGCTGATGCGTTGCCCTGAGCGCAGCCGAAGTGTGCTAGTGCGCCGCCCAGAGCGAAGTCGAGGGGTGCTTATTTATTGTTCCAGAGTACTAAAAGTGTGACTGCATATGGTTTGGTGATTTGATGATTCTTAATGTGAATGTTTCTTCTCAGCAATTGGAGCTGTTCTTAAAAAATGTTTGTTGCGGAATTAAAATTGATAAACACAAAATTTAAAAATTAATATCGGTATTAGTTATATATTTAGAGTTCAGTGTTTTTCACTTTTAATTTTTAAGAATTATGTTTTTACCTATAAATATAATTGCTCAGGAAAATCTCTTTTCGTCCTCAAATAGTTTTTATTGAATGTTGATTAACAAGAAGTGAATATTGAATAATGGCATTTTGATTTAACACTAAATTGATTTCTGCGCAGAACCAATCTATCATCTATCATCTATAATTTATCATTATAACGAAATTTCCTTCTGAGCAGAAACTCCTTAATCCTTAATTCTTAATTCTTAATTCTTAATCCAAGCTGTTGCCAATTTCTTCCTGCTTACCTTTTTGCTTTTATATGGAAGAGAAGAATTGATAAAAGCTGAAATTTTATCGTAGTAAATTTTGCTGTTATTGGTGCCTGGACGCTTGAGGTAGGATTGGGTTTCTATATAAAGTTGTTTTTTGAAGTAAGTCGATGCATCATACATCGCTACCGTTTCGGTGATTTGTTCTTTGGAATTAAAATTCGCTGTTACAAACATTTGAGGTAACATTAAATTTTCAATCATCTTATCGTATTTGTAATCTGACACCCGTATGCCGGTTTGTTTTTCATAAGATCTTATTATTGCGGGTAATAAAAAGGGGATGCTTACAAGCCATTCCGATTGTGCATGCGATTTAAAGAATCGTTCAAAATTGGTGACAGGATTCTGGAGAATTAATACATCTGCTATGGAAGTATCACTCAAAATCGAAACTGCAATGCCTGCACCGGAACCACTACCCAATATGGCTACATGGTTTACATAAGGCAATGCCCGCAACTCAGGGATAATACGAATAAGATCGTCGATAGATTTTTGTCCCGGTAAATAATATTCTCCATCACTGTTGCCTTGTCCGCGTAAATTTATAACTCCCACATTAAAACCACGAGCCGAAAATTCCTGCATTGCAGGAATATAATCGATCGCACCTTCCAGCATATCCGGAATTATTAACAATAAAGGTGAAATCATTTTGGTGGTATCAATTGCCATCCATCCGCGCAGTTTAATGCTGTCAGGCATGGGAAATTCCAGTTCCGTAAAATTGATTTGTAGTTGTGACGGAGAGTAAAGAAATATCGCTGAAGTGTCACTTTTGGTTGCTTCCTTCATTTTTTGAAACCGCAATTGTTGCATATTAACAAAAGCAGAATCAATTCGGGTAGGATACAGGAGCTTATTTACACTGATAACGGGAGTAATAACTACTAAAGCAATTGCCAGGAACTGCAGTAAAATGGTTAACCGGAAAATATTCTTCAGCATGGCGGGTAATCAATTACCATTGATCAACTCTCGCGTTCAATAGTGAAATTTACAAGGTCAATCAAGGATTCTTTATAATCACTTGGCGGATAAATTTCGAGCATGGCAATTGCTTTGTCGCGGTACTCACACATCCGTTGTGTGGCGTACCGAATTCCTTTTTTGTCGTTTACAAAATCAAGTACTTCTTTAACTTTTGCATCATTCGTATTATGGTTCTTAATAATATTGATGATGTTTCTTTTTTCACTGCTATCACTTACCGAAAGGGCATAGATTAATGGCAGTGTCATTTTACTTTCTTTGATATCGATTCCGGTTGGTTTACCGGTTTTATTGTTGAGTTCATAATCGAACAAATCATCTTTAATCTGAAAAGCAATTCCTATGAGTTGTCCGAATTCTTTCATGTGTGCAATCTGCGTTTCATTGCTTCCGGCTGAAGCCGCACCAACCGCACAACAGGAGGCAATCAGAGTTGCTGTTTTCTGACGAATGATTTCATAGTAAACTGCTTCATCAATATCTAAACGACGTGCTTTTTCAATTTGCAACAACTCACCTTCACTCATTTCACGAACAGCTTCCGATACAATTTCCAGTAATTGGAAATCTTTATTCCGAACCGATAATAACAATCCCTTGGAGAGTAAATAATCTCCAACAAGTACCGCAATTTTATTCTTCCACAGTGCATTCACCGAGAAGAATCCCCGTCTCATATTGGAATCATCAACAACATCATCATGAACCAGCGTGGCAGTGTGGAGCAGTTCTATAAGTGATGCGCCGCGATAAGTAGTATCATTGATGCCGCCGCAAATTCCCGCTGAAAAGAAAACAAACATCGGTCGCAGTTGTTTGCCTTTCCGCTTCACGATATAATGCATGATTTTATCGAGCAACGAAACTTTACTACGCATCGATTCCCGGAACTTGATTTCAAATTCCGTCATTTCCCGTTCAATGGGCTTTTTTATCTGATCCAGACTCCTGCTTTTCACAGGCGCAAAGGTACTCAAAAATGATTCCTGACGTTCTAAAGCAATTACATTTCAATTTGTACTAAATTGCCGTATATTTAGGCATTAAATCTATTGTTATGATCCGAATTTCCCAGTTCATGAGTTCCGTTTCTGTGCTGTTCCTGTTAATAGGATTTGCTTCCTGTAAAGACGATAAAGACCCTGTGGTGCCTGATAACAGTCCCATAATCAATTCTATTGCCCCCGACAATGGACCCAAAGGAACTGTGGTGACTATAACCGGCAGTAAATTTTCGGCTGATCCGGCTGCAGTTCAGGTTTTCTTCAACGGGGTACAGGCATCTGTGACCAGCACCTCAGCTACTGAAATTGTGGCTGTTGTTCCTGCCAAAGCAGGTCCGGGGAAAGTGCGTGTAGTGGTAGGCTCAGAATCGGGAACCGGACCGGTATTTAATTTTGTTTACACGGTTTCTGTTAGCACCTTCACCGGTTTAGGGGTTGCCGGCTTTGTCGATGGAGATGCTTCCGTTGCAAAGTTTAATTCCCCAAGAGGTATGGCTATCGATCAACTCGATAATATTTATGTTGCCGATGAATTGAATCAGCGTATCCGGATTATAGCACCCAATGGTACTGTTACAACATTTTGTGGCTCAGGCTTAGCAGGTCATGCCGATGGTACGCCTGGTACTGCAAAGTTCAATAGCCCATATGATGTTGCTTATGATGGAATCAACAATTTTATCTATGTTGCCGATAAAGGGAATCATTGTCTTCGTCGTCTTTCCATTTCGGGATATGCAACTACTGCAGCCGGAATTCCCGGAACTGCAGGTTATGTAGATGGTCCCGGTACAAGTGCCCGCCTGAATAGTCCCACCGGAGTTGCTGTTGAAGGAGAGCTGGCCAGCGTGTATATTGCCGATGCAGGAAATCATTGCATTCGTGAACACAATTACCTGGAGATCCTTTCAACTTTTGCCGGTTCAACTGTATCCGGACAACAGGATGGAATTGGAGCATCAGCTAAATTCTCGGCTCCTGCTGACATTGATTGGGATACTGCAGGGTATTTATATGTTACCGATAAAGTGAATCACAATATCAGACGGATTAGCATGTCGAAAGAAGTCACAACAGTTGCGGGAATTGGCATTGCAGGCTACCAGGATGGTGATGGATTTCAGGCTTTATTCAATGCTCCTGAAGGAATATCTGCTATGAATGGTGGGTTGGTGGTTGCTGATGTTGCCAATCAGCGTATCCGTGGCATCGATGCTATGTTAAAAGTTACTTCCCTTGCCGGGGATGGTACACAAGGCTGGGGTGATGGTACCGGAGCAATAGCAAAATTTAAAAATCCCGGAGGTGTGGTTCGCGATAGTAATGGTGATTATTTTATTGCTGATACTGGGAATCATTTGATCAGAAAACTAATCATAGATTAAGTGGTTAATTAGGTGGTTAATTAGGTAGTTAATTAGGTGGTTAATTAAGTGGTTAATTAAGTAGTTAATTAAGTGGTTAATTAGGTGGTTAATTAAGTAGTTAATTAGGTAGTTAGTATGGATTCGCCTGCGGCTCAGCTTAGAAAAAGATTAACTATCGCCTGCGGCTCAGAAATAAAAGTGGTTCGCCTTCGGCTCAGGGGCAATTAAGAAGGTCGCCTTTGGCTCACTTGTTAAAAGGTGGTTAATTAAGTTTTTAATTAGGTAGTGAAAAATATTCAACTATGGCAAACAACCCGCTATATATCCGGCGAGTTCGGGAAAGCAATCGCCAATAATTTTGTTGGGATTATTGGAATCGGAAGGAAAAAAAGACGTAGCATAACTGCCGGCAATTAATCTGGCATCTTTATCATAAATGGTGAAGTGAACCATGACTTCACGTTTATAAATCTTATTGGCAATATCCAGACACGACTGGTAGTTTGTTTTTATTTCAAACTGGGTGAGAAAAACAAAATAATCGGCTTCATATTCAGCATGTAGTTTTGCAAATAATTCTTGTGGCTTGCTTACTACTGCATGCATGTACATGGCATCGGCCTTTACAGGGATGTACTGAGATGCTGTTTTAGAATCTATATGTTCTTTTTGATTCTGATTGTTGATTGTTTTTAGAATCGTTTTCGGTTCATCACTTTTTTTCGGCGTGATGGGAATAGCTTTTTCATAGCGATAACCGGTGCGACCTAAAATTTCATACATGGTTTCTTCCAATGCATCAGCAGTGTCGTTGAGTAAAGAAATGCATGGATTGCCACCATTAACTGCACGTTGCACATGGCGATCGATATTATACCGGAATTCAGATCTGAAACGAACAGGCTCCATTTTAGATTGCTCCATCAAATCACGGTCGGCATCAGAAAGATAGTATCTCGGATCGAATGGTATGAGCATCACCCGATGTTGTTGCACCGTATCGGCCTGCTCTTTTGTTTGTGCAGTGGCAGCAGAAAAATGCAGCGAAGCAAAGAGTGTGGTGAGCAGCAGCAGCCTTCTCATTTTTGTAAGCTATTAATTGATGAGGTGTTTCCAGATATCATTTCCAACCGCAAAAACCATCAGCGCAAGTAATAATACCATGCCCACAATTTGTGAGCGCTCCATAAACTGGTCGCTAAATTTGCGGCGTGTAATTGCTTCTATAGTCAGGAATATTACGTGTCCGCCATCTAATGCAGGAATAGGCAGAATATTCATGAATGCCAGAACCATCGATAATAAGCCGGTGATTCTCCAGAACCATGCCCAATCCCAGGTGCCTCCATAAATTTGTGCAATTCCAATTGGACCCTGAACAGCATCGGTGGCTTTTTCATCACCAGAAAATATTTTTTTCAAACCTTTAATATTGCTCACTAATGCTTCCATGGCATCAGATGTTCCAAAGGCAAATGCTGAACCAAATGTATATTCTTTCATGCGATAAGAATCACTAACCAGTGAATTGGTCTCATAGCCTATTCCAATGGTGCCTTTATCGCTTACCAATGGTGCAACTGAAATATCTTTTCCTTCCCGGCGCACCGTAAGATTTACGGAACCGCTTTTCATCTTAGCTAATTTATCCGGCAATTCATTGTTAGCATTGATAGGAATTCCTTCAATAGCAATAATTTTATCACCTACCTGTATGCCAGCTTTTTCAGCATTCTCTCCGGCAGTAATTGATTTTACTTCATGAACCAACGGACCGGTACCAATGAAATTCCAGCGCCCCTCGGTTGCTATGGTACGATAAAAATTATCGGGTACCGTTACCTCAACCGATTGACCATTGCGTTCAACAGTAAGTACTGCACCAAAAACAACTCGTGAAGAAAGCAAGTCATCGAAACGTTCGAACGATTTGCCATTTATTGCAGTGATTTTATCGCCATTCTGTAAGCCGATTTGCTCACCAAGTTTGTAAGCGTAAATTCCATTTTTCACTTCGCTGTTAGGAAGGTAATCTTTCTTATAAACCAACAGGGTCATAGAAAAAATGATTATTCCTAAAATCACATTCATGGTAACACCCGCAACCATAACAATGAGTCGCTGCCAGGCTGGTTTAGCTCTGAATTCGTAAGGTTGTGGTGGTCCGGCAAGTTGATCCTTATCGAGGGATTCATCAATCATTCCGGAGATTTTCACATATCCACCTAACGGAAGCCAGCCAATACCATATTCAGTATCACCTTTGGTGAAAGAAAATAATTTGAAACCCCAGGCATCAAAAAAGAGGTAGAATTTTTCTACGCGAATGCCAAAAGCACGGGCAGCCAGATAGTGTCCTAACTCATGAAGTGCTACCAGTATTGAGAGCCCGAGAATCAGCTGGGCAGCCATTATTAATCCAGTCATCGTTTTCTATAAATCGTTTTTCGTAATCTTTTCAGGGTGTGAAATTAAAGTAATTTATGCCAGTTCAATTTAGCTGTCATAACGGATAAACAACAAACTTATTCACATTTAGATAGCTTCAGTGGCTAAAATTCGTGCTTCTTTGTCGGTTTGCACATAATCTTCGAAAGTGGGTTCCTTAATAAATGATGCCCGCTCCATGGTTGTTGCAATAAGTTTTGGGATTCCGTTAAAACGGATGCGGTTTTCAAGGAAAGCTGCTACTGCAACCTCATTGGCAGCATTCATAATACAGGGCATATTTCCACCTTTTTCCATGCTGTTGATTGCCAGTTGCAAACAGCTAAAGGTTTCCATATCAGGAGCTTCGAAGGTTAAGGAGGGGTATTTCATGAAATCGAATCTTGGAAATGCCGACTTCATCCGCTTCGGATAACCCATGGCGAATTGAATGGGCAATTTCATATCGGGGAGACCCATTTGAGCTTTCATGGATCCATCTTCGAACTGTACGATGGAGTGAATAATTGACTGCGGATGTATAATCACATCAATCTGATCGGGTCGCAACTGAAAGAGCCATTTTGCTTCAATCATTTCGAGACCTTTATTCATCAGCGTTGCCGAATCGATCGTAATTTTTGCTCCCATCGTCCAGTTGGGATGCTTTAAAGCCTGTTCCCGGGTCACCTGTTCCAAATCGCTTTTGGTCTTTCCCCGAAAGGGTCCACCTGAGGCCGTGAGATAAATTTTTTCAACCGGATTGTGCCATTCTCCCTGGAGGCATTGAAAAATCGCCGAATGCTCAGAGTCGATTGGGAAAATATTTACTCCAGAAGTAGCCGCCAACCGGGTGATGAGTTCACCGGCAACCACCAAAGTTTCTTTGTTCGCCAATCCGATCGATTTTCCGGCTCGGATGGCTTCCATGGTCGGTTTCAAACCGGAGTATCCAACCAGGGCTGTTACCACCATGTCAATACTATCCATGGTAACGATCTGGGAAATAGCATCGTAACCTGCAAAAACTTTAATATCAAGTGGTTCCAGGGCAGCTTTTACATCCCCGACAAGGGAAGGATCACCAATTACTACCGTATTAGGACGAAACTTGCGTGCTTGTTCAATCAATAAACCAGCATTGCTGTTAGCTGTAAGTACCTCTACTTCAAAGTGATCGGGTTGTTCGCTGATTACTTCCAGCGTTTGCGTGCCAATGGAGCCGGTAGATCCCAGCAGGGCAATTCTTTTTTTATCGTTTTTTTCCAAAATCAGAAAGTCATATAATCAATAGGGTTCACGGGACTGCCATTATACCACAATTCGAAATGCAGGTGAGGACCTGAGGTCAGTTCACCCGTATTGCCGATAATGGCCAGTACTTCTCCGGCTTTTACATAGTCGCCAACGCTTTTAAGCAACGCAGAATTATGTTTGTAGATCGAGAATAAATTGTTAGTATGCTGAACAGCAATAATATAGCCCGTTTCGGAAGTCCAGTCGGCCAATACCACAGTACCATCCAACGTATTTTTAATCACCTCATTAGGGGAAGCAACAATATCGATCCCATAATGTTTGGTTTTCGGACTGAAGTGACTGGTTATCGTTCCTTTAACCGGGGTAAAGAAATAGAAGGAGCTGATACTTGAAGCAGGTCCTGAAACGCCATCCGTGAGGGTAAAACGATCCTGAGATTCTACTAAAGCACGTAAAGCCGAATCGTCGGGGGATGCATTTTGAAAGCGAATGGTGTCGTATCTGATAAATTCCTGTTGTTGTGCGGAGGTTGAGTCGATAGCACCATTTCCATCAATTATGTTCCTGAGGTTCAATAAGAAACGATCTCTGGAATTCAGTTTTTGAGTGAGCGAATCGGTTTGAAAAGTAAGAGCAACCAATTTTCGTCTCATGTTCACATCGGCATAACCGGGGATATATTCCCGCAAAGGAGTGAAGGCAATGATATAAATGGTGAAGGTGATGAGACTGATTATGATAGTTCCTGTAAAGACAAAAACATTTAACGGCGACAGGGTGAGGGAGACTTTTTCTTCAAAAGTCTCATCGTTCATAATTACCAACCGGTACTTATTCCTTAATTTCCTGTAAATTTTCTTCTTAGGTTTTTCCACCGGTTGCCCTGAATATTGGTTAAACCAAAAACAATCGCTAAGTTTGCCTCGGTTTGATGAGTCTGCAAATATCGTAAAATATAAGAACAGGCTACTAAACATTCCTTGCCGGTTTCGTTTCCGGCATACTAAACGGAAAATTTTAAAGTTATAGTCAATTGTCGTTTATCCGAAATAGCTTGAAACCAAATTTTAATCGTCATTTCCTTAGGGTATTGGTGTTAGCCTTTACCATTTTGATTTATACCGGGTGTTCCGTAAAAAAGAACACGGTAATCAGCAGAATGTATCACAAAACAACTGCTCATTACAATGGCTATTTTAATGCCCGGGAGCGTGTCAAGCAAGGTGCCAAAACCCTGGCCACCTCACAGGTTGATCGTTACGACCGTATTTTACCGGTTTTCAAACATGGTGATGCTGCCAGCGCAAAGGCTGTTTTCCCGGATATGGATGAGGCTATCAAAAAAGTGTCACTGGTAATTCAGCGTCACTCCATGGAAATTGATGGTAAAGAACGCAACAAGTGGATCGACGACTGCTACCTGCTAATTGGTGTAGCACAATTTTACAAACATGAAACATGGACTGCAATTGAATCTTTTCAATTTGTAGCAGCACAATACCGCAACGAGCCTATCAAGTATGATGCATTGATGTATCTGACACAATGTTACTTGCGTTTAGGTAAAATGCCTGATGCAGAATATTTGTTAGGAACATTGCGTGATGATGGTAAATTTCCTGTAAAGAAAAAAGGAATGCTGAATGCCATTTATGCCGATTATTACATTCAGCAAAATGATTATGAAAAAGCCATTGAACATTTGACCAAAGCGGGTTCAATGACTAAGAAGCGTGCCGACAGGGCAAGATATTATTTTATTCTTGGACAAATTCATCAGAAGATGGGTGACTATCCGAAAGCAGTTACTGCTTACGAAGCCTGTATGGATTTGAATCCTGCTTATGAAATGATGTTCAATGCAAGAGTGAACAGAGCCAGTAGTGTGGATGTGAATAGTCCTGATGCAAAAGGTATCCGAGAGATGTTGGTGAAGATGTTATCCGATGATAAAAACATCGAATACCATGATCAGATTTATTATGCACTTGCTCAAATTTCATTGAAGGAAAATAACACACAGGAGGCAATTGATTTCTTACGTAAATCAACGGCATCAAGTGTTGGTAATTCCAATCAGAAAGCGTTGTCGTATTTAAAACTGGCTGAAATTTTCTTCAAGAAGCCGGAGTATCCGTTGGCGCAGACTTATTACGATAGTACTGCAGCATTTTTATCGCAGGATCATCCGGATTACATCACTATCATCAATACCAAAACCAATCTTACCAAGCTCATCAAAAATCTTGCTGTGATTCAAACCGAAGATAGTCTGCAACGCATGGCATCATTGAGTCCTGCTGAGCGTGAAGCAAGTATTGATCGTTTGATTGAGGTTGAAACAGAAGAGCGTCTTCGCAAAGAAAAAGAGCGTGAAGAAAAATTGTTGAAGGACAAAGAAATGAAGGAGCAATCGCAAGGTGATCCTTTTGGAAATATGCAGGATATTCGTCCTCCCGGAAGTGCCGGTCAGCAAAGTGGCGGTGGTGGCACAGGTTGGTATTTTTCAAATCAAAGTGCATTAAGTTTTGGTTATACCGATTTTATCCGGATCTGGGGTAACAGAAAGCTCGAAGATAATTGGAGACGATCATCACGCAGTTCATTTGCTGAGGTTCCCGGCGGCGGACCCGATGAAACCGGTGAGGCAGTTGATTCAACCGATTTGGCTGCAGTTGCTGCACGTGATTCCATCATGGCACTTGATAATGCAAAAAGAAAACAGGCTTATCTGGAATCTATTCCTGTAACACCTGAGATGCGCGCTGCTTCTGATGAGAAAATTGTGGAGGCATATTATAATGTCGGATTGATTTACAAAGAGCAGTTACGTGACAATAAAGAATCGGGTAGAAATTTTGAAACATTGCTGCAACGTTATCCCGAGAATCAGTATAAACTTCCAACCATTTACAATTTGTATCGGGTGTATCTGGCTCTTGGTGATGAAGAGAAATCTGATTATTACAAAAATATTATTCTTAATAATTATGCTGATTCAGAATATGCAAAAATCATTCTGAACCCCGATTATTTCAAAGATCAGCAAAAGAAGGTTGCCATTCAAAAAGTATTTTATGAAAACACCTACAGGGCTTATTTGAATAAGCAGTATGAAGATGTGATCGAAAGAAAATCGATGGCTGATTCCTTATTCCCTTCCAATGAACTTGCTCCGAAGTATGAATTGCTAACATCACTTGCAATAGGTAAGCTTCGTTCATTACCTGAATTTGAAGCTAGTCTGAAACAAGTGATCCGCAAATTTCCTGAGGATTCTGTTGCAGGACGTGCGAAAGAAATTTTAGCGCGATTAAATCCCGCCACAGTGGAACAACCTAAAGACACTACAGTGGCACCTAAGGAAACACAGCCTGAAATAGTAGAGCCGCCTAAAAAGCGTTCAATGTTTACGGTTCAAAAAGATACCATTCAATATGTATTGTTTGTTTATGTGAACAATACTATAAGTACTGAAGACTTTAAAGTTGCCATCTCCAATTACAACAGCAACTTCCATCGTACCAAGCAACTTCAGGTTAATAGCTCGTTTCTGGGTCAGGAATATCAGTTTCTGATGATCAAGCAGCTTCCTAACAAGGAAGAAGCATTAGGTTATCTGGATGGTTTGCTGAATGATCCGGAAGCATTTTCTAACATTGATATGGGATCGGCCCGCAGCGTGGTTATTACACCCGATAATTTAATTATGCTGCTGCAAACCAAAGACATAGATGGTTATGAACGGTTCTATGAAGAACAGTACTTAAATTAACCGTTAACACTTTGTTTTTTATTAATAAAACTTTTTAACATATCTTTGTGGACAATTATTTAAAGTCCGGGAGTCATGTTCGAAACAATCAAAAACAAAAGTGGTCTCAGTAAAGGCACTGAGTCGGGAGGATCAATTAACCTGATTGGTGCAGGAACCATTATTGAAGGTGAAGTAAAAGCAAACGGTGATTTACGTGTTGATGGAACTATAATTGGTTCAGTATCATCTAAATCGAAGGTTGTGGTAGGATCTACCGGACAAGTACATGGCGATATTGTTTGTCAGAATGCCGATATTTCAGGTGCAGTAAAAGGAAAGACTACGGTTGCGGAAATGTTGTTTTTGAAAGCTACCGCAAAAGTAAATGGTGATATTTTAACCGGAAAACTGGTTGTAGAAGTAGGGGCAAGTTTTACGGGTAACTGTAACATGGGACCCATGATAAAGGACCTCAAGAATGCCGACAAACAACCCGAAATTCAGCTCAAAGAAAAAACAGCTTAACGCTTATGCCCGTTATTCCGCCATGGGTTTTCAAATGGCGGCAATTATATTTTTCAGCACATGGGGAGGGGTTAAATTAGATGAATGGCTGGAATTGAAAATTCCGGTTTTTACCTTAACATTCAGTATCTTATCAGTAGTTTTGTCGCTTTATTATTTCATAAAAGGATTTACACCCAAAGAATAGCGACAAGTATCAGAATTGCGTTGATTTATGCTAACCGACAGCCGTTTTAACAGTAAATTACTTCTCTTCTCGGGATTCATTGCGCTGGGATATTATTTTATAAATCCGGTTTTACTCGATAAGTTCAGGTTTGAAATGGTATGGATGCTTCAGTTATTTATGATGCTGGTTACCTTTTTATTTCATGTAGGACTTATGCGGGCAGGTGCTAAAAGTGATGCTGCCTTTATTCGCTTTTTTATGGGTGCCACCGGGATAAAATTATTCCTTTTTATGGTGGTTTTGATTGGCTACGCATTGTTCAATAAAGCAACTGCAGTCGCGTTTATCGCCAATTTCTTCATTTTATACCTTTTATACACGGTTTTTGAAGTGGCGATGGTGTACAAAAAGTTCAGTAGTCAACGCAAAGCATCCTGAAAAAGGCCAGGCTCTATTTCCCGTGACGTTAATAACCCCTTTTGGCTGAGGTTGTATTAGCTTAATTGTCAGCAATATAGCAGTTAATTTATTATTTATTAACAAGGCTTTCAATTATTACTCTTACCCTGTTTTTTATTAGCAATTCCTTTATACCTTTGCGGTCGTTTTAAAAAAGCAAACGAAGCTTCAGAAAAATGAAATCATTACCAATTGCATATCTCCTGAAAATCAGTAAAGTAAACCAACTGTTTTCCCTGTTATTTTTTATTCTCTTTTCAACTGCAGCTTATGCGGGTGGAGAAGGTCATGAAGGGCATTCGGAAGCGAAGTTTGATCCGGGTAAAATGATTACCGATCACATTACCGATGCTCATGACTGGCACCTGTGGGGTGAGGGACATAGTTCTGTTTCTATTCCATTGCCTGTTATTGTTTATTCTTCTGCCCGTGGTTTAGATGTTTTTATGTCGTCTGCATTTCACCATGGTGAAGATGTGCACAACGGATATGCAATACGTGACAAGAAAATAATTGCAGTGAATGAAATGTCGGGACCAGCAGCTACAGCTACCGAAGATGCAACAGTAACTGCAGGATTATGGGATATTTCAATCACCAAGAATGTAGTTTCTCTTTTCGTGAGTATGATCATTTTACTTTTCATGTTTATTTCAGTAGCAAAAGCATATACAGCACGTAAGGGACAAGCACCAAAAGGATTACAGTCGTTGATTGAACCTTTGGTAATTTTTGTCCGCGACGACATTGCAAAGGCTTCTATCGGTGAGAAAAAATACATGAAGTTTTTGCCATACTTGCTTACGGCTTTCTTCTTCATCTGGTTAAACAACCTTTTAGGACTTGTGCCGGTATTTCCGGGAGGGGCTAACCTTACGGGAAGCATTTCAATCACCATGACCTTAGCGGTGATTACTTTTATTCTGGTTTTAATAAATGGTAACAAGCATTACTGGCATCACATTTTTGCCATGCCCGGTGTACCAACGTGGGTATTGTTCCTGCTTACACCAATTGAAATACTTGGAGTATTTCTTCGTCCGTTTGTATTGATGATCCGACTTTTTGCGAACATCACTGCGGGCCACATTATCGCATTATCATTCTTCAGTCTTATCTTCATCTTCGGACAAATGAGTGCAGGAGCAGGATTCGGGGTTGCAATCTTCTCGATTGCATTCACGGTCTTCATGACCTGTCTGGAATTACTGGTTGCATTTCTTCAGGCTTATGTATTTACGCTTTTATCGGCGATCTACATTGGAGCTGCAGTAGAAGAAGCACACCACGACACTCACGATCATGATGCTAAAGTTGAAGAAGCACATATTATCTAAATTCGAAATTATAGTCAGTTAAATATTCACAATTCAAAATTAATTACATGTTATCAACTATCTTATTACAAGCCGGAGAAGTAGCAGGTTTAGGCCTTGGTTACGGAGTTGCGGCATTAGGTGCAGGATTAGCAGCAATTGGTGCTGGTCTTGGTATCGGCCGTATCGGTGGATCAGCATTGGAGTCAATTGCCCGTCAGCCAGAAGCTGTAGGTGATATCCGTGCGAACATGATCCTTACTGCAGCTCTTGTTGAAGGTGCTGCGTTCTTCGCAATGGTAGTAGGTCTGCTTGTTGTTTTCAAGTAAGCCACTACAGGAAATCAGAACTATATGGCAGCGATTGGCTGTCATATAGTTCTTTCAAAGAAATTAAGAGTTTAAAAACTATATAAAGCATAGAAAATGGAATTAGTTAAACCCGCGTTTGGTTTGATATTTTGGATGTGTGTATCCTTCTTCACCATCCTGTTTATTCTGAAAAAATTTGCCTGGCCGGTGATTCTGAAGTCACTTGACGAAAGAGAGCGTTCTATTGCTGATGCATTGAATGCAGCACAACGCGCCAAAGAAGAAATGGCAAATCTGAAAGCCGACAACGAAAAGTTATTGCAGGAAGCACGCAATCAGCGTGACCTGATTCTGAAAGAAGCCCGCGATGCGAAGGATAGTATTATCAATGACGCCAAGACCAAAGCTACTGAAGAAGCAGATCGTTTACGCAGAATTGCCCGTGAAGAAATTCAGAATGAAAAGATGGCTGCAATCACCGAACTTAAAAATCAGGTGGCAACCCTTTCTATTCAAATTGCAGAAAAAGTAATTCGTCAGCAACTGTCGACCGATGACAAGCAAAAAACATTGGTTAATGACTTGCTGAAGGATGTTAAAATGAACTGATACTAAAGAAAGAAATCTAAAATGGCTGAAACGAAAGTTGCCAGACGATATGCGAAGTCTCTCCTCGATCTGGGGAAAGAACAAAATATTACCGAACAGTTGTATCAGGATATGTTGCTGGTAGCAAATACAATCCGTGATAACCGTCAACTATCGGTTTTATTTAAGTCGCCGATCGTAAATACCGATAAAAAAGATGCTATTCTGAAAGAACTTTTCGGGTCGAAAATCAATACCGTTAGTCTGGAATTTATGCGCATCATTACGCGTAAAAAGAGAGAGTATTATCTGGAAGATATTGCTAAATCATTTATCGATTTATACAAAGTATTCAAACACATTCAGCCTGCCTTTGTAATCAGTGCAGCTCCGCTGGATGAGTCGTTGCGCAATCAGATGCTGGCCATTGTAAAAGAATCTACAGGCAGCTCTATTGAACTGAAAGAAATTGTTGATCCTAATATTATCGGAGGATTTATTCTTCGTTGGGGTGACCGCCAGATTGATGCTTCTGTAACACGCAGATTACAGGCATTACGTCAGGATTTCAGTAAGAACCTTTATGTTAAAGATTATTAAGAACAGAAATTAATTTTACCAATTATAAATTATAAACAATGGCAGAAGTAAGACCGGATGAAGTATCGGCGATCCTGAGGCAACAGCTCGCAAGCTTCAAATCTGATAGCGAACTCGAACAGGTTGGTACCGTACTCCAGGTAGGTGACGGTATTGCACGTATCTACGGACTCACAAAAGTGCAGTCAGGAGAATTGATCGAATTTAAGAATGGCCTTCGTGGTATCGTTCTTAACCTCGAAGAAGATAACGTTGGAGCCGTATTGCTCGGACAGTCCAATGATATTCGTGAAGGCGATATCGTAAAACGTACCGGAAAAATTGCATCCATCAATGTGGGTGAAGGTATGGTTGGACGTGTTGTTGATACTCTCGGAAATCCAATCGACGGTAAAGGTCCTATCTCAGGTGAATTGTTGGAAATGCCTCTCGAGCGTAAAGCTCCCGGTGTAATCTACCGTCAGCCTGTAAAGGAACCACTTCAAACAGGTATCAAAGCTATCGATGCGATGATTCCAATTGGCCGTGGTCAAAGGGAATTAATTATCGGTGACCGTCAGACTGGAAAGACTGCCGTTGCTATCGATACGATTATTAATCAGAAAGAATTCTACGAAAGAGGAGAAACTGTTTATTGCATCTATGTTGCAGTTGGACAGAAAGGTTCTACCGTAGCTAATATCGTTAAAACACTGGAAGAAAACGGCGCAATGGCATATACGGTAATCGTATCGGCTGCTGCTTCTGAGCCTGCACCAATGCAGTTCTTCGCTCCAATGGCAGGTGCTGCTGTTGGTGAGTATTTCCGTGATACCGGTCGCCCGGCTTTGATCGTTTATGATGACTTGTCGAAACAAGCAGTTGCATACCGTGAGGTATCCCTGCTGCTTCGTCGCCCACCGGGACGTGAAGCATATCCTGGTGACGTATTTTATCTTCACTCCCGTTTGCTGGAGCGTGCTGCTAAAGTAATTGAGTCGAATGAGATCGCATCACAAATGAATGACCTTCCGGAATCATTGAAAGGTAAAGTAAAAGGTGGTGGTTCATTAACAGCCCTTCCGATTATCGAAACTCAGGCAGGTGACGTTTCTGCATATATCCCTACCAACGTAATCTCGATTACTGATGGTCAGATATTCCTCGAAGCAAACTTGTTCAACTCCGGTGTTCGTCCCGCAATCAACGTAGGTATTTCGGTATCACGTGTAGGGGGTAACGCACAGATTAAATCGATGAAGAAAGTTGCCGGTACCCTGAAACTTGATCAGGCACAGTATCGCGAGCTTGAAGCATTCTCGAAATTCGGATCTGATCTGGATGCTGCTACTAAAGCAGTTCTCGATAAAGGTTCCCGTAACGTGGAAATCCTGAAACAAGGACAGTACTCTCCACTTACTGTTGAGAAACAAATTGCAATTATTTACTGTGGTACAAAAGGATTATTGAGAGATGTTCCTGTTAAAGAAATCAGAAATTTCGAAAAGGATTATCTCAATATTCTGGATGCTCAACACAGAAGTACACTTGATGCTCTTAAGAAAGGTGATTTCAATGATACCATCACCGGAACTCTTGAGAAAGTTGCGAAAGAACTGGTTGCAAAATATTCAGCTTAATTAATTACCATAGGAGACCCTAGTGGTCTCCTCATTTTATAAATAATGGCAAATTTAAAAGAGGTAAGAATAAGGATCACTTCAGTAAACTCAACACAGCAGATTACCAAAGCTATGAAAATGGTTGCGGCTGCAAAGTTGAGAAGAGCACAAGACGCAATTATTCAAATGCGCCCTTATGCATCTAAACTGAAAGAGATTCTTGAAAATGTTGCAGAGAGTGTTGATGCATCCGGAAGTGGTGTGTACGCAAAAGTAAGACCTGTGAATAAGGTGCTTATTGTTGCTGTTACATCGAATCGTGGTCTTGCAGGAGCATTCAACTCCAATATTATCCGTACCGTTAATCGTCTGATTGGCGATACTTACAAAGATCAGGTGAAAGCAGGTAATCTTAAAGTGCTTGCCATCGGTCGTAAAGCAAGTGATTTCTACAGTAAGAATAAAAATCTCTATGCCGGAAATCATAATGATGTTTACTCCAACCTGAATTTTAATTCCGTTGCAACTATTGCTGAAGAAATTATGCAGGAGTTTGCCAATGGGAATTATGATAAGGTGGTTGTTGTTTACAATCAGTTTAAGAATGCCGCAGTTCAGTATGTAATTACCGAACAGTTATTACCAATTACACCACCTGAGAGAAAAGAAGCTACAAAAGCAGTTAACGATTACATTTTTGAACCAAGTCAGGAGCAAATTGTACTCGACCTGATTCCTAAATCTATCAAAACTCAGTTGTACAAAGCCATTCTCGATTCTAATGCCAGTGAACATGGTGCGCGAATGACTGCGATGAGCAAAGCAACTGATAACGCAGGTGAATTAATTAAAGAACTTAAGTTACAATACAATAAAGCACGTCAGGCTGCAATTACCAACGAAATTCTGGAGATTGTTGCCGGTGCAGAAGCATTGAAAGGTTAATTGTATCAATTACCCCCGTTACAACCGGTTGGCCTTGGTGTCAGCCGGTTTTTTTTATTCGTTATTTTCGCTTTGCGGAATGATGATGGTCACTTTACTTCCGATGCCCGGGAAGCTGACAATTTTAAAATCGCCACCAATCATATCCAACAAATCTGAGATAATTATATAGCCGAGCTGATTGCCAATATCAGTATCACGTTTAATTCGTTTCGTATCGGAAGCAGCTCCTGTTTTTATCCGCTGAATCTCATCGAGAGTTTCCTTTGACATTCCAATGCCGGTATCTTCCACAGTGATCGTATATTTTAGATGGTCGGCTGCTGCTGAAAATTGAATGCGGCCTTTTTCCGTGTACTTAATGGCATTGGTAAGCACATTTTGCAAAATGATCATGAAAATGTTACGATCGGTAATTATGATATCCTCTTCGTTCACATGATTGATGATGCTGATATGTTTGATATCGGCCATACCTTTTAAAGGCTCAATGATTTCATCAATGTATTCATGCACGGCAATATGGTGAAGCTGTGGATTAATTTTGTTGTTCTGAAATTTCATCCAGTCAAGGATATTTTTTGCATTGTTGTAAAGTTTATCAGATGCAAACTCAATATCATTCATACTTTCAATCAGTTTCGAACGATCGATCATATCCGGATTTTTCTTTGAAATCCGTGAAACCATGGAAATGAATTTTAAAGGTGTAATGATATCATGGGAAATTACCGATATCAGCTTATCCTTTGTACTGATCGATTCCTTAAGGTATAATTCCTGTTCAGCAAGTACTTCAATATTCTCTTCAAGCTTATGATTTGCTAACTGGAGTTCTTTGGTTCGTTCAGCAATCCTTTGTTCGAGCTGAATGTTTTTATTCCTGACACGTGCCGTATTTAAGCGGAATAAATAAATAATTAATGATAGCAGACCAATTGTAACTAAAAATTGAAAAAGAAAAGTTTCGTAAATGTGTTTCTTAACTTCAAAATTCAATTCTGCGGCAATGTAGTTTCCGTCCGATGATATATTTAATTTTCGGATTAGTAATTTATAATTCCCGGAAGGAAGACTTGAAAAGTTAATACTGGTTTGTTCTGCATCAAGATCATTCCACTGATCGCTGTATCCCTTTAGTTGATATTCAAGTTCCAGATTGGTGTTATTTCCCCAATATGGAGTTGAGTAATTTATTTTAATCATTTGATGGTTTGGAGGAATAGAAAGCGTATTAGATTCAACCAGTGTGCCATCAATATAAATGTCGTCAATAAGTATTTCTTCATCAGAAGTGGTGGAAGGTATGCTTTCCGGTACAAACCACACCAGACCTTCCATAGTTGGATAAGAAACATAACCATTTTTTAGCCGAACTACCGAGGGTGTACAGCCACCGTTGAATTCGGTGTTTAAGATTCCGTCATCGTCACCAAAATATTCATACTGCAAAGTATTTGTCGTGTCCTCTATATAGCTCAATACCTGTTGGTATGGCACACGAAACAAACCTTTATTTGTCGACATCCACAGGTAATTGTTTTTATCAATTAGGAAGCTGTGTGCATGGGATAGGAATTTATTTCTATCCAGTGGCGGCTTCATTAGTTTGCCATCTTTCCAGATGAAATATCCATTGCCATAGGTGCCAATAAAAATATTTCCCTGATCCTTAAACAATACCCTTGCGCAAACGCCTTCCAGTCCGGGGATGAACCTGAACTTATCTTTGCCGGGAGTACATGCCATTACCCCATTGCATTTGGCAATCCAGATGCGGTTGTCGGGACCAATCAGAATATCTTCAATTCTGGAATCCGGAAAATCATCAGGTGTCTTTGCCAACACAACAAAACTGGAATCTTTAACGAACCCAACCACGTCGAAGTGGGCTGCTAAAATGGAATCTCCTTGTTCGCGAAAACAGGTAAAGTCGCCACGCATATTGGTAGCAATTTGTGTGTTGGATTTTTGCGGAATGGAATATTTGTAAATAATATTCTGATTTGAATACCAAACAGTATTATTTTTATCGACCAGTAAATTTTCCGGATTGTATTTTATTAGGGGAAGATCAGATGGTTTTCCACCTTTTATCGTAAATTCCCGTCGATAACCTGAAAAAACAGTATTGCTGTCGATTGGAATCTGACTGTAGTATGAATTATTAAGACCTACATTGGGGTCATCATAAATTAACGTTTTAAATATTGATTTTTTAAAAACATACAATCCTTTAGTGTCGGTTCCTACAAATAAACTACGACTTTTCTCATCGTAGAATGCATCAGAAACCTGACAGCTGTTAGGTAATCTGGAAGTAATTAAAATTGAAGTTAAAGATGCAGTTGTGCTGTCGAAACGAATTTGATGTAAGTTGTTCTGAATTTTCATGTACACATCAGGATAGGCATTACTCCAGATGATACTCTTTGTAAATGAATATTTCTTAACTACATCATCAGGAATACTTCCGATAAGTTTAGTTCGAACAATGCGGTTGTTATCGGCATCTACATAAAACCATTCCTTGTTTTTGTCAATAAAAAAAATGATTCCTTCGCACAGGAATATTTCATGTATTACATTAGCACCAACGAAAATATCTTTCTCAAATTTATTTTCTCTGAAAAATTTGATGCCATCTAAGGTTCTGATAGCATATCTGTCCGCAGTAAAGCTAAAAATATAAACAGGGTAGGAGGTGAGTTGAGTCGTTGGGATGCCCGCAATGGTATCTTTCTTCATCGTTTTAAGGAAGTCCACATTAGGGATACCGCCGGCAATAGTTGCTTCAGAAGGAAGCTCTTCACTCCAGGATAAAATCTGTGAAATTTTTCCGCCTTTAATACCGAAAGTATTTCCACGCCACTCATTTACTACCAGGTGATTGTCTTTAGTTTTCTTTATAGACATGAACCTGTTATTCCGGATACCTGGATGATTGGATTGATTGTAAACTTTAAACTGTTGTCCATCAAAACGAACCAAACCTCCTTCTGTTGACAGCCAAAGGAATCGTTTATCATCCATTGCCATCGACTTGATACTATTTTGCGGCAAACCGTTTTTGGATGAATAACGCTTAATAGTGTATTCGGTCTCTGTTTGTGCAAGAATAGTATGTGCAATGCCTGATAAAATGAATAACAGAAATATTCCCCGGTAAAGCAGCTGTTTCCGGAATGGCAACATTGCAGTAAAAAAATTGGCACTGCCTCTCATTTATTGAACCGGATGTCTGAATTTATAGATCTCGGCCAGATTTTTCAAATCAATAATATTGGATACTCCAAGTTTATTGAAAATACGTGCTTTGAATGTTGCAACAGTTGATGATTTGATATTTAGTCTGCCACTTATTTCCTTTATTCCTTCGCCCTTTAGCAAATAATTCATCACAGTGAGTTCCCTTTCAGAAAGCTCTTTGAATGGATCCTGTGATTTTTCTCCTGAAGGTTTTGCGGACATCAGTTCTTTGACAGTGGCACTGCAATATTTTTTGCCGGTAAAAAAACTGGTGAGTGCAACAATTACTTCTTTTTCGTCGGCTTGCTTATTTAAAAATCCCGATACACCCATGTTCATGATTCTGCTTCCAAAAATTTCTTCCGGGCTCATGGTGTAAACCAATATGCTCATGGTAGGATATGTTTCAATAATCTCATTCAACATTTCAATTACGTTACCGTCGGTAAGTTGCATGTCGAGTATAAGATGCGAGAATTTCTGGGTTGTAAGCATCGTCCGTAATCCTTTGCAAGATTCTGTTTCCTGAAATTCATGAATATTGAAATTTGATTCGAGGATGAATTTTAAACCGCGGCGTATAATTGCGTGATCGTCAACTATTAATAATTTGGGTTTTTCGGAAGAATTTTGCATGTTGAAATGAAGCTTTGCTATTTTATGTTGTCGTTAGGAAAGGCTGATTGTAGCTTATAAAGATACAACATATTTATTAACCTCAAATGAGGATTTTCTTCAATTTTTCAGCTAAATTAATCCTGCAAACAGTGCAATGGCAAACACAAGCAGAAAAAGAGTCACCAGGGTTCTGACACTGCTGAAGGTGGTCTTTTTTAGCCACTTATTACCCAGCCAAGCCCCTGCAAAAGCCGATAATGTAGCTGCAACTAACAACATTCCGGGGAGCGTATTAAAATCGGATGTAAACCCCGAACCATAAATGGTTAGTCTGGAAATGTCAATAAAGCAAGCCAGTACTACGCCCGTGCCAATGTAAGATTCCTTAGTTAGGCCCGATTTTATTAAAAATGCAGATCGCAATGCACCCTGATTTCCGGATAGACCGCCGAAAAAGCCGCTGAGTAAGCCTCCAAAAGGTAAGTGGCGGGAATGAATTTCTAGTTTCCGGAATGATGGCCAAAGTTCCAGTAAAGCAAAAATTGCTAGTAGTGAACCAATTACCATTTTTACAGGCAACAATTGGTAAGTGCTGTTGCCAATTTGATAGTCGTAAACTGCCGGTATGTCACTGATTTGGGTTAACATATAAGCGCCGGCCACAGCTGCAAATATGGATGGAATACCGAACCTGACAAGAATGCCTTTATCTGCATTTCTGCCAACCAACGCTAATTTGAAAAGATTATTTAGAAAATGGACAATTGCAGTAAGTGAAATGGCAATTTCAATCGGGAAAAACAATCCGAAAACAGGTACCAGCAATGTGCCTAGTCCGAAACCGGAGACTAATGTAAGTCCGGAGCCGATAAATGCAGTTGCACAAATGATAAGTATAGCCTCCATCAGAACAAAATTAGTTTTTTATTTCTATTTTAGTTCCCTCTTAATCGAATTTTATGAAGTTTAAATTTCTACTCCTTCTGACCAGTGTACTTTTTATTTTTGAAAGTAATTTCATTCATGCGCAACGCATCTGGAAGGTAACCGATGATGGTGTTCAGAAATGGTATTACCAGGGTGGTGATGAGTTTACTGCGCCGGAACCTGATACTTCTTTTTGGCAATCGTCGTATCCATGGGGAAGGAATTTATTTTGTAATAAAGAACAGCAATTTTATTCTGACTGGAAAAATTATGAATTGAAAGATGGAATTCTTTCGCTCATTGCAAGGAAAGAAACAGTGACTGAGAAAGTGCTTTCCTGGGAAGATGCGAATTATGCCTTGAAATGTAAAGAGGATGTGGTTGGTAAGAATGAACAAACATTCAAGTATTCAAGTGGTATGATTTTTTCAAAGCAGAAGTTTCATTATGGTTATTATGAAACTCGTTTCATGTCGGATGCCGGTAAAGGTTTATGGCCTGCCTTCTGGCTCTATGCCGGAGTGGAAAATGAGGAGATCGATATTTTTGAAATTAAAGGCGAGCGAAATAAAGATATTCATGTGGATGTACATTGTAAATCGGGGTGCAATAATTATAAAACCACCTTGGGATTGGTGCGAAAAAATTGGGGCGATTACCTTACGACTTCTGCAGGATGGCAGGAGGGCTTTAATGTAGTGGGCCTTGAATGGCAACCAGGTTATTTAATCTGGTATTTGAATGGGAAAGGAATTGCTTACTGGAAAGGAAATTTTTCAAATCCGATGTGGATCATTGCCAACCTTGCTATACCTTCTGATGGCGGGCCCTTTGGTCCCGTACCTGATAATACCACCCGGTTCCCTGCAAAATTACAATTAGATTATATCAGGTATTTTGGAAACACACCACCATCTGGAAAATTATCAGGTTATTTCGAGAATTCTCCATTGAAAACTTCATCCTCTGTTTTAGTAAAGAAGAAGCGTCCTGAATTTAAAAATGCCAAACTGAAAATAAATTCATTGTTTGTGACCTTATCGCAACAAGCAAAGAATAGTTATGTGCTTACAGTGAATGGAAATAAATCATCAGCGGTTGTTGTGGAGGTTCTTTCAAAAGATGGAAAGCAATTGTATCAACAGGCTAATGCGGCTGATGATACTTACCGTTTCGAAAATTCTGAAAGAGGGAGCAAAATCCGTATCAAGGCCAATGGAAAAATTATTGAAGAAATTCTATAATTATTTCAATAAAGAAATGGTTTGCTGATGAAGCTTTTTGTTGTGTTGAAAACTGACTAGATAAACACCGGCTTCACAATCTTTATTTTCAAAGGTGCCATTCCAGGAATTTCCGGAGTATAGCATTTGTCCGAATCGGTTAAATATTTTGTATTCCTGATCGTTTTCCAGGTTAATGATTTTAAATATTTCATTTATGCCATCTCCGTTTGGTGTAAAAGCATTGGGAATATAAAGATAACTTTCCGGAAACAGGCATTCAATTTGAGATTTGATATTTAATGTAGCGCTGGAAGTGTCACTACACCCAATATTATTTGCTGCGATTAATTGCAAGGTTTGCATCCCTTCACTGAGAATCAAATTGACAGGGTTTTCAATAGTGTCACTCAAGTTTCCATTCAAATACCAGAAATAAGTTTCGGCATCCTGTGATTCATTTTTTAAAGTTATCGGTATTCCTGAACAGGTATCAGCTGAAGAAAACAGTGCTTCCGGATTTTCGTGGACAATGAGTTGCTGCAAAGTGGTGGAGAAACAATTATTGGTGCTTGTGGCAGTAAGTACAACTTCATAATTTCCCGGAGAATTATATTGATGAATAAAATTGGAATCAATCGCATTATTCCCATCTCCAAAATCCCATACCAATGTATTGTTTATGCTGTTGATGGCTGCGAATGCTACTTGTTGCACACACATTTCAGTAAATGTAAATTCGCTTGATGGAAGCAGTACTTCAGGTGCTGCATAGATAGTCAACTCGCAATCGCTGTTTGCGTTGAGCACATAATAGATATCATTTATGTTGTCAGGATTTGCAACATGAATGGAGTCCGTTGCAGAACCATTCATCCATATCCCATCTAAACCGGAAGCAACAATTGCATTTAAGCTCCCATCAGGATTGCATCCATGCAATTCTATTTTTTTAGGCAACAACATCAAATCGACATAAGCATAACCAAAATGTCCCCCCGGTTCGCAATCGCCTGTTTCAAAAGTTATCTTTAAAGTATCACCGGTTTTTCCACTCAGGTCAATTGCAGTTGTTTGCCAAGGTAAAATATCAATATCCTGATAATGTAAAAAAGGTATAGTAGCATCTCCTGCTAGTATCAATTTTTCGGTACATCCGGTTAAAGGAATTCCACTTGAGGTGATCGAATACCGGAAACGTGGCTGTTTGGAAGGCGGGTGTTGTGCATTTTGAAGCAGCACTGCATATTTCACTGCAAGGATCAATGAATCGGCAGGTATGAGCATCTGAAAATATAACTGTTCCGATTCAGCATCCCCACCTGAATTTCCCAATTGAGCCGAATAAACAGAACCGGTGCAAACCTGTTGAATCAGATTGTTGGAAAGTGTATCGATTCCACTTCCTGTAGTAATTGTGTGTCTCCCGTTTACAATTCCCTGGTTGGGTGCAAATACTGGACAACAGCTTCCTGTGGCACCTTGCCAGTTTGAAAATGTTCCGGTTTCAAACCCTATGTTTGATGATGGAGTTTGTGCGGCAAGTGGTAAATGGCAGGCAGCAAATAAGACAAGAAGTAATGGAAGATTAAAAAATAACCCTTCAACCTGTATTGGAATACGAAACAAAGTCAATGGCATCCTTTAGCAGTATTTACCTGTTTAAAAGTAGGTAAATTAGCTAAGTAAGCAATGCTTAGGGAATTATTTTTATGTAATAAATTGGTAAAATGAATCAGAATTTCATATGTTCCAGCTTGCGGGCATCCACAATGCGAACCAGACCTGCTTTCAGTTCAATTAATCCTTCTTCTTTGAAATCTGATAATGTACGAATCAGTGATTCGGTAGCAGTGCCAACAATATTGGATAAGTCTTCTCGAGAGATATGCATGCTGAACTCGTCTCTGTTGTCTTCTTTATAGCGGTCGCGTAACATAAGCAATGCTTCAGCGACACGTTTGCGAACAGAATTGTAAGCAAGACTCAGTAAACGTTCTTCTTTCTCAACCAGGTTATCAGAAAGCAATTTTATAAATTTATTGGCTACTTCTCGGTTAGTATAGAGCAAAGTCAAAAAATCCTGACGCTGTATCAGACATATTTCAGATTCTTCAAGAGCTGCAGCAGATTCCGTCAGATTGCTATCTTCAAGAATAGCAGTGTACCCAATGAAGTCCCCTTCTTTATATAATCCGGTAATGTATTCTTTACCATCTTCATTTGATTTAAAAGTTTTCACTTTTCCCTTGCTGATAAACCAAACACCTGCAGGATAATTTCCTTCCGAAAATACAGGATCTTTCTTCTTAAACGTTTTGCATTTTCTGTCGCCGGTTAGTTTTATGAGAGCATCAAAAGATTCCGCTTTATTCATGAAATCTTCCAGGCCTTCTGCATTTTTGGCAAATTCTTTTTTGAGAATATCAGTCTTACGGAATCGCGTTTCAATAGCATCCAGTAATTCCACATCATTGAATGGTTTGGTAATATAGTCGTCGGCACCAAGATTCATTCCTTTACGGAAATCTTCTTTTTCAGCTTTAGCTGTTAGGAAGATAAATGGAATTCCGGCAGTCTTAGGATGTTTACTCAGTATATGAAGTACACCATAACCATCGAGCTCCGGCATCATCACATCACAAATGATAAGATCCGGGAGATGTTTGGTAGCAAGATCAACTCCAATTTTACCATTTTCACCACTGATTACATGGTAGCCTGCGAGCTCCAGTATTTCAGCAGTATTTTCTCTCATTTCCAGATTATCTTCAATAAGTAATATATTCTTCATAGTTTAAAGGATTGCCCGATGCTAAAATAGGTATTTTTTATGTTAAGCGATAAATTTTCTTAGTAATATTTTCATTTGGCAGTTAATTCGGATGGCAGAATCACCACAAAGGTTGTTCCCTTGCCAAAGGTACTTTCGAAAGTAATTGACCCCTGCATTAGATCAACGTATTTCTTAACAATATTCAGTCCCAGGCCGGTACCCTGAATATTGGAAGCATTATTCGCTCTGAAGAATCTTTCAAAAATATGTTGATGCTCCTCTTCAGGAATTCCAATACCCTGATCAGCAATACGGATGGTTAGTTCCTTATCTTTAATTTCTGTAATGAACCGGATGCTTTTATTTTCATTTGAATATTTGATAGCATTCGAAAGGAGATTGATACAAATATTACGTGTGAGATTTTTATCGAGTAATACAGATGTATCACTGCCTTTGTGTCCATACTGAATTTGTTGCCCCGCTTTTGCCACTTCTTTCATTTCGTTGACAAGTTCATGGCCGAGTTCTGTGATGTCGAATGAAGTAGGAGAGCAGGATACTTTTCCTTCTTCCAGTTTTCCAAGAGATAGAAAATCGTTCAGGATAGAAGTTAGATTAGTTACTGAAGATTTAATACGATCAATGTGCTTGAATCTTTTTTCATCCTGACCCGGTTCATTGTATTTGGAAATGAGTGATGCCGAAGATAAAATAGTGCTCAAGGGTGTACGGAACTCATGTGATGCCATGGTAACAAAACGTGACTTTAGTTCACTGAGCTCTTTTTCTTTTATGAGAGCAAGTTTTAATTCTTCCCGGTTCTTTTCAAGTAACTCTTCTGCTTGTTTACGTTCTTTAATTTCGATGGCAAGATCACTGTTCGTGTGTTCCAGTTTATGAACCAGTTCTCCGAGTTCTTCTGTACGGGTTTGAACACGTTTCTCGAGATCAGCATTCAACTGAAGAATCTCATCAGAGTATTTTTTTAAATCACTGTTTGCTTTTTCAATAAGTGCTTCATGATGTTTTCTTGCTGTAATATCTTCACCGGCACTAAGTGCTGCAATGGGTCTGGCCTGTTCATCGCGTATCAATGAGTTCTTCCAGGTCATGGTCCGGTTCTGACCGGAAGCAGTAATTATAGTATTTTCATAGGGGGCGACAGAACTGATTTTACCATTCATCATCAGATTAAAATTTATCCTGGATGCTTCCCTTGATTCGGTATCGACAAAATTATTGAACCAGTTTTTGCCAACTATATCCTGTTCACTGAATCCCAGAATCTGACAACCATTCTGATTAATGAGTGTTACTTTTTCATCTTTGCCAATAACCACAAAAATTACAGGAGCAATATCAAGATACATCTGCGCAAGCTCCTTTTCTTTATGCAGCATTTCTTCCGATTTTTTCCTTTCCGAAATATCAATCATAAAGGCAATCGCGAACATGCCTTCACTTGTTTCGAAATTACTCAGACTGATTTCGACCGGTAAGTCAGTGCCATCTTTCTTTTTAGCATACAACTCCATACCTTTTCCCATAGGCCTTGGTTGGGGATTGTGAGAAAACTTTTCGCGATGTTTTACATGGCGCTCCGACATCCTGTCAGGGATTAATACTTCAATTTGTTTTCCATTAAGTTCCCCCTTATCATATCCAAGTACTTTCTCGGCGATAGGATTAATCATTACTATTTGGCCTTTCTGACTGGCAATAATAATTCCCTCTGTAGCATAGTCAAATAAAGCATGCAGTCGTTCCCGATTCTTGGAATCGGAAAGCATTTGGGTTTTATATTTAATGATGAAGTAAAAGGCAATCCATATCCCGCCGGCCGCAATAGTTGTATCCATTATAGCCGCTACACTGAATTTGAAATAAAACAAAGTTGCCAGTGTGAATAAAGTCCCGAGAACAGTTGCCGCTGCCGAAATGAACCTTCCGGGATGAAAAAGCGTCATCAGCACGGGAATCACATACAAAACAGCTATGCTGGAAGAAATATTGAAAAGTACTGTGAATGTGAAAATTGTGGCAGCCACTAACAGTGCACCAATTATGATTTCAATCTTCCACTTCCGCCCTTTCATGGTACAAACATAGTGAAATGGCAGTTTTTTTCCTACCATAATACCAGCTCTTCTGATTTTTATCAAAAGTCAAAATGACAAAAGTCATATCCGGTTGAAAAACCTGTCTCTATTTTAGCTACCTCGAATAATTCCGATGTATATCGAACAACTTTATACTTCCTGTCTGGCAGAAGCAGCCTATTATATTGAGTCAGACGGGGAAGCTGCTATTATTGACCCTATGAGGGAGGTTTCAGCCTATCTGGAACTTGCCAAAAGTAGGGGAGCAGTGATCAAATATGTTTTTGAAACGCACTTTCATGCCGATTTCGTAAGCGGTCATCTGGATTTGGCAGCGAAAACAGGTGCAAAAATAGTCTATGGTCCTACTGCAAGTCCTTCATATTCAATTATATGTGCTTATGATGGACAAGAGTTCCCCATTGGTCGCGTCACTCTGAAAGTGCTGCACACTCCGGGTCATACGCTGGAATCGAGTTGTTTTTTGCTGTTAGATGAAAGGCATCACCCACATTCCATTTTTACCGGCGATACGCTTTTTGTTGGTGAAGTAGGCCGGCCTGATCTGGCAGTTAAAGAGAATCTGTCGAAATTTGAATTGGCAGGGATGCTTTACGAATCTATTGAATCGAAACTGAAACCGCTTCCAAATTATGTTGTAGTTTATCCGGGGCATGGAGCTGGCTCAGCCTGTGGAAAATCGATTGGAAAGGAAACATTTTCAACTATCGGCATTCAGAAAAATCAGAACTATGCCCTGAAAGCACGTTCTAAAGAAGATTTTGTGAAATTAGTTACTGAAGGATTAAATGATCCTCCGGCCTATTTTTTTATGGATGCTGTTATTAATCGCAAAGGTTATGAAAGTATAGATGCTGTAATTAGAAGAAACAACAGACCAATTACGGTTGCAGAACTCAAAACCAAAATTGAAAATCAAAACATTCTAGTTATAGATTGCAGAACTGCAGAAGCATTTGGAGCAGGATTTATTCCTGGATCCATTAATATTGGTCTCGATGGCTCGTTTGCAATGATTGCAGGTGGCTTGTTAAATCCTGAAACACCTCTAATTCTTGTAACTGATCACAACAAGAATGAAGAGGCCATTTTAAGGTTATCAAGAATAGGCTATGAAAATGTTATAGGTTATCTTGAAGGTGGTATGGAGGCATGGATAAAAGCAGAAGAGAAAATTGATACCATCTCTTCGGTTGATGCGGTTCTTTTTTCGCACAATTACAGGTACACCGATAATATGGTGCTCGATGTCCGTTATCCGGATGAATGGGTTCCCGGATTTGTTGCCGGTGCAAAATTAATTGAGTTGTTTAAACTCGAACAAAAGGTTAAAGAATTAGATCGTGAAAAAAATATTTATATCTATTGTGCCGGAGGTTACCGCTCTATGGTTGCTGCTTCAATTTTAAGAAGACTCGGATTTAAAAATATCTTTAATATTTCCGGTGGTATGAAAAAAATTCAGAAGACACCAATTCCTATTCGTCAGCTCACTGCACAATTAAACTAAGTCCACACCTTAGTTCCTTCTGTGCAATTTTTGCACATTTCTATTTCACTTCTCGAACGTAATACTGAAGCCCGGAAGTTGCGATAGTTTTCATTATTCCAGATTGAGTGAAAGCCGTTTGTTTTTAATTCACCCATCACATATTCAGCATCCTTATCGAAACAGCACGGAACAACTCTTCCATCCCAGGTGATAACACAGGAATGCCACAATTTCCAGCAATGATTTAATAACCGATTCTTAATCTCCCATTTACCGGATGCGTTTTTCTGATAACGTGAATAACTGGTGTTCTCAGGAATTAAATTATTCCCGTTTTCATAATCATATATCTGAGCGGTCTTGAATGCAACTTCATCAACACCTATTTCTTTTGCAAGTGTTAACACATCATTCATCTGATGCTCGTTTGGCTTCACCACCAAAAATTGAAAGATAACATGTGGGGTGGATGACTTCAATGCTTTCTTCCATTTGATTATGTTGCGTGCACCTGCAACAACTTTTTCTAAGTCTCCGCCTACACGATAACTGGAATAGGTTTCCTGTGTAGTTCCATCAATCGATATAATCAATCGGTCTAATCCAGATTGAATAGTTTTTTTTGCATTCTCATCATTCAGATAATGTGAATTGGTGGAAGTTGCTGTATATATTTTTTTTGAAGTTGCATATGAAACAAGCTCCAGAAATGACGGATTTAAATAGGGCTCACCCTGAAAATAAAATACCAGATACAATAAATCCTTATGTACATCATCTATAACCTTCTTAAAAAAAACCGGATCCAACATTCCCGTCGGACGGGTAAACGACCTCAATCCACTTGGACATTCCGGACATCTTAAATTACAGGAAGTCGTGGGTTCAAATGATAAAGAAACCGGCATCCCCGAATGCCGCACCTTCCCCGTCCATTTTGAAATAAAATAGCTGCCGGCAACTTTTCCAAAATTGAAAACCCTCCTGAATGTCAGATGTGATGCCAGGTTCAGAAGGTCATTGAAGTTACGATTCATAGCGATGCAACAAAGATAAGGAACCGAATGGTGTCTGTTGGGTTTGTTTTTGGCTCTTTTATCCTGAAACATTGATTAATAAAGGTGTCAATATGTTAAACAAAAGTTTTAAAGAAACCAAGACTGAAAAATTATATTTCTGGTTCAGATAGGATCATTAAAAGATCTTTGGCAATAGTTTAATTAATTGAATATAAGTAAAATAACTGATTATTTTATGAGAATAGAGTGGGTGCCTGATTTGAAAATGACTTTTTAGACAAATCTCATATATTATTGTACTTTAAAGATTATGTTTAATAATATGCATTTAAACTTAAACAAAAATAGATGTGCTGGTGTTCCTGATTTTGAGTTCCTGATACGGATCTTTCATTAAAAAGAATTTAACTAACCTAAATCAATAACCTCATGAAAAACTACAACAATTACAAAATGCGAATGCGCATGCTGTTTTTGGCGATGGTTTTGGGACTATTCACAACGCTTGGAGCTCAGGCTCAGTCATTGTGTAATTCCCAGGGCCAGTCAATATTCGGCAGACGTGTCTGGATCGATCGATTCGAACTGGGCACGATTAACAATCAAAGTGGAAACAATAATGGGTACGCCAATTTTACTGCTCAGTCTACTGCAGTAACTCCGGGTGGCTCTGTTCCATTTACTATTGAAACCGACAATAATTTGTTGTTTTCATTTTTTAGTGCCCGCATCTGGATCGATTTCAACGACAACGGAGATTTCTCTGATGCCGGAGAATTGGTTTATTCAGGTAATGGAAACGGTAATGTTTCTGGAACAATTCAAATTCCTTCAACTGCAGGTTCTGCCGATGTAGCAGCTCGTGTTGTGGTGAGAAGATTTGGCGCTCCTGCACCTTGTGGAAATTATTTTTTAGGTGAAACGGAAGATTATACTGTCAGCATTTCTTCAGCTTGTAATGTTGATGCAGGTTCATTAACCGCCATCAATGCAAATGAATGTATCAAGGCAGGAACAGCAGAATTGGCTGCTTCTGTTTCTTCAGCTCCGGTTGTTCCAGCTGGTTTTTCCACACTATATGTGTTGACCTCAGGTACTGGATTGGTTATTGAACAAGTTAATACATCTCCTTTCTTTGTTGTAAGTGCCGGCGGTAATTATACTATTCATACACTCGTTTATAATCCAGCTACACTTGATCTTAGTACTGTCGTCTTTGGTGTAACAACCGGATTCGATGTGAATGGTTTGCTGATTCAGGGTGGTGGAAGTATTTGTGCAGCTTTGGATGTGGCAGGTGCTGCATTTACAGTTGATCAGCCTGATGGAGGTACATTAACAGCTGTTTCACCTGAATTTTGTTTCGATGGAAGTAATGTTACCATTGCAGCAACTCCAAATGGCAATGCTTCCGTTCCTCCGGGATATCAAACTATCTATGTTTTAACACAAGGACCGAATCTGGTTATTCAACAAGTAAATGCTACTCCTTCATTTACTGTTAGCACACCTGATCTTTACACAATTCATACCTTAGTATACAATCCTGCAACACTTGACCTTAGTATAGTTACTCCTGGATTAACCACAGGGTTTGATGTGAATGGATTATTGGTTCAAGGTGGTGGAAGTATCTGTGCATCACTTGATGTTACTGGAGCTCCGGTTACAATTGCTAATCCTGACGCAGGAACACTTGTTGCAGTAAATGCGTCAAACTGTGCTGCTGGTAGTCCGGTTACACTGACTGCAAATCCTTCCGGAAATGCTGTCATCCCAAATAATTTTCAATTAATATATGTATTGACCTCAGGTGCAGGCCTTGTAATTGAACAGGTAAATGCAGCTCCGGTTTTCACTGTAACAACTGGTGGCACTTATACCATCCACACATTGGTTTACAATCCAGCAACTTTAGATCTGACAATCGTTACTCCAGGTGTTACTACCGGATTTGATGTAAACGGATTATTAGTTCAGGGTGGTGGAACAATTTGCGCATCTCTTGATGTTGCAGGTGCAGCATTCAACGTTGACGCCCCTTCAGCAGGAACTTTAACTGCTGTAAATTCAACCGTATGTTTTGATGGCGGATCAGCGCAATTAACTGCAACAGCTAATGGCAATGCAGTTGTTCCTGCAGGTTACCAAACTATTTATGTATTGACTTCAGGTGCCGGACTTGTTATTGAGCAGGTAAATGCAACTCCTGACTTCACTGTAACAACTGCTGGAACTTATACCATCCATACCTTGGTTTACAATCCTGCAACTTTAGATTTGACAATCGTTACTCCAGGTGTTACTACCGGATTTGATGTAAATGGATTATTAGTACAGGGTGGCGGAACAATTTGCGCATCTCTTGATGTTGCAGGTGCTCCATTCACAATTGAAAATCCTTCAGCAGGAACATTAACGGCTGTAAATTCAACCCTATGTTTTGATGGCGGTTCAGCACAATTAACTGCAACAGCTAATGGCAATGCAGTTGTTCCTGCAGGTTACCAAACTATTTATGTATTGAATTCAGGTGCCGGACTTGTTATCGAACAAGTAAATGCAACTCCTGACTTCACTGTAACAACTGCTGGAACTTATACCATCCATACATTGGTTTACAATCCTGCAACTTTAGATCTGACAATCGTTACTCCAGGTGTTACTACCGGATTTGATGTAAACGGATTATTAGTTCAGGGTGGTGGAACTATTTGCGCATCTCTTGATGTTGCAGGTGCAGCATTCAACGTTGACGCCCCTTCAGCAGGAACTTTAACTGCTGTAAATTCAACTGTATGTTTTGATGGTGGTTCAGCACAATTGACTGCAACATCTAATGGCAATGCAGTTGTTCCTGCAGGTTATCAGACAATTTATGTATTGACTTCAGGAGCAGGCCTTGTTATTGAGCAGGTAAATGCAACTCCTGATTTCACTGTAACAACTGGTGGAACTTATACAATCCATACCTTGGTTTACAATCCAGCAACTTTAGATTTGACAATCGTTACTCCAGGTGTTACTACCGGATTTGATGTAAACGGATTATTAGTTCAAGGAGGTGGAACTATTTGCGCATCATTGGATGTTGCAGGTGCTCCATTCACAATTGAAAATCCTTCAGCAGGAACTTTAACTGCTGTAAATTCAACCGTATGTTTTGATGGCGGTTCAGCACAATTAACTGCAACAGCTAATGGCAATGCAGTTGTTCCTGCAGGTTACCAAACTATTTATGTATTGACTTCAGGTGCCGGACTTGTTATCGAACAAGTAAATGCAACTCCTGACTTCACTGTAACAACTGGTGGAAATTATACCATTCACACCTTGGTTTACAATCCTGCAACTTTAGATTTGACAATTGTTACTCCAGGTGTTACAACCGGATTTGATGTAAACGGATTATTAGTACAGGGTGGTGGAACTATTTGCGCATCTCTTGATGTTGCCGGTGCTCCATTCACAATCGAAAATCCTTCAGCGGGAACTTTGACCGCTGTAAATTCGACTGTATGTTTCGATGGCGGATCTGCACAATTGACTGCAACAGCTAATGGCAATGCAATTGTTCCTGCAGGTTATCAGACAATTTATGTATTGACTTCAGGTGCCGGACTTGTTATCGAACAAGTAAATGCAACTCCTGACTTCACAGTAACAACTGGTGGCACTTATACCATCCACACATTGGTTTACAATCCAGCAACTTTAGATCTGAGCATCGTTACTCCAGGTGTTACTACCGGATTTGATGTAAACGGATTATTGGTTCAAGGTGGTGGAACCATTTGCGCATCATTGGATGTTGCCGGTGCTCCATTCACAATCGAAAATCCTTTTGCA
>JAEUTI010000077.1 GCA_016788065.1 Bacteroidia bacterium | reverse complement strand
GGGTGCCAAGTTCACCCTGCTGTTTAATTTCAAATTTATTAACAACTTAAGAAGTTATCAACCCTCCTAGAACCCCCATTTCAAAAACAATATTTTTTTGTTTAAATATTCCTTTGAAGGTCCAAAGGAAGGGTGCTGATGTGCTACTGTGCTGATTTTTTTTCCTGAGAAATATAAATGTGAGTGCAATTGACTTGGTGATTATTAATTTAAGTGTTTCTGCTCAGCAATTGAAATCATTCTTAAAAAATGTTTGTAGTGGAATTGAAAGTGAAAAACACTGAATTAATAATTGATATTTGAATTATTTCTTTATTAGGAGTTTAGAGTTTATCACTTTTAATTTGGAAGAATTATGTTTTTACCTATAAATATATTTGCTCAAGAAATTCTCTTTTCATCTTAAAAATAATTCATTTAAGATTGACTATCAAAAATTGAAAAGTGAAATATTATAAGGCTAGAAACTAAAAATCTTTAATCCTTAATCCTTAATCCTTAATCCTACCGTCCACTGCACATCTTTTTAGCAGCCCTTCATCTATCCTCTATCATTTATAATTTATCATCTCAACGAATTTTCTTTCTGAGCAGCACTAAAATCGCGCTTGCACTTTAACATTCAGCGTCCTTGCACTCAGGTAATTCGGAACGGCATAGCGGCGGTTGGTGACATCGGTGACCCACAAATAAGACACGGTGTTGTTTACCTGCAAGAGATTAAATACTTCCATACCAACAGACAAATACTTGATTTTGTTGGCAATTTTCAACCGGTATTCTTTTCGTCCGTCTTCGTCGATAAGTATTTTTGAAAAACCAATATCAACCCTGCGGTAATCGGGGAATCGGAGCTTGTCTTTGTATTTGGTTCTTCCGGGTGGACCAAAAGGCAAACCCGTTCCATAAACCAGCGTCATATTCATTTTAAAGGTTGGGAATTTAGGCAGGTAATCCTGGAAGAATAAACTGAAAGTGAAACGCTGATCAGTTGGGCGATCGATATAACCCGGTGTTGATTTCACAGAATCGACAGCTACATTGTTGAATGTATACCCGGGAACAATTACATCCCCATCAGAATTATAGTAGGTATAATAAAAATCGTCTTTCAAGTCTTCGGCAGTCTTTAAAACCGAAACACTTGCCCACGACTCAATACCCTCCACAAATTCTCCATTAATTCTTAAATCGATTCCGGTAGCATAACCCTTCGATTCATTGTTGGCAAAATAACGTATTCTGAGATTGTCGATTTTATAAGGCACCAGATTATCGAGGTGTTTGTAATAGACTTCTGTCACCAGCTTAAACTCTCTTCCCCACGAAAGAAATACATAATCGGCACCACCAATTAAATGAATCGAGCGCTGTGCTTTTACATCTTTATTCACGGTTCCATCAAAATCACGAAGTTCGCGATAGAAGGGAGGCTGGTAGTAAAATCCGGCAGCAACACGGAAAGAAAGATTTCGGGTCCAGGTGGGCTTAATGGTGAAGTTTACCCTCGGACTAATGACCGTTTCTTCATTCAGGTTCCAATAATTGGCTCTTACTCCTGTATTCAGCACATACTTGGTTTTATCACCCCAGAAATAATTATGCATCAGGTATCCTGAAATGCGATAAGAACTTATACTTTCATTGGTTTTAATTACTTCCTTCATCAATACCAACTGATTCGGATCACCGGCACCACCTATGTTATCTGGTGGGTGAGGAAGCGCATATTCTGCTGAGTCGATATATTCCCATTCGCTCACATAGTCATCAACCAGTTCATGTTGAAAACGGGCTCCCCATTGCAACTGACTTTTTGCACGATCGAGATATCCTTTGTGTTCAAAATTTATAACAGTTGCTTCAAGATCATTTCTTGCATGTTGAATATAAGTTCCTACACCGCGATTGAAAGCCACATCCCCAAAATTATCGGAACCAATATCCTTTTCCAGTTCATCAATGAAATATTGCCCCTGAATATCGAACGATTCACTCTCATTGGAACGATATGCTGATGCAATAAACTTAATTTTTAAGCTATCCGTTAATTTTCTGGTGAATGAAACTGCTCCGGTCATAGTCCGGTATTCGTCAATTTCCTGACCATCAAAATAAATGGTCAACCGCAGGGCTTCATTAATGGTTCCGAATTCTGTTTCGCGGTTTTCAGGAACAATCTGATATTTATTAAATGAAAAATTCCCCAGAACAGATAATTCAGTATTAGAGTCTATGTCCCAGGTAAACAACCCCTGAACATCTGCAAAACTTGGTTTATATTCACCTTTTGTTTCCAAAGATTTAAAAAGGTACTGATTCGATTTATACCTGGCACCAAGTAAATAACCTGTTTTTTTATTTTTGGAAACACCTTCCAGATGCAATCCTCCTCCAAGTAAGGAAGCATAAGCCGAGCCTCCAAAAGCCATTGGTTTCTTGTATTTGATATCGAGAACCGATGATAATTTATCGCCATAATTGGCTTCAAAACCACCTGCAGAAAAATTAATCTGCGAAACCAGATCCGAATTGATGAAACTCAATCCTTCCTGTTGACCGGAACGAACGAGTAGGGGACGATAAATTTCGATGTCGTTAACATATACCAGATTCTCATCATAATTACCACCTCGAACTGCATATTGGGAGCTGAGTTCGTTGTTGGAAACTACTCCGGGCATACTCTTCAGCACCGCTTCAAAACTTCCCGATACATTGGGAATTTGAGATGCTGTCCGGGGATCAATTCTGGTAAAAGTTCCTCTGCGAAATTGCTCATCTTTAATTTCAACAGCAGGTAACGGAGTTGCTGAAATGATCATTACCGGATTAAGAGTCACTACCTGACCCGGTGTTACAGTCAATTTCTCGCGATATGGAATAAAACCGATAGAGGAGAATACCACTTCTATCAGGCCTGCATCAACTTTTAATTCATAATTACCTTTTTCATCTGAAGCCACACCACCCGGTTTGCCAAAAATGGAAATATTAACACCCAACAGCGGTTTTTTAGCGCTGTCGGTGACTTTACCTGTAATGGTAGCTTTGTTCTGGCCAACTGCTGCAAATGACCAGGTAATCAGAAAAAATAATGCTATGAAATATCTGTGAACAGGAAATTGAGCAATCGATTGCGCCATCAGTCAGAAAGTAATTTGTTGCTTCAGTTAATCTTTATCTTTTCGTTTGTAATCGCCACGTTGCCAAGCTTCGATAAACTTTGCCCATGCAATTGGATTCAACAGGCTGATGGAAGGATACTGCCCAGCTGTGTACAGCTTATTTTGTCGCTCCATCATCAAAGCCTTATAATTTCCGCTGCCATCCATAGGCATATTTACCATTAACTCCCGCATTTCAGCTAATGCCATATTTCGTTTGGCACGCTCAAGATCGTTGTCGGGTACCTTCAAATTTAAAAAAGCCTGTTTAAACTGATCCTTGGTTGGCCAGGGATAAATAACCGTTTCCTGAAGCAAAATAGTATCTCTGGACAGAATTTTAATTAATGAATAGCGATCCGTTTCCAGAGAATCAGGAATTACATATTGTCCCTTCTTAAAACCAATTGCAGAAAACTCAATGGTATCGCTTGGCTGTGCGACAAAAGAAAAGAATCCGTTATAATCACTGATCGTTCCCCGGTAGGAGTTCTTGATGATAATACTGACAAAAGGTACTGCTCTCAGACTGTCACCGGTTACAACAACACCGGAGAACTGAATTAGTCCTTTATAGGCATTCTGGGCATCTGATCTCCCTTGCAGGAGCAGCAGCATTGTGAAAATTAACAGGAAACGCTTCAAATAATAGAGTCTTTTATCGCTTCAAAAATACAGAATAATAACAACTTAACCATTTTGAATAACGATAGGTTGTTGTTTTATTGTTCACATTGAACGCAATTATCAATTTGAAGTTATTTTTTTCAATAATTGCTGCTAACTTTGCTGAAAATCAATAGTATTATGAAAAACCTTGTCAGTTTAACAACATTGTTACTCACTACAACACTGGGTTATGCCCAAATTACCATCGACAACAATGATATGCCATCGGTTGGAGATACGTTTCGGGTTAGTAACGGATTAATTTCCCCCACTATTGATCCGGTTCCTACCGGAGCTTCTTTTACCTGGGATTTCTCGATGCTTCAACCTGTTTCTCAAGATGTTGACACTTTTATTGATGTTGCTTCAACCGGAACATTTTATTCGGTTGTTTTCAGCAATTTGCCTTTTAATCCCTACCGAGCCAATCTTGCAGCAAAAGGACCAACTTTCCCAACCGTACCACAAATTTCGGTGAGTGATGTTTATTATTTCTATTATAACAGTAGTGCATCCTATAGCCAGTCAGGATATGGTGCTTCGCTGAACGGATTTCCAACTCCGATTCCATTTAATGCCCGCGACAGGGTGTTTGCTTTTCCATTAAATTTTGGAAATCTTGACAGCTCCGATTCTGATTTCAATATTTCCATTCCGGGATTAGGATCCTACACGCATGATCAACATCGTGTCAATGAAACGGATGGTTGGGGCACCTTGATTACTCCTTTCGGTAGTTTCAATACACTTCGGGTGAGATCTGAAATAACCAGCCGTGATTCGCTTTATCTCGATACTCTGGGAATTGGATTCGGATTTCAGAATCCGTTAAGCATCGAATACAAATGGCTCGCTGATCAGGGTGGTATTCCTATTCTGCAAATCAATACATCTGTTTCGTTTGGAACCGAAATAATCACTTCAATCAGATACCGTGATAGTTTGAGAACTCTCACTTCTGTTCCCGAGCTACTTACAGAAACAACTTATGGTATTAATGTTTATCCGAACCCGGCTTCGGAACAGATCGGCGTTGATTTGTTTACAGCTGCCGATGATGAAATTGTGGTCCGACTGAATAGTTTACAAGGTCAGCATTTGGGCACCCTGTTTACAGGAAAAGTAAGGTCAGGTGTTAACCGGATGCTCTTCGACATAGGTAAATTTCAACTTGCCGCCGGTATGTATGTGCTGGAAGTGAGCGGTAATTCAGGATCGGAAACAACCCGCATTTTGATACGGGATTAAAGACTGGAAACTATTCGTTAAATAATATTAAAAAACCACCTGTAGGGGTGGTTTTTTAATTAGTAGCCTAATATTTTCATCATCGATTTGGCACTTTGCTCTTTGGCAAACAGCCTGGTAGTGTACTCTCCATTTTCATCACGGTCAATTAGTACATGCTTGGGAGCAGGTATCAAACAATGTTGAATTCCACCATAACCGCCTAACGATTCCTGGTATGCTCCGGTATGGAAAAAACCAATATATAATGGCTCTCCGGGATTGACCTTTGGCAGGAATACCCGACTTTTGATTGATTCCATATTATAGTAATCATCACTGTCACAGGTTAATCCACCTAAGTTAACACGCTGATATTCTTTATCCCAGTGGTTTACACTCAACAAAATGAATCGCTGTTTAATACCCCAGGTGTCGGGAAGTGTTGTAATAAATGAGCTGTCGATCATATTCCAAAGCTCTTTATCATTCTGTCTCTTCTCTTCAGAAATTCCATACAATATGGCTCCACTTTCTCCAACCGTAAATGAACCAAATTCAGTAAAAATATTCGGCTCATGAATTCCGCGCTGATCGCATATGGATTTTATTTGACGAACTATCTCGTCGGCCATGTATTCATAATCGAAATTGGAACTCAGAGATGTGCGAATTGGAAAGCCCCCACCAATGTCGAGTGAATCTAACTCCGGACAAATCTTCTTTAAATCGCAGTACAGATTTATGCAACGATCCAGTTCAGCCCAATAATATGCTGTATCTCGTATCCCTGTATTGATAAAGAAGTGGAGCAACTTTACTTCAATGTTTGGGTTCTTTTGGATAACATTTTTATAGTAATCAATAATTTCGGTATTCCGAATTCCTAATCTGGAAGTGTAAAAATCAAAGTTTGGTTCTTCTTCTGCGGCTATGCGTATTCCTAATTTTAGCTTCTTTTTCGAATAAACCGGTTCATAAGCATGTAGTTCATTCATGTTGTCGAGAATAGGAATCACATTCTTAAACCCATCCTCAATCATCTCCATAATGTACTGAGTGTAAATGGATTTCTTATAACCATTGCACAATACAAATACATCCTTATTAATAGATCCGTTCTCTTCCAGTTTTCTGATAATAGGAATATCAAATGCTGAGGAAGTCTCTAAATGAATGTCATTTTTCAACGCTTCTTCCAGTACAAATGAAAAGTGAGAGCTTTTTGTACAGTAACAGTAAGTATAGTTACCTTTGTAATCGGCCTTAGCCATAGCAACGTTGAAATACCGCTTTGCCCGCTGTATCTGTGAACTTATCTTAGGTAAATAGCTTATCTTTAGCGGTGTGCCATACTGTGCTATAATGTCCATCAATGGTATACCATTGAAATTCAAATTGTTATCTGAAACATCAAATCCATCCTGAGGGAAATCGAATGTTTGTGTAATCAGATCAATGTAACGGTTCTTCATGTCAATGTAACTGAGTTAGATGAGTAATTTTGTGCGAATGTAATTAACGCGGATTAATAATCCGTCAGTAATCTAAAATATTTTTGTATGATAAAAGAAGTAAAATTTATTGAAGTCAAGTCCGAAATTGGAGCCGGAACACGCGGTGCCAGTCTGGGCGTCGATTCGATCAAAATTGCAGCCCTCGATTATGGTAGTAATTTATTTCACCGACATGAAACGAAGGAGATAAAAACAGAGAATCAATTGCTGTTTGGCAGTCCCGGAAGTCCTTACGCTAAAAGGTTGAAAGGGATAGTTTCGATCTACGAACGAATTTCCAATGAGGTTGCTTCCACATTGAAAACCAAAGCATTCCCTATTGTTTTAGCAGGAGATCACAGCACAGCAGGAGGCACAATTGCAGGTATTCGCCAGGCTTTTCCAAAGCAAAAACTTGGAGTCATCTGGATCGATGCGCATGCCGATCTGCACTCACCTTATACAACACCTACCGGAAATGTGCATGGTATGCCATTGGCAGCCTCACTGGCGGAAGACAATATGCAAAACAGGATCAACAAACCGGATAAGGAAACCGTTGATCTTTGGACCAAATTGAAAAAGGTAGGTGGAGTGACACCTAAAATTACATATAAAGATTTGGTATTTATTGCCTTACGGGATGTTGAACCGGAAGAATCTTATTTGTTGAAGAAGCATAAAGTCAAAATTTTCACCACTTCTGAAGTCAAAAGAAATGGGGTTGAGAAGATCGCAAGAGACGCACTGGCTCATTTGAGTCACTGTTCTCTGATTTACGTTTCTTTCGATGTGGATAGTATGGATTCTTCAATATCAAAAGGAACAGGAACCCCGGTCCGAAATGGTATCACAGAGAAAGAAGCTGGAAGTTTATGCGTTCGGCTTATTCAGAATGAAAAGGTCTGCTGTTTCGAAATAGCGGAAGTCAACCCAACACTAGATAAGGAGAATTTGATGGCTGAGAATACCTTCGAAATCTTGCAACGTGTTGTAAGTCAATTAACAACCTAAAATAATTATAGAATTTACATGCTTTTTGAATTACAATTAAAAAAACTTGTTCAGGATTTATTTCCGCAGCTTTTTAACAAAGAAGTGGATGAGAAGCAATTGCTTTTCCAACCCACCCGTAAAGAATTTGAAGGAGATATTACCCTGGTTGTTTTTAACCTTGCCAAGCAGGCCGGATTATCGCCAGACGATACAGGAAAGAAAATTGGAGATGCTTTGGTTGCTGAAGGAACATTAGTTTCGGGCTTCAATGTTATTAAAGGGTTTCTTAATATAAGCATACATAACAATTTATTTTTAAATATATTAAGGGATAAAATAATTTCTTCCAAAACCCAACCGGTTTTCTCCGGCGAATCAACTTCGGGAGGCCCGGTGCTCGTGGAATATTCTTCACCCAACACCAACAAACCGTTGCATTTAGGTCATATCCGCAATAACCTCTTGGGATATTCGGTGTGTCAGATTTTGCAGGCCGATGGTAATAATGTGGTGAAAGTAAATATTGTTAACGATCGTGGAATTCATATTTGTAAGTCGATGCTTGCGTGGCAGAAGTATGGTTCAGGGGAAACCCCTGAGTCAACTGGTTTCAAAGGAGATCATCTGGTGGGCAAGTATTATGTGGAATTCGATAAGCATTATCGTGAAGAAGTAAAACAACTGGAAGCTTCCGGCTGGAGCCGGGAAGAAGCTGAAAAGAAGGCGCCCTTGCTGGCTGAAGCACAAAATATGCTCCGAAAGTGGGAGGAAGGTGATCCTGAAATCATGCAGCTTTGGGAAACCATGAATAAATGGGTCTATGCCGGATTTGATGTTACTTATAAAAGACTGGGGGTCGATTTCGACAAAATATACTATGAATCCCAAACTTACTTACTGGGGAAGTCGATAGTTGAAGAAGGATTAAAAAAGGGCATCCTTTACAAGAAAAATGATGGCTCGGTTTGGATTGATCTGAGAGCTGAAGGTCTCGATGAAAAAGTGCTTTTGCGTTCAGATGGAACCTCCGTCTATATGACTCAGGATCTTGGAACCGCAGTAATGCGCTATGAAGAATACCAATTCAGCAAGCTCATATATGTGGTAGGCAACGAGCAGGATTATCACTTCAAGGTGCTCTTCCTGATTCTTAAAAAGCTAGGTTATGAATGGGCTGACCGGCTATATCATCTTTCGTACAACATGGTTGACCTTCCGTCAGGTAAAATGAAATCCAGAGAAGGAACTGTGGTGGATGCCGATGAACTGATTGAAGACATGGTGAATGAAGCTGCCAAACTCACCCGCGAACTAGGTAAACTCGATGATTTTGAATCGGACGAGGCAAAACAATTGTTCGAGATGCTGGGATTAGGAGCATTGAAATATTTCATTCTGAAAGTGGATCCCGAAAAACGGATGCTCTTCAATCCTGATGAATCTATCGATTTCAATGGGAACACAGGACCATTTATCCAATATACCCATGCAAGGATTCGTTCCGTACTCAGAAAAGCGGAATCAATGCCGGCATTCAAATCTTACAAGGATACTGATGTCTCCCTTTATTCCAAACTTGAAGCTAAGGAGAAGGAAATGGTGAGAATTCTGCTGAAACTGGATGGTGTTATTCACGAAGCTGCCGATCGGTTTTCACCGGCTCTGATTGCAAATTATGCCTATGAACTGGCTAAGTCATTTAATCAGTTTTACCACGACCATCCGATCATTGATCCCGAGCATCCGGAAATTTCCAATTTCAGATTAAACCTGTGCAGTTATTGTGCTGCAATGATTCATAAATCGACAATGTTGTTAGGTATTGGAGTACCCGAAAAAATGTAATGAGAAACGGATTTTCCATATTTATGCTGTTCCTGGTACTGGGGGTTACTGCAGGTACCAGAAAGCCTGACAATAAATCCAATATTCCTTCAATGACTTATTCCGGCAACTTAAAAACCGGCGATATAGTTCTTAGAAATGGCAAAGGATTTATCAGTGATCTTTTCAGGAATACCTCAAAAAGAGAAAAGAAGTATTCACATGCCGGAATTATTGTGATTGAAAATAACCGACCATTTGTCTACCACATGCTGGGAAATTCTGGCGGGGGCGGAGAATTCAAGAAGGAAACGCTATCAGGATTCTGCAATCCTTCAAGCAATAAAGGCTTTGGCATATACCGTTTCAACTTCCTTCAAAACAAAGAAAATGAAGTCAATTCATGGCTGCAACATATCCTTCAAATGAAGCCCAAATTCGACGAAGATTTTAATCTCGAAGATTCCGGAAACATGTATTGCTCGGAACTGATTTACAACATGTGTGAAACCGTTTCTGATGTTCATCTGGAAGGCACCGTTGTCAATGAAAGAACATACATCGGTCTCGATGATCTCTACCTGAATAAATACACCACTAACATAACGCATCTCAACTACTAAAAAATGAAAACTCAATTAATCGGATGGGTAGCAATGGTTACCTTATTTTTAACTGCTTGCGGCATGGGAAATTCCCCTAAAAAATCAGCCGACAAATTCCTGAACTCTTTCAATGAACGCAATTTTGCCGAAGCCCGGAAATATGCTACACCTGAGACTATCAAATTGGTAGATCTGATGGAAAACCTCACTAAAATGGCCGAATCAACCGATTCAACAGAAAAGAAATCAGTGACGGTAATCGATGAAAAAATTGATGGCGAAACTGCTATTGTTACCTTCAAAGAAAGCGGTGATGAAGAATTACAGGAAGTGCGCTTAAAGAAAATAGATGGTAAGTGGCTGGTACACGTGACCAAAGAAGATATTGCTGCTAAAGACAACGGAATTGGTTCCGGTATAGATGAAGAGGGTGAAATGATGTTACCTGATTCCACTGATATGATGATGATTGATTCATTATCAGCTCAATTGCCCGACTCCGCGCAGTAAAATCGTCCGCATTTTAGTGTGTAAAAAGGGAATAAATCTGTAAATTTGCCATAATTACTCCAATACGAATATGTTTGAAAATTTAAGTGATAAACTCGACAGGGCGTTTAAGGTTCTGAAAGGTCAGGGAAAGATTTCTGAAATTAATGTGGCAGAAACCCTCAAGGAAGTGCGTAAGGCATTACTGGAGGCCGATGTGAATTATAAGGTTGCCAAAACCTTCACCGATACCGTCAAAGAAAAAGCTTTGGGTCAGAATGTACTCATTGCCGTTTCACCATCTCAGCTGATGGTGAAAATTGTCCATCAGGAACTAACCCAGCTTATGGGTGGAACAATGACGGACCTGAACTTGAAAGGTAATCCAACGGTGATTCTGATGTCGGGATTACAGGGATCAGGAAAGACTACCTTATCAGGAAAGCTCGCTAATTATCTTAAAAATAAAAAAGGTAAAAATCCATTGTTGGTTGCGTGCGACGTTTACCGTCCCGCAGCGATTGACCAGTTAAAAGTATTGGGAGAACAAATCGGTGTTCCCGTTTATGCTGATGTCGATAATAAGAACCCTGTAGAGATTGCTAAAAAAGCGATTGAACAGGCCAAATCTCAAGGTCACAATGTGGTGATCATCGATACCGCCGGTCGTTTGGCCATTGATGAGATGATGATGGATGAGATTGAAAGGGTTAAGAAAGCCGTCAATCCAAATGAAATCCTTTTTGTGGTAGATGCCATGACCGGTCAGGATGCAGTGAATACTGCCAAAGCTTTCAACGATCGCCTCGATTTTGATGGTGTGGTACTTACTAAACTCGACGGTGATACCCGGGGTGGTGCTGCACTTTCTATCAAATCGGTAGTAGATAAACCTATAAAGTTTGTTGGTACCGGTGAAAAACTGGATGCCATTGATGTTTTCTATCCTGAAAGGATGGCCGATCGTATCCTGGGGATGGGTGATATTGTATCACTTGTTGAAAGAGCTCAGGAGCAGTTTGATGAAAAACAAGCGGCTGAACTTCAAAAGAAGATCTCTAAGAATAAATTCGACTTCAACGATTTCCTGTCTCAACTCGAGCAAATACGTAAAATGGGAAATGTGAAAGATTTGCTTGCCATGATTCCCGGAGTAGGTAAAGCGGTAAAGGATCTCGATATCGATAACAATGCCTTCAATGGGATTGAAGCCATTATCAGGTCAATGACACCTGCTGAAAGAGCCGATCCTGCCTTGTTGAACGGAAACCGCAAAAAGCGTATTGCTGAAGGTAGCGGAACCTCAATTCAAGAGGTAAACAGACTGGTGAAACAGTTTGAAGACATGAGAAAAATGATGAAGGCTTTTTCAGGAGGTAACGCTGCCCGGGCGATGCGCAACATGCCCTTCAAAAAGTAAAACATTACAGGAATGAAGCTACTCGACGGAAAGGCAACTGCTGAAGCAATAAAAAAAGATCTGGCCCTTGAAGTCAGTGCCATAAAATCAAAAGGAGGGAAGGTTCCTCATCTCGCAGCCATTCTTATAGGTAACGACGGAGCGTCTGAAACTTATGTTGGGAGCAAAGTAAAAACTTGTCACGAGATTGGTTTTGATTCAACCTTGCTTAGATTCGATCCTTCCATTTCTGAAAGTGAATTACTCCATCAGATTCGGGAAATAAACAGAAATCCGGAAATCGATGGTCTTATTGTTCAGAGTCCTATTCCAGGCCATATTGCCTTTTCAAAAGTTACCGAAACGATTGATCCCGCTAAGGATGTGGATGGCTTTAATCCGGTAAATTCCGGTAGAATGATGCAGAATCTTCCAGCTTTTGTTGCTGCAACTCCCAAAGGAATTGTGAGCCTGCTGGAACACTATAAAATTGAAACATCAGGCAAACATTGTGTAGTGATTGGCCGCAGTAACATTGTTGGAATGCCCATGAGTATTCTGATGGCACGAAACAGCTGGCCTGGCAACTGCACTGTTACCATCTGCCACAGCAAAACAGTTAATCTGGAGAAATACACCCGGTCGGCTGATATTATTATTGCCGCCCTTGGAAAACCCGGGTTTCTGAAAGCATCTGCTGTTGCCGATGGCGCAGTTGTTGTAGATGTAGGCATAACCCGAATAGCTGACCCATCCCGCAAAAGCGGATTCCGGTTGCAGGGTGATGTCGATTTTGAACAGGTAGCACCTAAATGCAGTTACATTACCCCGGTTCCGGGAGGTGTGGGACCAATGACCATCATTGGTTTGCTGCAAAATACCCTGCTGGCTTCAAAACGAAGTTTTCAATTTGCTGATTCTAACTAAAACAAAGTAACGCTTACCAGGCAACATAAATGACTCAGGAAATAACCATTCCAAAACCTATCTCTACAGGAATGCTTCCGGTAATGGAATCATTTTATACCATTCAGGGCGAGGGTTCATTTACGGGACATGCTGCTTATTTTATCAGGCTTGCAGGTTGCGATGTTGGTTGTGTCTGGTGTGATGTTAAAGAATCCTGGGATCGTGAAAAACACCCAGAATATAAAATTGAGGATATCGTAAATACTGCTGCTTCAGAAAAAGGACGGCTTGCTGTAATCACCGGTGGAGAGCCATGCATGTACGAACTGACAGCATTGGTGGAAGGTTTAAAGTCAAAAGATTTCAGCGTAAATCTTGAAACATCCGGAGCCTGGCCTATAACCGGTGCATTTGATTTTGTATGTGTTTCTCCTAAGAAATTCAAAGCTCCTTTGAGGGAATCTTTAGCTGTTGCAGATGAGTTGAAAGTAGTTATTTTTAATGCATCCGATTTTGAATGGGCAATAGAAAATGCCCGTTGGTGCAAACCGGAATGTCGGCTGTTTCTGCAACCCGAATTCGAAAAATCCGAAAAAATGCTTCCGCTGATTGTGGAATTTGTTAAAAATAATCCTCAGTGGAATATCTCCCTGCAAACCCATAAATTCATCGGAATCCCTTAGCCTATGCAGCGTATCCTCAAATTATTGCTTGCTATCACCATGTTTTCCGGCATGGCAACGGCACAAACGCAATATTCCACCACCCATAAGGGAGCTATCAAAAGTTATGAATCGGCAACTGAATATTATGATGCCCGTGACAATGAGAAAGCTCGTGAAGAATTGCTTAAAGCCATCGGTAAAGATGCTAACTTCATTGAAGCATACATTCTGCTTGCAAACGTTTATGTGGATATGCGCCAATATGATTCGGCCATTGAAGAGTATAAGAAAGCCCTTGCCATTAACCCGAATTTTTTCCCCAATAACTATTACACACTGGCAAACATTGAAATGAATACCGGCAAGTATGAAGATGCCAAAATTCATTATCAGAAGTTCCTGACTTTCCCAGGTACCAACCAAACTTTCAGAGATAATGCAACGGTTCGCATAACCAGTTGTGAATATGCCATGGGAGCAGTTAAAAATCCCGTTCCATTCAGTCCGGAAAATATGGGAGAAAATATTAACAGCCCTTATGATGAGTATTTCCCAACAATTACCATCGATAATCAGAAGATGATTTATACCCGGAACAGGCCGGCTATGGAAGGTTCCAACATCTATCATGAAGATTTTTATATCAGCAGAAAAAAAGATGGCAAATGGGGACCATCTGTAAATGGTGGTGGACAATTAAATACTGCCGGGAATGAAGGTGTTCCGAACATTTCTGCAGAAGGCAAAATTCTCTTTTTTGCTGCATGTGACCGTCCGGACGGCAAAGGTTCCTGTGATATTTACTATTCCCGGTTAAAATCGGAAGGCTGGACACGCCCTATCAACCTGGGTGCACCAATAAATACCGGTGCATGGGAGTCACAACCATCCTTTGCTTCAGATGGCCGAACCCTTTATTTTATCCGTGGTCAAATTACCAGAGAAGGCATACGTCATCAGGATATTTACACCTCCCGAATTAGTGATGATGGTCAGTGGAGTGAACCGCAGAAGATGAGCAACCTGATAAATACTCCTGATGAGGAGGAATTTGTATTCATTCATCCCGATAATCAGACTCTTTATTTTTCTTCAGATGGGCATCCAGGACTGGGAAATCTCGACATTTATATCACCCGCAGAAATCCAGATGGTAATTGGGGAAAACCGGAAAATTTAGGCTATCCGATTAACACTTTCAGAGATGAACGTGGATTGCTGGTTGGTCCCACCGGAGACATAGCTTATATTGCCAGCGACCGGGAAGGTGGTGTTGGTGGACTCGATTTATACAGTTTTGAATTATATGCTGAAGCTCGCCCCAGATTAGTTAGTTATGTAAAAGGAACTGTTATCGATAAACTGAGCCAGGCTCCACTGGAAGCATCCTTTGAGATCATTGATCTGGAAACAGGTAGCATCGTTATTAAGTCATCAACTGAGCGAGGCACTGGTGAATTCATGGCATGTCTAACAGCAGGTAAAGATTACGCCCTGAATGTTTCTAAGAATGGATATCTTTTTTATTCTGATCACTTCTCTTGTAAAAATCCGGCAGATATTAAAAATGCTTATTTACTGAATGTGGAGTTGAGTCCGGCACAGACAGGAGGGAAGGTGGTTTTGAAAAATGTATTTTTCGATACCAACCTATTTAACCTCAAAGCTGAGTCTTATCCTGAACTCGATAAGTTAGTAACTTTCATGAAAAACAGTCCGGCAATAAGCATTGAAGTATCAGGGCACACAGATAGCACAGGTGACAAACAAAAGAACCAGATACTTTCCCAAAATAGGGCAAAATCGGTTTACGATTACCTGCTACAAAAAGGCATCATGCCTCAGCGACTGACTTTTAAAGGCTATGGGGATTCAAGTCCTGTAGCTACTAATGATACCGAAGAAGGCAGAGCACTTAATCGAAGGACAGAATTCCTGATTACAGCTGTTAAATAAGCTCTGGATCACTTATAAAAACAAATCCCGGTCTCACAGGACCGGGATCTGCCTCCAAACTAAACACCATTTCAGGAATTGGTAGCCATAAACCTTTTTCCCTGATATAAAGATAAGGCAGGAATTGCAGGTTTATTGCAGCCGTTGCCAGAGTTTACATAAATATTACAATGCGATTATTGAATTAGCTAAGAACGAATAGCTCTTTCACTTTTAAATTCAGGCACCAAAAAAAGGTTCCATGAGGATGTAAAGGAATGCTCCGGCAAAATAACCTATGAGAGCCAACAGGGTTATTTTCTTAAAGTACCAGAGAAATTCAATTTTTTCCATTCCCATTACAGCTACTCCGGCAGCTGATCCAATAATTAAAGCGCTACCACCGGTACCACAGCAATAAGCCAAAAACTCCCAGAAATAGTGGTCGGTAGGATAAACAGAAAGATCGTACATACCCATTGCTGCAGCTACTAATGGCACATTATCGATTACTGCTGATAAAACCCCAAGTGTCATTACAATTACATTCTCATTTCCTATGGTATTTTGGAGCATTTCAGCCATTTGCTTAAGTTGTCCGGTACTTTGTAATGCCGATACTGCCACCAGAATTCCTAGAAAGAACAATATGCTGGGAGTATCAATTTTGCGTAGTGCATGAACTACCGAGTATTTTCCCTTTTCTTCTTCTTCCTTCTTACGATGAATAATTTCGGTTAAAATCCACAAGGCTCCCAAACCAAACAAGATTCCCATGAATGGTGGTAAATGGGTGATAGTCTTAAAAACCGGAACGAATACTAAGGCTCCAATTCCGGCAAACAGGATAAGATTCTTTTCAAACTCGGCGCCTTTGCGGTCCGATTTTACCTGAATTGCCTTTTCTTCTTTCCCTTTAAACCGGAATGAAATGATAGCTAAAGGAACCAAAGTACACACAATGCTTGGGAGTATGAGCTTGATAATAATGTTAGCAGAAGTAATTTGACCTCCAATCCAAAGCATTGTGGTTGTTACGTCTCCAATCGGCGACCAGGCACCTCCGGCATTAGCTGCTATAATTACCATTCCTAGCACCAATAACCTTTCTTCTCTTTTACTGAAAAGTTTTCTTGTCAGAGAAGTCATTACAATGGCTGTTGTGAGATTGTCGAGTACTGCAGACAGGAAAAAAGTAAGAATGGTAATTATCCACAATAATTTACGCTTGTCAGTTGTAGTAATTCTGCCGGTGATTGCATCAAATCCATGATGAGCATCTATTAATTCTACAATGGTCATGGCTCCCAAAAGAAAAAAGAGAATGCTTGCTATTTCGCCCAGATGCTCCAGCAACTCATGATTTATAAACTCAGGTGTGTGATGACCCATCAAAATGAAAATGCTCCAGCATAATACTCCTGTGAGAATTGCTGATGCAGCTTTGTTGATATTGATGGGGTGCTCTAATGCTATTGCCAGATAACCGATGACAAAAACTACCAGAATCAGTATTTCCATAAATTGACAGCTATTTAAATTTAAGCGGTAAAAATAGGGAAAATGATTGGGAGGGAAGGAAAGTATTTAATGATATTTAAAATATTATAAAATAATAATTTAATAACAATTACTTAAAGTAATAATTTAAGACGACTGATATTTGTTCAACCGGTCAATGATCAGAGAAAGTTAATGGTTGAAAAGTAATTTGAAATAAAACGATGGTTGTTTGAATCTTGCTCTAAGATCCAAATCGTCAAACATGCATGAAATTGTTTCTCTGAAAGTCCGGTTTTTTTCGGCCTTATTAATTACAAAATTAAAAAGCCAGGGATACTTGCAAAGCTTCTGCATGGTATGACTCAATTGCAACTCGCTCCAAAGTCTGTTATAAATTTTCTCATCATACTGAACCAGAAATGAAGATTTGAAATTGCCCGCTTTTATAGCTTCCATGGCTACATTGGCAGCAGTCATTCCACAATACATAGCATTGCTGATGCCTTCACCGGAAAAAGGGTCTATCATGGATGCGGCGTCTCCCGTGAGCATAAATCCATCACCTGAAATCGGGCGCTTCTTAGAGCCAAGAGGTAATCCCCAACCTTGAATTTTACCTTCCGGAACAGCGTTGGTAAAACGATCTTTAATGGTGGGATTTTCTTTAATAACTTTCAACATGGCCTCCCTCAAATTGATTTTCTTTTTGCTGATGGATGAAGAAAGCATTCCTGCTCCAACATTAGCACCACCATTAGGTAAAGGGAAGATCCAAAAATAGCCCGGCAACAATTCATCCAAAAAATGCAATTCAATAAAATTCATTGGATGCATTCCGGTAACTCCCGAATAATATGCTCTGATGCCGCCACAATAGTGGTCAGGCTCCATTCCAAAACCGGAATAGGTTTTAGATACTACACTTCGATCTCCTTCCGAAGCAATCACCAAAGGGGTTTCAACTTCATAAACTTCTTCACCAAACCTAATTGAAAGAATGTTGGTATCACCTTCTTTCCTGATTGCCACCAACTCGTGACCTTGTCTGAAGTCAGCTACCGTTTTATCGATCTGGCCAACCATAAAATTGTCGAAATCTATTCTTTTTGATATAAATCCCGGGGGAGTTTTCAGACTTCCCAGATCTTTATTAAAAGGGATATCAATGCTTTTTCCATTGGGAGCAGCGAATTTTATTCCGTAGCTTCCGATGAAATGTTCTTTATCAATGGCCAAATGATCAATCAGTGCAGGATCGAGTTTTCTGAATACAGGCATTACTTTCCCGCTAAGTGCATCGCCACAAATTTTATCACGTGGGAACACCGCCTTATCGAAAATTAAATGCGTTATTTTGGCCTTGCATAAAAAGGACGAAGCTGTGGCTCCGGCAGGTCCGGCACCGGCAATGACTAGTGGATGTTTTTCAGTTTTAATAACAAGGAAGATTAAGAGTCGTATTTATTATAGTCCTTTTTGATCCTGGACATCTCCAGTGTATCATCTTTCTTTTTCAGATCTTCTCTCTTGTCAAATAGTTTCTTTCCACGGGCAAGAGCAATTTCCAGTTTAGCCAACCCTTTTTCATTTATGTATAATCTAACCGGAATGAGGGTATATCCCTTTTCCTTCATCTTAGATGCCAGTTTCCTCAGTTCAGGTTGACGCAGTAACAGTTTTCTATCGCGTTTAGCAGCGTGATTATTATAGGAGGCCTCCTTGTATTCTGAAATGTGCATGCCTTTCACCCACAGTTCCCCATTTATAAAAACACAAAACGAATCTGCCAGATTTGCCTGTGAAGCACGAACAGATTTGATTTCAGTACCTGTCAATACCAATCCGGCTTCATATTTTGTTTCAATATGATATTCGAAAACAGCTTTTTTGTTATTTACAATGGTTGTTTCTGCCATGTGGCAAAGGTCGCAAAATTATGGATGCAATCAGCGAACAATCAGCACGGGAATAGAAACCAAATGACGAACACCACTGATGGTGGTTCCAAAAAACAGATCTTTCAGTGTGTGGTGTCCGTGAGCACCCATAACCAACAAATCGGCTTCAAAACTTTTGGTCTTCTCGGCAATCGCAAATTTTGGTTTTCCATAACCCAAAGCAGTATTGACAGAATATCCTAACTCCCTCAGGTTGTGTGCATATTGCTCCAGATTTTGCTTGTCCCTTATAGCCTCAAAATCACTCACATCCTTACCAAAAAGAAAGGCACCGGGTGATTCAACCACGTGAATGAGAAGGTACTCAGCACTTAAACCTCCCTGGCTTAGAGCATGACTGATGGTTTTATGAACTGCGCTTGAAAAGTCAACGGCAATGGCAATTCGCTGATAAGAAGTTGGCTTAAGATCAGAACTAAGTATTTCTTTGAAATCGCCATGTGGAACAGGTTCTGAAGCAGTCCTGTTGCGTTGAATTAATGGAGCAAAAGTGGTGTAGAATAATAATACCACTGCTAACAAGGCAATTGGAATCACCACAAACTGAATAACACCCTGCGGAACATCCGGTGAATTCATCCAATCCTGAATTTGCTGAAATACCAAACGGCCGTTTAAAGAAACAATAATAATGGCTGATAGCCATGCCAATACTCTTACATAAACCGGAATAACAAATTCACCCATCTTGGTGCGGTCGCTGACAAAATGGATCAAAGGAATGATCGCGAAACCAAGCTGCAAACTCAAAATCACCTGACTAAAAACCAACAGCTTTCCCGTTGACTCTTCTCCGGCAATTTGAATGGTTAGCAGGGCAGGGACAATGGCAATTAATCGGGTGACTAACCTTCTGATCCAGGGCTGGATTCTTAAATTTAAGTACCCTTCCATCACAATTTGTCCCGCCAGTGTACCGGTAATGGTAGAACTCTGACCTGCGGCAATTAATGCTATGGCAAATAGGGCAGGGGCCCATTCGGTTCCTAATAAAGGCTCCAGTAATTTGTGGGCATCCTGAATTTCTGCCACTTCAAAAAATCCATTTTTATAAAATACGGATGCTGCTAAAATTAAAATGGCGGCATTCACAAAGAATGCCAGGTTTAAAGCAATGGCAGAATCAATAATATTAAAACGGATAGCCTTGCGGATTTCAACCGGAGTGCGGTCAAATTTTCGGGTTTGAACCAGCGATGAATGCAGGTACAAATTGTGGGGCATTACAGTAGCGCCAATAATACCTATGGCGATGTAAAGTGCAGTATCATCCGGGATAGAAGGAATAAATCCACCGGCAATTTCTGAGATAACCGGCTGTGCAAAAAACATTTCAGCAATAAACGAAACACCAATGATTCCCACCAGACTAACTATAAATGCTTCCATTTTACGCATCCCGTAGTTCAATAAAAACAGAAGCAGGAATGTGTCGAGTACGCTAATGCAAACTCCCCACATCAAAGGCAGGTCGAACAATAATTGTAGTCCAATAGCCATTCCCAGCACTTCAGCCAAATCGCAGGCAGCAATGGCAATCTCAGCCAGAAAATATAAGGCTCCATTAACTACAGGTGGGTAAATTTCCCGGGATGCCTGAGCCAAATCACGTCCTCTGACCACTCCTAAACGGGCACTAAGGGATTGTAACAGCAAAGCTATGAGATTCGACATCAACAGCACCCAAATCAGCTGGTATCCATACTGACTTCCTCCTGCAAGATCAGTTGCCCAGTTACCCGGATCCATGTAACCTACAGAAACTAAATATGCAGGACCTAAAAATGCCAAAAGCTTTCTTCCAAAACGTTTGTCTTTATTGACTTCCACACTGGAATTCACCTCTGACAAAGAAGGCATTGGTTCATTTTTATGCTTACTCATTGCAAACGCATTATTTGGCAAATATAACAAATAATTTAGATATCTCTAAATTTCTATTTTTTATTTTAAACTGATACAAATATTGTGAACTTTGCACCATGATTTACAAGTCGCTTATACGTCCCGTTTTATTTTGGTTTGATGCTGAAAAAGTGCATCATTTTGTGATGAATATTTTGAAAACTGCAGGAAAAATTCCGGGCATGCTCAAGCTCCAGGAATCGATGTTTTTGGTTAATGACCCATCTCTGGAACGTACGGTGGCAGGCATTAAGTTTAGAAATCCGGTTGGACTTGCAGCGGGATTTGATAAAGATGCTAAAGCTATTGCTGAGCTGGGATCGCTGGGATTTGGCTTTATTGAAATTGGGACAGTTACTCCGAAGGCACAGAATGGAAATCCGTTGCCCCGGTTATTCCGGCTACCTGCCGATCAGGCGCTGATTAACCGAATGGGATTTAATAACGAAGGAGTAGATGCTGCGGTGTCGAGATTGAAAAAAAAGCACAAACTAATTGTTGGAGGGAATATTGGGAAAAACAAAGTCACCGAAAACGAAAATGCAATTAACGATTATCTGATATGCTTTGAAGCGCTCTTTCCTTATTGCGATTACTTCACAGTGAACATTTCGTCTCCCAATACTCCGGGCTTGCGAGAATTGCAGGATAAAGAACCATTGATTCGTCTGTTGGAAGCTGTTCAGAATGCCAATCATTCAAAACCTGCTGCAAAACCCGTTTTCTTAAAAATAGCACCTGATTTAACAACATCTCAGGTCGATGATATTATTGACATCACGCTGAAAACTAAATTGGCAGGCCTCATTATTTCCAATACAACCATTTCAAGAGAAGGTCTAAATACCGGGCAAAGTGAGATTGATAAAATTGGAGCAGGAGGTTTGAGTGGCAAACCGGTATTTGAAAAATCGACAGCCCTTCTGAAATATGTCGCCACAAAATCGGAGAAGCAATTTGCACTTATAGCCAGTGGTGGAATTTTTACCCCTGCTCAAGCCATTGAAAAATTGAAAGCCGGCGCCGATTTGGTTCAACTTTATACCGGTTTCATTTACGAAGGTCCTGCCTTGGTGAAAGCTATCAACAAAGAACTGTTAAAACACTGAAAATCATATTATTAATTGTGTAATTATTCCTTGGATGTTTCCACAATTACACGTTTCATTTTATTAACTTTGCATAAATAATTAAACCTATGAAAAAATACCTGTTTGGACTATTCCTTATAATTGGAATTTATGCCTGTGATCAAAGTGTTGGTCAGACTAATAATTACGGAGCGAAAATCACTGAAGAAGGTGCAATCACAATGAAAGAATTGGTTGCTAAGATGGAAAATCAGAAAGAAGTTACTGCTAAAGTAACGGGAACCATTTTAAAAGTTTGCCAGACCAAAGGATGCTGGATGACAATTGACAAAGGTGATGGTTCGTCTATGCGTGTTTCATTCAAAGATTATGGCTTTTTTGTACCAAAAGATATTTCAGGAAAAACAGTTGTTGTAGAAGGAAAAGCGACGGTAACAACCACTACGGTAGAAGAGTTACGTCACTTTGCAGAAGATGCAGGTAAAAGCAAAGAGGAAATTGCAAAAATCACTGAAGGGAAGACAGAACTTACCTTTGAAGCTGATGGCGTAATCGTTAAATAAGGTTGAACAAAAACAACCCAAACCCGTTGTACACACAGCGGGTTTTTTCATTAAATACCCATACAAATGTTGCCAACTGAAACTGTATATATTACCGAATGTCCCCGCGATGCCATGCAGGGAATAGGTGCATTTATACCAACGGAACTTAAAATTGAGTACCTCAATCAGTTGTTACAAGTGGGTTTCAACCGACTCGATTTTGGGAGTTTTGTTAGTCCGAAAGCAATTCCCCAGCTCAGAGATACCCGTGAAGTCCTTGAAGGTTTAGTTCTTAATCCGGCAACAGACTTATTGGCAATAGTGGTCAATAGCCGTGGTGCTGCAGAAGCCTGCGAATTGAAACCTATTTCGATTATAGGATTTCCCTTTTCGGTTTCAGAAACATTTCAGATGCGGAACACGAATAAATCTATTGATGAATCGTTTGCTGCAGTTCATGAAATGATTCGCATTGCCTCGGATGCCGATAAACACCTGCTTGTTTACCTATCCATGGCCTTTGGTAATCCTTACGGGGATGCCTGGGACGCTGATACTGTATTGGGATGGATTCATAAACTCAGAGCTTCCGGAATTAAAAAAATTGCTCTTGCAGATACAGTAGGTTTGGCCTCTGAAGGGGATGTGGATTATCTGACAAAAGCAGTGTTGGATGCATTTCCAGATCTCGAAGTCGGAATCCATTTGCATTGTGAACCAAACAATTGGCACTCAAAAGTGGCAGCAGCCTATGATGCAGGATGCAGGCGATTTGATGCAGCTATTAAGGGTTTTGGCGGCTGTCCCATGGCTGAAGACGACCTTGTGGGAAATCTGGCAACAGAGCATCTTATCCAATATCTCGAACAGAAAAACGTTGAAACCCGTATCAATAAAGAAAACTTCTTTAAAGCACTGGTTGCTGCCGACAAAATATTCTTAAATTATCATTAATCCAGACTTATTATCTTTGGATCTGAAAAATCAAAACATGACTTCAAAACGTACCCCATTTTCATCTTTTTTCCGCCCCGTATTATTGACCTTATTCCTGATCGCCTCTCAAACATTTTATATTCAGGCTCAGGGCACCGGTTATCTGGAAGTAGTAGGTTCTGTTCTTCAATCAGGTAAAGGCCTTGAAGGAGCGGAACTAACAGTTATGAAAGGCAATGAGAAAGTTGATGTAATCAGTACCAACGCCAGTGGGAAATTTATTGTAAATCTGGAGCTTGGCAATAATTATGTAATTATTTTTTCGAAAAACGGAAGCATTTCCAAAACAGTTGAATTAGACACCAAAGTTCCTGAAGAAAGTAAAGACCAGATATATTCCTACAAATTCAAAATCGATCTTTTTCAAAAGGTAGAAGGAGTGGCCGAGCCGGAAGGGATTTCTAAACCGGTAGCTAAATTGGGATACAGTGAAGCAGTTGATGACTTTGATTACGACTCAAACTATACAAGCGCCAGAAAATCGGAGTTGGAAAAGGTGAAACAGGAGATGCAGGCAGAACTTGCACGTAAAAAGCAAGAAGAAGAATTGGCCCGCACGCGTGCAAAAGCCGATTCACTGGCGAAGGTTAATGAAGAAAAGGCCGCCCGCGCCAAGGAACTGGCAGAAGCAGCTCGTCTGAAAAAAGAAGAAGAGGCGAAAGCAAAAGCTGCAGAACTTGAACAAGCACGTTTTGCTGCCATTGAAAAGGCACGACGCGATTCTATCATGCAACGCGAAGTAGCCGAAGAGCAAGCCCGTTTAAAGGCTCTGGCCAAGGCCCGTGAAGACTCTATTGCACAGGCAAGAGAAGCCGAAAGACAACAGTTACTGGCAGAAGCAAAAGCGAAAAAAGAAGCAGATGAATTAGCCCGTGCTGCAGCAGCTGAGAAAGCAAGACTTGAAGCACAGGAGCAAGCTCGTTTGCAAGCTGAAGCTAAGGAAAAAGCACGTCTGGAAGCAGAGGCTAAGGCTAAAGCAGATGCTGAAGCAAGAGAGAAAGCAAAATTGGAAGCAGAGGCGAAAGCAAAAGCAGATGCTGAAGAGAAAGCCAGATTGGCTGCTGAAGAAAAAGCACGATTAGCGGCTGAAGCACAGGCAAAGAAAGAAGCAGAAGAAAAAGCAAGAATAGAAGCTGAAGCAAAAGCTAAGGCAGATGCGGAAGAAAAAGCACGCCTGGCAGCAGAGGAAAAAGCTCGCCTGGAGGCAGAAGCTAAAGCTCGTATAGAAGCAGAAGCTAAGGAAAAAGCGCGTCTTGAAGCGGAAGCAAAGGCAAAAGCTGAGGCTGATGCTAAAGCCAAAGCAGAAGCAGAAGAAAAGGCAAAATTGGAAGCCGAAGCAAAAGCAAAAGCTGAAGCCGCTGAAAAAGCCCGTTTAGAAGCAGAAGCTAAAGCCCGTGCTGAAGCTGATGCCAAAGAAAAAGCACGATTAGAAGCCGAGGCTAAAGCTAAGGCAGAAGCAGAAGCCAAAGCGCGTGCCGAGGCTGAAGAAAAAGAACGACTGGAGGCAGAGGCAAAAGCTAAAGCTGAAGCAGCGGAAAAAGCACGTTTGGAGGCTGAAGCAAAAGCTAAGGCTGAAGCAGATGAAAAAGCACGTTTAGCAGCAGAAGCACAAGCGAAAAAAGAGGCCGAAGCTAAGGCCAAAGCAGAAGCAGAAGCAAAGGCAAAAGCTGAAGCGGAGGAGAAGGCCCGAATCCTGGCTGAAGAAAAAGCTAAGAAAGAGGCTGCTGAAAAAGCACGTCTTGAAGCAGAGGCACAGGCCCGTGCTGCCGAAGCTGAAAAAGCCAGATTGGCAGCAGAGGAAAAATTACGCCTTGCAGCTGAAGAAAAAGCCCGCATTTTAGCAGAAGCACAGGCAAAAGCAACTGCCGATAGTATTAAGAAGGCTGATGAAGCAGCCCGTCTTGCTGAAATTGAACGTGCAAAACAACAAGCTTTACGAGATGCGGAAGAAAAACGTAAACGTGATATTGAAGCATTGAAAGAATCCTATGCAAAAGCTGCACAGGCTGAGAAAGATTCTGCCGCAAGCAAAGACACCCGTAACACCGCTGCATTGCCTACCATCGATAAAGATTATCCTGAAGGAATCTCAGAAGAAACCCTGCCTGAGTCTAACAGAACCATCTATCGTACCGTTATCAGAAAAGCAACAACACAAGAGGTCTTCAGTAAGGTGGTTTACAATTGGGGTGGTATTTTTTACTTTAAGAATAATACCAGTCTCACCGAATCCAATTACTCGATTGAACTTAAACGCATGAAAGATCTGTTGAATCAGAAGTAAACTGAGGTTCTTCCCGGTTCATGACAACTTTCATAATCCTATATAATTCATAAGCCATGAACATTTTCCTGAAAAAAAGTCTGGTTTGTTTAACCGGACTTATTGTGCCATTCATAAGTTTTGCTGAAACCATTTATGTGAGCAAAACAGAAATAAATCAGGTAACTGTTTTTACCAATGGGGCTATTATACAGCGGTCAGCAACCGTATCAATTCCTGCCGGCTATTCAGAACTGAAGTTTGAAAATTTGCCGGCATCCATTGATTTGGCCAGCATCTCAGTTACTGCCACCGGTGATTTCATTATCCTTAATGTTGCGCATCAACTCGATTACCTCGGTCCCGATCGTAAAACCGGAGAAATGGTTGCACTGGAAGATTCCCTGGAAAAACTACAGGCTATTTTTGATGGCAATTCAAATCAGATTGCTGCCTTACAGGAAGAACAAAATGTATTGCTCGCAAATAAAAATGTGGGAGGCACAAATACCGGTGTGAAGCTGGAGGACCTGAAAAGCATTTCTACCTATGTGAGCAACCGAATTCTTGAAATCAGGAATAGGATGGGTGCTATCAATTCGAAAAACACCGGATTGAAGAAACAAATTGACCGTATCAATCAGCAACTAGCACAATTGAATGCAACCCGTAATGAACCCTTTTCAACTATTCGGGTTTCCGTTTCAGCAAATGCCAAAACCTCGGGTAATTTCAAGGTCAGCTATTTCGTTGGAAATGTTTCGTGGACTCCACAATACGATATCCGTGTTAAATCAGCTGATAGTCCGGTCGAACTACTCTACAAGGCAATGGTAACTCAAAATACCGGTGAAGACTGGAACCAGGTGAAAGTGCGTTTAAGTACCGGTAACCCAGCTGCAGGCAGCGACAAACCAACTTTAAATCCGTGGTACTTGAATTTCCAGCCTCAGGTAATGATTAAATCAGAACAAAGAAAAAACGATGACCGAAAATTCAAGGAATCTATGCTTGCCATGCCATCGGGTGCTGTTGAATTGCAGGTTGAAGCAGGTGCCATTTACCAATGGGTAACAGCATCTGAAGGTCAGTTGAGTACTGAATACGATATCGCTTTACCTTACACTATTACTTCAAGTAACAATCCCATAGCTATTGAAATAAAGAAAGATATACTTCCTGCAAAGTATTCCTATTTTGCTGTTCCTAAGATTGAAAGGGAAGCCTTCCTGGTTGCATCGATAACTGGTTGGCAGGATTTTGACTTCAGACAGGGACCTGCAAATATTTACTTCGAAAACACATTCGTAGGAGGCACTTCCCTTGATCCAAACACCCTGAATGACACTCTGGTGATTTCTTTAGGAAGAGACCAGAGAATCATTGTGAAGCGTGAAAAGTTAAAAGAGAGTGCAGGAAATCAATTCATCGGAAGTAACAGAACCAGAAATTATACCTACGAGACTTCCCTGAAAAATAACAGGAAGGAATCGGTGACCATTTTAGTGGAAGAGCAAATTCCGGTTTCTCAGGATAAGGAAATAGAAGTGAAGGCAATTGATTTCTCAGGAGGAGAACTGAATGCTGAAACAGGCAAAATTACCTGGAAATTGGAAATAGCTCCGGGCCAGCAAGTGAAAAAGAAACTGAGTTTCTCTGTAAAACATCCAAAGGACAGGCCTGTAATGGGACTTTGATTAAAGTTGTAAAATAATTGGATCAATAAAGCACCTGCCTTTGGTGATTTCCTTTTCCACTCCTGATTCATCTTTAACCAATGCCTTCACCGATTTGTCGCCGGGGTAATTTTTAATAATAATGGAATATCCGTCTGTTGAAAGAACACCATCCACAGGTGATTCATCAATTGTATAATTCAATTTCAACAACTCCGTTGCTTTAAAATCGAGGAATAACTGATGATAGGTATTGCCATCAGCATCTTTAAAGATGTCGGGTTGCTTTTGTTGCTGAGCAAGGGCACTTCCGCCAAAAAGGCAAAAAAATAAAATACCAAATGTGCTCCTTTTTAATGCCATTGCTTATAATTGCATTTTACTGTTAAGACAATCTAAAAGTAATACAAAACTGTTAAAAACGCAAATTATGGCACATGAAATAGATTACCGTATCCTTGGAGATGACATTCAGGTTGTAGAAGTTGAGATGGATCCGGGTGAAGGAGTAAGAGCAGAAGTTGGTTCCATGCTTTTTATGGAAGAAGGTATTGTTATGGAAACTTCAACCGGAGGTGGAATTTTCAGCGGATTAAAAAGAATGATCACCGGTGAAAGCTTCTTCATTACCTCATTTTCTAATGGTGGAACCGGTAAGAGAAAAGCTGCCTTTGCGGCTCCTTATCCCGGAAAAATTATAGACATCAATCCGATGACTTTTGGTGGTTCCTTTCTGTGTCAGAAAGATGGTTTTCTTTGTGCTGCACAGGGAATCGATATCACAATTGCCTTCACTAAAAAAATAGGGGCCGGATTGTTCGGTGGTGAGGGCTTCATTCTTCAGGAACTGAAAGGGGATGGCCATTGTTTTATTCATGCTGGTGGAACCATCATTAAGAGAGAATTGCAGCAAGGGGAAACCTTACGGGTAGATACCGGCTGTCTGGTAGCATTTGCTCCAACAGTTGACTACGACATCAAATTTGTAGGTGGTTTTAAGAATGCCTTATTTGGTGGTGAAGGGCTCTTTCTGGCACATTTACGCGGTCCCGGAACTGTTTATTTGCAAAGTCTTCCATTCTCACGCATAGCAGACAGAATTCTTGCTGCATCGCGCTTTGGTGGCGGCAGAGAAGAGTCACGTGGACTGGGAGGAATGCTCGGTGGTTTTATCAGCGGCGACCGCTAACAAGAAAGCATCAGGTTATTTTGCAGCAGCTAAAACAGGAAATCTCCATTTAGCCAGCGCAAATGTTCCGAATAATGCAAGATTGTAAAACAGGTCACCCATGATAGTTCCTTTAAAGAAAGGAATTCCTGCAACATAACAGCTGAGCAAACCTGCTGGAGATTTAGGGTACATATCATACATCAACCAGGTTCCAAAATTGGTGATCAGGAAAAACAAAATGGATGAAACCAACGACGCAACCATGATGGTTTGACGTTGCTCACGACCACGAAGCATAAAACCAAGTCCGGTTACCAAAGCAAAACTTCCGTAGACAAAAATCATATCCCGGTAAAATCCGGAACCATTCACTACTTGCAATAATATGTCGGAAATTAATAGAGTCAGTAATGGCAATAAGAAAGCCTGTTTACGGTCGCTGATATAAGTTCCTGCAAAAAGAGCAATAGCACCGATTGGTGTAAAATTCATCTCATGAGGTAATAACCGGCTCAATGCTGCAAGTCCAATCAGGGCAAGGATAAACTTTAATTTCGGAGTCAGAGTGATATTCATAGGTGAATCTTATTTTTCGAAGGAACAAAAATAGTTAATTTTATTCAAGTGAACGAAGCTGGCAACTGATTTATTTATAGCCTTTTGAACAATTCAGTATACTGATATTCATATACTTATGACAATTGGCGAAGTTTTCTCTAACAACAAACGGAAGTATAATTTTGTTTCACTCAGGGTTATGGTTCTACTTCATAAACCAACCAAAAATCATTTTGGTAGATAATTTTATGGTTGGAGTGGGTCATAGAGTCGGGATTTTGAACAGCAGCTGACAATACGATTCGTTTGACCTGATGCAAGTCTGATTCAGGTAAAGTTATCCGATCTGCATAATACTGAATTGCCCAGGGCTTATTACTTTTCAAAACTTCCGAGGGTTCTGTAGCCGATTTCAGGAACTGTGCCAAATTCAAATTTGCTTTGTATTCTTTGCGAGCATCCTGAATTTTGGATGGTAGTTTTAACAAGGAAGGAATCATCAATACGGGCAACAACAATCCTGCTAAAACAGCCACTGTTTTATACCAGGAGAAATTGACTCTTTCCAAAAACGAGCTAAATCCTTTAAATGTTGTTATCAGTAGAAATGGAAATATCGGCAACAACATTCTAACCGGGTCGCCCTGATAAGGATAAAACAGCAACAGGAATACATAGCCTAATTGAAATAATAGTATTGAACGTTCAAAATATTTACTTTTTAGGTGATGCCGTGAACCAGTTTCAGGGAAAAAGGAAAATACAACGCCCAGTAACCATCCAAAACTTAGCATTGCTAAAATCACGTTATTTATCCACATCGGAAGCTCAAGTTGCGGTATCAATTGCAGGCTTTGAAAATAAGTGGTTGCATTCAATTGCATCGAAGAAGGACTAATCAATGCGATTGTTTGCTGCCAATACCAGACCAGACCGTTATTGGCACTTGCAAGTACAAATTCAAATGCGGGAACTACCAACATCCCCGTAAGGGAAACAATTAAGAACTTATACCTGCCCGCGAATGTAGTGGTAACAAACCAGCCAACAACCGGTATGATCAGAAGCAAAGCCGGTGTTTTAAGTCCAGCAGACAGCCAGATTAAAAGTGCAGATATTACGATTGAAATAGTAGTGGATTTTTGAAAAAACAACAGGTAAAAAGTCAAAAGAAAAGTTGCCATCATCGGAATATCAGGAAGGATTTGATTTTTGAGATCGAGCATCATTGGGTTGTAAACTAAAAACAAGGTGCAACCGAATGCAGTCAATGCCGGGAAAAAACTATGCAATATTCTAAAGAATACCCATCCGGCAAGAATAAGAAATGCAGATACTATTAATTTCGACATTATTATATCGGCAGGAAAAGTGCCAAATGTGGCGGGAATCAGCATTACAGAAAACAGCCAACCTTTGATACCCGGACTGTAGCTTCCTGCATGAGAAGGGAACCATGCAAGTTGATCGCCGGTCAGCCACCTTGCCTGCAATAAATATTGAGCAAAATCGTCGCCTACATCATGATATCCGTTCAGGTTGATAGCTAAAAGAGGCATCAAAAAAATCAATATCAACGCATCCCATTTATATCGAAAAATCACTGTATTGGGGTTTGATGACTTCATATCAGTTGTGGTCAGGAATTCCAGATTTCCCAGGAAGCTTCTGCTTGCGCCTGGAGCATTTTTAATCCGTTTTCGACTTTAGCTCCATGGGCGATTCCCTGCTTCATAAATGTAGTCATTTCGGGATTATAAACCAGGTCAAATAACAAATTTTCCGGGGATAAAAGATGATAGGGAATGGGAGGTGAATCATCAATTTCGGGAAAAGTTCCCAGCGGTGTTGTATTGATTATTACGGGGTATTGGGAAAAATGATCTTTCTTCAATTCATCAAACATGAGATTACTGTCATGCTGTCGCGTAACCGAAATAAAGGGTATAGCCATTTTTTTTAACGTGAACTGAACTGCTTTAGCTGCACCGCCATTTCCAAGAATCAGGGCTCCCTTATGATGAGGCAGCAAAAGCGGACTGATGGCACTCTGAAATCCTACAGCATCGGTATTATAGCCTTCCATAAACAGGAGATTGCCGGTACTGCCACGTTGAATTTTAATGGTATTGACGGCTCCGGTATCAGCGGCAACCTCGTCAACATTATTGAGGTAGGGGATTATTTTTTCTTTGTACGGAATGGTAACATTTAATCCGAACAATTGCGTTTCAGAATCCACCAATTTGATAAACTCATTTAAATCAGGAATTTCAAAATTCCTGTAGCCAAACTTATCAGATATTCCGTCACTCTGAAATTTTTCAAAGAAGTATTTAACAGAGAAGGAGTGGGCTAGTTTGTTCCCTAAAAGTCCGTATAACTTCATTTGAGCAGTTTTGAATTACTTTATAAAGTTAGCAAGAAACCGGGAAAAAGAAAATCAGGAAACCTGAAGAGACGGATCAATATCTTTTGCCCATGCCAAAATGCCACCTTTGAGATTTGCGAGATTTTCGAATCCGAAACGAGATTCGAGTTCTCTTACTGCTGCTGCACTTCTTGCTCCGCTTCGGCAATGAATAATAACAGGTTTCGTTTTTGAAATGCGGTCAGCCTGATCGATAACTGTTGCCAGAGGAATAAGTTCACCCCCCAGGTTAGCGGCATCAAATTCATACTCTTCTCTAACGTCAATCAGTTGAAAATCGACCTTATTTTGAATCATATCACGTAACTCCTGTACAGTAACTTCTTTCATAGCATCTTAATTTAAGGTCACAAAACGGGGATTAATTCCTTTGGTAAAAACTGAAAAAAAGTATCACTTCGGAGTCCGAGACGCAACGATTCCAAAGCAATAACTTCGGTAGGTGCAATATTTCCGAGATTTACATTGGCACCAAACAGTTTGATAAAATAAACCTGCTGCGATTTTATAGGAGTTTCCCATATGATTTTATCGACAGGTACCTTGCTTACAATTTTGTTGATAAGCATCACGTGTGCTTTACCATTGGGACGGTAAATACCAACTGTACCGCTTTCACGGGCTTCAGCAATAACTTTCCACACACCTGCCTCAATTTCTTTATTCATCATTTCAATCCATCGGGCAGGGTGAATTATAATACCTTCTTCTTTACTTCCAACTTCTGAAATAACCGTCACATGTTTTGAAAGCTGTCTGATTAAATCGCACTTTTTATTGTGATCGAGAACAATGGAGCCATCTGAAATTTCAGCATGTTCAATTTTATATTTGTCGATCAACTTCAGGTAATTATCAACTTCATTCCTTACGATAAAGGCTTCCAGCAGAGTGCCTCCAAAGTATACCGGAATTCCGGCACTTTTATAAAGTTCAATTTTTTCTTTCAGTCTGGGTGTAATTAGAGCGCTCCCAAAGCCGAGTTTTACAATATCAGCATATGCTCCATTACCATCGATAAAGTCTTCAGTTTCCCTCAGGCTTAACCCTTTATCCATAACCATAGTAACTCCTGACTGACGTGGTTTAGCACTTCTTTCAGGCAAATAACTCAACGGAAAATTCATAGATTTTTTCTTTTATTCGCAATGATTTTCAGCAGGACCTGATCATTTTGAAGTGCAGGAAGCATTTCAAAGAGAACCTGACTGGAATCGATATCTTTTAACAGGGCAACTTCAAGCATTTCATAGGCTTCCTGAAGGGCACCGGCACTATATAAATTAGCTGTCTGGCGATAATACAATTCAGCACATTCAGGATGGTAGGTAAGACCTTTTTCAGTGATTTCTACCGCTTCATCCTGCTTGCCTGTTTCGGTAAGAAAGTGTGCAAAAGAAAGCCATCCATCAATCAATCCCGGATCATCTTCTACCACTTTGATATAACATTCACCGGCTTCGGTGATATTATTCAGATTGAATTCGCAATCGCCCAGTAAAAGCCAGTATTCACCATTGTGTTCGTCTTTCTCAATAGCCTTTCTCACATAGTGAATCGCCTCATACCAACGTTCTTCTGACTCAAGCGTAATAGCAATGCCAAACCAGGCCTGAGCCATGTCAGGAAGGATTTTTACAGCCTTCTTGTAGTACGTACGGGCTTCATCCATTTGCCCTAACTTCTCATAACATTCGGCAATGTTAAAATAGGTAATGGCATCCGGTTTATAATATTCGAAAGTCTGTTTGTATTTCTGAATCGCATCTTCATAGTGGCCTAACATTGCCAGTACCTGAGCCTGATCCAGATAGGCAGGGGCATAGTCTTCTTTTATCAGAATGCAATAATCGAATGCATGCAATGCTTCTTCATAATTTCCCAAACGACAATTAATGTCACCCAGGTTATACCAGGCGGCATAAGAGTAAGGATCTTTATCAATTAATTGCTTGAAATAAGCAATACCTTCCTGAAGTTTACCGGTTATTCCCAAACAGGCTGCTAACTCTTCCATAGCCAGTTCATAGGTAGGATTCTGTTGAACAGCCATTTTAAAATACTCAATTGCTTTGGGATAGTTCAGCATATTCTGGTATGTAATAGCCATACTGAAATAAATCTCATCCTTCATATCAACAAGTGGTAAAGCTTTTTTAAAACATTCCAGGGCTGATGAATACTGCCCGATGGTATTGTAAATATTGCCCCGAATCAGATGCAAATCAAGATCATAGGGACTTATGCGTTCAACTCTGTCGAGTGTTTCCAGTGCACGCTGATCCTGACCTGTAATAGCAAACAAATGTGCTTGCTTCATCAGGAAATTCACAGAATTAGGGTGCAGTGAAAAGGCATACTTTGCCACTTCCAGCGCTTTCTGGTATTCCCCTTTGTCAATGTAAAAATCTATTATGCGGATAAGAGCATCAACATCAAAAAAATAACGATCCTGTTTCCGGATCATCTCTTCGAACCTGCTTACAGAGAGCTCAATCTTCTCATTAAGTTCATCCTGATTATCCAAATCATCATCATCTTCTTCCATAGGCAGTGGTGGATTTTTAGCCCTCCAATTGTCACAAAATTAAGAAAAAAGCAGAGGTGCACCCCATTTAGGTTAAAAGTTATCCACACATTTCTGTTACTGATTCATTAATATATTGATATTCAAGTGCATAAGATTATTATTACAAGTGCCAAATCGCATCAATACGGACCTGAAAAAACTCCCCTGAAGAGGGCCTAATTCCGTTAACTTTGCAACATGTTATTCCTGAAAAAACTGCAGCTTATAAATTTCAGAAATTATGCGGAAGCATCATTATCGTTCAGTCCTGCAGTTAACTGTTTTACAGGCACTAACGGCTCCGGCAAGACCAATTTGCTGGATGCTATTCACTATTTGTCGATGACCAAGAGCTATTTCAGTGCTACTGACAATCAAAACATCCGGCACCATGAAGCTATGCTGATGATTCAGGGTGAATTTGATTTGAATGGTGAACAGGAGTCGGTTTTGTGTGCCATCAGACAAGGCCAGAAGAAAGTCTTCAAGCGTAATCAGAAAGAATACGAAAAACTCAGCAATCATATAGGAACATTTCCGGTTGTGATGATTGCTCCGACAGATCAGGAACTTATTACGGAAGGAAGCGAGATCAGGCGTCGTTTTATAGATGGAATTATTTCTCAATCAGACCATATTTACCTCGATAATCTGATCAGATACAATCAGGTTATCAGCCAGCGAAATTCGCTGCTTAAACAGGCCAATTCCCGTGGTTTTGCCGACTGGAGTGCCATTTCCGTGTGGGATGATCAGCTTGCACATTATGGTCAGAAAATATTTGAAAAACGCAAGGAATTCATTCAGGGTTTTGAACCACTTTTCAATACCTTATTCGATGCCATTTCAGGCAACAGTCAGTCTGCCGGGGTTACTTATGAATCACCCTTACACGAAAAAACATTATCTGATATTCTATTGCAAAACAGAAGTCGTGATCTGGATCTTCAATACACATCATCAGGAACACATAAAGATGACCTTACAGTCACCTTAAACGGGTTTCCGGCACGAAAATTCGCATCACAGGGCCAACAAAAATCGCTTGTCATTGCTCTTAAGCTGGCCCATTTTAACTACTTGTGTGATTTAGGCTTTCAGCGACCAATAATTTTGCTGGATGATATTTTCGATAAACTGGATCAGGGCAGAGTGAGCCGCCTGATGGAATTGATCACCAAAGGGGAATCAGGACAAATTTTCATCACTGACACCCACAAAGAAAGGGTAGCAGCAATTTTTGAATCCATGCATATTCCATGTAAGTTGTTTGATGTGGAAAATGGGGTAATCACACTTTCAGAAAACCAATCCGTTCAATGAGAAAAAGTAATGAGAACAGCCTCAAAGAGGTCATTGAACAACTAATTGACACTTACAGGTTGCGGGATCGACTGAACGAAGTCAAAATTCGCCGCACCTGGGAAGATGTGATGGGAAATGCCATTTCCAACAGAACCGATCATTTATCCGTGAATAATGGAACGCTGGTAATCAAAGTTTCCTCCGCAGCTCTCAGGGAGGAGCTTACCTTTCGTAAGGATCAGATTTGTGAGCTGATGAACAAAGAACTGGGAGGTCCGTTTCTGACCAAGGTAGTTATCAGCTAGCTGACTGCATTCCAAAAAAAAGCCATCCCGAAGGATGGCTTTGAAATTATATATGCAAAACAATTTCTTTTAGAAACGCTCTAGTTTAGAGAAGTAAAAATCTCCTTCAATAGCAGCATTTTCATTGCTGTCAGAACCATGTACTGCATTTGCTTCAATTGATTTGGCAAATAGTTGACGGATGGTACCGGGAGCAGCTTTGGTAGGATCAGTAGCACCAATTAAGGTTCTGAAATCTTCCACCGCATTATCTTTTTCAAGAATAGCAGCTACAATAGGTCCTGATGACATGTAAGAAACCAGATCTTTGTAGAATGGACGCTCTTTGTGAATGGCATAAAACTGACCAGCGGTCTCAGGTGTCAGCTGCGTATATTTCATTGCAACGATTTTGAAACCAGCTTTTATAATTTTGTCGAGTATTGCACCCATATGTCCGTTCTGAACACCATCGGGCTTAATCATTGTAAAGGTTCTGTTAGTAATCACTTGTATAGGTTTTAAACAGTTAATTTTCGGAGTGCAAAGGTAGTATTAATTTAAAAAAAACACAACACTCTTGTCAAACCATTTTACAGCTACCCTGATCTGCAAACAATCATCCTTTAAAAGGGTAGTTATCATGCTGTTGAGAGCAATTTCCTGATTAAAATCTGATGCAATCTGCTCAATTTGTTAATAAAAATTTTCCTTAACCATTAAATATCAATGTAATTATTACTTTTGCACCTCTTCAACAAAAAATGATTCCATCTTTTAACAGCGATTCCATTGACCAGCTCAAACACTTGTTGTCTGAGCCCAGGAAAATTGTAATCACTACCCATCATAAGCCGGATGGGGATGCGATGGGATCATCACTTGCATTGTATCATTATCTGATAGCCGGTAATCATCAGGTGCAGGTAGTAACTCCCAGCGATTACCCTGATTTCCTTTATTGGTTACCCGGACATTCCAAAGTGATCGATTTTGATCATGCCGGTGGTCAGGCAAAGCAGGTTGCAGAAGCCGCTGATATCATTTTTTGCCTCGATTTTAATGCACCCGGCAGAATGGAAAAATTTGCGGATGCTGTGATTCAATCTAAGGCAGTCAAAGTTTTACTCGATCATCATCTCGATCCCGAACATTTCTGCGAATACGAATTTTCTTTCCCTAAAAGTTGTGCTACCTGTGAGCTGATGTATTATTTTATCAGTGAATTGGGAGGGAAGGAAGCCATTACGAAAGACATAGCTACTTGTCTATATACCGGCATTATGACCGACACAGGTTCATTCCGGTTTGCGTCCATGACTGCCGACACCCACATGGTAGTTGCTGCACTCATGCAGGCTGGTGCTGAAAACTACATGATCCATGAACAGATTTATGACAATTTCTCATTGGAGCGGACCCGTTTTCTGGGCCATTGCATCAAAGATAAACTGGTAGTATTACCACAGTATAAAACTGCCTACATTTCTGTTACCAAAGAAGAATTAAAGGCATTTAATCATCAGTCCGGTGACACCGAAGGCATCGTTAATTATGCACTAGGAATCAAAGGTATCAGAATGGCGGTTTTCTTTTGTGAACGCGACCATCTGATTAAAATATCATTCCGTTCTAAAGATAACTTCTCTGTTAAAGAATTAGCTGCAGCACATTTTTCGGGTGGTGGACACCGAAATGCTGCCGGAGGACGTTCTACAGAAACACTGGAAGCAACCATTACACGTTTTCTGGCATTATTGCCAGGCCTGAAGCAGGAATTAAATCCTGAACCAACTAACCACAACTAAGTAAAGACAGCAATTAATATTCTAAAAATGAGTGGAAAATTGTTTCGTTTTGTAGTCCTTGCAACCATACTGAGTAATGTCGGCCTGATGCTTATTCCTGCATGCAAATCATCCGGTGAGAAATCTTCCCGTCAGGAAACTAAAACACAGAATGGAGACCTCGTAGAAACTCAAAAGGAAGATCTCATAGAAACTCACAAAAATATTATGCGTGATGAGTCGGCAGATATCGACAGCTATGTTAACCGACGGAATTACCAGGTTACCACTACAGCAACCGGTCTGAGGTATTTTATTTATCAGAAGGGTACCGGTACCATGGCTGTTAAAAACGACTATTATGTAAAGATGAATTATAAAGTTTCTTTGCTTGATGGTAAGCAGATTTATAGTTCCGATTCTACCGGAGCAATTACCTTTCAGGTAGGAAAATCTGAAATTGCTTCCGGTTTGCAGGAAGGAGTGAAATTAATGAAACAAGGAGATAAAGCAATTTTTATACTGCCATCACATCTTGCATATGGTTTAACCGGTGATGGAGATAAAATAAAGTACTATGAAGCATTGGTGATTGATGCCGAACTGTTAAATGTTTCTGAAACCCGACCATGAAGAATTTTATATTTCTGTTTATTTTCATAGCTCTTTTGGTATCCGGATGCGACAAGGATAAGGAAGGTTATTCTACTACTAAATCGGGATTAAAATATAAGTTTATTACATCCAAAAGTGCTGACAAACCTGCCCTCGATGATATAATGATTTTGCACATTGCCTATTATACACCAGGAGATTCGCTGCTTTTTGATTCCGGATTGCAAAGTGATTCATTTAAAGTGGTTTTAGTTGCTCCCACATTTACAGGTGGAGTGGAAGAGGGATTTGCAATGATGGGCCCCGGAGATAGTGCTTTGTTTAAAGTTAGTGCTGATTCGGTTTTTGAAAAAACATTCCATGGGCAATTGCCTGCTTATTTAAAAAAAGGTGATCAATTGCAATTTCGTGTAAAAATGAAATCCTTTATAAACAGGTCTGTTTACGATTCACTGGAAAGAGTCAAAGATATTGAATCCAGAAAAGCAGAATTTGTCAAGATTGAAACGTTCTTGACTCAAAATAACATGGATGTGATGCCAACTGAAAATGGAGTTTATGTGCTCACAACCAAAGAAGGCACCGGTGACGCTCCATTGAAAGGAGACACCATTTCGGCATTATTTACCGGCAGGATGCTGAATGGGATGGTATTCGATAAAGCAGAAAACCGTGATCTGCCTTTCCGTTTTGTTGCCGGAAAAAATGAGGTGATACCGGGATGGGAAGAGTGCATTCCATATTTCAGGAAAGGCGCTGTTGTCCGAATGGTAATTCCATCTGACTTAGGTTATGGTGCCACAGATTATGGCAAGATTCCTGGATACTCCACCTTAGTCTTCGATGTTGAAATTATAGATATTGTAAAAGGGAAAAACTAGAATAAGCCTTTAATAATTTACACTATGAAAAAAGAATTTATTGCTGCTATGGTCTTGGTTGCTGCTCTTTCAGCATGTTCACCGAAATCTGAAAGTGTTACTGAAACAACTGAAAATACCACCACTATGGAAGAAACTACATCTCCCGATACTACCAATACACCGGCACCGGTTTCCGAGGTAGCCGGCGATACTATTACAACCGCATCAGGATTAAAATACATAATGCTTCATGAAGGAACAGGTGCAAAACCTACTCCGGGAAAATCTGTTTCTGTGCATTATACGGGTTATCTAACCGACGGTTCTAAATTTGACTCTTCAGTGGATCGGGGTCAACCTATTTCATTTGCAATTGGCAAAGGACAGGTGATTCAAGGATGGGATGAAGGAATCATGCTTTTGAATGCAGGTTCCAGAGCTCGTTTAATTATTCCACATGAGTTAGGTTATGGAGCACAAGGATATCCACCGGTGATTCCTCCTTCAGCAACATTAATTTTCGATGTAGAATTGGTTTCTGCTGAGTAAAAAAGGTAATTAGAGGATCAGAAAAATAGCAGTTTTTTTGTGGAGATCAATTTTGTGATTTCTCCATTCATGAACAGGCATGGTTCTGATAATTTCGTCAGTTGCAGTAATGTTACAGGCCACACACAAACGGGTGCTTCCTGAGCAGGAATTGATCAGATCATTCAGCAATGCCTGATTCCTGTAAGGTGTTTCTATAAAAATCTGCGTCTGATTCCATTTCGAAGCATTTCGCTCCAGTGTTTTTATTGTTGAAATTCGCTCTTGCTGATCTTTTGGCAGGTAACCATGAAAGGCAAAACCCTGACCATTCAGTCCGGATGCTGCCAGAGCCAATAAAATCGAAGAAGGACCTGTTAATGGCACCACCTGAATACCTTCCAGGTGGGCTTGTTTTACAAACTCAGCTCCCGGATCAGCAACAGCAGGCATTCCGGCCTCACTCATGAGTCCCGTATCTGATCCTGCTCTCAGCTTTTCGAAATAATAGTTGAAGTCATAAACAGCACCATGTTTATCCATTTGCAGCACTTCAATTTCCTGAAGTGTTGAATCCATTGTGAATTGTTTGAGGAAAGCCCTTGCTGTTTTGGCATTTTCAGCAATTATTACCTTTAGATGCCTGATAGCAGACAAGGTTCCGGCAGGTATAACCTGTTCGGGGGGTGTTTCCCCAATAGGTACAGGTATCAGAAACAGGCGTCCGGTCTTATGCTGCATTTGGTAGCTTTACTTCGTCAAATTAAACAGAATGCGGTTACAACCTTCATTCAGCATATTATAAACCATTTCAAAGCCTTCCTGCCCACCATAATATGGATCAGGGACTTCAGTTATCTCGTTAATACCTGCAAATTCAAGGAACAATCTCACTTTATTCCTTTCATCTTCGGTTTGTGCAAGAGCTGCGATTTCAGCATACACGGAGCGGTCCATAACCAGAATGAAATCGAAATCAACAAAATCACTTTTGCGAAATTGGCGAGCCACCTGACCGGAAATATCTACCTGATATTTCCCTGCAACGCTAATTGCTCTTTTGTCTGGAGCTTCTCCTGAGTGGTAAGAAAGAACTCCTGCCGAATCAACCTTTCCCTGAATGTTAGCAGCAGCAAGTTTTGATTTCATAATACCTTCGGCGATGGGGGATCTGCAAATATTTCCCAAACAAACCATTAAAAATTTCATATCCGGGGACTGTTTTTTATTATAAAATAAGAAAAGTGAGCCGAATCAACAACTCACTTTTCAGAATATCATTTGATGTTATTTATCGTGAACCTGAATTCGTTTCTGAATATCAGAAACATAGGTTTTGAATTTCTTATCTGTTTCCATCAGATTGTTCACTGTACGGCAAGCATGTAAAACGGTTGCGTGATCCTTTCCACCGCAGTGAATTCCAATATTAGAAAGCGATGATTTGGTCATACTTTTTGAAAAATACATTGCCAGCTGACGGGCTTGTACAACTTCTCTTTTACGGGTTTTAGATTTGAGAACTTCGAGAGGAAGATCAAAATAATCACAAACTACTTTCTGGATATAATCGATTGAAATTTCATGAACGGTATTCTTCACGAACTTATCAATCATTTGTTTCGCCAATTCAAGCGTGATTGGTTTCTTATTCAATGACGACTGGGCAATTATAGAAATAAGGGCACCTTCGAGTTCACGCACATTATTGGTGATGCTCATGGCAACATATTCCGTTATTTCATTGGGAAGTTCAATCCCGTCGACATACATTTTCTTTTTCAGGATGGCAATTCTGGTTTCCAGATCAGGAATCTGAAGATCAGCCGATAATCCCCATTTGAACCTGCTCAGCAACCTTTGTTCCATTCCCTGTAAGTCCACAGGAGGCTTATCAGAGGTCAGGATGATTTGTTTGTTGTTTTGATGCAGGTGATTGAAAATATGGAAGAAAACGTCTTGTGTGCGTTCTTTTCCGGCAAGGAACTGAATATCATCGATGATCAGCACATCGATCATCTGATAAAAATGGATAAAGTCGTTTTGTGAGTTATTCTTCACGGAATCCACAAACTGATGCATAAAGCGATCGGAAGGGACGTAAAGAACCGTTTTGTTAGGGAAGCTATTTTTGATTTCGATACCAATAGCATGTGCAAGGTGTGTTTTACCAAGACCAACGCCACCATAAATCAATAATGGATTAAAAGATGTTCCACCTGGTTTACCGGCAACAGCAAAACCTGCAGAGCGGGCAAGGCGGTTGCAATCACCTTCAATTAAGTTTTCGAAGGAATAGGAGGGATTTAGCTGTGAATCGACATCCAGCTTTTTCAATCCGGGAATAATAAACGGATTTCTGATAGTCGAACTGATATCGAGAGGCATAGTCACTGAAGGGTTCTTCAATGAGTTATTATTTTTAGCCGGGAACTTAACCGTGTATGGTTTAGAATTGTTGAAAGCGTTCTCCATGACAATGGAATACTCCAGACGACCCTGAGCACCAAGTTCATGACGAATAGTTTTTCTCAAAAGATCCAGATAATGCTCTTCAAGCCATTCATAGACAAACTGACTGGGAACTTCGATGGTTAAAACTTTATTATCGAGCTTGATTGGTTTAATAGGTTCGAACCAGGTCTTGTAGTTCTGTGGACTGACATTGTCTTTGATCAGTTGAAGACAGTTGTCCCAAACTTGTTCTAGTGACTTTTGCATACTTTATTGCTGGCTTTCTCTATTGATGGTTATTAACAAAATAAAACGAGGGGCACTGATATGGACTAAATTAATACGCAAATTTTGGGTAAAAAAAAATAAAAAAAAAATTAATTTTCACTTGATTTTTTCATTTCTATCATTGTGGTTGTAGTTGTGTGATTTTCACCACTTATCGGATTGAAGTAAAAATCAATGCGACCGAGCCGCAAACCGGCCCACCCGGCCTGGGTAACCAGAACCTGTTTTCCGTTTTTATTTTTGATTTTAACAGGTTCATCCAGAAAGGTGTGGGTATGGCCACCTATGATGAGGTCGATATTTTCCGATTTTTCCGCAAGTATCATATCTGAAATTTTATCATTTTTATACTGGTGTCCCAGATGAGACAGGCACACTACCAGCGAGCACTTTTTCCGGTTTTTAAGGTACGAAGAAATTTTCAATATCTGAGGCATAGGATCCAGATATTTTGTTTTCCCGATTAAACGTGAATCAACCAATCCATTGAGTTCAATTCCAACACCAATCACACCAATGCGGATGCCTTGCTTTTCGAATATTTTATAAGGCACTGATTTGCCTTCCATTGAAGTTCCTGAGAAGTCGTAATTACAATTAATCAAAGGAAAATCTGCATGCTTTAACTGTGTTGATAATCCATCAATTCCATTATCAAAATCATGATTTCCAATGGTTGCCGCATCATAACCTAACTTCGACATCAATTTGAGCTCTAATTCACCGCCATACAGATTAAAGTAGGGTGTGCCCTGGAACATATCTCCGGCATCAAAGAGAAGAACATTTTTCTCCTGCTGGCGAATCCGCTTTATGATAGCTGCCCTTCGTGCCACACCTCCTTGTCCCGCATACTTTGGGTGGTTTGCATCGAATGGATCAACATGACTATGAACGTCGTTGGTATGCAGAATGGTGAGTTTTACTTCATTTTTTGCTGCATTTGTCCAGTCCGGAAACCCTGTGAGTCCAGCCACAAGCAAACCTCCTGATAATTGCTTCAGGAACTCCCTTCTGTTTTTATCTGGAAATTCTGCCATCAGCTTTAGCTGTAAAAGGTTGTTTGGGTAAACTTCGAAGATGTTCTACAATGGCATCACGGACTTTCAATCCGGTTTTTTCAATGGCTATTGGGTTTTGAAACATTTTCATGTCATCGCCACCGTTTGCAAGGTAATCAGATGTAAGTACAAAATATTCTTTTTTGTAATCGACTGGTTTCCCATCTATAAGAACCGATTCAGCAGTTGATCCGGAAATTTTCATTTGTAAATTGGAGACCGGAACACCACCTTTAGACGCAATGTAATTAAGTAAATCCTGTGTTGACTGTGCTGATAAAGTGAGCATTACCAGTTCATTCTCAAAAGGCATTAATTCAAAACAATTTTTCAGTGTAATATTTCCTTGAGGAAGTGCACTTCGCAAACCACCATTATTTAATACACAGAAATCGGCTTTAAGTTTACCTTGTTCCGATATTACCAGATTTGCTCTCTCATAACAGGCATCGGCAACAAAATTTCCCAGCAAACTTTCAGGTTGTCCTTTTTCCAAAGGCTGAGCAGAAACTGCCAAAATTTCGCTCATAATTTCCAGCATTTTTGATTTGTAAGGATCAATTTCTCTGATCAGGACGGAATCTTCTTCTACTAAACCTGAATTGCCGGGAGTTAAAAATCCTTTTGATTCATAGGCGTACGGTTTTACAGTGCTGCAGGCAATGCAACTTATACTAAATGCCAACAAAAGAAAACCTTTATATTTCATGAATCAGGACCGGTGTGTCTTATCAATGCATACAATATTAAACATTGTATTGTTACTTTTGTCGTTTCAGAAAAAAAAATAATTAGTTCATCATTAACTATTTACCATGTTTCAATCGATTACTAAAATCAGAGTCCGCTATGGTGAAACCGATCGTATGGGATATGTTTACTACGGAAATTATGCAACCTATTTTGAAGTAGGAAGGGTAGAAGCACTCCGGGAATTGGGGATCAGTTATAAAACTATGGAGGACAATGGTATTGCGTTGCCCGTACTCGATTTTCAAATTAAATATATCAAACCTGGATTTTACGACGACTTATTGACGGTTAAGACTACTATCAACGAATTGCCCGGTGCACGAATTAAATTTAATTATGAAATTTATAATCAGCACGATGTACTGTTGAATCAGGCAAGTACAACTTTAGTTTTCGTTAATACACAAAATGGTAAACCGGTTGCAGCACCCGATTATATTCTGGAAAAATTAAAAAGATTTTTCTGATCAGAGTGATTTCATAAGTGATTGATAAATTTGAATCATACTTTGAATATCAGCCTTGTGCACTTTTTCATCGGGAGTATGTACAAAATCTTCTGCTGCTCCAATAAAGCACCAGTCAATTGGAAATGGTGATTTCTGAATATCATTTCCATCACTTCCACCGGAAGATTCAACTTCAACCTGATAAGGAATTTTGGCGTCATCCAGAATTTTTCTGATTCTGTTTACATAAGTTCTGCGTGGAATCCCTGAATCACGCATCGAAACCACGGCACCTTTGCCATGTACAACTCTTTCCGTGATCCAGGTAATGTCACTGATGAGAGCTTGTCTGATTTTAAATTTGTTGTATAAATATCCTGCCAAATAACCGGCAGTGCCACCACCGTGTTCTTCCCAGCAACTGAAAACAATAACTCCGTGCTCAAGAGTTTCTGCAAGATTTAATGCAGCAAAAACACCCAACCTGTTATCGAGGTAACACGATTGCACATAATTTTCATCTTCCCGAAAATCAAATGCAAAACTTAAATCTGTTCCGGGTTCAATTTCACGTTCATAAATTGCCTTTATGGTTTTATCTTCTTCATCCACTTCAATCTGGCATTCAATTTTGCCTATTGAATCGGTACCAGTTAACCGATATCCGGAAACCAATCTGGGACCTCCAACTTTTACAAGTTCATTGTTATATCTTGCCGTAAATCCAATATTATCAATGTGAGCAAATACTGCAGTGCGGGGAGTGCCGAAAACCAACAAAATGCAATCCTGAAAATCTTCGCCATGAAGTATTTGTGGAAGAGTTTTCCAATTCTTTTTATTGGCTTCCACATATTCCAAAATAAACCTGGTCATGGCTGATTCGTTTCCGGAAGGCGCATGAATGGCGCACATTTTCTGCAAAAGAGAGAAGTTCATAACTAACACAATTTTAATTCACATTTACCTGTAAGAAGGTGATTGTTTTTGATTTTATCAAGGAATAATTCTGAATTTTTCCTAACCAATTCAACCTGAACCATACAATTTTCTGCAAGTTCCTGATGATAAATCTGCGCCTTACTCATTTTTATCACAGTCATCACCTCATTCATGACCTCATAACTGAAATTCAACTGATAGCGTTCAACAACAGGAAGCGTTATTAAGCTGGCATTTTTAATTCCGGCAGCTGCACTTTCCCGGTAAGCATTTATCAATCCGGGAACGCCAAGTAAAGTTCCTCCAAAGTATCTTACAACTATAATTAAGACATCTGTTAAATCATTCGATTGAATCACTCCGAAAATAGGCTTTCCGGCAGAACCGGCTGGTTCACGATCATCAGAAAACCGGAATATTTGCTTTCCCGGACCTAAGCGAAATGCATAACAATGATGATTTGCTTTGGGATGGTTTTTTCTGATTTGTTGAATCAAATCCTTAACTTCTGCTTCCCGTTTTACGGGATAGATAAAGCTGAGAAAACGGCTCCCCCGGTCGCGAAATTCACCGACTGCAGGATGCGTGACTGTTATATATTCATCATCAAACAACATCTCAATGGAGCTGAACAGACAATACCAGAATTGCAATCACCGATAAAATCAAACCAATAATTTTATTTCTGTCGGATGATTCTTTAAACAACAGCAAACCTGTAATAAAGGACGTAATTACAACACCGATATTTACTAATGCAAACACCGAGCTGCTTTCTGTACCCGGTGATTCCAGACATTTTAATAAAAAATAAAGTGAAAAATAATTTGTTGAACCTAGTAATAATCCGCCACCAATACTTCTGATTGATAAATGTTTCTTCTGAACAAATACTTCAAATAACAATTTGAATAACCCTATTAATCCGGCACTTGCAAAAATCGACATGATTACCAGTTGCCTGTTATCATCATTCATATAATGATGCTGCATAAATTTAATGCAGGTATCAACGAGGCCAGCACCTACAAAAAGCAACACAGGCAAACCTAAATTTCGCCAGTCGAATGCAATTCCTTCCTGTTGTTTGGATGGCTTGCTTGTTAAGATCACGGCAGGAATTGCAAGTAAAATACCGATTGATTTCTGCACATCAAGTGACTCGTGGTATAACCATATTCCGGCACCGATTGGAATTACCATCGACATTTTAGATGCAACGGAGGCAACACCAACACCAATTTTTTGCGTGGTCTTTGCCGTTATAAAAAATACAACAATAAATAACAACCCAATGAGTAAGGAAACATACCAAAAATCTCCAATCATATACAATTTGCGACCATTTTCGGCTGGTGCTGTCATGAACGAAAACGTTGCTGCAGTCCAGTAATTGACAATGATGGCATGCATGGTATCAATTTTCCAGAATACAAAATAGCGGAAAATGATCAGCAAACAAGCGGCACTTAAAATAGACAGCAAAAGGTACAAAACCATAATCAATTAAAATTTTCGGTGTTGATTATACAGCAAAGCCGGTCACTTCCAATTGCCTGATTAGTGAGTACTTTAGCATTAGGAAGTTTGGGAGCAGCAATTCCTGAACCAAGTGAATGAGGAGCTTTGAAAACCCGGGCTTCATTCCATAATCCGGCATTGATAAAAGATGATAAAGTAATGGTGCCACCTTCAACGATTAAAGAATTCAAACCTCTTTTATAGAGATCATGAAGCAGCTGATTCAGAACCTGCCCATTTTTTTCAAGTTTTACCCATTCTGCATTTCCTTTTATTTCTGTGATCGAGAAATTATAAATCAAAACAGAAGTATTCTTATCCTCAAAAATATTTAAATCAGGCGGCAACTCATTCCCATTACCAAGTACTATTCTAACGGGATTTTGACCATTCACCAGTCGAGAATTTAAGTAGGGGTTATCGGTCAGAAGCGTGTTCATACCAACCATGATAGCTGATTCTTCGCTGCGCCACTGATGCACCAAAGTACGACTTTCCTGATTTGAAATTAGAGTCACCCGTTCATTTTTATTTTCCGGTAGTGAAGCAATAAAGCCATCATTAGTTTCTGCCCATTTTAAAATCACCCATGGCATTTTTTTCTCATGAAAATGAAAAAATCTTCGGTTTAAGAATCTGCCTTCTTTTTCCAAAATTCCTGATATAACCTTAATACCGGCAGCTTTCAACTTTTCTATTCCGGAACCATTTACCTGTGGGAAAGGATCCAGATTTGCAATTACAACCTGGCCAATTTGTTTTTCAATAATTAAATCGGCGCAAGGAGGTGTTTTCCCAAAGTGCGAACAAGGCTCCAGATTTACATATAAAATGCTATTCTTAAGCAATGCAGCATCATTTATATTTTGAAGAGCAACCACTTCGGCATGTGGACCACCAAACTTATGGTGAAAACCTTCAGCTATTATATCTTCATTATGAACCAAAACTGCTCCCACCATAGGGTTAGGAGCTACGAGTCCTTTTCCAAAAGCAGCCAGCTGAAAACATCTTTGCATATAGAATTCGTGACTCACGGCTATAGTTACTTATAAATTTTCAATAAAATGGAAATGAGATTAATTTGGATAGCTGTAAACCTTAAATCATAAAAAGTATAATTCTTTCTATGAAAAGGGTCGTCAAATGTAGTGGTTTTTTTACCTTTATCCGCTATGAAAGTCAGCGAGTTCAAAACAATGATTATTACAGCCTTGACATCTATTTATGATGAAGGAGAAGCTATTGCAGTGGCAAACAGTTATCTGGCTACCAAATTCGACAAGGATTTAAATCAGATTCATGAATTACGTCATATTGAGCTTGAAGACAATCAATATCAACAATTTACATCAGATCTAAAAAAAATAGCATCAGGAATTCCACTACAATATGTAGTCAATGAAGCCTGGTTCTATGATCTTAAGTTCTATGTGAACAATAATGTATTGATTCCGCGGCCGGAAACAGAGGAACTGGCTGCTATGGTAATCGATGCATATGAAAGGTCTCCAAATCCTTTACGGATACTCGACATAGGCACCGGTTCGGGTTGTATTCCAGTATTACTGGCCACTAAATTTCCAACCGCAGAGGTATTTGCCAGTGATATTTCGCCTGAGGCGCTTCAGGTTGCGGCACAAAATTCCCGAATTCACCAAACATCGGTAACATTTCTTGAGGATGACATATTAAGAACCAAACTTGAATTTTCAGATCCATTGCAGATAATTATCAGCAATCCTCCTTATATAGCAGATTCCGAATCAGCTGAAATGCAAAGTAATGTAACCGAATATGAACCACATCTGGCATTGTTTGTCCCTGATAATGATCCCTTTATTTTTTACAAGGCAATAGCAGACAATGCTTATAACTGGCTTGAACCCGGTGGCAGGCTCTATTTGGAGATCAATCAACGTTTTGGAAAGGAAACAGCAGCAATAATCAGAGATGCAGGCTTTACCGGAATTCAGGTATTAAAAGATATGAGTCAGCATGATCGCTTTATTGTCGCAATGCGATGAACAAAAGATCGTTAATAAAAGATCGGCCAATAAAACCTGACAGCCAATCAGAATATTTATATTTGCAATTCATACCTAATTAATCAATTGGTGCAAAAACGAAGATTTCCTTATTCTTTAATGCTGATACTGTTTTTCAGTGCGGCTCCGGTGCTGTTGCAAGGTCAGGATAATAACAATGCTGCCCGTAAACTTCAATTGGGTGCCTACCGAAAACAGGCAACTGAATTAATGAATACCAATAAAAATGCTCCGGCATTAGAAGTGTTACAACGGTATGGCCAACTTCAGGAAGCTATAATTATTGCTGAGCGCGACAGTATAATTAACGGACTCACCGAAACTTTCAATAAGGGAAGAAAACAACGGATTCAAGAAATAAGTTCCAAAGAAGAAACCATCAAAACACTGCAATCAGAGAACGATGATATCGATGCAGAGAATTTGAAAATGACCCGCAATACGCTTCTTTTTTTCGGAATATTAATTGGATTGGCTGTTGTCATATTATTGAATCGTTTCCGTACTCTGGCTAGTCTGAAGGAACAACTGGAACTTTCGAATTCTCAGATCAACAGAATGGAAGGTGTCGTAAGTGCTGTAAAGAATCTCGATTCTAAAGCTGCCGCAGCATCTAAATTACACCACACCATTGACCAGGAACTGCAAAATGCCAATAGTTTTATTAGCCGCATAACCAGTGATAAACAACATGCCATGTACAAAAATGGTATCGCCTTAATTGCCGGAACAAAAAAAGCTATTGGACTTTTTGCCGATGAAGCAGGTTCTGTAACTGGAGAAAAAGTCAATACGGATCTTAATGCATTGATTGATGAGATCACAGATCAGGCTTATCATTCTATGTTAAAGCAAAGTGCCGAATTTCAGTGTACCGTTGTGAGGGATTTGGAAAAAATACTTCCTAAAGTAGATATTGATCCGCATGCAATCCGGATTGTGATGTTCAGTCTTTTGACCAATGCCTTGGAAGCAGTAAAAGACAAAAAGAGTCGTGCTCCAAAAGGATATGAGCCAAAAATTACCATTACCACCAGAAAATTACCACGTTTTGTACAGGTTAGAGTTAAAGACAATGGCACCGGAATTTCGGAAAAGGATCCTAAAAAAGTATTTGAACCATTTTACACTACAAAAGGAAAAGAATCACACACCGGTCTGGGACTTTCCGAGTCTCAGCGAATCATACAGGTTCTTCATAAAGGCGAGTTGTTAATTGAATCAGATCCCGGCCAGGGCTCCGATTTTATTGTACGATTCCCCATTTTATCGCTCATGTAACCTATGAAAAATATTAAGCAAATATTTCTGGCGCTTGCATTTTTGATGATTACTTCTCCAAAATTATTTGGACAGCAACATCGCGAATCACTGCTTGCCATTATTGAGCAAATCAAAACAGCACCTAATGTGGAGCGGCTCTATTCTATCAGAGCTAACCTCGGTAAAGTTGCAGCAAACAAAGAACTTTCCGTACAGGATCAGCAATTATTGGCAACAGCCTATCGCACGCTCGCTCAAAGTTTCAAATCGAGCAATCATTTCAGAAATGCAGCCGATGTCTATAAAAGTTATTTAGATATCAACGAACAGTTTCTGAAAAATCAGAATGCCTATTTGGTTGATTCCTTAAAAATTGCATTTCAGCAAACAACCACAAAAGAGCAACAACAAATTTCAGGGCTTGATGAAACCATTGGTGAATTAACCCAAACTAAAGAAGCTGTAGGAGGATTAAAACAGAAATATTATTCCATAGGATCCATTGCAGCTATTGGAATTGTGGTTTTATTTCTGGCAATTTTTATATCACGAAATCGTGCCATCAGACTTACCCGTAAGAGTCTGGCTGAAAATCAAAACCGCATGACAGCGCTCAACAGTGCAGTATCAGAAGCAACTATGGTAAGTGGCTCCATTGCTTTCAGTGATGCCTTGATTGATCAGCAGAAAGAAATTGTAGAGCAATTGAGAGCAAATCTCAAGGAAGATCCGGACAAAAAAATGTTTGAAAAGGATCTTCAGGCAATTGAAAAAATTCAGAAATTACTTGCCAACGCTAAAGCTTAATTAGTCCCAGTTCCTGCTTTTTTTAAGTTCAGTAATGTGCGCCAAATGGTGATCACAATGCCATGCATACAAGGCGAGAGCCACTTTCAGATCGAAGAACTTATTGTTTTGAGGATGAAAATAGGTTCTTTCCAGTTGGTCTGGTGTTAGTGAACGCAAGAACATGATCCATCTGTGATGGAGGGCATCAAGCAAATTTAAAGACATCCATACCGGAGCATTCTTGCCATCCTCGGTTAAAGCCCAAAACTCTTCCATATATGGTTTAATTACCGGTTTCGATTCCGTTACCGTCAATTTAAATCGGCAATAACTATTCATGTGACTGTCAGCAAGATGATGAACAACTTGCCTGACCGTCCAGCCATCCTGACGATAAGGGGTATCCAGCTGTGAATCATTCAGGCCGGCTACTGCAAGGCGCAATCTGGCAGGGTGTTTTTCTATGGTAGTGAGATAAGAATCAATCATCCCCGGATCAGGGTTTTCAGGCGAAACAAATTCACCAATAGGGTATCGCAATTTATACAATGATTCAGAATCCATTTCAATATAATTTGAGGTTAAAAATAGGAATTTATAGTTCTAAAGGAATCTGAGAAACAACATTATTTTCTTAATTTTAGGCCCCTTTTAACAGCCCATGGACCAAAACACTGCCTCCCAGCGTATTCAGGAATTAAGCCGGCAGATTGAGCATCACAATCACTTATATTATGTAGCTGCAAAACCGGTTATCAGTGATTATGAATTCGATCAGATGCTTGAAGAGCTCATCCGGCTTGAAAAACAGTTTCCTGAATTGAAACAACCTGATTCTCCTTCTCAGCGGGTTGGCGGAACCATAACGAAAGAATTTCAGACAGTGGTTCATAAATATCCGATGTTATCGCTGGGAAATACCTATTCGGAAACTGAATTGAGAGAGTTCGATGAAAGGGTTCAGAAAATTATTGGCGATGTACCTGAATATATTTGTGAATTGAAATTTGATGGTGTAGCCATTGGAATTACCTATGAAAAAGGGGTGATGGTGCGTGCGGTGACCCGAGGTGATGGCGTACAAGGCGATGATGTTACAGCCAATGTTAAGACTATCAGAAGTATTCCTTTAAAGTTGACCAGTGGAAATTACCCCGATAGTTTTGAAATCCGTGGAGAAATTTTTATGCCCCGTTCTTCATTCGACAAAATTAATGACACCATGTACCGCCAACTGCAGGAAGATGGATACAACGATGAAGAAATTGCCGATCGATTGCTTAAAAACCCGCGCAATGCAGCGGCAGGCACCATTAAAATGCAGGATTCCAAAGTTGTTGCATCCCGAAATCTAGACTGTTTCCTCTATTTTATTTACGGTGAAAATTTACCCTTTAAAAATCACTATGAGAGTCTGAAACAAGCCAAAGAATGGGGCTTTAAAATTTCAGAATTCTACCTCAAATCAAAAGGTATAAATGGGGTATTTGATTATATCAACGAATGGAATGTTCATCGATTTGATTTACCTTATGATACCGATGGTGTGGTCATTAAGGTTAATGATTTCAGGCAGCAGCAGGAATTAGGATTTACAGCTAAATCGCCAAGATGGGCGATTGCCTATAAATTTAAAGCAGAGTCGGTCTCCACCAAACTTTTAGAAGTAACCTATCAGGTAGGGCGTACCGGAGCAATAACACCGGTTGCGAACCTGGAACCTGTACAATTGTCAGGAACAACGGTTCGAAGAGCATCATTACATAATGCTGATCAGATTCAAAAACTGGACCTACACGAAGGCGATTATGTTTTTGTAGAAAAAGGAGGGGAGATCATCCCAAAAATCACAGGTGTTGAGCTGGCAAAAAGGCATCCCGATTCAAAACCGGTTTCGTATATTACTCGATGTCCCGAATGCAACACGGAACTTATCCGTAAAGAAAATGAAGCCGTACATTATTGTCCGAATGACATTAGTTGTCCGCCGCAGATAAAAGGAAGAATTTCTCATTTCATCTCCAGAAAAGCAATGAACATTGACAGTCTTGGCGATGAAAAAGTTGAATTACTGGTCGATAAAGGATTGATTGCAGATGCATCAGATTTATATAGATTAAAAGAGGAAGATTTGCTGGGTCTGGAAAAGGAATCCATTGCAGAAGATGGGGTGAAAACCAAGAAAATATCTCTCCGGGAAAAATCAGTCGCTAAAATTCTATCGGGAATTGAAGCATCCAAAAGCATTCCCTTTGAACGGGTTTTATACGCAATCGGAATCCGTTATGTAGGAGAAACCGTAGCCAAGAAACTTGCTCATCATTTCAAGGATATGGATTCATTAATGACAGCAAGTTACGAAGCATTAATGGAAGCCCCTGAGGTGGGTGACATCATTGCCAGGAGCATGGTGGATTACTTCAGCAATCCTGCCAATAAAGCCCAGGTCTTGCGGCTTCAGGCTGCCGGTTTGCAAATGAAAATGGATGAAAAATCACTAAAAAAAGTGATTTCTGACCGTCTGAAGGGATTATCTTTTGTAGTTTCAGGTGTTTTTACTAAATTTACCAGAGATGAATTGAAAAATTTGATCGAACAACATGGCGGAAAGGTAGCCAGTGGTGTGACATCCAAAACCAGTTATCTCGTAGCAGGCGATGAAAGCGGGCCCTCCAAATTAGAGAAAGCACGTGAACAAGGAGTTCCTGTAATCACTGAAGATGAATTCATAAAAATTGCTTCCTTGTGAATCAAAAATTAAGAACTAAAATTTCCGATTATCTGCTTCAGCAGGACATCAGAAAGCATCATCGCAAAACAGCAGTTATACCCTTTAGTAATGCTAAAAACATAGGGATTCTCTATGATGCAACCGAAGATAAGGACTACGAACTAATCAAAAATTATGTTCGGGATATGCGTGGTCTTTCGAAGGAAGTGATAGCACTGGGCTTTTACAATAAACCGGAATTACCAAATACCCGATTCATGAAACTGGGACTCGATTTTTTTACCAGAAAGGCATTGAACTGGAAAATGAAACCCAATAACCCTATTGTAAGTAATTTCGTTAACCGCAATTTTGATATTTTAATTTGTCTCAATCTGCAAAAAAGTATCCCCCTGAAATATATCTCATCAATGACGAAGGCTCAATTCAAAATCGGTAAATACGAAGCGAATAGTGCCTCTATATTTGATTTTATGATCAAAGTCGATGATCCGGTTAATCTCAAACAATTAATCGATCAGGTGAATCATTATTTAAATTTAATCAGAAATGAAAATCAGTAAGAAATTCAAAGGTACCGGAGTTGCTATGGCCACTCCTTTTCATAAAGATGGAAGTGTAAATTTTAAAGGCTTCAAAAAGCTAATTGAGCATCTTATCACAGGTAAAGTTGAGTATCTGGTACCACTTGGAACTACCGGAGAATCGGTTACTTTAACCAAAGACGAAAAGGCTGCTCTGTTAGATTTTGTGATTGAAGTAGTTGATAAAAGAGTGCCTGTTGTTGCCGGCCTTGGCGGGAATAATACTCAGGATGTTTTACGTTGTTTGAGTGAGTACGATTACTCCGGTGTGGATGCTATTTTATCGGTTACACCATACTACAACAAACCTACTCAAAAGGGATTGTATGCTCATTATAAAATGATCTGCAATGAATCACCTGTTCCTGTAATTCTTTACAATGTTCCGGGACGAACAGGTTGCAACATGACAGCAGAAACAACACTCAATCTGGCCCACGATTTCGATAATATAGTTGGTGTAAAAGAGGCTTCCGGAAATATGGAACAGATAATGTCGATTATTAAGGATAAACCTGAAGGTTTTGTTGTAATTTCAGGTGATGATGGTATTACCATGCCATTGATTGCATGTGGCGCAGAAGGTGTAATTTCAGTAGTTGCCAATGCATTCCCAAAAGACTTTTCAGAAATGGTGAGAATGAGTATGAAAGGAAATTTTGATAAAGCCAGAGAATTGCATTACCGTTTTTCGGAAATCATTCCGTTGCTGTTTGCAGAAGGTAGTCCGGGTGGCATCAAAGCAGTGTTAAATATGATGGATATTTGTGAAGACCATTTGAGATTACCTCTGGTAAATATCAGCAAATCGCACCTGAATAAATTAAGTGCTGCCATTGATAAAATTCACGAAACAGCCTGATCAGCTCCGGTTAAATTCAAATAAGGTTATTTCAGGCAATATGCCTACACGTCCGGGATATCCTAAAAATCCCAGACCACGATTCACATACAAATGTTGCTGATTTTCGCTATACAAACCGGCCCATTCATGGTAAACATATTGTACAGGCGACCATCTGAAACCCGGAATTTCTACACCAAACTGAAAGCCATGCGTATGACCAGCCAGTGTTAAATCTATTTCAGGAACCTTCCCGACAACCTCTGCTTTCCAATGAGAGGGATCGTGACTAAGCAAAATATTCACCGGACTGTATGCAATATTTTCAATTGCTTTATTCAAATCACCATAGCGACGGAAATTCATGCGTGCGCTCCAGTTCTGAACACCGATGACGGAAATGGATTCCCCATCTTTGGTAATTTTACGATGCTCATCGAGTAAAATATCCCAGCCCATTTCTTTATGGGATGCAATTAACTTATCGAGATTTGCCACTTTATCTTCCTTCGAAGGCCACTGATAGTAATCTCCGTAATCGTGGTTCCCCAGAATAGAAAATACGCCATGTGGTGCTTTTAAACCAGCCAGAATGTCTTTGTAAGGCAATAGTTCCGTAGACATATCATTAACCAGATCACCGGTAAAAAAAATAACATCCGGTTTCAGTTCATTGATAAGTTTTACAGCTTTTTCCAAAGGTGCTTTGTCCATGAAACTACCTGTATGGATATCTGAAATCTGAACTATTTTAAAGCCATTAAAAGCAGCAGGAAGTTTGTTGAAGGCCAGTTTAATATTCTTAACCTGGTAGTCATATTTCCCCTTTATCATCCCAAACAACAGAGCCGTAAATGGCAATGCGGCAATTACAGCTCCCATTTTTATGAGGAACGATGACCGGGATATTCCGGTAGTGGCTTCAATTGCACCTTCTGTTGCAGCAACGGCAGGTTTGGATGTAATCCATCCGGTAACCAGGCGAAATAATCGGAATATATCATCTATCAATAAGAATAACACGAAAAATAATTTCGAGAAATAGGTCACGAAAATGAATGCGAAGGAATATGTTCTGATTGCTTTTGGCCACGTGTGCCAGTCAATAAATAAACCGGTAATAATTACAGAAAAACAAAAGACCGAAACACTCCAGAAGGCTATCGCAATGATCCTGCTTGTGTGTGGAGCAGCATTTCTGGTGAGTAATTTTACGCCCTGAAAAACATAAAAATCTATAATGAATAAAACGGCTAAAAGAATCAGGGTTCTTACGATCATATTAAATTGAATTCAGGAAGATATAAGTTGGAAGAATCAAGGGTACAACAAACTTGCTTTCCAATTGTTATCGGCAGTAAGTTCATATTTCACCCGATCATGTAATCGGCTCGGGCGTCCCTGCCAGAATTCCATTTCAACCGGATTTATGCGGTAGCCTCCCCAATGTGCCGGTCGTGGAATAGATTTCCCCTCATATTGTGCTGTAAGGTTTTTAAGATTTTGCTCCAATTCTTCTCTTCCCGATAAAGGCCTGCTTTGCTCTGAAACCCAAGCTCCAAGCTGACTTTCCCTAGGTCGCGTATTAAAATACTCTTCAGAATCAGATTCATCCACTTTTTCAGCTTTCCCTAAAATTCGAACCTGCTTATGAAGTTCGGGCCAGAAAAAATTCAAGGCTGCCCATTTATGTAGATCCAGATCATGGCCTTTATGACTCTGATAATTGGTAAAAAATACAAAACCATCATAATCAAAGTTGCGCAATAACACAATTCTGGAAGATGGTTTGCCGTCTTTACCAACTGTTGCCAGATTAAATGCATTGGGCTCATTCACATTTGCATCTACAGCCATTTTCATCCAAATAGCAAATTGTGCGATCGGATTTGGCTCTACAGTTTTGATATCCAAGGTATCCAGATTGTAATCGGTTCGGATATTTTTGACGAAATCCCTGATATGATCCATTTTTTCAACTATTTGAGTACAAAAGTAACGATTTAATAATGTCGGAAGTAAAGTTTTAACATATTAATAATCAAATAACTATATATTAATATCAAGCATTTAATGCGATTTATATTCCTTTTGTAATCTTTCTTCTATTTGTAACTGTACTGCATCTATATTCGCATCCAAATGGCATAGTTTTAGTGTTTATAGTAATAACGTTGTAATAAAGGAAGTATAATTGAATCAACATTCCTGAAAACAAACGTTGAAATAAATACTAAAACGCGTTGGCCATGAAAAGTCAAATGTTAAAACCAGACCAGGGGGTATTTCTGATTTCAGAACCCTTTTTATCAGATTCTTATTTCAAACGTTCCGTTGTATTGCTGAGCGAGCACGATGCCAGTGGTACCTTGGGATTCATTCTGAATAAGCCTACGGATGTCAATATAAATGATGCTGTTGAAGACTTTCCTGATTTTAAATCACCATTATACTTTGGTGGACCTGTTGAAACCGACACTTTGTTTTACATTCATACCATTGGACCGGAATTAGAAGGGGCAAAACAAATTGTTGATGGTATATACTGGGGTGGAAATTATGATCAGTTGAAACTCATGATTGATACCGGCCAGGTTCAACCTAATATGATTCGGTTTTATGCAGGTTATTCAGGTTGGGATCCAACACAACTAACCCATGAATTGGAAGAAAAATCATGGTTAGTTTCAGAATGCAATCAAAGATTCACTTTTTATGATGATCCAAAATGTTTATGGAGTCAGGTTCTAAGAAGTATGGGAAGCGAGTATGCTGTGATGGCAAATTTCCCGGAAGATCCTGCTTGGAATTAAGCAACTGAAAGTTAAAATATATAAAGGCTTCCTGTTTCAGGAAGCCTTTTATTTTATACCTGATTGCCATTCTTTGTATCTTTGGCACAATGGCAAATAACATTATTTCTGCTGACGACTATATTGCTCAGATCCGGAAAAACAGTTCCGTAATTTTAGATACCCGAAGTGAGGCGGAATATGAACATGCACACATTCCGGGATCTGTGAATTTGCCACTTTTGAATAATGATGAACGCGTTGTAGTTGGTACACTTTACAAGCAGGAAGGAAGAGAAGCTGCAATTGAAAAAGGTTTTGAAATAGTTAAACCAAAAGCACAATCTATTCTGGAAAAAGCCCTTCAAATGGCACCCGAAAAGGAACTGATGCTTTATTGCTGGCGTGGCGGTATGCGCAGCAATCTCATGTCATCCTTTTTGGAAATTAATGGATTTCACACCAACATTCTGGAAGGTGGTTACAAGGCATATCGAAATTGGGTTATTGGTATCAATGCTACACCACGGAATGTGTTGGTGTTAGGAGGAGGAACAGGTTCCGGCAAAACAGTTGTCTTAAAACAATTACGAGCCTTAGGTGAGCAGGTTTTGGATCTGGAAGCACTGGCATCACACCGTGGTTCCGCATTCGGGGCATTAGGCTTACCGCCACAACCATCCAACGAACATTTCGAAAATTTGATAGCCATGCAATGGTCATCTTTTAACGATGAGAAACCGGTATGGATTGAGAATGAAAGTCGCTCAGTTGGTTCCTGCATTTTACCGGAAAACATATATTCCCTGATTCGAAACTCTACACTTATTGCTATCGATATCGGTCTGGAAAGAAGAAAGCAGCATATCATCGAAGAGTATGGTTGTTATCCGGCTGAACAATTGATAGCCATGGCACGGAAAATTGAAAAGAGGATGGGGCCTCAACATCTTAAAAGCAGCATCGAATATTTTCAGCAAGGCGATATGAATAATTGCCTTGATCTGGTATTAGCATACTATGATAAAATGTATGTGCATGGTAATGCCAAGCGAGCACCAAATTCCATTCATGTTATTGATCTCACTTCAACATCATGGAGTGAAATGGGAAGTGAAATACTCAAGCAACTTCAAAAACAGTAATTAATTCAAGCATAAATAAATGAATCATCCTGAAAATTCTACTTCTACAGTAAAGCTCACACAATACAGTCATGGTGCAGGTTGCGGATGCAAAATTTCACCTGCCATTTTAAGTCAGATTCTTCAAAATAATGAAACGCCTCCCGATTTCAAAGGGCTGCTTGTGGGTAATCATAGCAGGGATGATGCAGCTGTTCTGGATATTGGAAACGGACAGGCTCTTATAAGCACCACTGATTTTTTCATGCCAATAGTTGATGATCCCTTTGAATTCGGACGGATTGCAGCAACAAATGCAATCAGTGACGTGTTTGCAATGGGAGGAAGGCCGGTGCTGGCAATAGCAATTTTAGGATGGCCAATAGATAAGCTGCCTCCCGAAGTTGCTGGACAGGTAATTAGCGGAGGAAGAAAAGCCTGTCAGGATGCAGGAATACCATTGGCAGGAGGACATAGTATTGATGCTCCGGAACCAATTTTCGGGCTTGCAGTGAATGGTTTGGTAACCATAGAGAATCTTAAAAAAAATGATACTGCTAAGGCAGGCGACCGGTTATTTCTTACTAAAAAACTGGGAATCGGCATTTTGACAACTGCATCCAAAAAAGGAGTGTTAACAGACACTGACCTCAAGGTCGCTATTGACAGCATGACTGCCTTGAACACTATTGGATCTGATTTAGGTAACTTACCGGGAGTAAATGCACTTACTGATGTAACAGGGTTCGGATTATTGGGGCATCTTTCGGAAATGGCCGGAGGTAGCGGATTAACTGCACACATTTCTCTGGAACAAGTACCTGTTTTACATCAGGTTCATGGTTATCTCGAGCAGAAGTGCTTTCCCGGTGGCACTACCCGCAACTGGAAAAGTTATGGCCATCACATTTCTGAAATCGATGAAACCACGAAACTCATTTTAGCGGATCCACAAACCAGTGGAGGTTTACTAATTGCCGTTTCACCGGATGCTGTACCTGCTTTCAAAAAACTAATGCAGGAAAAGGGGATGGAACCATTTACCTACCATGAAATTGGCTACATGACTGAGAAGCAAGCGGTACATGTTGTGGTAAATAATTAACCTGATTTCAGGCCATTGTGCCGTCTTTCATCACCAACTTACGATCGGCCATATCGGCTAGCTCTTCGTTATGAGTGACTATTACGAAAGTTTGTCCAAGTTCTTTTCTCAATCTGAAAAACAAGGCATGCAACTCTTTGGCATTGGCGGAATCCAGATTTCCTGATGGTTCATCGGCAAGAATAATGGATGGATCATTTATAAGCGCTCTGGCTACAGCTACCCTTTGTTGCTCACCACCCGACAATTCTGATGGCTTATGATGTTCTCTGCCGTTTAAATTGAGGTACTGAAGCAATGTACGGGCTTTTTGTTCCGTTTCTTCCATGTTTCTGCGTCCGATCATTGCTGGAATACAAATGTTTTCCATTGCAGTAAACTCAGGCAGTAAATGATGGAATTGAAAAATGAAGCCGATATGCTGATTGCGGAATGCCGCCAGTTTTCCGGCAGAGTTCCATGGAATTTCACTACCATCAATTTGTACGGTGCCCTGATCAGGTTTATCGAGAGTACCCAGAATCTGGAGTAAAGTCGTTTTACCTGCACCGGAAGCACCTACAATGGAAACTATTTCAGATTTGGCCACCTGCATCGATATTCCTTTCAGAACGTGCAGGTTACCATAATACTTATGCAACTGATTAGTAACAATTAACATCCTGCAAAGATAATGGAATACACGGAATCCGGAGGAACAAAAGCCACAGGTCTGAATTTGCCAATTATCGATTGTGGGAACAGACTGAAAAGCCTGATATGACCATCGATCTTGCTATATTTGCACCACAAATTTAACTGCACTTACATTGAATTTCCAGATAGTTACTGAAAGTCCTTCCTGGCTAATATTAATCTGCCTGCTTGCAGGCTTTTTGTATTCCTGGCTTCTTTACAGGAAAGATACTTCCTTTGCGGAGACAGCCAAATGGATTAAAGGAGCAATGGCTGTCTTTCGGTTTGTAGTGGTTAGCATTTTAGCGATTTTGCTTTTATCACCTTTGATTAAATCGGTTTTCAATATCACTGAAAAACCGGTAGTGGTGATCATTCAGGATGAATCGGCATCTGTTAAATCAATCAGTGACAGTAGTGATTTTCTGAAAAATTATCCTGCCCGGCTGGCTGCATTGCAGAATGAGTTAGCTGCTGACTTTGACGTCAGATTGTTTTCTGTCGGTGATCAGGTGAGAGAAGGGATCTCCAATGAGTTTATTGATAAAGAATCAGACCTTTCAGCAGGAGCAAATGAAATGAAGGCTCGATTCTCAGGACGAAACCTTGGGGCAGTGATTCTTGCTACTGATGGTTTGTTTAATAAAGGAAGTAATCCCTTATATGCTTACGATGAGCTTAAAGTTCCGGTTTATACTATTGGGCTTGGCGATACTACAGTAAGAAAGGATATCGTGATCAATAAAGTGAGACATAACAAAGCTGCTTTTTTCGGCAATTCCTTCCCTGTTGAAATCACTTTGGATGCCAGGCAATGTCAGGGCCAGCGAGTAACTGTTAAGATTAACAGAAACGATAAAGAAATTTATTCAAAAGTTGTAGAACTCGACAAGCCCAGGGTTAATTTAATTATCCCGGTAGTACTTGAAGCAGATCAGAAGGGAGTTAATCATTATGTTGCAACAGTAACCGAAGTTGATGGCGAAATAAGCTACGAAAATAACAAGGCTGATTTTTTTGTGGAAGTAAGCGATAACAGGCAACAGGTAATGATCATTGCCAATGCACCACATCCTGATCTGGCTGCTATAAAAGATATTCTTGAAAAGAATCCCAACTATGAAGTAACTATAGCTATGGCCAGTGATCAACATGATCAGATTGCCACTGCCAATCTGGTAATATTGCATCAGTTGCCTTCTGCCAATCAACCGGCAACTGCTATTTTGGATAAAATTGCCAAACAAGAAATTCCTGTCTGGTATATTTTAGGAAGTCAAACAAACGTAACTGCTTTCAATAAATTAGAAACCGGGGTTAGAATCTCTGAAAACAGAGGAAACCTGAACGAAATACAAGCTGGATCGAATACTGATTTTTCATATTTCACTATGGAGGAAGAGCATCTTTCGAGAATCGCAACCATGCCACCTTTGATTTGTCCCTTTGGAACCTATGAGGCAACCGGAGCCATTCAATCACTGCTAACACAGCGTATTGGAAGTGTAAAAACCGCCATGCCATTGTTATACTTTAAAGTCGACGGAAATCTTAAAACAGGAGTGCTTACCGGCGAAGGATTATGGAAATGGAAATTAAATGAATTTTCGACCTTTAATGAATCGGGAGCAGTTTCAGCTTTGATAACTAAATCGGTTCAATTTTTAGCTAACCGTGAAAAACGGACACCTTTCCGGCTGACCTATAAAAATTCTTTTACCGAAAATGAACAAGTTATCATCGACGCGGCACTTTACAATCCTTCAGGTGAATTAATTAATACCCCTGATGCCAGATTAAACATTATTGATGAAACAGGAAAAACATTTGCTTACACTTTTTCAAAAACTGAAAAATCCTACTCACTCATTGCTGGATATCTGCCAGTAGGCCATTATAAAATCAACGCATCCACGAAATTGGGAACAGAATCATACAGTGAGGTGGGAAGTTTTACGGTAACTGCTTTGCAAGCTGAACTTGCAGAAACAATTGCCAATCATCAGGTACTTTCATCGCTGGCAACAAAAACAGGCGGTGAATTTTATTCCGCTACTGCATTAAAAGACGTCGCAAAATCAATTAAAAATCGTGCTGATATCAAAGCTGTTTCGTATGAACAAAAGCGACTCGATGATGTCATTAATCTGAAATGGATATTTGGATTGATTATGTTATTACTTTCATTGGAGTGGTTTTTCAGAAAACGCAGTGGTTCCTATTAAAATATGCACCCTTTATTAATTATCTTCCTTATTGTTCTCATCTTATCCTGGTTACTCGAGCGCATACTCGATTCGCTGAATAGTTCCCGCTGGGGATCATCGCCACCGGAATTAGTGCGGGAATTGTATAATGATGCCGATTATTTGAAGGCTAAATCATACGACCAAACTGGTAAGAAATTTTCCTTAATCAGCGACTCATTCAGCCTGCTGGTAATGCTCACATTGCTATTAACCGGTGCTTTTGGAGAATTGGATATGCTGGTTCATAGCTGGTACCCGGATGAACTGACTGCAACCTTGGTATTTTTTGGAATCATTGCTATTTGCGCCGATTTGTTACAATTGCCATTTGATATTTACAAGACCTTTGTGATTGAGCAAAAGTTCGGTTTCAACAAAAAAACACCCGGCCTGTTTATTTCTGACAGAATCAAAGGATATATTTTAGGTGGTCTCATAGGAGGATCATTGATTGCACTGTTCTCATTGACCTATCAGTTGGCAGGTCCATCATTTTGGATTTATGCATGGGTAACAGTGGCTGTTTTGTTACTGCTCACTTCCATGTTTTACACAACGGTTTTACTTCCAATTTTCAATAAATTATCGCCATTGGCCGATGGCGAACTGAAACAATCCATAGTTGCTTATTGCACAAAAACCGGGTTTGCCATAAAAAATCTTATGGTGATGGATGGTTCCAAAAGAAGTTCGAAGGCAAATGCCTTTTTCAGTGGAATAGGAGCGCAAAAGAAAATCGTTTTGTTCGACACCTTAATTGCGAATCATTCTATTCCCGAACTGGTGGCAGTATTGGCTCATGAAACAGGGCATTACAAACTGAAGCACACGCTAACGGGGTTATTTCTCTCCCTTATTCAAACCGGGCTGATGTTTTTTATCTTCAGTATTTTTATTCAGTATCCTCAATTTGCTGAGGCATTGGGAAGCAACAAACCTACATTAGAACTTGGTTTGCTGGCATTTGGTATTTTGTATGGACCGGTATCGATGGCACTTTCGCTGGCAACCAATTTCATTTCCAGAAAACATGAATATGAAGCCGATGCATATGCTACTAAAACATACAATGGTGCTGCCTTGCAGGAGGCATTAAAAAAACTCTCGGTAAGTAACCTCAGTAATCCTGACCCACATCCGGCATATGTGTTTTTTTATTATTCACATCCACCTTTGTTGCACCGGTTACGCGCTATTGAAAAAGTGATTCAAACCGCTTAACCGACACTTCATCGTCCACAGCTTTTTCATTCACAATTAAGTTGGACATTTGAGAAGCATAGTAAGGTCCCTGCATCACGCCTTTGGTTCCGAGCCCATTGAAAATTCCTATATTTTTCATGACCGGATGAAAGCCCAACAGAGGTCTCCGATCTTTGACCGTTGGTCGTACGGCAGCTTTCTGAGCAATTACTTCATAAGGACAAGAAATAGTTTTTTGAAGTGCTGTTTCAAGTTCAAGCAGTGCCGATTCTGTTGTAATGGTATTCAAGTCAGTCCATGAATAAGTTGCGCCTGCTTTGAATTTTCCTTTTCCTAATGGAAGAATAAAATGTCCGTTATTGATGATATGAGTTTCAGGCAGGTCGGGTGCTGTAAAATCAATAATTTCTCCTTTGGCAGGGATGAATGGGAGGTAGCTGAATAAATTATTAGAAGCAGCATGATACCCATCGCAAAAAACTACTTTGTCGAAATAGGTCTCTTTCCATTTCATGATATCGTTATCAGCTTTTAAATCAGACATCGAAAAAGAATCTGTTATGACCCGACAATTTTGTTGAAGCCAAACATTCATTTTTGCAAGAAACATATTGGTATCCAAATAGCCACTTTGCAATAACTCTATTCCACCAAATTCACTGCGGATCGATTCCCCGATATCGGATTTACTTTTAATTGCCCCTGCAAATCCTGCAAGATCATTTTCTGCCGACCGTGCATACCAGTCGTTTCTGTTTTTTGAAGAAGAAAATATTTCGAGAATAGGCATTTCATGAAAGAATGCTGCCCCGGTTAAAGATTCTAATTTTCGGTAATGAGAAAACGCATAGGGGATAATCTGATCAGCCAAATGGGTTTTAACCATTCTTCGACCGGTTACCGGAAGAATAATTCCTGCTGCAACTTTGGTTGATGTGAGAGATTCCTGCCTATCAGTTATCGAAACAGAAATACCCTTTGATATTAACTCAAAGGCAAGCAGCGTACCTGCCAGTCCCTGACCGACAATAAGCACATTCATGACCCGGGAAACAGGAATTGTTAAGGTCTTTTGCCTTTAAATCCTACCATGGCCAGTCGCTTTCCATCTCGTGAAGCAGTGAGGCGGTAGAAGTTGCCCATAGTCTTAGAGAAATCAGCAACCTCATTCCATTTTTTGTCACCATTAGGATCCATGAGGTACAATTTCCCTTCTGAACCGCAATAGATTTTACCATCAGGAGCAAGGGCATAATCGATAACCCCTTTCATACCTTCGGCATAAAAATTAGACTCTCCGAGAGTGAGGTCATAATTCATTAGAGTGACCGCATCTCCAGCTTGTCTGGTATAAATGAGGTTATTCCCGGAATTAAGTGCCATCAGGCAACGTCCGATATTTTTTTCTAATACAACAAACTGTGAATTTCGAACCTCATAAATATAAAGTTCCATCCCATTGTTAAGTACGGCCATACCAACTATGGAATCATTGATCCAACAATAGTAACCAACACTGTCAATTCCTTGAGCCAGATCATACAGATCTTCGGGACTATCCGTAAACTGATAAAATCTTTGTGTTTTATCGGCATCAACTCTTACCATGGAAGTCATTTTACCATCAGGAGCATATCGGGGAGAAAACTCACTTTCAGGAGTTTCAGTCAACCTTTTGGTAGTACTATCTGCTATCACAAACTCATACAATTCCGATTGCGTAGTATCCGGCATTGAAACGTAAAACAGTTTCTTGCCATCCGGAGAAAATTCAGGTTGATTGTCGTAACCCTCACGATTGGTAATATTGACCGGTTTTCCGTAGGTTACTTTCTTTTCTTTTTTGATAATATCAACTAAAAATATTTCGGTTGTTGAAACCTGAGCCTGCAAAGATCCAAATGGTATAAGCAGTAATAATGTTCTGAAGATAATTTTCATGGTATTAGAAATGGGTTAGTTAATTTTTCGGGTAATGATTTGAGAACTGTCTTTAAATGATTTGAGGAGTATGTTTAAGTCCAAACTGTCGGCACCGGTAGGGCTCTGAAAGTATGTTCTTACAAATATATTTTCATTTTCTTTAAATTCAAGCAAATTAATTGAATCGGTAGGTGAGGGGATCATGATATCACGGGCCAATGTCTTATGAAACATGCCCATTTCCCGGATTAATTTATAGGGCTCTTTGCCCTTTTCGGGGGGTAATTTGGAAGAACCCTGACCGACAAGATAGTAATTTTCACTGACATGAATTCGGTGGGGACTCACAGCATTTATTTGGGCAGAACAAATAAAACCCAATACGCGGGATGGCACCACTAAAAATACGGGCAGGGACAATAAAAAAAGCATAAAATAGCCCTTCATATAAATGGGATATTGCTTTCTGAGCAGAACTCCGGATGCAAGAATGCCGGAACAAAAAAAGGTGAGGAATAAATAATTTGAATTTCCGGGCTCTTCAACAGTATGGGCGGGATTGCGGAATAAAAACCAAACCGGGAGCACCAGCAGATGAAATATGATCAATGTGTTGAGAATTCTATCAGGAATATGCTTTTCGAAAATAGCAGCTACCAATGTAGCCACCATAGACACCAGGTAAAGGGTAATTGCCAAAATGAACAAAGAAGGATCCATAAGAATTCTGAAATATCAGGATTTATCCTTTATTAGTTTTTCAATGGCGAACATTTCATCCCGCAAACGGGCTGCCTCCATGAAATCAAGTTCTTTGGCAGCTTTTTCCATATTTTTCCTGGTAGTGTTCAACAGTTTTTGCAATTGCTCTGAACTCATGTATGCCACAACCGGATCGGCAGCCACTTGTGGTTCGGTATTTTCTACATAATAATTTTCCTCTGATTGTCTGATTTTAACCACTGACGATTGACCCATAATATCCGATTTAGATTTGGACAATGCCATTGGTACCAGATTATGATCTTCATTATACTTAATTTGTTTCTCCCTTCTGCGTGCAGTTTCATCAATTGTTTTGCGCATTGATTCGGTAACCTTATCGGCATACATAATTACCCTGCCATTCAGGTTACGAGCGGCACGACCTGCAGTTTGTGTAAGCGATCGGTTCGACCGTAAAAAACCTTCTTTATCAGCATCCAAAATAGCTACCAAAGCCACTTCAGGTAAATCAAGACCTTCCCTTAACAAGTTAATTCCAATCAATACATCAAATAACCCCAGCCGCAGGTCTCTTAGAATTTCAACCCGGTCCAGTGTTTCTACCTCGGAATGGATGTACCGGCATTTTATATTCAGTTTGGTAAGATATTTAGCCAACTCCTCAGCCATTCTTTTGGTGAGGGTAGTAACTAAAACACGATTCCCTTCAGTGATGGTCTTTTCAATTTCTTCCAGTAAATCATCAACCTGATTTTGGCATGGTCGTACTTCAATTTCGGGATCTAATAATCCTGTAGGACGGATCACCTGTTCCACCAACACTCCTTCGCTTTCCCCAATTTCATAGTCGGCAGGAGTTGCACTTACATAAATGGTCTGCATGTGCATTCCTGAAAATTCATCGAATGTAAGCGGTCTGTTATCCATTGCTGAAGGTAAACGGAATCCATATTCCACCAGATTACTTTTACGCGATCTGTCGCCACCATACATAGCTCTGATCTGGGAAACAGTAACGTGACTTTCATCAATCACCATCAGGTAATCATCCGGGAAATAATCCAGCAAACAGAATGGTCTCGAACCGGGATTTCTACCATCAAAATAACGGGAATAATTTTCAATACCGGAGCAATATCCCAATTCGCGAATCATCTCCAGATCAAAGGTAACGCGGTCTTCAAGTCGTTTTGCTTCCAAAGGCTTTCCAATCAGTTTGAAATGCTCGACTTGTTTAACCATATCTTCCTGAATTTGAAAAATAGCCTGCAACTGGCGATCAGGATTGCTTACAAATATATTTGCAGGGAAAATGGCAATATGATCATGTGATTCAATTCGTTTGCCCGTGGTTGGATCTATTGATTCAAGATCTTCAATTTCATCTCCAAAAAAGGTAATCCGATAGGCAATATCTGCATAAGCCAGAAATACATCAACGGTGTCACCGGTCACTCTGAAATTCCCTCTCTTAAATTCTGCAGCTGCTCTGGAGTAAAGACCCTGCACCAGATTGTGCAGAACCCGGTTTCTGGCAATCTTCAGTCCTTTATTGAGTCTTACAATACCATTGTTGAAATCAGCAGGATTACCGATACCATAAATGCAGGATACCGAAGACACGACTATGATATCTCTTCTACCACTTAAAAGGGAAGAAGTGGTGCGAAGTCTTAGTTTCTCAATTTCTTCATTTATGGAAAGATCTTTTTCAATATAGGTATTGGTAGTCGGGAGATATGCTTCCGGTTGATAGTAATCGTAGTAAGAAACGAAAAACTCGACTGCATTCTCAGGAAAAAACTGTTTGAATTCACCATAAAGCTGAGCGGCAAGTGTTTTATTATGACTCAGAACAAGAGTTGGTTTTCCGGTGTTAGCAATTACATTGGCGACCGTGAACGTTTTTCCCGACCCGGTAACTCCCAATAAAACCTGCGCCTGATCACCCCGTTCAATGCCGGCTGTGAGTTGGCGAATAGCCTCCGGTTGATCGCCGGTAGGTTTGAATTCAGAAACTAATTTGAAATCCATAATTGCAAAGATAAAACAAGAAAAGCCCTAAAGAGATTTGATTTAAAAATAGAATTATTCGCGATGGAATTCTTTCTCAGGCAATGTTTTCATCCATAAGGTGTCGGATTCATCTGCCACACCTTCTCCGGGATTATTTCTACGAATTTTAATTTCGTACTTTTCTCCTGGTTTGACTGTCAACGAATTAGATCTTAACCAAGGGTTTAACAATTTTAATTCTTTGTAGTTAATAGCATGAATCTGAGCAAAAATTGCCAAATCAGGGACAGTTGAATCAACTTCCACAACCACAAAATGATACGGTTTGTAGAAATCTCTTTTCCGGAGATGGAAACCATAGGCAATAGGATTCTCACAAATTTCCTTCAACGCCAGAATCCGGAATACATAACGTGAGGTTTCCTCTACCAAAAGCAGGTCATAATAATTTTTCACCTGTTGCTTTTCCAACTGCCTGCTAACACCTTCCATACCCATATTATAAGATGCAGCTACCAGTGACCAGCTATTAAATTTCTGATAGGCCGATTTCAGATATGCGCATGCGGCAACGGTGGCTTTTTCAAGATGATATCTTTCATCAACTTCACTATTTATTTTTAGTCCGAAATTTTTTCCGGTTCCTTCCAGAAACTGCCAGAATCCACTTGCCCCTGAAGGACTCACCACGTTGGTCAAGCCACTTTCGGCAAGAGCGAGGTATTTGAAATCATCAGGTATCTGATTTTGTTTCAGGATGGGTTCAATGATTCCAAACCAACGTTCTTTTCGTTTTAACAGTAACAGGGTCTGTGATTGCCAATAAGTGTTTACCAATAATTCCCTGTCGAAACGCTCCCTCACATCTGATATTTGCAAAGGCACAGGCTCACCTGCGAATGTTGGATTTTCAGGAAGATCAAGTGCAAATATTCCATATTTGTTATTGAACTCTGCCCACCTTGCTTTTCGGTCGGTGCCGGTCGCATAAATAAAAATGATTGCTGACACTAAAAGCAGGCAGCTACCAAAGCCTAAAAGAAAATGCTTCTTCATGTTGTTCCGGCAACTTTCTTATCGGTTTGTGCTCGTTTCATTGCTGCTTTACGTGTAGCATTAAAAAAGAATACAAGTAATGAAAGAAAGTACAAACCAAAGATGGCGGTATAAAGATGTGACCATTCTGTAATGTAGTTCTCAATAACAAAAATGCAGATGGTAGAAATAAATGATAAGCCCATAAAACAAAGTGCCACCTGGCGATCCGTCAAACCCAAATAAGCCAGAGAGTGAGTGGTATGATCTTTTCCTCCAACAAATGGAGATTTTCCACTCGAAACCCGATTATAAACAACCACAGTAGTATCGATGACAGGTAAAATGAAACACATGATTGCAATTATAAACTGCCTTGCAGGAGAAATTATTGCTCCAACATAATGGTCATTCCAAAAATACATAATACCAATTGCAGCCAGAAAGGCTCCTAAAAACTGACTTCCTGTATCCCCCATGTACATCCTCGATGGATTCCAGTTGAACCATAAGAAGGTGAGGAGGGAAGACAATACACCTACCAAAATAATGAGGTGCATGTTTTCGAAATCGGAATTGGTTAAAATAATAATCATGGCACAAATCACAATTCCGATAGAAACGGTAGTAGTGATTCCGTCCATGTTATCGAGCATGTTTATGGAATTCATGATTCCAACCACCCAAAACAAAGTAAAAATAATGTTCAGTGCTTCCCATTCAAATATTTCAATTCTGATTCCGGTAGCGATCATAATTGCACCGCATGAAAACTGCACAAAGAATTTCAGGAATGGTTTAGTGTCGTAAGCATCGTCGGCAAGACCAACTATGAATCCCAAAGCCATAGACAGGAGTAATCCGATAAACTTTGTATTGTAAAAAACCTGACTAGGGCTGAAGAATACTGAGTAACAAGCAACTGAAAGCAGGAAGAGAATATAAAATGAAATCCCACCCACTGCAGGTTTCGAAAGCGCTCCCCAGCGAATAATGGTTCCGTCGTTATTATTTCTTATACCCAGTGTTTTGAAAAATCTCAGAAAGAGATTATTCATAAGGAAAGAAAATATTACCGAACTCACAAAGAACACACTGTATATGACTAAGTGATAATGTTCTTGTAGAAGTTGATCCATAGCAGGATATTAAAGTTCAACAAGTTATAAAGCACAAACGTACTAAATTCTGACTAAATAAAATACATTTTACTACTACCGGAGTGAAGAGAATATTAACATATTCGGTGTTAGCAATATATTTCATATTAAATTGAAAATCAATTAAATATGAAATATTTATAAATTAAAATACCGAAACTAAGTCCTTAAAGGAAGGTAATTCGAGATCTTTTGATGATATAATGGGATTGGTTAAGCCCCAATCAATATTTAAATCGGCATCGTTCCAGATAATACCACTTTCGGATTCTTTGTGATATGGGTTCGAGCATTTGTAAAGAAACACCGTTTCATTTTCCAGGGCTAGAAAACCATGAGCAAATCCGGGTGGAATCCAGAGCATTTGATTATTAGCAGATGACAAAACCATTGAAAGGCTTTTGCCATAATCGGGTGAATTTTTGCGGATATCGACCACAACATCGAGGACAGAGCCATGGGCAACACGAACCAGTTTTCCTTGTTCAAACGGAGGTTTTTGAAAATGCAACCCTCTTAATACTCCTTTCGATGATAAAGAATGATTATCTTGAACAAAGGAAACATCGATTCCAGCTTTCCTGAAGCGATCTTCATTAAAAGATTCAAAGAAATAGCCTCTTTCATCGGTAAAAATAACCGGTTCTATCAGCAAAAGTCCCTTTAGTGCAAGGGGAGTTACTTTCATTGAGAATTAATCTTTTTTCTTGGTTCTGATAAATATGCCTTTCACCTTATCCATAAAAGTAGGCTCTTGATGATCTTCTTCATAATAGCCATATCCATAACCATATCCATAACCGTAACCATAGCCATAGCTATAATTGTAGCCATAACCATATTTCAGTTTTGAAAGATCAACACCATTAAGAATGAGTGACAATTTTTTCACTTTGCTTTCATCGATAAGTTTGTTGATATTATTCACAAACATTTTACGGGAATAATTAGCTCTTAAGATGTACAAAGGATAATCGGCACGCTTGATAATAGGAATACCATCACTAACAATTCCTACAGGTGGGGTATCTATAATGATGATGTCGTAAACAGTTTTCAGATATTCCAATAGCTCATCCATATTAGAACTAATAATAAGCTCGGATGGGTTAGGAGGGATGGGCCCTGCAGTAATAAAATCGAGATTTTCGAGGGAGCTTTTAATGATACATTCATTCACTGTATCTTTCCCGATAAGAAGTGTACTGATGCCCCTGTTATTTTCCACATTGAAACCCAGGTGAATTTTAGGTTTCCTCATATCGAGATCCAGAATTACAACCTTCTTACCTGAAAAGGCAATTACCCCTGCAAGGTTAATAGCATTAAATGTTTTTCCTTCACCTGATATGGTTGACGTAACGGCAATTACTTTGGCATTTTCATCATTCGAAATAAACTGCAGGTTAGTTCGAATAGAGCGGAATGCTTCAGCAATAATAGACTTAGGATTTTTGTCGACCAGCAATTGTGAAATCGGAATCTCCCTTTTATATTTTGGAATGATACCTAATAAAGCTGCATCGGTGTATGGTTCAATATCTTCTAAAGTTCCAATTTCATCATGAACAAGATATCTCACAATAATCAGCAGAAAGCTGATTACAAATCCGATGATCAGTGATGCACTGATAATGAGAGGACGATTGGGAGAAACAGGAGCAGATGCCGGATTTGCTTTTTCCAGTATCACGTTCTTAGGAACAAAACCTGCTCTGGTTATCGAAAATTCAGCTTTCTTTTCAAGCAACAAAGAATAAAACTTCTCATTGATACCATACATCCGGCTTAACCTTCCAAACTCAGCTTGTTTCTGAGGTAACTCACCAAACTTGGAATCATTAATGAAGAGTTCTTTATCAAGTTCCTTCAACTCTTCTTCAAGGCGACTTTGTTCATTTGAAATCAGATTCATTAATAAACTCTTCTGATTCTCGATTTTAAGATCGTAAGCTTTATAAATTTCAGTCTGGTCGGTCGATTGAATTAATAGTTCATCCCTTTCACCAACAACCCTTGAAAGTACATCCAATTCCCGTGAAAGTTTACCATCTTTATTGATTCCGGTCATTTGCACCAGATAATTGTTCACTCCATTGTTCTGTTTTATCTCGCCTTTCATTTTGGCGATGAGCTGCAATTGAAATCTGATAACAGAGGCTTTTTCCTGCAGGTTATTTATTTTACCTGTGATATCCTGAAGGAAAATGGTTGGATCGATCAGTTTGTTTTCACGCTTAAAATCTTCCAGTCTGTCTTCTGATTCACTCAGGTTAATGTTTACCTGTGATAGGGTGGTATCAATGAAGTTCAGAATATTGTTGGCAGCTTCACTGCTTTTTTCAACATCATAGGAATTAAATTCTTCTGCAATGTTATTCACTATGTCGGAAGCTTTTGCAGAATTTTTCTCTTTCAGCTTGATAGTAACTGTTTTTGCTTCAGGATTTAAAGGAGTAACCACCAGATCCTTAACAATTCGTGTAACTACATTATTCAGGTTATTCACCATGAAATAGTAAGCATTCTGATCAAACTCTTTTTGCTGGGATGAGATGTTTTCATAATCTCTGATATGCACTTTAAAATCAGCAAATGGGAAACTGATCCATTGATCAATCTTATAGTTAACATCTTCAATTTTCTCACCCTGATAAGTGTATCGAAGCGTAAACGAGTTATTATCTTTGAATTCAACAAAAAACGGTTTATTGAAAACGGTAGAGTCTTTAAGCCTGACTTCTACTTCAAAAGGAGAGGCATTGTAAAGTTCATAATCAAGTACTGTTCCTTTTGCAAAATAACTGACATCCAGTTGCAATTTTGAAATAGCTCTTTTGGCAATAATCTTAGATCGGATAAGTTCAATATCGCCGGCAAGTTGATTCATGTTCTCCAGAAACATGTTATCTTTTTGATCTAATACCAGTCCGGCATTATTTTCATCCGAAAGCTTGACAATAGTAGTAGCCTCATAAATTGGAGCTGTATATCTGAGGTATAAAAAAGCAAACATGAATGACAAGAACAGGAAGAAGCCAAACCACAAGGCATTCTTCTTGGCAATTGTTACAAACAGCTTAAAATCGAACTCCTCATTTAGGGGAGTTATTTTTTTACGGGGCATTTAAAAAGGAGTAAGTTCCGGGTTAATTAGCCTTATTAATTACAATTTCATAGAGAAGTAATAAACTGGTGACAATTCCCACCAAAGGTGTAATTTCAGCTAACACTCCTCTTGATACTCTCTTAACTGGTTCAACATAAATAATATCATTAGCCTGAAGCAACAAATTACTTTGTTTCATTCCTTCAACTGTTGAAAGATCAATGAGGTGAACCTGAGGATTTCTTGAATCACCACGAATGAGTTTAATAATATTTGCCTGGCCGGTTTCGGTGATACCACCAGCTAAAGCCAAGGCTTCAATCAATGTTGTATTTTCATTCTCTAGCAAAACTACTTTACCGGCACCACCGGTACCCGGGAATACCATCACACGACGGTTTACCACATTCAGCATTACAAAAGGCTTGTTGTAGTACACTGCATATTTATCTTCTAATAGTCTTTCAGCTTCACGAACAGTTAAATCCACAACTTTCACTTTACCAATGATAGGAAGCTTAACAAAACCTTCAACATCTACAGGGAAACGGGTAGAATTGTTGGAGTTGAAATTCTGACTGCCACCTCCTCCGGTTGCAGTCATCGTAGTTACTCCTGTGGTTAAATCGACAAGCTTAAAACCATCGTTGGTAAAAACACTGAAACCAACAATATCATTGGTTGCAATGCGGTATTCAATGTTTCCGATCGTCTGATCAACTTTGTATGGATAATCACTTCCGGTCTTGAACATGATGCTCGGATTGATATTACACGAGAAGAATGGAGCTAACAGAATGACAAACAGTAATTTACGCATATTTTAGGATTTATTTTAACTTTTACAAAAATAATGAAATTTCCTCCACCGGAAACACTTTAGTCAATTGATTTACACAACCTTCTTTTCGGATAACAATTTCGTATACAATTTACGCATGTCACCCACAAGTCGTTCATAGTGAAATCGTTGACGAACATGTTCCCAGCCCAGTGCACTTATATTTGCTCTAAGTGCCTTATCTTCAACCAATTTTAGTAAGTTTTGAGTGAATCCTTCAAGATCCTGAGAAGGTGAGAGCAAAGCCGTTTTTCCGGGAATTACCACATTTCCAATGCCTCCAACTTCGGTGGTAACAATTGGTTTTCCGGCTGCCTGTGCTTCGATAAGACTAACCGGTGTGCCTTCATTCAGCGATGTCATTGCAACAATGTCACATCCTGCAAGTGGTCGATCAACATCAAAAATCCAGGATGTAAAAACAAGGTCTTCCGAAGTCAATCCCAGCGATTCAGCAATTTGTTCCATTTTCGAACGGTCATCTCCATCTCCAATAATAAACCCCTTAACCTTTCCCTTATAAGCAGCCTTAACAGCTGCAAATCCGCGAATGAACAATTCGTGATTCTTAACCGGAACAATGCGTCCAACAATAGCAATAGCCACCGTATCATCATCAATTTTATAAGCTGTCCTGAAAGCAGCACGTTTTGCATGTTGGTCTGACTGGAACCTGGTAAGATCAAATCCTAATGGAATAACTACTGTCTGGGATGGTTTGCAGACTTTATGTTCAGCACACAGCTCTTCTTTTTGAATATCGCTGATGGCAATAATTGCCGTGCTTTTTTTACTAAGGTAACGTTCAACAGATTTAAAAACGGCTGTTTTCAAAGGATTAAAATAAGAGTGAAACACATGGCCATGAAACGTATGTAATATTACCGGCACACCGGAATTGGCTGCTGCCAATCTTCCCAAAGTGCCTGCTTTTGCAGCATGGGTGTGCACAATATCGGGTTTAAATTCAGCTATGAGTTTTTTAATTTTCTGATAGGCTATCCGGTCATTCGTAAAATTAATTTCACGTCTCATTTCAGGAATGTAAACCGGTTGAAGCCCCATATCGGTTACAATGAATTCAGAACTCTCTTCGTCATCCTCTTTGATCCCGGCTACAAGCATCGTTTCAAATTCCGGTGCCAGATATTTCGACAGATAAGCAGCATTGTAGGTTGGTCCACCCAAATTCAGTCTGTTAATTATTCTTAGAACTTTCGGCATTTTCAGAAAATTAGGAATCCATATATTTTTTCCACCAATATTGAAAAACTATCAAGCCCCAGATGCGGGCTTCAATTTCACCGGGATTAGCAGAAAAAAGTCTGGATTTAAGGTTTCGAATTTCTTCCGTGTTAAATAATCCTTGTCTGTCGATGAATTCATCACTCAACAAATCATCGGTTATCATACTTTTCAATCCGGTTCTGAACCACTTCAGCAGCGGTACTTCAAAACCATGTTTGGGTCGGGTAAAAAGCGCTTCAGGTAATTGAGATCGATAAGTTTCACGCAATATTTTCTTTGAATTAGAAGGGTCCATTTTAAACGAATCCGGTAAAGTAAAAGCAAAGTTTACCAGTTCATAATCGAGGAAAGGAACACGTACTTCGAGACTATTTGCCATCGACATCATATCCACCTTTACTAACATATCGTTTGGAAGCACGAAATGCATATCCATATACAATACATCATTCAGCTTTTCTCTATTACCAATTGGTTGTAACAATTGTTTTTTACGTCTGAAGTAGTCGCTGTTGGAGTAGGTAAAATCCAGCATTTTATCTATTTCCGATTCTCCAATAAAAGCACACCAGCGCCAGTAGCGATCAGAGGGACTTAGCCGCGAACCTGTTGCGTAACGATGCAGTTGTCGTATTTTATTTGCCAGCGGTGAATTTCTTGCACCACTAAAGGGACTAAGCAGGGGAGAAGCAATTTTTACTGATTGTGTGAACAGGGGTTTGTTTCTGACCATCCATTCAGCACGATGTTTATTATAACCGGCAAACATTTCATCGGCACCATCTCCGGAAAGAGCAACGGTAACATGCTTTCGGGTATGTTGACTCAGAATATTCACTGCAAGAGCCGATGAATCAGCAAAAGGTTCATCCAGATAATCCAATACATTGAACAGATTACCGTACAAATCATCATTGCTTAATTCGAAAACAGTATGATTGGTTTTGTACTTATCAGCAACCATTTTTGCATAAGCAGTCTCATCATACATAGGTTCATCTTTATAGCCAATTGAAAAAGTATTCAGATGCGGAGTGTATTGGGATGCAATAGCAACAATTACAGAGGAGTCGATGCCTCCACTTAAAAAGGCACCTAAAGGGACATCAGCAACCAAACGGCGCTCTACTGACTGAGCCAGCAATTCCTGCAATTTCGATTGTGCATCCTCATAAGATCCGCTAAAAATTTGTGAACCCGGTTTTGGTATTTGGTAATAGCAGGTTTCTGTACAGTTTTTTCTGCCTTTGGCAGGATGAAAGTGGAGATAATGACCCGGTTTCAATTTAGAAACATTTTCAAAAACCGATGCCGGTCCGGGAATGTAGTTCAACTGAAAATAATTCAACAATGAAATCCGATCTAAATTTCTGGGAATTCCCACTGCCATTAATGCTTTCAGTTCACTGGCAAAAACCAGTTTGTCATCATCAATGTAATATACTAATGGTTTGATGCCCATTCGATCACGGGCAACAAAAACCGAATCATCTTTTTTATCGTGAATTGCGAGTGCAAAAAATCCGTTCACATGTCTCAGGCAGTTCGGCCCTTCCTTCATGTAAAGTCTAAGTAACACCTCTGTATCACTGTGTGTTTCAAACTTTTCTCCTGCTTGGATTAAACGCTCCCGATGCATTTTATAATTGAAAAACTCCCCGTTAAAAACAATGGTAAATCGTCCTTCGGTATCCGACATCGGTTGATTAGCAGCATCAGAAGTATCTATAACCGATAATCTCCGGTGAGCAAAAGCAATATTGCGAGAACGGTAAAATCCTTCAGCATCGGGACCCCGCAAAGCCAGGCATGAACTTGCCAGATTTATTTTATCAAGCCAGCTTGCACCGGACTCATTAAAGGAAACAATTCCGGCTATTCCACACATGTAAGCTCCTTTTCTAGTAACACAAAATTAGTTTTATCGGGAATAGCCATAAAAATCAGCTATTCACATTGGTCATAAAAAACTTTGCCAGGGCTGCGTGATATTCAGGTGCAGTAAGTACACCTTTTCTGATTTCAGGTGGTTGATTTCCATCCATCAAAATAATACCTGTTTTCTCTTTAAAATAAGTTCTGGAAATGACCATTCTGGAATTTCCCCTGTTGTTAACAACGATATGATTGACTACACAGTATGTGGCCTGTAAATTCCCCTGCCTGTTAATGGAATCAATAACTGCTGCTGCTGTTTCTTTGAATTGTGTAATAGCAGCCTGTTCTGCCGGATCTTTAATTTGTTCATCAGTACCGAAAAACAAGACATACCTTCCTGAAACGAAAATAGAATCTCCGGAAAGTGTTCCTGAAGGGGGAAACGAGTCAACTGCAGCTACAGGAGCAGTTGCATTAGCATCTTCTGCAGTTGTCCCTTTTTCAGGTGTTGAATTGCAAGAAACCAACCCGGCAAAGGAAAGTAAGGTTAGAAACAGAATCAGATTTTTCTTCATATTAAAAATAGTAATTATCCGACTCAAAAATACGAATAAAAAGCAAAAGCCCTCACTTTTGTGAAGGCTTTGCGGCAACTTGTGGTTTGAGAAGGTTATTTTTTTACGGGACAGGTGTTTAAGCCTACCAAAGGATACATTGGGCAGAAAGAAACCACACTGGTAAGCGCAAAAACGGCTGCAAAAACCATAAGTACGATTCCGAAAGTTCCGGTAACAGTTCCGGTAAAATAAAGTAATGCAAATACTGCTGCCAGGATCAGTCTGATGATACGATCGGCAGTTCCCATGTTCTTTTTCATAATGATATTATTTAAATTGGTTAAGATTTGTTTTCAGGCAATTTTCAGAGAGTTACTTTATGGCTTGTTGGCCTTATTCCCTGTTTTGCACGATGTAAAATTACATTGAGGCTTAACCAGATTCCGGTGACAGGAGTCACAGACACTTATTTTATTTCAATACCCTTTTTGGTTTGGATGATTGAACCATTTTTTTCCAGCTTTTTCAGGATTCTGGATATCACTTCCCTTGCGGTACCTAAATCAGAGGCTATCTGACGGTGGCGTAAGTCAATTACACCATCTGAAAATTTCGCCTTTTGATCTTTAAGGTAATCCAACAATCTGCCTTCCAAATTATTAAAAACAAGTTGTTGCAAGGTTTCAACCAAATCGGAGTATCGCTTATGAAACTCGCTGTAAAACATCATATTAAACTCCGGAAATTCATTCAGCCATTCCTGGACCCGCTGCACAGGGAGCAGTAATATTTCCGAATCCTCATCCGTTATCGCATTGATCCGGGCATTTTCGTTTCGTAAGCTGATAGCCAACGACATGATACAACTTTCTGCAGCATGAATGTGATATAGCAACAACTCCCGGGCATCATGAGATGCAAAAACCCTTACTGAACCGGTCAAAATGAAAGGGATCTGTCGAATTTGTTGCCCCTCAGTCACCAGTTGTGTACCTTCCGGTACTGTGACTATTGACCCATTTGCACTAATAGCATCTAAAAGTGCCGGATTACGGAACGGTAAACGAGATAACATATTAATTTCCATAGCGTTTCGCAATTATCAAACAATCTAAATGTGTTCTTCAGAAATAAAGGAGTGCTCAAAATAATACTAATTTTGCAACTTTATGCAGAATTACTCACTTATGATTCAATCATTTTCAGCAGTTATGAAATCATCTCCTTTACTGTCAAAGTGTTGCCTGGTGATTTTGATGTGCGTATTACTGATAAAATCGGTTTCAGCCCAAAGCAGTTATTTTCAACAAGAAGTTAATTATCTGATCAATGTTTCATTAAATGATGAAAAACACGAACTAACCGGCAACATTTCAATTGACTATAAAAACAACTCCGGAGATACGTTACGGGAAATAAAAATGCATCTTTGGCCAAATGCCTATAAAGACCGAAATACAGCACTGGCCAGACAGCTTACCGAAAACGGTCGAACCGGACTATATTTTTCTGAAGCAAAAAACCGGGGCTATATAGATTCCACCGATTTCAAAATTAATGGTCAGAAAGTGAACGTTGCTTTTCATCCGGAATACGTTGATATTATTTCTTTAAAGTTGAATGAACCTTTACTGCCTGGTGCTTCCATTACCATTAGTTCACCTTTTCGCGTTAAGATTCCTTCGGGAAGATTTTCCAGGTTAGGACACATTGCTGAGTCTTACCAGATAGTTCAATGGTATCCAAAACCGGCAGTGTACGACAAAAACGGCTGGAATGAAATGCCTTATCTTGATCAGGGAGAATTTTACAGTGAGTACGGCACTTTTGAAGTTACCATAACCTTACCTGAAAACTATGTGGTTGCTGCCACCGGAAATCTGATGACTCCTAGAGAAGCATCTTGGCTGGCACAGCTTGCTGCTCAAACTAAAACTAAAACCACTTTTGAAAGCGACAATTCCTTTCCGGAATCATCTTCTAAGCTTAAAACTATAACTTACAAGCAAAGTAAGGTACACGATTTTGCCTGGTTTGCCGATAAACGATTTCATGTATTAAAAGGGGAGACCAAACTTGCAGGTTCAGGAAAAACCATTGCCACATGGGCATTCTTCACCAATTCTGAGCCACAGTTATGGATGAAAAGTCTCGATTACATTCGGGATGGTCTTCAGTATTATTCAGCACGTATTGGTGACTATCCGCATGCATCCTATACTGCCATTGATGGTACTTCATCTGCCGGAGAAGGCATGGAATATCCGATGATTACCATTATAGGCGAATCGGGTGATGATTTTACACTCGAAGACGTGATTGTTCATGAAGTAGGCCACAGTTGGTTTTTTGATGTGCTGGGATTTAATGAACGAAAAGAAGGCTGGCTTGATGAAGGCATCAATTCCTATTATGAATTAGCCTACATTCGAAATAAATATCCCGCTGAAGCGGAAAAGGGGAAACACGACCTTGGTGAAATGGGATTCGTTGGTAAGCTATCCGGAATCAATGATTTAACGATGAGAGAAGCCTTCCGTTGGATGTCGCTTCGTCAGACTTTAATTAATGCAGATCAGGCAATCAATACCAGCAGTGAAAAATTTACACGTCGCAATTCGGAGGCCATCATGTACCGAAGAACAGCATTAGCCTTTGAGTTCCTGAACGACTATTTAGGAGAATCACTGTTTGATTCCTGCATGAAAAAGTTTTACATCGACTGGCAATTTCGTCATCCTGATGGCACTGATCTGAGAAAAACCTTTGAGTTAGTTTCCGGTAAAGACCTTTCGTGGTTTTTTGATGACATTATTGGAACTACCAAACCTTCAAAATTCCGTATCAAAACCGTTAATTATTCAGGAGATAAAACAATACTCACCATTTCCAATACAGGAAAGTACCACCCACCTCTGAAAATTTCAGGCACCATTAATCTATCACCCTTTCACCAATGGGTAGAATCTTTTTCAGGCACAAAAGAAATAGTGCTGCAGACTGCAGATTTTAAACCTGAATTTATTAACGAAGGCTATGAAGCCGCCTTAAAAAGTAATACAGCTTCGTTCCATCCGAACAAACTCTTTAAAAAAATCAAACCTCTGTCATTCCGGCCTCTTACACAATATATGCCTGTTTACAACAGAACAACCATCTACGTTTCGCCTTTGGCAGGATGGAACAATTACAACAAATTTATGGCAGGTGTTTATTTGTCGAATTTGAGTCTTACACCGGTACCATTCGAGTTTAGTCTGGCTCCATTATATGATTTCAAAAACAGTGAAATTGCCGGAATGGGAAATGTTAGTTATAGTATTTACCCCCGAAGCGGAGCAGTTTCACAAATTCAATCAGCTATTACCGGGAAACGCTTCGCTTTTGCATCTAATAATTCATCCGATGAAAAAATAGCCGATAAAAATCCGGTCTTTAATTATGAACGATTGACGGCGATGTTGAAAACTGAATTTCGTCCTTCAACACCACGATCGCCGGTAGCACGATCCATTTCATACCGACATATTCAATTGAGTGAAGATCAGATTTCATATACCAGAATAAATGATTCCACATACAGCCAATCTTTTGCAGGGGTGAACAGTTATTTCAATGAATTAAGCTTTGCCTATCAGAATTCAAGAACTCTGGATCCTTACAAAGCCGATTTGCGTTTTGAGCAGGGAAAAAATCATTTAAAGGCGGCATTTACTTTCAATTACAAATTAAGTTATGCTAAATTTAACAAAGGCATTCATGCCCGATTTTTTGCAGGAGCATTTATTTATAACGATGAAAAAATCAGGAACTATAATTTCAGAATGTCTTCTGTAACCGGTTATGGCGATTATTTATTTGATGATTTGTATTTGGGTCGTACAGAAGTTGAAGATTTTCCGGGACATCAATTTACGGTTCGTGATGGAGGGTTCAAAATCCCTACCGCCTTTGGTCAAACCAACAAATGGCTTGCAGCAATCAATTTAATTGTAGATTTGCCGACTCCGGCACCGTTGGCATTGTATGTTGATGCAGGTACTTATGAGGGCATAGGAACCATTGTGCCAGATATTACCAATAAACTGATGTATAATGGGGGAGTAGCTGTGATACTTGCCCGCGACATACTTGAAGTTTATGTTCCTTTATTTAAATCTGAAGACATTACCAGAAACCTTGATACTAATGGCAGTAAATTTATTGATCAAATCAGGTTTGTACTTAATCTGAATAAGTTGGCACCTGCTGTTATTCGCAAAAAATTCTGACCTGAAAATTAACCATGAACCCAACCAAAATCTATTTCATTTCTGATTTTCATTTAGGTGCACCGGATGCTGAAAAGAGCCTGATTCGGGAAAAACGCATTGTAAGATGGTTGGATATGGTTCAAAAAGATGCTTCCGAGATTTATCTGATGGGTGATATTTTTGATTTTTGGTTCGAATATAAACATGCTGTCCCAAGGGGGTATGTCAGGTTATTGGGTAAGCTTGCGGAACTATCAGATAAAGGTATCAAACTTCATTACTTTACCGGGAATCACGACATGTGGGTATTCGATTACCTTCCCAAAGAAATAGGGTTGACCATTTACCGGGAGCCGGTTACCAGAACCATCGGAAAACATGAATTTTATATTGGTCATGGTGATGGTTTAGGTCCCGGTGACCATGGATACAAGTTCATCAAAAAAGTATTTGCCAATAAAGTTTGTCAATGGCTGTTTGCCCGATTGCATCCTAATTTTGGCATTCCATTAGCTTTGTATTTTTCGCGTAAGAGCCGAATTGCAACTGGAACAACTGATGAAAAATTTTTAGGTGAAGACAAAGAATGGTTAATTATTTATTGTAAAGAGTTGCTTCAAAAAAAGCACTACGATTTTATGATTTTCGGTCACAGGCATTTACCGTTAGACATTACATTAGGACAAAACAGCCGTTATGTAAATCTTGGTGAATGGATAAACTACAACACTTATGGAGTTTATGATGGGGATCAACTTCAGCTACTGAAATTTGAAGCCTGATTTTTTCCTAAAGTGATTTTTCGAAGATCATCAGAAGTATACCGGCTTCCATCATGACTCCAGCCCGGTCGATAAAAAATATACTTCAGCACATCCTTTACGGAATTACTTTTTTTAATATCGGAAAAAATAGCTTCCCATTCATGAGTAACCATTTTTACTGGGTGATCTGTTTCGATTTTGGTAGTCAACCCAAACCTTACTGGTTCCACTTCTTCCTGAAAAGTTCCAAACAACCGGTCCCAGATAATAAAAACCATTCCCATATTTCTATCGAGGTATAACGGATTACTTCCATGATGCACCCGATGGTGGGAAGGGGTAACCATAAAGTACTCTAAAAAACCAAGCTTGCCTACAGTTTGAGTATGGACCAAAATCCCATAAATCTGAGTAGCTGAATACATAAACATGATATCAATCCCTTTAAACCCAAGCAATGCAAGTGGGATGAAATAAATAAACCGATACAATGGTTGAAACACAGATGATCGGAACCCTACAGTGAGATTAAACTCTTCAGAAGAATGATGTGTCACATGCACAGCCCAAAACAACCGGCAGTAATGATCGGCAACATGTAAGAGATAAAACATCAGATCCTGCAAAAGCAGCAGGGCAATCCAGTATAGCCAGTTTGTTTCGATGATCAAAACATGAAACTTAAAAAAATAATCAAGAACAAACAAACAAACACCACGCATCACAATATCCAGTCCCATATTAAGAAGCATCAGATATATATTACTGATTACCCCTTTGGTACTGTATAAATTTTTTCGATTGAGGTGACTGAAGAGTATTTCAACTCCAATTACTAAAGCATAAACAGGTGTGGCAACTGCAATTAAAAGGGACTCTCTGAATTCTTCCATACAGGGAGGCAAATTTAACGAAAATGACCAAAAACCTGACTGCCTTCAAAGGGAATTCTTCGTTATTTTTTGGTATTTTTCAATGAACTACAGCACCGAAATGAAATTTGCTGTACTTTGGTAGTCCAACCCAAAAACAACCTTTATGAAATCAACCTTATTTAAAGTAACTAAACAGCTGCTTATAATTCTTTTAGTGCTGAATTTCAGTGCATTAGAGTTATCCGCAGCGGGTAAAACTGATTTGCTTTTAAAAGCTGGTCGAATAACTCCGGAAGCTAACCTGGAAGCAATTATCGCCAACCCCGATGTTAATCCAGACGAGGTGTTTGGCGGTTCTTATTTCAGGCTGATTCAATTTAACGATATTCCGGATGCTGCAACTCAGGCCTCCCTGAAAGTTGCCGGTATTGAGCTGGTTAGTTATATCCCTAACCATGCTTACATGGCTGTTATTCAGAGGTACGCTTCATTGGAACCTTTGCGTACTGCCGGCGCAAGATCAGTGATCAGGATGCAAACTGATTGGAAGATTTCATCGCAATTAAAAGGAACTACATTCCCTGATTGGGCAACTGCAGATGACAAAAATGTAGATGTAGTGATCAGGTATTATAAAAATCTGGATGTTAATCCGGTAACTGCCGCTTTATTAAGCAAAGGCGGTCAACTAATCAGACGATATGATTATGGTTCCTGGATGGAAATCAGAATACCTAAAACAAGTATTTACGAATACGCATCTTTACCTTTTGTGGCAGGAATAGAACCTATTGCACCGCCATCAGAACCTGATGATGAAAAAGGTCGCAGCTTACATCGTTCCAATGTGATCAATTCTTATTCACCGATGGGCCGTCATTATGATGGAACAGGAGTGGTTGCAGCTTTGGCTGATGATGGTCCTGTTGGTCCCCATATCGATTATCAGGGACGTATTGATCAGTCGAATACAACTGCAAATAACGGAACGCACGGAGATATGACTACAGGCATTCTAATGGGTGCCGGTAATTTAAATCCAACCATAGCCGGCATGGGAACCGGAACTTTCATTTACGTATATGATATTAACGGATACAATCACGTATTAAATTCACCAACAACCAATACCACATTGGGCGTGATGGTTACTTCTACTTCTTACTCACAAGGATGTAACGATTATACCACCGATACACAAACAGGTGATCAGATATTGCATGACAATCCAACCTTGCTGCATGTTTATTCAGCAGGAAATAATGGTGGAGGAGATTGTGGTTATGGCGCCGGAGCAGGATGGGCAAATGTTACCGGTGGGTACAAACAAGGAAAAAATGTGATCGCTTGCGGCAACCTGAATTACTTAGATGCCCTTGAAGCCAGTTCAAGTCGTGGCCCATCTTCTGATGGAAGGGTTAAGCCAGATATTTGTGCAAATGGTGCCGGACAACTTTCCACTGATGGTCCAAATGATTATCAGGTGGGTGGCGGAACCTCTGCTGCATGTCCGGGAATTGCAGGAATCGTTACTCAATTGCATCATGCATACCGTGAATTGAATGGTGGAGCAAATGCTGAAGGAGCACTTATAAAAGCATGTCTGTTAAATACTGCTGATGATTTAGGAAATGCTGGTCCCGATTTTAAATTTGGTTGGGGTAGGGTAAATGCTTTCCGTGCTGTAACAACTCTTGAAGATGTAAGATATGTAACCGATGAAATCAGTCAGGGGGCAACCATAAATCACACAATCACCGTTCCGGCAAATACACAACAGTTGCGTGTGATGGTATTATGGACCGATGTTGAAGGTGATCCTTTAGCTGCCAAAGCGTTGGTAAATGATATCAATATGGTTGTTACTGATCCTTCTTCTACCAGTTGGAATCCATGGATTCTTGATCCTTCTCCAAATGCAACTTCATTAAACCTCCCTGCTGTTCGTGGTATCGATGACCTGAATAATATGGAACAGGTTACATTGGATAGTCCGGTGGCAGGAACTTATACCATCTCTCTAAATGGCTTTGCTATTCCACAGGGTCCTCAAAAATATTATGTTGTTTATGAGTTCGTAGGATCTGATATTAATGTTACATATCCCATAGGTTATGAAGGATTTGTTCCCGGTGAAACGGAAACGTTGCGTTGGGATGCCTATGGAGCAACTTCTTCATTTAATTTGGAATATTCAACAGATAATGGAGGAAGCTGGAATTCCATTAATCCCTCAGTAGGAGCTACTGTTCGTCAATATAACTGGACAGTACCGAATACCGTTACCGGAGAAGCTTTGGTAAGAATCACAAGAGGTACTACCATCGGACAAAGTCCAGAGAACTTTGCAATCATTGGACTTCCAACCAATATTGATGTCGATTGGGCTTGTCCCGATTCAATGCGCTTAACATGGAATGCTGTTCCCGGTGCTGTAGGATATGAAGTAAGCCGACTAGGAGTAAATTACATGGACTCCATTGCCTTTTCAACCACAACATCTGCAATATTAACAGGACTAAATCCTTTTCAGGATCAATGGTTCAGTGTAAAAGCATATACTCCGGGCAATGACAAAGGTCGCAGAGCAAATGCAATCTATAAAGCACCAGGTGTATTCTCTTGTCCAATACAAATCGACGCATCTTTAAGCCAGGTTAACTCTCCATCTGGAAGTCTGCTTAATTGTCACGATCTGTCAAATGTTGAAATCAATATTGAAGTTGAAAATAGTGGTATTGCACCAATCAGTAATATTCCTGTTTTCTATAGTGTCAATGGAGGTCCCGTAGTATCAGAAGTTGTAACTGCAACATTAAATTCGTTTGCAACAACTACGTATCCATTTACAGCAACGTACGATTTCACTGCACCGGGTATTTATGACCTTCAGGTTTGGACAGATTATACAGCGGATGGCAACTCCTATAATGATACCGTATTAACTACCATCACTGTTGTTGCAGGTACCGTTGAAACACTTCCTTACAGCGAAAATTTCGAAACATTCAATTTGTGTGCAACCACTACCAATTGTGAAGTGGGACAATGTGCACTTACCAATGGATGGATTAACGGAGCTAATCTTGCCGAGGATGATATTGACTGGAGAACCAGTCAGGGAGCAACCCCTTCAGTTGATACCGGTCCCGATCAGGATCATAATCCCGGAAATGCTACCGGTAATTATTTATACTTAGAAGCATCAGCCTGTTTCAATAAAGAAGCAATTATGACCATGCCTTGTATAGACCTTACTGCTTCAACTTCTCCCGAAATGCGGTTTTGGTATCATATGTATGGTGCTGCGATGGGAACTTTGCACGTTGATGTTTTCCACAATGATGTATGGCAGAACGATGTTACACCTCCAATCACAGGAAACCAGGGAACTATCTGGCTTGAAAAAATTGTGAATTTAACCCCTTATGCCGGAAGTATCATTAATATCAGATTCCGTGGCAACACTGGTCCCGATTTCACCAGTGACATGGCTATCGACGATATCAATATTTATGAAGCAAGTGCTCCTCCGGTTGCTAATTTTGTGGCAAGTGCAACTAATATTTGTCCGAATGAAACAATTACTATCAGTGATCTCAGCCAGAATTCTCCTTCTGCGTGGGCATGGACAATTACTCCTGCTTCAGGATATACTTACGTGAATGGAACCAGCGCTTCATCCCAAAATCCACAGGTTCAGTTTACAGTGGATGGAACTTATGATGTTTCATTAGTTGCCACCAACGGATTCGGTTCAAACACTTATACCATCAACAGCTATATTGTTGTTGGAGCAGGTGCGGCATTGCCATTAATCGAGACATTCCAGGGTGCTACCTTCCCACCAGCAAATTGGGAAATCGAAAATCCGGATTTAGGAACTACCTGGCAATCTGCAAATGTAGTTTCAGGACCATTCGGAACAGCAACTACAGCATCCTTCATGAATAATTTTATTTATAATGCCGCTGGTCAGGAAGATGGTTTATTAACCCAAAGAATGGATCTTTCAGCATCCATTTCGCCAATGCTAACATTTGATATTTCACATGCACGTTATTCTGCTGCATTTGAAGATGCATTGCGAATTGACATTTCAACCGATTGCGGAGTAACATTCATCCCAACAGGATATCTGAAACAAGGAGTTGCATTAGCGACAGCACCTGATCAAACCAACACTTTCTCACCGGTATCAGCTGCTGAATGGCGCAACGACACACTTGACCTAGCCGGCTATGTTGGCAGTGAAGTAATTGTTAAGTTTATTAATATAACTGGTTATGGCAATTCACTTTTTATCGATAATATCAACTACGTTGAAAATCCACTTGGTTTGAATGATCTGAATGAAAATGCTATTTCCATAGCTGCAAATCCAAACCCTTCTTCAGGATTATTTTATGTCAACATCATGACTATTAATTCAGGTGATGTTGCACGTGTGACGATCATGGACACAAAAGGGGCTCAGTTGAAGACCAATAATTACAAGCTGAATCAGGGAAGCACCAGATTCCAGACAGACTTATCGGAATTTGGCAGAGGAATTTATTTATTAGAAGTTCAAACCGGAAATTACAGCAAAACGCTTAAATTAGTGGTTCTGTAATCTCAGATAAATCTGATTTAAAAAGAGGTTACCAGATCTGGTAACCTCTTTTTTTAGTTAATATTATTTATGAAGTTCGCAGTTTTGGATGTTGAAACCACGGGATTGAATCCGGTTAACGACCGGATTATTGAACTTGGAATTGTGTTTATGGATGATGGCGAAATTGTTGGTAGTGAAAACTTTATTTTCAACCCGGAACGGAAGCTGCCATCCAAAATAAAACAATTGACAGGTTTATCAGATGCCGAATTGGAAGAAGCTCCCTATTTCGAAGTATTTGCCGAACAAATTGCTTATCTGACTCGCGACCGCATCGTGGTGGGTCATCATGTTAGCTTCGACTATGCTTTTCTCCGAAATGAAATGAAGCTTGCAGCTGTTCGATTTAGCAGAAACACACTTTGCACTGCAGAACTTTCAAGATACCTTTTTCCTCAGGCATCTTCTCATTCTTTGGCTTCAGCAACCCGTAGAGCCGGAATCATCAATAAGCGCCCACACAGGGCCATGCCTGATGCAATGGCAACTGCTGAATTGCTTCGTTTTATGTTGAAGAAGCTTCCCGAAGGATTTGTGAAGGCGCTCTTTCGAAATCAAAAACAAACTACTACCATACCTGAACATTTAAAGCTATTTGTAAGGGAGAAACTACCTGAAAATGCCGGAATTTATTACTTCGTGGGAAGAAACGGGAAGCCAATATATATTGGAAAGGCGGTTAATTTGAGGAGTAGGGTGTTATCACATTTCAGAGGCGAAGGTAACAGTTTAAGAATTCTTTCTCTCGGAGCCAGAATCAAGGAAATCAAATTCCTGTTGACAGGAAATGAATCATTGGCCACGCTCATTGAGGATCATGAAATCAGGCATTACTGGCCCGAACTCAATCAGGCACAGAAACAACAAGCTAAAAGATTCGGAATAGTTTATTATCAGGATCAGGAAGGGTATTGGAGATTAGGAATTACCAATGGAGGGAAACAACACTACATGATTGCCTCTTTTCACCGGTACTATCTGGCATCAGGTCAGGTTCGCTATCTGGCAGATCGTTACGAATTAGACCCTGTAAAATGCGGACTACAAAAGACAGCAAACATTTCTAAAGAAACCCATAACCGGAACTTTGAAAAGCTTATCAAAGATCTACAAAATAAAACAATTGAAGTCTTTTTTGATTCAGGTCGAGTTGCGGATGAACGGAGTTACATCCTCATCATAAATGGGCAATACAAGGGTTATGGATTTATTTCCTCCAGCCAAAATGTAACTGCCGAAAATCTTTTGGAAAACCTGGTATTGCAACGCACAAGTATAACTACGGAAACCATCATATCAAAAATCAGGGAAGACCGGGAACCCGATTTCAAACAAGATTTATCGGGTATTCAGGCCTGAAATAAAAAATCCCTGAGAGTATCAGGGATTTTCAAGCTTAATTATGGAATACGAGATTCCTTTACAAATCTGACAATTAAAATTCAAACTATATAACGCAATGATAGATTTCATTTATGAAATTAAGATGAAGTTTTCCTTTTCAGGATTTTTTGAGTTTGCCGGATTCGGGCACTGAATGCTGCAGTGGAATAGGGTAGTTGGGAATCAATCACCACTTGTAATTCATTTTTAAATTCCGGAATCCGAATGCAAATTTTAGTCAAGGCGGTTAAACAATAACATTTTGGAGCAACCTTTTGATTGGGATCGAGCAGAATTTTAAAGCAGGTATCAGCAACGATTGCCAGATGTTTATCAGGAATTTCAATCAATTCAAGCACTTTGGCTCCGTTTCGGATCAAAGCATCATGCAGGTCGGTCCTTAAAATAAACCTGCAAATTTTCGGAATTTCAGCATCAAAAAATTCAGGTTTCCGCATAGCAACTATCGATACAATCCACGCAGCTCTTTGAGCGATAATCTTTTCATTGGCATAATAAAGCTTTAATAATTCTTTAAATAGTGGCACCGATTTACAAACCTGTGCGGCAATCCGATCGGAGTTTGCTTTAGAATGCTCTTTTAAAATTGCACTTTCAAGATTCATTTTTCACTAATGGTTTTTTCTGGCTCCACCAACTCAATTTTACGTTCTTTCGAAGGTGGAAAAATAAAATCGAATGGATATGTAAACAGATAGGCAGCCAGCAAATGTAACAGCTTTCGTGTTTCACTAAACTTAACCTGACGGGCCCTGATAGCAGTAAAAATAGCCAATCCGAAGCTTACCAGAAAATTAAACAATCCAATTAAAACAATACCGGCAATAACAGTGAATATGGTTTCTATTGAAAGCATATTATCGAGACATTCAGTTGCCAAGCCAAAACTCCCGGTAACAAAAGTAACGTGTCGCACATCCAAAGGCAAACCCATAATAAACCCGATAAAAGCCATACTGGCAAGCAGAAATCCAAGAATGAAATTCCCTGCCAAACCACCCAAATTATGGTCCATGTAATTGGTAAATTTTCGTCTTTTTGAGGGATTAATTACTTTTAGCAATGGATGATTAAAGAGTCTTTCGGGGATGTTATTGTAGACCGTTTTATTATCGAAATAACCTGAAATAAGTCCCGAAGAAAATAATAAAACCCCGGCAATGCTGGCATACCAAACAGACAAGGAGTACCAGGGATGGACCTGATTCAACAAATTCGCCGCTTTAGCGGGATCTGCCGGGTGATGACCAAAGATCCACGTATAGCCAAATGAGAGCAGCCAGGCCACAGGAAATGCCATTAATAAATTACCGGCAAAGGATACAAATTGTGTGCGACTAATGCGGACAATTAACTGTGCGAGATTGGTAACACCAACGGAATCGTTTGTGTGACCTTCCAAAGCTTCGGCGAGTTTTGAAGCAGTCATTGCAGGCTGTTTTGTGGCAAGAGTAAAGCCAGAAAGGTGAATAATAATGAATCCTATACCATAATTGAGACCATTGAGAAGAGTTTCATTAAATGCCGCCAAATGCATTTTGGAAATTATGATCTTAAATAAAACCAAAACGCCTACCAATGCTCCGCCACCAAGTGATCTTTTAAAAAAATCCCAATACTCTTTTCTGTCGGTGGAAATATAATGTTCTCCCGTACGGGCGGCGTGTTCAGTTACCTGATAAGCAAGAAGTCCAATGTTTGCAGAGACATGTCTGAATAGATTGTGGCTGGTATTTTCATGATATACAAATTCCTTAAACAACCTTACAACCGGACCGGCTGTTACACCTTTTGTATCATGCAAAATGTATAATAAAATTCGCATTCTCTTCATATGTTGCTGCAACCGCCCTGAAAGGTAGGTAAGCGACATACTAGCCCCAATCTTATCTTTATGCAGCTTAACATAATGCAATTTCTCTTCACATTGATCTAAGATTGCATTCAGAGCACGGTATTCATTTTGTTCTGCAACAGGTTCCAGAATTTGATTTTTCAGCAATTCAACATATTTGGAAACCTCAATATTGAGTTGAAAAAAAGGTGATTCCAGCGAATCAATTCCGGGGATTCTGGAAGTAAGCACCGGTTCGAGTCCCATCACAGATATGCGATGAGAAAGAATAAGAATAGAATTAAGGAATTCTTCCAATTCTTCACTCGAAGGACGTAATTGGAGCGAAATATCAGTTTCCTTCAGCAGCATGAGCCAAAAACTATCTGGGACAGCCTCAACCCATTTAAAATCCCAGGGTTTGTGAAAAATGAGCTGGATCGCAACCTGAAGTTGTTCAGGATCTTTTAAAGGTGGTAAAAGAATATGCCGGAATTTCTGAAACAAGTCTGAAAAGAAACCGGAGCTGGTATAAATACCGGATTGTGTGTATAAATTGGTGGCTGTAGTTTGATGAAATACTTGCAGCAAATGGTTTTTGAATGCATTTTTTACTTCATGATCGGAATTCATTAATTCATGAAGCTCTCTCAGACGTTTTATGGCAAAGTCAGTTGACTCCAAACGGCCAGGTCTCACTGAATTGACAAGCTCTATGAGCACCTGAATACTGGCAATGTCTTTTCTTAGTAAAATTTGTTTGAAGTCCATAAATGTGGTGGGGGAACCACGAAAATACGAAACAAAGGCCACAAGTAGGTAAACCGCCGGTCAATATTAACCGGCGGCATTTCAGCAATGGGCAAATTGATGAAATAGAGGTTGGTCAGGAACTCTTTTTACCTCCGACCACTAACACATCATTCACCTGAATTTCAGTAATATACTTTTTGATTCCGGCTTTGTCTGTGTAATTTCTGTTTAGCAGTTTACCTTCAACAACTACTTCATTGCCTTTGTGTACATACTTACCTAAAAACTCAGCAGTTTTCCCCCAGGCAATCAGGTTATGCCATTGCGTTTCGGTCACTTTCTCACCTTTACTGTTTTTGTACGACTCATTGGTTGCCAGCGAAAATTTAGCCAGTTTGTAGCCACCATCTGTTTGCTTGACTTCGGGATCCATTCCTAAATGTCCGATCAATGTCACTTTGTTTTTTAATCCGTTCATAGTTTTGAAATTTTTAATTAAGAAAAGTTTTAACTTTGTTGTGAAAAATAGTTTTGTACTCGGTCCGTCAAACATTATAAAAGCGCTTTTTAAAAATTGACACCACAAATTTGAAGATAATTTTATTATAATTTTTCATCAACCGTTTTTACACGTTTATACATGTTTAAACGGCAATTAGACAACTAACTTTTTAATAATTTTTCGAATGGAAAAAAAATGCAAACAATGTGAGCGGCTCGTAGTGGGTCGCAGCGACAAAAAATTTTGTTCAGATGCCTGCAGGATTGATCATCACAACCAGCAGAAAAAAGATGCATATGATTTCAAGAAAGACCTGATTAAAGTGACAGAGGGGAACAGGAAACTTCTGCATCAATTGTTGGATGAGGGGATAGACAAATTTAAAACAGAGGAACTGCTTGCCAAGGGATTTAACTTTAACGGAATTACAGGTATTGCTCCCAAGGCAAAACAGGTAGAAATATATTGTTATGAATACCGGCTGGTGAAAAAAGGGGAGTGGTTCCTGTTGTCTTTATTACCTGTGAGTAAACGGATGAAATAGTAGTGAGAAAAAAAAACCGTCCCTGGTGTGGGGACGGTTCAACTGAAATCAATTTACCCAAAACAAATATTATTAACCTTCAGCTTCAGTACCCAGAATATTGTCGAGGTGGCGGCTGGTGAACGGCTTTATGATATAACTTTTTATAAATTCATGTTCTTCGGCACGTTGGATATCGGATCGATCGCCTGAAGAAGATAACATATAGATATCAGGTTTAACATCACCAAAAGGCATTTCTCTGAGCCGGTCAGCAAATTCAAAGCCGCTTAATTTTGGCATATTTACATCCAGCAGAATAATGTTTGGCAACCTGAGTGAATTTGAAAGAATATTACCAAGAACAGTTAAGGCACTCTGTGGATCAGTAAAAGCAATGACCTCCGGGGAATCGGGTAATTTTTTGATCACAGATGCAGCAATGAAATTATCGATTTCATTGTCATCAATCAACCAAATAAGGGCAGTTTTGGTAGTCATGTTTTTTAATTTAAAAGGGAACGGTTCTACTCCCTGCGCACAAACCTAATCTGCCCATCTGGTCATTTCGCATGTAAGAATCCGCTCCCTGTATCGTTTGAATTAATCTCAGGCTTTTACTAACTCTACAATAGTAGTAGTTAATTTCTGCTGATCATGATCCGTATTTAAAGAACTAAATTATATCACTAATACGCCATCAAAAGTATTATGATTCAAATCAGCAAAAAATCAGTAAAACAATGATTAACTTGTAGTTGAATGCCTGAAATCTTGTAGTACAAACAACTACAAAACCATGGGAATTACACTAATTGATGCAAAATGGCATACCTGGTTATCTCCGCATTGGTACGCAATCCTGTCTTTTCAAGGATTCTGGTTCTATAAGTAGAAATGGTGGGAACACTTAAAAAAAGCATATCTGCAATCTCACTGACTGTTTTCCCGGTAGCAATTAACTTAAAAACGGTGAATTCGCGGTCCGATAATTTCTGATGTAAAGCCACTTCACTGTTATCATCAATATGGATCAATAATTGCTCAGCAACAGCTGCACTGATGTACTTTTTTCCGGAAAGTACCATTCTTATAGCCTTTACCAATTCTTCGGGTGCCGATTCTTTTGTAAGATAACCGGACCCACCTGCTTTCAGAACTCGCAAGGCATACTGATCTTCGGGATGCATACTCAAGATTATTACCGGTACTTTAATTTCTTCGGCCTTCAAATCCTTTAATATCTCCAATGCATTTTTTCCTGGCATACTCAAATCACTGATTACAACTGAAAATTGTTCCGATCGTACCATTTGCAACAATTCAGCACTGTTGCATGCCTCGGAAATAGTTGCATCGCCAAACTCTTCGGTAATAATTTGCCGGATACCTTTCCTTACAAAAGCGTGGTCATCTGCTATTAGAATTTTCATGCAATAATCTTAATTTTTAGATGGAAACTTTAATGAAATAGTTGTTCCTGCCTGCTGCTTACTTTGAATAGTGAGCGAACCTCCCAACATGATTGCTCGTTCCTTCATTCCGATTAAACCAAGTGTTTTTAAATTGGCATCATTGGCATTGTCAAAACCGATTCCGTTGTCTTTAATGTTTAGTATACAAACTCCTTTTTGAACAAACAACTCAATTTGAACCTGAGAGGCTGCAGAATGTCTGGCAATATTGGTAAATGTTTCCTGCAAAATACGAAAAACACCTGTAGATACCGATTTGTCAATTTCCACATCACCAATTGAATTTATAAATTCACACGGAATTCCTGACTTCTTCTCAAATTCGGAACATTGCCACTCAATGGCCGGGAAAAGCCCCAAATCATCCAAAATACCCGGACGAAGTTCAGTTGCTATTTTCCTGACACTTTTAACTGTTTCATCCACAATCGCAATCATTTCCTTAACCTTGGTAGTACATTCAGGATCTTTCTCCAATATTCTTTTATTTAACCATGCAAGATCCATTTTTAATCCGGTTAACAACTGACCCAATTCATCATGAATTTCTCTTGAAATATGAGATCGTTCTTCTTCCCGGATAGTTTGTAAATAGGAGGAAAGCAATTGCAACTGCTCATTCTTTTCATTCAATTCTTTTTCAGCCTGAACCCTTGCAGAAATATCTCGGGAAGTTCCTGTCATCAATACTTTTCTACCGGTTGAATCAAATTGTCCAACCATGTTAGTGATTACGGTTACTTCTTTGCCATCTCGGTTTAACACACGTGATTGATAATCCTGAAATTGTTTATCTGAATTAAAGGCATGTTGAATGTCGTGATTAACCTTTTCCCGATCTCCTTCAGCTACAAACGACATAAAATTCCGGCCAATCAGCAAACTCGAATCCCAACCAAGTATTTCCTGGCATGCCTTATTTGCGAAAACCACCGTATTGTTTCTGTCAATGGTCCAGATCATATCTTTCGACGACTCCACCAACTCTCTGTATTTGCTTTCACTCTTAAAAATTTCTTCCTTTGATCTGAATTTTTCAGTAGTATCCTCAGCACAAATAATTATACCTATAACTTTGTTGTCTTTCAAAACGGGAGAATAAGTTATCTCAATGTATACCTGACTTCTGGATGGAAAATTATACTGAGATTCAAATTTTACAATCTGATTTTCCAATACCTTTTTGATGCTATCTTCAAAGGGTTTTCTACGATCCGGTAATAACAAATCAGTAAAATAACTGCCTTTTGTCAGTTTCTTCTGATATAACTCAAATGTAAATTCTGAAGCATTTTTATTGAATGTTATAATCCGGGTATTGGTATCCATCAGAATAAATGACTGGCTGGTTGAGTGGAAAATGGCCTGTAAATTTGCTTCTGATTCCAATAAAACCCTATGTGTTTCTACCTGATCTGTGATATCCCTATATACACATATAACGAACTGAGGTTTACCATTGCTGTCATTCATGAATGCCTGCTTCGATTCTACATGACATGGGGCACCTGACATACCCCTTATGGTAAATACATATCTTTTATGAATTTGTGTATTCGAATTCTCAATTTCACCGACTGCAAAATCAGTCACATTTCTATCGTCAATAAATTTGGATGCATTCAAACCCATCACTTCCTGTGATCCATAGCCAAATATTCTGCAAGCACCTTCATTCCAATAAATAACTTTACCGCCAAGGTCAGTCACTACAATCGCATCATTAACATTACTTAAAATTGTTGCCTGAAATAAAATCTCCTTCTTTGACAAAACACTACCGGTGATATTTTGTGAAACCAGGATGGCCCTGTCATAAATACCTTCAGAATTTGCAAGGCCCGCAGCAGATATCAGAAAAGATTCGGTCCCCATTTCTTTATCAAACACAACTCGTTTTCCTTCAAAAACAGGAGCCATGTTAGCAATAAATTTTGCACGGTTTGAATCATCTAAAAAATCTGTATACTTTTTACCGATCATAAGGTCGGGTGACAGATCTTTTAACTGTAACTCCATGCCATCAATGAATTGAAAAACCAGATTTTTATCGAGTATTGCAATAATACCATTCGGATAATTCTTGGCAAGCTTTCTGATCAATAGTTCACTTTCCTGCATTTTAAATAATGCCATTCTTTTTTCAGTGACATCATTCACCAGCATTATTCGGGCAGGAGTGTTATCAATTTCAATATCCTTAAAATGAAGGTCTGCGTATATGTTAATACTCTTTTTTAATACCTGATGGCAGTCTTCAATAAGCTCTTTCGATTGCAACTGATTCAAAAAAAGGTCATTTATTTCATTTGAATTGAATAGATCCAGTATACTTGAATTAGTAAATTCAACATAGGAATGACCATAGTAGGATAAAGCAGCCTGATTTGCACGCAATATTTTAAAACTGCTTTTTTCCCATGCAATTAAAGGATTCGGATTGTTATCGAACAGGTATTTATATTCATCCTCCTTGAGTTTTAAACTGATCAGATAACAACTTCGTTCAATCGCATAGTGCAACGATTTACCTAACAAGGATGGATGATAATTTCCTTTAACCAAATAGTCCTGAGCACCCCGCTTCATTGTTTCCAAAGCTATTTCCTCATCATCGGAACCTGATAAGACCACAACCGGAATTTTGGGTGCAATTTTAACAAATCGTTCAAAAGTTTCCAGACCTCTTGTATGAACCAGGTTAAGATCCAACAACGCAACAGAAATATTAATTGTGGAAATTATTTTCGCGGCTGATTCCAGGTCACCTGCAATATGAATGGATCGAATTCCAATATCAGAAATTTTGAGATATTCTTCGACTAAGACTGCATCTCCTAAATTATCTTCAACTATCAACACTTTAATTTCACCCGGTTCGATCATAGAAACAATTATTTTTCACCAATTTGTTTTCTTCTTTTATAAAACAAAATCTTTTAAAGATCGGGGTTTTTCAGACAAAGTCACCAAATTAATCATTTTTCTGAATAATTTTTCTATTTGATCAACGCTGTCCCGTTTCACAGCAAAATATCTGGCTCCTAATTCAAATGCCTGCTTTATTTCAGTGGGATCAGAAGTTGTAGACATCATTATAACCGGAATATCAGAAAACTGAATATCATTTTTAAGAGCAATGAGCAGATCTTTACCACTCATACCCGGCATATTAATGTCGGAAAGTATCAAATCAGGAAATAAATCACTGGTTGGTAATTCAGCCAGATGCTTAATTGCGGTTAAACTATCTTTTACAATTTTTAATTCAACTACATTGTCCAAATGATTCAACGCCTCATTGAACAAAACAACATCCCCAACATTATCTTCAACTAATAATATTCGAAAATTTGATTTCCAAATAACTCCCCCCCCCATAAAACTTATTTATGGTTCTAAAAATAGAAGAAATTTAATGAAACACAAAAATATTCGTCGGAAAAACGAATTAAAATTAAAAAAACACGCTAAAATCAGTAATTGATACTATTAAATACACCCGAAGTTATTGTCGATTGCACACCGTTAGTGGTGTCATTGGCAACAAACTGAAAGGTACCTGATACACTTTTTGTAACTGTATCAAAAGTTGAAAAACTGATACTACCACTTGTGGATGAATATAGATTACCGGCTGAGTTACGGTATTCTGCTCTGAAGGAAGTGCCCACATTTACTGTACCCGGCACAAAAACTCCTGAGTAATAAAGTGTAAAATTTGATTGTGTATTTGTACCATAAATACGAATAGTGCCGGGAGCTGAAAGAAATGCATTTCTGGAAGTAGCCGACCAATCAACACCATCAATTTTTGCTGAAAGACGAGGGTAGCACGGATCACAAGGTCCGCCGCAATCTACTGCTGTCTCTCCCTGGTTCATGATGCCATCAGCGCATGATGGACATGCCCCGGGGCATGGTCCTCCACAATCTATTCCTTGTTCACCCTGATTCTTAACCCCATCTGAACATGTTCCGGTATTATCTATAGTCTCGGAACAAGATGTAATTACAAAAAACAACAGGATTAACTTTACGAGACTTCTCATTTTGGCATCAATTTGAAGCACTTATACGCAACCTGAAACCATGTGTTTCAGGTAATAAGCATAAAAAAAGCCCTTCCGGGGAAGGGCTTTAAATTAGCTTGTAATATATTAATATTCAATATTTTCGATAACGCCATTGGTTATTACTTTCGTAATATTGTTATTGTTATCTTTCACATTACAATTGAAAGTTGCTGAAATTACCTTTGTAGCAGTATTAAACTTAGTAAATGTAATGGAGCCACTGATACCTCCAAAAGGAGTACCTGCTGCATTTCGGTACTCTGCAACGAATGTAGAACCCATTGCTACTGTTCCAGTGGTAAATGGTCCACTGTAGGTAAGTGTAAGTCTGGTTCCGGTTCCACTTTCTATTCCTACAAGTGTAATTTTAGTTGCAGGGCTATTCGTAACAGCGATATTATCAGCTTCCCACACAACACCATCAACTTTGGCAGTGTAAGAAGTATCACTTACCGTAGGGCAGGCAGCACAAGGTCCACCACAGTCAATTCCGGTTTCACCCTGATTCTGGATTCCATCAGAACATGTTGCTGTTGGTGTAGATGGAGTTGTCTGATCATCATCGTCATCTCCACAAGAAGTTACAAACAGCGATATTGAGCTGGCAATCAACAATAAAGAAAGAAATTTTAATAGATTTTTCATGTTTTTTATGTGAGTTTGTGCAAAAGTATAACTTTAAGAATAAATAAGAGCTAAAAGGCAGTAAAATTGCTAATTTTGTGATGTGAATTATTTAACCGCAGAAGGGCTTTCAAAAGCTTTTACAGAAACTGTTCTTTTTTCAGGAATCAGTATATCTCTCCAGAAAAATCAAAAGATGGCACTTATTGCTGCTAATGGCAGTGGTAAGACAACTCTCTTAAAAATTCTTGCAGGCAAAGAAAGTCCCGATTCAGGTACAGTAAGTGTCCGAAATTCGATCACCATTGGATATCTGGAACAAGATCCCTGGTTGCATCCCGATTCAGCAATTATTGATACCATTTTTGATTCTTCAAATCCTGTATTAAAAGCATTGGGAGCCTATGAAACGCATATTGATTCCGGCGACCATTCGAATCCGGAATTACTGCAACAATTGATTGATGAAATTGATCATTTGGGGGCATGGGATTATGAAGCTAAAGCCAGAGAAGTTTTATCACGCTTAGGTCTGCATGACCTGGAACAAAAAGCAGGTACACTATCGGGCGGACAGAAAAAAAGAGTTGCTTTAGCTCGTTTACTAATTGAAGAACCTGATTTATTATTGCTGGATGAACCTACCAATCACCTCGATCTGGAGATGATTGAATGGCTCGAAAATTATCTCTGTTCTCTGAATAAAACCGTTTTGTTGATTTCTCACGACAGGTATTTTATTGATAGTGTTTGTGACACTATAGGCGAACTCGACAGAAATAAAATCCATATTTATAAAGGTAATTACGCTTACTACCTGGAAAAAAAGGACGAACGCGAATTCAGAGAAGGACGCGAAATTGATAAAGCCCAGAATCTGATGCGAACAGAACTGGAATGGATGCGACGTCAACCTAAAGCAAGAGGAACCAAACAAAAAGCTCGAATCGATTCATTTTATGAACTGGAAGAAAAGGCTAATTCAGGAAAAGTAGAAGAAAAAATGCAAATCACTTTGCAGATGGCCAGAATGGGAAGTAAGATTCTCGAACTGGAAAACATCTGTAAATCTTACGACAATAAAGTGCTGCTGAAAGATTTTTCGCATACTTTCAAACGTGGTGAAAAAATTGGAATAGTAGGTAAAAATGGCTCCGGAAAATCTACACTGCTGAATATGATCATGGGACATGTGAAGCCCGAAGCCGGTCGCATCAAAGCAGGTGAGACTATGGTTTTTGGTTATTACTCCCAGGAAGGAATGCGTTTGCCAGATGATAAACGTGTCATAGAAGTTGTAAAAGATATTGCAGAATATGTGGAGACCGGAAACGGGAACTGGATCGCAGTCGGACAGTTTCTGAATCATTTTCAATTTAAAGGTTCCAAGCAATTTACTTATGTCTCGAAATTAAGTGGCGGTGAGAAGCGCAGATTGTATTTATTAACCATCCTGCTTAAGAATCCAAATTTTCTGATTCTGGATGAACCCACCAATGATTTGGATATTGTAACCCTGAATTTGCTCGAAGACTTCCTTCAAAATTATCAGGGATGCATGTTACTGGTTACTCACGACCGTTATTTTATGGATCGATTGGTAGACCATATTTTTGTTCTGGAAGGCGATGGGAAAGTGAAGGATATCAATGGAAATTACACCGCCTATCGTGAAGAACTCAAAGATGCCCTGAAACTTAAACAAGATGCCGAACGCCAGGAAAAAGCAGTTGCGAAAATTGAAAAGACCAATAAGAAGGTAAAACTTACTTATGCTGAACAAAAGGAACTTTCAAAATTGGAAACGGAAATTGCCGAACTGGAAGCAAAAAGAAAAACTATAGAACTGCTTTTATCAGATGGCGCGGCTGATCCTGCAGCTATTGCAGAAGCATCTAAACAATTCGGCATCACGAATAACCTGATTGACGAAAAAACCATGCGTTGGCTGGAGCTTTCCGAAAAGGCCTGATTCAGGAATTTGATATACTTTCCTGATTTATCAAGGTGATCATCTTCTCAGCTATTACACATTGGTAGTTTTTCTCTCTAAAAGAAACAACTACTTTGATTCCCTGAATTACATTGGTTAGCCAAACTTCATCAGCAACTATTAAGTCGCTTTCAGTAATTGAATGTTCTGTCACCTGAATGCCCGCATTCAATGCAATCCGGATAATATTTTTCCGCATCACACCTGCAATACAACCATCGGAAAGGGGAGGAGTGACTAATGATCTACCCGTCACTATAAAGATTGAGGAGGATGTCGATTCAATAATGTTCCAATTAGTGTTGCAAATTAACATTTCATCGAAGCCCATCTCTTTACCTTTAATTGCAGCAAAAACATAAAGCTGACTATTTAACGATTTGATATTCGCTAAATCACCCGGAGATTTTTGCTGGCCTGTCAAAATTCCAACCGACAAACCGGACTTATCTAAATGATAGTTTTTTTGATCAAGATGACTTGCGGAAAACAAAATTTCAGAAACGTTATTTTCAGGCAAATAAAACCCGCTTCCGGAACGCCAAATGGTAATTCTTACTCTGGCACTAGTAGTTTTGTTTGCTTCCAGCAGCTTCAAAATCTGATCAGCAACAAAATGCGGCAGGTTTTCGACCGGTAAGGACATCGATAAAGTTCTCATTCCTTCCTGCATCCGCAAAATGTGATCGTCCAAAAACAGTATCCGACCATCAACCACTTTAATGGTTTCAAAAATCCCATCACCAAACCTGAGGGCTCTGGAATCAGCCGTTGCAAAAGCATCCCCGGAAGGGAGCAAGTGACCATTATAAATTATGTAGGAAAGCATGAGTTTCAGGTAACCTGAATTTGTTGAATATAATTTCTGAGATCACTATTCTCCGGAACCAGAATTCCTTTTACACCAGCTCCGTTTCCTGCTAAAATGTCGCGCTCTCTGTCGCCAATGAAATAACACTGCGATGGATCGAGTTGAAATCTCGCCAATGCTTTTTCAACCATCAAGGAGCCCGGTTTCCGACACAAACACTTTTCAATACTATCATGATGCGGACAGTAATAAATCTCTAAAATCGAAATTCCATTTGACTTAAAAGATTCCATCATTTTTGTGTGCAATGCATTCACATCATGGTGGGTATAAATTCCTTTACTGATGCCAGCCTGGTTGGTAATAATGATGAAGGAAAATCCTTTAGCTTGCAATTCCTGAAGCGCATGAAATAATCCGGGTAAAAATTCAAATTTTTCCCATTGGTAAGTATAATCTCCGGCATCACGGTTTATAACTCCGTCACGATCCAGAAAAATAACTTTACGATTGGAATACATCAGAATGAGGTTAACTGATCGAGGAAATGAAGAAATACGGATGGCTTTAGCATCACCGTGAATAACACACCAAAAACAGCACCCCAGAAATGTGCATCGTGATTGACGAAATCGCCTCCTTTTTTATCCATGTAATAGCTATACATCAGGTAGGCCACTCCGATGAATATTCCGGGAAGACCGATAATCCCGTACAAATAAACCTTTTCCATTGGCCTGAATAAAATGGCAGCAAACAGCACCGCAGAAACAGCACCGGATGCACCCAGGGAATTATATCCGGCATTATGCATGTGTTTTTTGTAAGTTGGTGTGATGGCAATAACAATCCCGCCAAGGTAGAGCAGTATGAAATACCAGGGACCTTTTTCTTCAAACAAAGCATTGTAATAGTGTTCAACAACGGAACCAAAACTCCAGAACACGAGCATATTTATGAGCAAATGGATCCAGTCTGCATGAACAAAACCGGAGGTAATAAACCTGTACCATTGTCCCCGTTCAGAAACCATATAAGGATTAAAAAGCAACCTTATCATTGTATCCCTATGATAAAACGCAGCAATGGATACCAGGGCAGTTATTACAACAATTATATTGGTAATGCTCATGTCTGCAAATATAAGAATCAGTTTGTTTAAAAGAACAGTTGAGAATTGCATAAAAAAAAGAGGCTGTCCTTTTCGGGACAGCCTCTTCGATTCACTGAAAGGTGAATTAGAATTTAACCAATTTGGTAGTTGCTACATTAGAACCATCCAATACACGTACTACATAAGTACCTGCGCTGAAAGTTGAAGCATCCAATTTGTGAGAATTCATTCCTGTAGAAACAGAAACTAGTTCAGAAGCAATCATACGACCAGTAACATCATAAACTTCAGCTGTTACCTGACCTGCATTTGCAGAACCGATATTCAGGTTCAATACAGAACCCATTTGAGAAGCTGAAACTGAAAGTGAAGCACCGTTGAGTTCAGATAAACCAACTGCACAAGCTGGATCACCAACATCATAAAGGGTCACCATTACAGATGTTCCTGTATAAGTACAAGCAGGATCTAAAGTCAGAGCAGTAATATTTCCTGTTCCAGTTGCATTTCCATAAACCACAGGAGTAAAGTAGTAAACACCAGCTGGGAATACAGCAGCATTGTTAATCAAGATGGTATTTGCAGGGTTTGGAGCAGGGAATTGAACTCCTGTTCCACCCAAAATTCCAGGTTGAGACAAAGGATCAGGATTTCCGCTGATATCGCCGGTTGAAACGATAATTGAGAAACCAAAGGTTGTTCCAACAGTAGGAGGGTTAGCACCAATTGTTGAGAAGAATAAAGTATCTCCGAAACATACTGTTGCATCAACTGCAGCACTTGTTCCTGAATTGATCAATGGATCTCCGCAAGCAACAACTGAAAGTGGCTCATATTTGTAAATACCATCTGATGAAGGTGAAGTAGTGAAACCACCTGACCACATAGTGTTAACATCCCAAACACCCAAAGCAGTTCTTTGAGCAGCTGTTTCAATGTCAACCCAGGTCAAACCACCGTCATCACTGTAAGAAGAACCAATGAAACCTGTTGCAGCACCAGTTGAAATTAAACGTGAAGCAGTTCCCGGTACTGGTTTGATATCGCTACCAAACATGTTGCCTGTTGGAGTGATTGGAGTCCATGTTGCACCTCCATCTGTAGAAGAACGAACTGTGTTCACACCTGTAGTATTGTTATAAAGGCGAGCTAAACCATTGTTTGCATCCCAGAAGATACAGTCAATTGCACCATTTGCAGGAACCGTAATTCCGGTTGAAGAAACAGTCCATGTTAAACCTTTGTCAGTTGACTTGTAAACACGACCTTTATTGGTATCAAACCAAACGGTGTTACCAACAACAGTGTAGTGATTAACGATACCATATTCACCTGCGATTGGATCAGGAATGTTTGCACCAGGAACCGGAGTCCATGTAGCACCACCATCTGCAGAAGTATACAATTCGAATTCAGTTGGGTTTGGATCACCCATTGCAAATCCTTCATTTGCATTCCAGAAATGAACTACGTTAGGAAATGAAGAAGCATTGAAGATAGTTCCAACACCTTGCTGATTCCAGGTAACACCACCGTCAGTAGTTTTCCAGATTCCACCACCTGTACCGGCAGTAGCATTATAAAATATTGCCCATGCTGTAGTTGCATCCAAACCGTGGATCATTGACCAGGCATGACCTGCAGGTGCAGGAACAACGCCAGGAATCCAGGTTGCACCACCATCGATAGTTACAGAGAAATCGCGAACATTTGCTTGTCCACCTGATCCATCATAAGATGAAATCCAAACTGTGTTAGCATCGCAAACGCTAACGTTAAATACTCCTGTTGATACGTTAGGAAATCCGGTTGCCTGAGGTACCCATGTACCCTGAGCCTGAACCCCTAATACCGACAGGCATGAAATTGCTACTGCTAGTAATTGTTTTTTCATAGATATTGATTGTTTTAAGGAATTTATGTTTCAGCAAATTTAGAAATTTAATCGGTAAAAAAGGGGGCAGAAATGCAATTATAACTAAACGGTTGTATTTCAGAGCATCCAGTTTATTGTGCAAAGCGGAAATTATTCAATAGTTGCTGATATTTAAATAATTAGCTATTTTAGCACCACTTTTCAATTTGACTTTTCGCTATGAAGTTCTGGACCCGTTTTCCGCTTTTCCGGTTTTTAATTCCCTTTGGCGCCGGAATATTGAGTACCCTATACTACAAACCGCTAATAATCAATTGCATAATTGTTGCATCGGTAGCAATTTTACTTTCCTGGCTATTTACAAAAAACAAGTATGCTACCGGAAAATATGCATTAAGATGGATGGCTGGCATACCTTTTTATACAGCATTCTGGGGAATCGGATGCCTCTTAAGCTGGTTGACTGACGCGGGAAATTTCCATTCTCACTTTTCTGCATTCAAAGAACACACAACCATAGCTGTTGAAACATCAGAACCTGCATCAGAAACAAAAAAAGGGATTCGGATTTTTGCAAAAGTAAAAGCCATTAAAAACTGCGAAAAATGGATTCCTGTCAGAGGTAATCTGGTGCTATATGTGCGGGATACATCACATCAGTTAAAAGTGAAATATCATGACAACCTGCTGATTACCGCTAAATTTCATCCTGTGCCAGGCCCTTCAAATCCAGAGGCCTTTGATTTCAGGGAATATCTGCGAAATAAAGGAGTTCACCATCAGGCCTTCCTTGATAAAAATGATTTAGTAATCCTAAGCGACAAGGCAGAACCAAACCACTTTTCTTTAGCTTATGATTTAAGGGAAAAACTGCTTCAAAAAATAGAAAGTTATATCAACAAAGACGAATCAGGTGTGGCTGCAGCATTATTACTAGGATATGAAGGTTGGCTTGATCCAGAACAGGAATTATCTTATTCCAATGCCGGAGTGTTGCATGTATTGTGCGTTTCGGGAATGCATGTAGCCCTTATTTATAATTTGCTTGCCTTGTTGACCGGTTGGATGGATAAGAAAAGATTCACCAGACACCTCAAATATTTCCTGCTTTTGAATCTGATTTGGTTCTATGCAATGGTTACGGGCTTTTCACCATCAGTTATCAGGGCTGCAGCAATGATTAGTTTTGTGATTTTTGGCAAATGGGTCGATAGAAATGCATCTGTTTACAACCTTTTATGCGGTTCCTGTTTTCTGCTATTTATTTTTGATCCATTTCTGATCAGAAGTACCGGTTTTGTACTTTCTTTTCTGGCTGTTTGTGGAATCATCTTTTATCATAAACTGCTTTTGCCATTATGGGTTCCGCCCAATAAAATCATGTTTATGATTTGGGAATTGACTTCTGTCTCACTAGCAGCTCAGTTAACTACTTTTCCATTGAGCATGTTTTTGTTTCATCAGTTCCCAAACTACTTCCTGTTTGCAAATCTTATTATCATTCCATTATCCACAGGGGTGATGTATTCAGGACTCTTAATTCTGGTAACCGATTGGATTCCCTTTGCGGGAATTATTTTTGGATGGATAACTACCAAAGGTATTTTACTGCTTAATTTACTTGTGAATCTGGTTGCTTCTTTACCGGGAGCATTAACCACCGACATCTATATTTCCGGATTTGAAACGCTTCTGATTTATGCAGGAATGATTGTTTTTACATTATGGTTGACCAAAAAATCATTGCTCTGGTTGCAATTGTCTATGATTGCCACGATTTTGTTCTTAGGTTCAAAAATTTTAGCCACTTGTGAATCCGGATCACAACTCTCATTTACGGTTTATCAGTCACCAAAAAGTAGTTTGTATTCTTTGATGGATGGAAACCATTCTCTTATTTTTAACGATACATCTTTTATCGATATAAACTCTCAAAATCCCGCTCATCTGCATCTTTTGACAAAAGGAACCACTTTGAAGGACACTGTAATAATTTCTCCTGACTTCCATTATGCCTTGCAACTTGATTCTTTGAATAGGGTAGTGATTTTATCAGATATAAAGTTTGTTCCTAAAAACTCCTTTCCAACTTATCTTAAATTAAAAACAACTGTAATCCTACGGGGTAAAATAAAAATTTCAGGCAATGATTTGGTTTCAGAATTAAAACCATCTCAGGTTGTGCTCGATAACACTGTAAACAAAAATGACTCGGAACGTTTAACTAAAGAATTGGAGCAATTAAATATTCCATGCCATAGTGTCAATGCATCCGGCGCATTCTCACTCTCTTTAAGAAACTAGATCTCAAAGATGGTCTAGGCGGAACATATCTTTTTGTCTGACACCACGCTCAGTCTGCACCAATGAGCAACATTCGTTTTCAGGGTCATGTTCGAAAAAGAGAATGTAATCGTTTTCGACTGCTGTTTTCAGGAATTGTGATTTTTCGTCCAATGTAATCAGGGGACGTGTATCATAAGCCATTACAAAAGGAACAGGAAGATGTCCGACAGAAGGCAATAAATCCGCCATAAATACCACAGTTTTACCTTTGTAACGGATGTGAGGGATCATCATGGCGCCGGTATGTCCATGGACAAATTTGACATTAAAATCAGGGAATACTTCTTTGTTTTCAGTAGTAAATTGCAGCTGACCACTTTCCTGAATCGGAATGATGTTTTCCTTTAAAAATGATGCTTTTTCCCGCGCATTTGGAATTGTAGCCCACTTCCAATGTTCTTCATTACTCCAATATGTAGCGTTTTTAAAAACCGGTTCATAGGTACTTCCGGTTTTGCTTCTGCGAATACTTCCACCGCAGTGATCAAAGTGAAGGTGTGTTAGAAAAACATCCGTAATATCATCCAGGCTAAAACCTTTTTCTTTTAGTGAAGATTCCAATGTTTCATTTCCATGCAGGTAATAATGGCTGAAAAATTTCTCATCCTGTTTGTCACCAATCCCATTATCGATTAAAACCAGACGGTTTCCATATTCAACCAGCAGACACCGAAGTGCCCAATTGCACATATTATTTGAATCGGCAGGGTTCAATTTGTTCCAGATTGATTTTGGCACAACACCAAACATGGCACCCCCATCAAGTTTGAAATAGCCGGTATTTATGGAATGTAGTTTTACAATTGACATATTTTTGATTTTTTCTAATTAAAATAACTTGCAATGAATTTAAATCGTTTATGTGTTAAATACTGACTATCAATCAAATCTATTTAACAAGAATTCCAAAATTACGAAAATAGAAAATATCAACTACGGATTGTTATTAATAAGATTTAGCTGGAATAAAGGTATGCTGACTGAAATGATACTTTAGCAGTCTATTCAAGCAGTTAGCAATTAGCAGTTAGCAGTTAGCAGTTAGCAGTTAGCGGTTAGCAGTTAGCAGTTAGCCGTTAGCCGTAATCCTTAATACTTAATTCTTAATCCTTAATCCTTAATCCTCCATGCGGGTTCATTTTATTGCAATTGGCGGCGCCGCCATGCACAATCTGGCTTTGGCCTTACATCACAAAGGCTATTTAGTCACCGGCTCTGATGATGAAATCAAAGAGCCATCATTATCGAGATTGCGCAATGCCGGCTTACTTCCTGAAAAGGAGGGATGGTTTCCTGAAAAATTGAATAACAGACCCGATGCTGTAATTTTAGGAATGCATGCTCGAATCGATAATCCTGAATTGCTGGCCGCTAAAGAGCTTGGATTGAAAGTATATTCTTTTCCGGAATATTTTTATGAGCAATCCAAAGAGAAATTACGGGTAGTAATTGGTGGCTCCCATGGTAAAACCTCTATTACATCAATGATTCTGCATGTTCTTAGGGAAAACAACAAGGATTTCGATTACATGGTTGGTTCTACAGTTGCAGGCTTCGACACTATGGTACGTTTGACGGAAACTGCACCTGTTATAATTTTGGAAGGGGATGAGTACCTGTCATCACCAATTGATCGTCGCCCAAAATTTCATTTGTACCAGGCACATATTGGATTGCTGAGCGGAATAGCATGGGATCATATAAATGTATTTCCGACATTCGAAAATTATGTCGAACAGTTTGCGATTTTTGCAAATGGTATTCCCAAAGGAGGAAGCCTCATTTGGTTTAATGAAGATCGGGAGTTACAAAAAATAGCATCTGAATTAGCGGATGGAGTCAATCAAATTGCATATGGCGCTCCTCAATACAGAATTGAAAATGGTAAATCTATTGTAATTGCAGAAGGAAAAGAATACGAATTACAAATTTTTGGAAAGCACAATCTTTGTAATCTGGAAGGAGCGAGGGAGGTTTGCAAATTATTGGGGGTGACAACAGAAAACTTTTATAATGCAGCAAGCACTTTTTCTGGTGCCGGTCGCAGGTTGGAATTGGTTAAAGCAACTAGCGACAAGGCGATATACCGCGACTTTGCCCATTCACCATCTAAATTAAAAGCTACAGTTGCAGCAGTAAAAGAACAGTTTCCGGAGAGAAAACTGGTAGCATGTATGGAATTGCATACATTCAGCAGCCTGAGTGAAAATTTTCTGGAACAATATGCAGGTACCATGAATGATGCAGATGTTCCGGTGGTTTATTTTAATCCCCAAACTATTGCTCATAAAAAACTGGCACCTATTTCAACGGAACAAGTTGCGAAAGCTTTTGAGAATAATAATCTGGTGGTTTTTACGGATCAGGAAGCCATGCGAAACCATATTCAAAATTCCTTTACCTCTAACTCTGTTTTGCTGATGATGAGTTCCGGGACTTTTGATGGACTGGATTTACATAAAATACAATTTTAGAGGTTTTTAATTGATAGCTTTTTAGTCAATAAAAGGGGAATTTTCAGCTGTTTGTCATCAGTTTTTAACTGTTGACCAAATAATCTATATTTTTAGTCATGGCATTTCAATAGTTTTTTAACTTTAGCCATTATCATTAAAACTTAAGAAAATGGCAACATTATACAAGTATCTGATCTTAATCGCAGGACTATTTAGTTCTTTAAATACTCATGGACAATTTACCATTGTTGCGACATCTCCAACAGATAACTGCAGCGGATTTGTGAATCTGGAGGTTGTGAATCCACAACCCGGCTACCAATATGAATGGCTTACCAATTTCGCTTCATGCTACAGTCAGGTGCAATTTTCCTATGGATTTGGAACCAGCACAACAGCCTATGGAACAGGCGGTGTTTTCTGCATTGGCACACCACCGGTTGGATCAACGGAAGTTTCCAACATTATTTTTGTCAGGATATTACCAGGCGGTTCAGGGTCGCTTAATGCACCTGCTCCGTACAATCAAAATCCGGTTTATTGTCAGGATTCGATATATCTCTGCGTACCATTCGAATTGGTTCATCCATCCTTCAGCAATACCTCCGTTAAATGGTACCGCAACAACATTCAAATTTCAGGCATTCCCAATAATCAGCCATTTTATTATGCCAGTTTGGATGGTTATTACAAATATTCTATTTCAAATGGCTGTTTCACTAATTTTTCCGACAGCATTCTCTTTGTTTCCAACACAGGTGGCCCCTTGTTTCTGGCAGGCAGCCCATCTCCTGTATGTAATGGTAATACACTTCATTTAACCGTACAAAATCCTGTTCCCGGAGCGCTATATTCATGGCAGGCAAGTCAGTTTCCGACAAGTGGGTTTTCTACAGTAGGGCAGGGAGTTAGTATTGATTATCTGATTCCCTCTGCATTGAATTTGTATGTGCGACTGCAGCGTTATTTTCCCGGTTGTCAGTTACAATATTCACCGACCCAGGCTTTTACCATTCAAAACATTTCAAGGCAGGTTTATCCGTTTTCTACTCAGAACCTTTGTCCCGGAGCAACTATAAATTTCAGTGTTAATCCATCAGGAGGAGTAACAGGAATTCAGTGGATGCGCGATGGGGTAGCCATTCCCGGGGCAACGCAGATTACTTATGTGGCTTCACAGGCTGGAATATACAATGCCAACGTAACAGCAACCTGTGGAGTTGCATCATCAAATTTTGTGACAGTGAATGCAGCCAGTTTACCTGCTGCCTCTATATCTGCAGGCGGACCAACAACTTTTTGCGCCGGGAACAGTGTGGCATTAAATGCTAATACAGGTACGGGATTAACCTACCAATGGAAAAAATATGCAAATATTATTGCAGGAGCCACCACACCAACTTTAAACGCTACCGGTGCCGGAAAATATAAATGCATTGTCACCAATGCAGCCGGTTGTTCAAAATCATCAAATACTATAACAGTAAATGTGAATCCGCTCCCAACTGCAACAATAACTGCGGCCGGTCCCACTACCTTTTGTGCAGGTGGAAGTGTGGTGCTTAATGCCAACACAGGAACGGGACTAACATACCAATGGAAAAAATATGCAAATAATATTTCCGGTGCCGTGAATGCCTCATACACTGCCGCTGCTGCGGGAAAATACAAATGTGTGGTCACCAATGCCAATGGGTGTTCAAAGGCTTCAAATGCTATTACGGTGAATGTACCTTGCAGGGTAGGGGAGTTGGAGAATTCAGCAGTAATTAAATACAAAGTTTATCCAAATCCTTCATTTGGAAATATTAAAATTGAGTTTGAGAATGAAACAGAAGGTAATTACGAATTCATCAAAATATTAGATTTATCAGGAAAAGAAGCCGATTGTAACATAAAACTTGATAAAAATCAAATTTTAGTTCACAACTTAAAATCCGGACTTTATATTTTGAATATACGCATCGGCAATACAATATCCAATGAAAAAATTGTAGTGTTTTAAATTTACAATCTATGAACCTGATAAAACCCAGAACACTAGTATTAATAACAACATTGTTAATATGCAGTTTTTTATCTTACAGTCAGCAATGGCAACATAAATTTGGAGGCAATGGATTTGAACAAGGAAATTGTTTAATCCAAGCCAATGATGATGGCTATTTATCCGTTGGTCAAACAAATAGTTATGGTGACCAAAATATGAACATGTATGTAGTAAAGACAGACATTTATGGAAAACTGGATTGGCAGCAGGTGATAAGTACAAATGGTAATGAAATTGCATATGCTGCAGTTCAAAACACTGCTGGTGATTATTATGTTGGAGGATATACAGATGGACAAGGTGCCGGTGGTAAAGATATATTCATTTCAAAACTAAACTCATCAGGCGGTATTATTTGGTCAAAAACATTTGGCGGTCCTCTTGATGATATTTGTTATGCCATGACACTTACCAATTCAAATGACTTAATTGTAACAGGAAGCACAAGATTGACAGGATCAGGAAATGATGATATAATAATGATGAAAATCAGTCCCTCAGGAATGGTCATTTGGAATAAAACTTATGGTGGTTCCGGAAACGATGTTATTTACGACATAGACAATGTACATGACGGCGGATTTATTATGTGTGGTAAGACAGCCAGTTTAGGAAATAATAATGCATATGTATTTAGAACAAACAGCACTGGAGATACTTTGTGGACCCGTGCCTTTAACCTTGGAAATTCAACTATAAGTGGTTTTACTGGAGTGACTGAAAGGAATGATAATAATAGCTTTGCTATCGTAGGCACAGGTGTCGTAATATCCTACTACAATATGATGACCATGGTTCTTGATTTACAAGGTAACGTAGTTTCTTCAAGTGTATCTCAATTGATAGCAGATTTTGGATCAGCAATTACTTCTACATCTGATGGTGGATTTATAACTGTTGGACAATATTGTAACTTTGGATGCACTGCAACCATTACAAAATTTAGCTCATCTGGCTCCAAACAATGGCATAAGCCACTTTTATTTGAACAGGCGTTGTGTGATATTTTTACCAATGGTAAGTCAATTATAGAAAACAAAGATGGAGAAATAGTATTTACTGGTGCTACTTATCTTCCTGGATCAAATGCAGATTTAATTATATGGAAATGTGATGAAAATGGAAACGGTATATACGATCGGCCGCAGGGCATTATTTCTTCAAGCGGCCCTTTAGTATTTTGTCAGGGCGACAGTGTTACATTTTCAGTTCCTGATTACTATGAAAATTATCAATGGATTAAGTATTTTGGGACTAATATTAATTATCTTCCTAACAATACAAATACATTTACTGCATCAGAAAGTGGTTCATACCAATGCATTATTAGCAATTCTGATGGGATATTTTTAACTTCACTTATGAAGGTTACAGTTGTAACTCCTCCAAATCATCAAATAACAGCATCTGGACCTACCACCTTTTGTGGACCAATTTCTAACCTTTCTTTGTCGGTACCAATCGATACATCAACTACTTATCAGTGGTATCATAACAACAATTTGATTGCCGGAACAACCTCAAACATATTCACAGTTGATTCAGCAGGAATTTATTATGTACAAATGGAAAACGTATGTGGTGCAAATAATTCCGCTTCTATAACAATTAATAACTCATTGCTTCCTTCAGCAAATATGACCTCTCCCGGAGGCAATCTACTCTCTTTCAACGGGTCTATTTGCAATCCCATGACTTTTTCAGTCCCGTATACCAATACTGCCTCATATATCTGGTACAAAAATGGAGCTATTCTAGCTACAGGAACAAATAACATTAATGTTAATTCCGCCGGAACTTATTGGGTGAATGTTTCTGATGCATGTGGAACTGTTTCAAGTTTACCAAGACAAGTTTATGTAGAAAACTATACAAGTTTTATTACTCCACTAAGTAACATATCAGGTTGCGGGCAGTTTCCGGTAACTCTAATGACAGATTATATCCAAGTACCTAACACAATACAATGGTATTTGAATGGTATTCCAATTCCCGGTGCTACTGGAATGACCTATTCTGCTACAGCAAATGGTGTATACACATATACACATTACATTAATTGCGTTTTTGCCCAACTAGCAACAAGTAATCCGCTCACAATATTTCTCAGTGGAAGCCCAATTCCATCTATTTCAGCCTCAGGAAATACAACATCGTGCACAAATGTTCAACTGATAGCAGATCCTCCTGGTTCTCTGTATACCTGGAAGAAAGATAATGTAGTTATTCCTGGCGCCAACAGTCCGCAATTTACGGCTACTGCAAGTGGAAATTATACTTGCGAAATAGTTGCCTCATGTTCAACTATAACTTCAAATATAGTTCCAGTAAAAATCGGCTTACCTATTGCTACAATTAGCTCAAATTCACAGACCATTTGTGATGGAACACCTGTTTTGTTATCTGTAAATTCAACAGACCCATTAGCTTCCATAATATCATATCAGTGGGCATTAAATGGAGTGGATATTGCCGGTGCAAATGCCAAAACTTACAATGCGTCGACCGCTGGAAATTATACATGCTCTGTTACAAATGCCTGCGGTGCCATTACCACAAACACAATATCACTAAATATAATATTAATTAATTCTCTTATTCCACCATTGATCAAATCAACATTGTGCCCTGGAGATTCTGTAATATTGACTACACAGCAACAATCAGGCTATGCATATCAATGGTACAAAAACAGTAGCCTGGTTTCTGGAGCAAACCAAAATAATTATGTAACCTCCACTCAAGGTACATTTTATGTAAAAGTAAGCACACTTGGTTGTACGAAAATATCAAATTCTGTAACATTAACTGCCGTAACACCACACCCGGCCGTCATCTGGCCTTCATCTGTTCCGGAATTTTGCGGTTCCGGATCCGTAAAACTTAATGCAAATACGCGAGATGACCTGACATATTCCTGGTCTAGAAATGGTATCAACCTGATTAATGGAACAAGTGCTTCTGTGAATGCAAATTATGCAGGTAATTATAAATTAATTGTAACCGATTCCGCTAATTGTTCAAATGAATCAGAACCTTTTTTTGTAAGCAACACCGGCCTTGGAAATTTAACGATTGTCCCGGATGGACTAGTAACATTTTGCTATCAGTCAACATTAACACTTTCATCGTCTATTGCTGCAAATAATTATCAATGGAAATTTAACAATAGTTTAATACCGGGCACCAATAACGATTCCCTGAGTGCATCATCCACCGGGATGTACTCATTAACAGCATCTAATTCACAGGGATGTTCCAGTTATGCGACTATACATGTTAAACAGAATTCAGATATACTAATTGGGGGGATACTTACACATCCCGAATGTGGCGCAAATAATGGCGAGATTATAGGCTCAACAAGTGCATTAGCCCCTGCAAGTTATTTGTGGTCTAATAACGAAACAACTTCAACAATTTCAAATTTGAGTGCAGGAACCTATACTGTATTAGTGAATGGTGCAAATGGATGCAGCAAAACAAAAACTTTCACATTAACTGAACAAGTTTTAACCGCTTCGTTAACAAGTTCAGGTTCAACCAACTTATGTCAAGGTGAAAATATTATGCTCAGTTCCAATTCCGGGCCAGGATACACTTATCAATGGAAAAAATATGGCAATATCATTGCAGGCGCAAACACAGCAAATTTAACTGTATCAAGTAATGGAAACTATAGAGTAACCATTACCAATGCTTTTGGTTGCTCCAAAATTTCAAATCCAATAAATGTGTCTGTTTCTTCTTTGCCTCAGGCCATAATATCTGCCAATGGACCAACACAAATTTGTCAAGGATCTATTGCACAACTAGAGGCAAACCAAGGTTCAGGGCTTAGCTATCAATGGAAATTAGGTGGCAATGACATACCTGGGGCAACCGGTTTTAATCTTAACGCTACAGCAATAGGTAACTATAAGGTTAAAGTTACAAATTCTAATGGTTGTACCAGAGTTTCAAATGCAATATCCATTTCATTGTTACCTGGTCCAACAGCTGTTGCACTTGCGCAAGGCCCTACAACTTTTTGCACAGGCGATAGTGTAAGGCTTTTCGGAACTACTGGTGTTGGGTACTCATATCAATGGATGAAGGGTGGTACATTAATCAATGGTGCTACATCAAAGAACTATTTCGCCAAATCTACAGGCAATTATAAAGTGGCCATCACCTCGACTAACGGCTGCACCAAAAACTCCAATGTAATTGCTGTGAACGTACCATGCAGGATAGGGGAGTTGGAGGAATCATCCTTTGAAATCTATCCTAATCCATCTTCAGGAATATTCAAAGTTGTTAATGGAGAAAATGAGTATGCAACGCTTGAAATAAAAGATGTAACAGGCAAACTCATCTATTCATCGCAATTGTTGGATCAGGAAACTGAAATCGATTTAACAAAGTTTCCTGCAGGAATTTATATAGCATTTCTTAAAACTGATAATTCAACTCAGATGAAGAAATTGATCATTCGATAAATGATCAATTTCTTCATTATTTAAAAAAAAGTAACAGTTCCACATTTTTTAGAACTAAATCCTCTGAAAGCTATTTTTCACCAATTCTATACATGTGTTGACCAAATTTCGTCAGAAATACTTGGCTGCTAAGGCATTTCTCACTACCTTTCGAATCTATAAAACACTGATTTAGTGGCACATAATAAAATTTCTGACATTTATCTCATATGAAAGTATGATTTTGAAATTACCATTGACCAATCATGTCCTTAGACTGATAGTTGCAAAGGTTCAAATTTGTCCCGAAAGTGAAACTGAAAAAAAAACATCTATCAATACCAACGGAACAACTCCTTAAACATTCAAAATAGATAAAAAACCATTTAGAAACCTCATTCAAAATTCCCCATAAATGAAAACTTCAAGAACATTTTTATTTCTTCTGCTTATTTTTTTGTCTTTGGCATCCAATTCCACCTTCAGTCAGGGGTGGCAGCATAAATTCGGTGGCAGCACATATGAAGACGGATTTGAGGCGAAACAAACCAATGATGGTGGTTACATTCTCGTTGGAAACACTAAAAGCTATGGGGGACCCGGAGCCAACATCTATGTTGTAAAAACAGATTCAAAAGGGAAACTCCAATGGCAACAAATAATAAGCACTAATGCTGAAGAAGGTTCCTATGCGGTTGGACAAAATGCTTCTGGTGAATATTATATTGCCGGACAAACGAATGGTCAGGGAGCAGGGAAGTTAGATGTATATGTTATAAAGTTGACTACAACAGGTTCGGTTTTATGGACGAACACCTATGGTGGGGCAGAAGATGAAAATGCCTATGGACTGGTTGTTACTGCATCGGATGAAGTAGTAATTGCAGGTACCACTAAAAGTTTTGGTGCAGGTGGAACAGATGCCTACTATTTAAAAATCAATTCAGCAGGAACTGTGGTTTGGACGAAGGTAATTGGTAAGACAGGAAATGAATTAATTTATGACATTAATGCTGTACACGATGGTGGATTCCTGATGACAGGAAGTACCAAAAGTTACGGAACCAACTATGGATACGCTATCAGGACCAACAGTAATGGTGATACCCTGTGGACAAAATCTTACAATATAGGTTCATTAACAGGAAGCGTTTTAAATTCAGGTACTGAACTAATTTCAAATTCTCAATTTGTTTTCGTTGGATCAGGAGGATCTTCATTATATGGAAATATGGTTATCCTAATTACTGACTTAATTGGAAATGCAACATCAACAACATATTCTTCAGCACTTGCTGAAGGGGCATTGAGTGTAACAAAAACTTCGGATGGTGGTTTTGCTGTTGCAGGAGTCAATTGCAATTTCGGGTGCCGAACGGTGCTAAATAAATACAATAGCTCAGGAATCAAGTTATGGGAAAAAAGATACGTGGAGGGCGCCGGCAATAGCAATGCTGATTTTTCAAAATGCTATTCGGTTCGCGAAACTGCCGATGGAGGTTTTATCCTTGGAGGTTTAACCTATATGCCGGGTTATGAAAGCGACTTTTTATTAATAAAAACTGATAGCAACGGTGAAACTCCACAGGATTATGTGGGAAGTATCGTTGTTAATGGCCCTGTAGAATTTTGTACAGGGGGCTCCGTTCAGCTAACAGCACCTTCGGGATATGAACACTATCAATGGATCAAATTCGATAATAATGTACGGACGACTTTGCCAAATACCGATTCATTGTCAATTACCGTTTCCACCAATGGAAAATACCAGTGTGTAATGACCGATGAGGATGGCATTTATTTTACCGACCCACTTATCATTAAAGTAAATTCTGCACCTACTGCTACAATTACATCTTCTTCTTCAACATCCTTTTGTGGCACTTTTCCGAATATGACATTAACAGCAACGTCATCTACAAATTCAAGCTATATCTGGAAACTTAACAATGTTGCAATCAATGGTGCTACAACATCATCTTATGTTCCGATGGCAAGCGGCAGTTATACTGTAACCATGACCAACATGTGTGGATCAACTACGTCATCTGCCACTGTAATATCAAATAACGCTCCACCTCCGGCAAATATTTGTTGTCTTGGCGGATATGTAGATATCAAACCCAATGGGAGTATTTGCAACCCTTTTGATTTGAGTGTTACAGCACAACCTGGAAGTACCTATCAATGGTTTTACAATGGTGCACCTACAGTCTATCAACCCGGAAATAACCATTTTTATCCAAGTCAAACAGGCTTTTATTATGCAGTAGTAACAAATAGTTGCGGATCATCAACTAGTGCAAGCTGTAATGTAACCGCTTATGTGCAAGGCCAGGCTTCAATTAATGTTTATCAGCCGGTCACAGGTTGTGCCTCATTCCCAATTACTCTTGAAAGCCCTTATTCTCCTTCTAATTCCTATCAATGGTATTTAAATGGTAATGCGATATCCGGTGCCACCGGAGCAACTTATAACGCCACATCAAATGGAGTTTATAATTGCGTGTATATCGATAATTGTGTAAACTATGATTATGCCTCCACATCAGATTTAACGATTAACATCACCGGGTCCGCTGCTCCCACACACACTATTTCAACAAGCAGCCCTTCTGTAGTTTGTTCAGGAAATAGTATTTTAACCTCGTCACTTACAGGTGTCACTTACGAATGGTATAAGAACAATACTATAATTCCCGGTGCAACTTTACAGTCTTATGTTGCCACAACTACAGGTTATTATTACTGTAAAGCCATTAATGCAACATGTGGGGGTATCCAATCAAATACAGTTAGTTTAAAATTCGGAACTCCGGTGGCCCAGATTAACGGAGGGAATAATGTGTGCCAGGGCAATTACCTTACATTGAGTCTTTCAACCAGTGAACCGACATCAACATTCACTTCAATACAATGGAGAAGAAATGGAGCAAACATTCCTGGCGCCAACGGACTTACCTATAATGCGACTATTGATGGAACTTATGATTGCATGATTACCAATGATTGCGGCACCGTTTCAACCACCAATTCAAAAGTTTTGACTTTGACCAACATGAATACAGTCATTTCACCTGCCGGTACTGTTCCTATTTGTCCTGGAACGAATGTGATATTGACTGTTCCTCCAACACCAGGGGCAACTTATCAATGGTATCATTCCGGTTCACCTTTAAGTGGTATGACTCAAAATAGTGCGGCCGTTAATGTAAATGGTAATTATAATGTATTAGTCAGGTTGGGTACATGCAGTGTTTATTCTGCAGCAGTAAATTTGGTATATCATAATTTCACCTCAGCAAATATCTGGACATCTACTGTGCCGGAATTTTGCAATACGGGATCTGTTCAATTGAACGCTAATACACGAAATGACTATACATATACCTGGAAAAGAAACAACACAGCAATCGGAGGTGCCAATGCTGCTTCTTACAATGCCACACTTGGAGGTGATTATTCAGTAACAATTGTTGATTCCGCAGGCTGTTCAAGCACTTCTCCACTGGTGAAAGTTATCAGCTCAGGGATTGGAAACATTTCAATAAATGCAGCTGGTCCGGTTACATTTTGCCAGGGTGGTTCTGTCATTTTAACACCTTCAACAACAGGTAACTCATACTTTTGGAGTCGCAATGGAATACTCATCCCGGGAGCAACCAATAGCCAGTATTCTGCTGATAGTACCGGCTTGTATTCAGTTCAGGTCACCAATTCCCAAGGATGTTCAGGTACCGCTACATTGTTTGTTGAAGAATTGACAAATGCTGCACCAACTGCCACCATCACCCCTGCTGGCAATACCACCTTCTGCTCAGGAAGCAACGTCACCCTTAATGCCAATACCGGTACCGGGCTCACATATCAATGGAAGAAGTATGGTAACCCAATTGCAGGTGCAACAGCCTCTAGTTATGTTGCTACCGGAAGTGGTTCTTACAGAGTTGTTGTTACAAATGCTTCCGGCTGTTCTGCCAGTGCATCGCCAGTAACGGTGACAGTAAATCCGCTGCCCTCAGCGTCAATTACTGCAACCGGTTCTACTGCCATTTGTCCGGGTTCATCAGTAACCCTAAATGCCAATACCGGTGCGGGACTAAATTACCAGTGGAGAAAATACAGCAATGATATTTCAGGCGCAACCGGTGCAACTTATAATGCAACCGGAGCCGGAACTTACAAAGTTAGAGTAACCAATACCAATGGCTGTTCTAAAAACTCTAACAGCATTGTTGTAACTTCACTTACCGCACCAGTTGCTACCATCACTGCAACAGGAGCAACTACCTTCTGCGCCGGCGACAGTGTCAAGCTTTCTGCCGCCACTGGTGCCGGAAACACTTACCAATGGCGAAAGGGAAGCTCAATACTTAATGGCGCAACAGGATTGAACTATTATGCTAAAACCACCGGCAATTACAAGGTTACCGTCACAGCTACTAACGGCTGCACCAAAAACTCGAATGTGATTGCCGTGAATGTACCATGCAGGGTAGGGGAGTTTGCAGAAATACCATTCGACATCTATCCAAATCCTTCTTCAGGAATATTCAAAGTTGTTAATGGTGAGAATGAGTATGCAACACTTGAAATAAAAGATGTAACAGGTAAACTCATTTTTACTGCTCTACTGGTTGATCAGGAAACTGAAATCGATTTGACACAGTTTCCTGCAGGAATTTATATCGCATTTCTTAAAACTAATAATTCAACTCAGATGAAGAAATTGATCATTCGATAAATGATTAATCATTTTCACAAAAAAAAACGGCGACTGAATAATCAATCGCCGTTTTTTTTATGAGGTATCCTATCTTATGAGTTCATAGAAATAAGGAACTCTTCATTAGTTTTTGTTCCTCTCATTCTGTCCAGTAAAAATTCCATAGCTTCCATTGGGTTCATATCGGCCAGGTGATTTCTGAGAATCCACATCTTTTGTAACATCTCTTTATCGAGAAGCAGATCTTCACGACGTGTTGAAGATGCCACCAGATCAATCGCAGGATATATACGCTTGTTAGCCAGTTTACGATCAAGTTGTAATTCCATGTTACCGGTTCCTTTGAATTCTTCAAAGATTACTTCGTCCATTTTCGAACCGGTATCAATAAGTGCAGTAGCAATGATAGTTAAAGAACCGCCTTTTTCAATTTTACGGGCTGCACCAAAGAATCTTTTAGGTTTGTGTAGAGCATTAGCATCAACACCACCCGATAAGATTTTTCCGGATGCAGGAGCAACTGTGTTATAAGCACGTGCCAAACGTGTGATAGAGTCGAGCAAAATCACCACATCATGCCCGCATTCAACCATGCGTTTTGCTTTTTCAAGAACGATATTCGCAATTTTAACATGTCGTTCTGCGGGTTCATCGAAGGTTGATGAAACCACTTCAGCACGAACATTTCGTGCCATATCAGTTACCTCTTCCGGACGCTCATCAATCAATAGAATGATCAGATATACTTCGGGATGACTAGCTGCAATAGCATTTGCAACTTCCTTAAGCAAAACCGTTTTACCGGTTTTTGGCTGAGCTACAATCAAGGCTCTTTGACCTTTACCAATTGGTGTAAACATATCCATTACCCGAGCAGAATAACTGGCATTATCGCCTGCCATTCTAAGTTTTTCATAAGGGAAAAGGGGAGTTAGGTGTTCAAATGGAACTCTGTCGCGGACAACAGCCGGATCTTGTCCATTAATAAGATCTACTTTAACAAGAGGGAAATATTTTTCACCTTCTTTAGGTGGGCGGACTGTACCTTTTACGGTATCTCCTGTTTTAAGTCCGAAAAGTTTTATTTGTGATTGAGAAACATAAATATCATCAGGTGATGCCAGATAATTGTAATCTGAAGATCTTAAGAAGCCAAATCCTTCAGGCGCCAGCTCCAAAACACCTTCACTGTTAATGATGCCATCGAAATCGTATACCGGCTCAGCAATCTTACGCTCTCTCGAAAAACTATCTCTTGGAGCAATTGGCTCTCTGTTAAAATTGGGTTCATTCCTGACTGGAACTTCATGTTGCGGCATCGCAGAACGCACGGGAGCCGGAATACTTGCAGGAACTGAAACCGGAGCAGGCTCCGAAACTGTGTTGATACTACTAGGCATTCCTGCAAATAAATCAACTATTGGCTCCTCAGGTGAACCCGGAGGTTTTGGTGGTGGTATTCTACGGCGTTTTGGTCGCCCATCTGAATCATCTGAAGCCGACTCCTGATTCAAAACAATCGGAGCTGCAACAGGGGCTGTTACCGGTTCCGGTTCAGCAGGCGCCGACACGGCCATAATAGAAGTAACAACATCAGGATGTTGTGCCTGAAAATCCAGAATTTTGTAAATAAGATCTTGCTTTTTAAGACCTTCTGAGCCTGGTACACTCAGCTTTTTTGCAATTTCGCGAAGCTCAGGAAGTAGCTTCTCATTCAGCGAACTAATGTCGTACATGAAAATAATTTAAGTGTGTTTGCTTATAAAATTTGAAACCCCTGGCGGGATCATAACATAAAATGAATATCCAATACTGATATTAATACATTAAGGAATTGTTGGTGACCGGAATCAATAAAAGTATTGAAAAAGAAAATGTGTTTTCAATAGTCTTTGTAAGAACACTGCAATGTTAGCAGTTATACTTATAATCTCCAAATTTTTTTGAAGATTTATTATTAAAACGATTTTATGTCCCGTTTGTTTCAGAAATCAGTGGAAATAAAGCATATTTGCGACTTGTTTTGATCTTATTAAATTAGCCACATTATGATTCAACGTATTCAGTCCCTGTTACTTCTGGCTGTTGCCGGCATTTCTGCCGCCTTGTTTTTTGTTCCATTAAGTGAAAAGGCTGGTGCAGCCGATGCAACAGGTATATCATCCATTAACACTTTAAATATCAATGAAGTAACATCAAAAGTAGGGGATACCATTACCAGTTTATCGACCAATTATGGCATTATGGTTCTCAATTTATTGATCCTGACTGCAGCCCTTTACACTATATTCTTATATAAAAATCGACCAGCTCAAATGAGAATGTGCATGCTTGCCGGAGTTTTTGCAGCAATTGAACTGATTCTGGTTTTCTACTATTCCGAGGAAATGGAAGTTAAAACTGCCCGCGCTCATTATCTCGCTGGTGTTTATCTAATAGCTGCTCAGGTGTTTCTTCTATTGGCATCCCGCCGTGCTATCCGTAAAGATGAAATGTTGGTAAGAGCTGCAGATCGCATCCGGTAATTTATTTCGGACCCAATTCTATCACTTCAAGACCGGCAATTTTACCAGACTCCAATTCCATTCTTATCATGGTCCGGATTTGCTGGAAGCCTTGTTTCCCGGCAGCACCCGGATTCACACATAACATGTTGCCATATTGCTTGTCGCGAACAACTTTTAAAATATGTGAATGCCCGCAAATAAACAGATCGGGGCGATGAAATCTTATTCGTTGTTTTACTGATTCAGGAAACTTTCCGGGATAACCTCCAATATGGATCATCAGGACTCTGACGCCGGCAGCAATAAAAAATAGCTCCAGAGGGAATTGTTGCCGGATGTCCTGTCCGTCGATATTTCCATATACACCCCGCAAAGGTTTCTGAGCAGCAAGTGCACTTGCTAATCCCGCATTTCCAAAATCACCGGCATGCCAGATTTCATCAACATCTTTGGTATATTTAATTATGCTGTCGTCGAGATAGCTGTGTGTGTCGGATAGGAGCAGTACTTTCAAAATAAATCAGATAATAACCAAAGCATCAGCAACGATCCAACCCTCACTGCCATTGGCAATTCTGATTTTTTTCCAACCTGAAAGTTCATCCAAAACCTCAATCCGGGTACCTGAATGCAACAGAAACAAATTGGAGCTTTTTTCATCAGGCGAACTTTTGATATAAGCACTGTCCGAGAAAATTACAGCACCTTTATGATTATTCAAATGCTTGTACTGCATGTGAGTGAGATACCAGGTAAATAACGATGCAGAAATCAATCCAATGGTAACGAAAAAGGATACTTTCCTAATCACAATTTTATTCACAAACAAATACAATGCAAAAACAGCCAATGCCGAGAATAATAAAATTATTATCCACATTGCCCGGATGCTGACCGAGCCCTCATTCACAAAATCATCCCACCATTTCTCATAAAATACTCTGGGAAGGGGTTCAATTTTATCTATAGTATTCAGATTGGCCATCCGAAGGTTGTATTCAATATCAGGGTCTGAAGGACTTAACCTCTTTGCTCTTTCATAATTCAGAACAGACGAAGCAAAATTCCCGGTTTTGTAATAGGCATTTCCAAGATTAAAATAAACATCCGATGAAACTTTGTTCATGGTAACTAATTGCTCATATTTCTCAATAGCCTTTTCGAATTTTTCGTCCATATACAATTTGTTCGCAGCAGCAAAAATCTCTTGCTCCGACTGTCCGTATACAGGAAGCAAGGATGCCGGAACAATTCCGCAAATTCCAATTACAAGAACAAGTAAAATTTTAATTCTTGATTTCATCTTCCAATTGAGTGATTAAATTAACAGTCTCCTGATAAACCTGCTCAGGATTTTTTCCACCTTCCATTCTTGCAAAGCGAGCAAACTCACAATAATCTAACGTTTCAACCAACCGATTGGTAGTCGTCTGGGTCACTGAAGCAGTGGTCAATGCAGCTACCACGCTTTCTTTGGTAAGAGTGGATACCGGCAATTTCAATTTGTCACTTAAATAACCCCAAAGAGCCTTTCCTGTTTCATCATAGAAACCGGTTTGATTTCCTGATTTCAATAAAGATCCAGCTGTTTCAAGTCGCTTGCGTGCCATCCGGGTAGCTTTCCTGCTTTTCACAGCTGCCATATCTGCATTCAATGCCAGTTGCTTTCTTCTGAACACAACTAAAAATGCAAATCCGGCAACTCCGGCTAAAATTAAAATCCAAAAAATTAGTGAACCGTAAAAATCGTCACTGGTATCTGTGAACAGGGTAGGACTGGTTTTAATAAATCTTATGTCCCTGCCTAGTATCTGAAAGTCGGCCTTGCCTGTAGAAGCAACAGCTGTTCCACCGCCTTCGGCACCACGTTCCACTTTTAACTGATAAGCCGGTGTTTTGAGAGTTACGTACCCTTTTTTATCGAGATCGAAATAGGTAAATTCCACCGGACCAAATGAATAATTTCCCTGGTGTCGTGGGATTAGTAAATACTCAAAAGTTCTTACCCCTGAGGCACCTTTTTCATTAACCGCGATATTATCGGTTATTTTCGGATCATACTTTTCTATATCCGGTGAAAGTTCAAATTCCGGAGCTTCAGCCAGTTTAATATTTCCTTTCCCACTTAATTTCAATTTAAAGGAAACAGCGTCATTTGCTTTTGGATTCGATTTATCAATTAATCCTTCTATGGAATACCTACCCACAGCCCCATTGAAAGAAGCAGGAGGATTAGCCGGCAAACTTTTGACTGTAATTTTAACCGGAGTGCTTTTAACAGCAAACTTTACATCCCTGATTCCGCCGCCTCCAAAAAAAGGATCATTAAAAAAAGGATCATTGAAAATATCAAACGGACTCCCGGAACGATTTCTTTTAACCTGAATTCGTGCAATACATTCGCCTTCCATAGGTTCCAGGGTGAGTGTGCCACTTTGCTGGGGAAATAAGACTACCTTTTTAATTTCTCCAACCTGATACGTAACTCCATTTACAACTTCCGTCTTCAATTGCAACTGTGCCGGCATTTGCATATCCTGACTCCAGAAGCCATTAAATGCCGGAACTTTGTTGATACTGTAATTCACCACCTGAACATTGGTGTAAAGTTTATAAGTTGCCACAATAGCTTCACCGAGATAAACATTCGATTTATCTATGCTGACTTTCAGGAAAATATTGTTGGTAGATATATTCGTCTTTTGATCATTTCCCTGCTGACCGGCTTGTCCGCCACCACTGCCTTTATTTACTGTAATGGTGAGAGGATTTGAAAGCAAAAGTTTGCCACCCGATTCTACAGCAGCCGACTCAATTTTAAAGGAACCCTCTTTCTTTGGCTGTAAAATGTAACTGAAAGTAAGCGACTGTGACATACTTCCATTCACGAATTGCATGCTGGTACTTTGATTCGGACCCGACAATACCATGAAGTCCGATAAAGAAGGTGCTTTAAAAGCCGACCCGGAAGAACTCAAAGTAAATGACAACTGAAATTGCTCATTTAAACCAACCGGATTCTTGCTGACCCCTGCGGTGAATGTTTGAGCACGAGATGTACCTGCACAAATAAACAGGAGCCATACCAACAGGAGACCCTGAAAACGTTTCATAATATGCAGCGATCTAATATTCATTACCAATCTTTTTCAATCCTTATTTTTTCACCTTCCTTGCGGGATAATTTTTGTTGCAGATTCTGTTCATCATTTTTCAATGCTTTCAACAAACGTTCCGCATCTTCTTTGGAAATTTTAGGCTGTTGTGCCTCTTTTTTTTGCTGATCTTTTTGCTGCTCCTTATTTTTTTGATCCTGCGACTTCTGATCCTGGTTCTTTTGATCTTTTTGCTGCTGATCCTTGTTTTGCTGATTTTTCTGATCTTTATTTTGCTGGTCCTGATTTTGGTTCTGCTGATCCTGTTGTTGCTGCTCTTGCTGCTTTCTTAACATGGCCTGAGCATAAGCCAAATTATACCGCGTATCATTATCGGAAGGATTAAGCTTCAAGGCCTTTTTGTAAGCATCAATGCTTTCCGCATATTTCTGAGCCTTGACCATTGAGTTTCCAAGGTTGTGGTAGGAAGAGGCTTTTTCCTTAGGATCAGTGGTTTTGTCGATAGCTTGCTGATATTGCTGAACTGCTTCATCAAATTTTTTCTGACGGTACAATGCACCCCCTAAATTATAGGTACCGGGGTAGGAGGACTGATTCTTTTCGAGAGCCTTGCGATATTCGGTTTCTGCATCACTATAATTACCTTTCTCATACCTGTCATTACCGGCTCTTATTTCCTTCTTTTCTTTTTGTGCAAAAGCAGTCATGGTTACCATCAGTAACAATGAAGTCAAAAGAAACAGTTTATCTTTTTTCATGATTTTTTAACCTCCTTTTCTTTTCTTTCACCAAAAAGATTCAATTTGGCAATAAATTCACTTCTACGTTCTGAAATCAGGAAATCGAGGAGTAAAAATAGTAAAGATAATGCTAAAAAATATTGAAACTGATCCTCATAATCAGTGAATAATTTAGAAGCAAACTCTTTCTTTTCCATGGCACTGATTTCTTTCATCAGAACATTTACGCCATCATCAGAATTGGTGGCTCTGATAAATTTACCTTTCCCCGCATCTGCAATCTGCTGAAGCATGGCATCATCCAGTTTGGTGATCACCGTAGTGCCATTCCGGTCCTGTAAAAATCCTGTTCGGGAATTGTTTCTCAAAACCGGGATAGGTGCACCGCCCGGAGACCCCATCCCCACAGTATGAACTGTAATACCCTTGCTGACTGCTTCTTTCGCAGCAGAAATAGCATCATCTTCATGGTTTTCCCCATCAGTAATAACGATTATTGCACTGTTATGTTTTGCGGAGTCTCCAATAGAGGCAACCGATTTCTCGATGGCACTTCCAATTGCAGTGCCCTGTGTAGGCACTATACCGGTGTTAATAGTGGAGAGAAATAGTTTTGCGGCACCGTAATCAGTAGTAATGGGTAATTGCACATATGCCTGACCTGCAAATACCACCAATCCAATGCGATCACCCTGTAGTTGATCTATCAGCCGATAAATAGCCTGTTTGCTTCGCTCCAGTCTGCTTGGCCTGATATCCTCCGCATTCATGCTGTTCGAGACATCCAGAGCTATCATTACATCCACGCCCTGGCGTTTTACTTCTTCCAACTTGGATCCTATCTGGGGCCTTGCTATTGCCATTACAAGAGAGCAATAGGCAAGCATCAAAAATGTAAACTTTAGCCATGGCTTCGAAACAGAGACATTTTCGACCAACCTTCCGATCACATGCATATCGCCATATGTTGCCAATGCACGGCGCTTCCACCGTTTCATAAGCAGAAACAACAGCAGAAAAACCGGTACCAAAGCGTACAGGTATAAGTAATCCGGGTTTGCTATCCTGAACATAATTTTATCAGGGTAAACTTCTTAAAATTGTGAAACGTAAAATGAATTCTAATATTAACAATAAGGCTGCGGCAAGTGCGTAAGGAAAGAAGTCTTCAGAATATCGTCTGAATTCAGTTACCTCCACTTTCGTCTTTTCCATCTTATCTATTTCCTCATAAATGGCCTTCAGTTTACGATTGTCAGTCGCTCTGAAATATTTTGCATCTGTTGCCTCAGAAATCTGTTGCAGAATTTCCTCATCTATCTGAACATCCACATTCTGATACTGGATTCCAAAAGGAGTTTTAAAGGGGTAGGGGGCTGTACCATTTCTGCCTACACCAATAGTATAAACGCGGATACCGAAGGTTTTGGCAATTTCCCCGGCAGTAACAGGTGCAATAGAACCAGAATTATTTACCCCATCAGTAAGCAAAATAATGACTTTACTTTTTGCTTTGCTGTCTTTTATTCTTGCAATAGCAGTTGCCAATCCTTCGCCCAAAGCAGTACCATCTTCCAATACGCCACTTTTTATATCACCCATCAGATTGAGCAACACCGAATGATCACTGGTAATAGGACACTGTGTAAAACTCTCACCGCTGAACACCACAAGCCCCATTAAATCTGTCGGCCTTCCTGAAATGAAATCAGCAGCAACTCTTTTAGATGCTTCAATCCGGTTTGGTCGCAAATCTTCAGCCAACATACTGCTGGAGACATCCATTGCCAATACAATAGAAATTCCTTCGGAGGTCACATTGGTGCCTTTTGAAGATGATCTGGGTCGCGCTAATGCAACCACTATGAGCACTACAGCCAGCAAACGGCAAACCAAAGGCAACCAGCCTATTTTTTGCCTGAACGATTTTCGATAGCCACTCAGAATTTTAATATCTGAAACCCTGATATCGGTACGCCGACGTGTCCTTATTCTCCAATGAATAAAAACCATCAAAGGCAACAGCAGCAGCAGGAATAAATAGCCGGGATTTGCAAACTCAATTCCAAAAATCATGATGCATCCTCCGGTTTTAAGTTACCTGAGATATTGCCATTTACAAATGCTATGGCAGCTCTCATACTTTGTTCATTGTCGTTTGCAATGGGTATAACTTTGGCAAATTTTACCAGGTCGGCCAATTCTAAAAGATATTTTACCTGAGTGAAATTGTCCGGAATCTGATTCGCAATGATGGTCAGATGGAGTATTTCATCTGTGGTCATTTCCATTGCTGCAACTGACCACCGGTTTTCAATAAAAGTTCGGGTAATGTCGGATAATCCCGTGTAGTAAGCCTTGTAATTGCCTTGCTGCCATAATTTGCGTTCATCAAGCTCTTTCAATGCTTCCAGAGCAATCTCATGGGCAGGTCTTTTTACTTCTGCAATCACAGGTGCAACGACTTTCCGTTTTCTGTTCTCAAGATAACGGTAAACTAAAAATCCTGCTAACACTGCCAGCAACAATATTCCTAAATAGGGTAGTAGTTCAATCCATGAAAAGGAAATATGAACCTGACCTTTTAAATCTTTAATTGCCCGGGTTGTATCAACCGGAATTGAAGTTACGGTAATAAGTAAAGGCTCTGTTTCTGATGAATAGGTGGTTGTATCACCAGAAAGTTTATAGTTAAATGTAAACGGAGGAATTACATGATAACCGGAATCAAAACTTGTAATTACAAAATGTTGAGAATTGGTTATAGAATTACCCGATGCAACCTGGATGGTATCAATCGGCGATCGCTGCACAACTTCCATCAGCGAAAAAGTATCGGGTATGTTAGGCCATTGTGCCGTTACGTTGGCCGGATGTTTCAGTTCCAGAGTCATTCGGAATTGATTCCCGATCAAAATGGCATTGGTATCTGCTGAAATAGTTGCCTGAACATCCTGCGCTTTAAGCTGAGAATTTCCAAAAGAAAATAAAGCAAGTAACACAATCAGAAAATGGTTACAGGCAGTCATCTTAAAAAATTTGAATGTTGATGGTTGCTTCACGCCCTTTTCTCCCTTTTCTTAAACAGATTTATCAATGGTTGAACATAATTCTGATCGGTAGCAATTTTCACCTGGTCAACACCGCTTCTGGCAAATAACTCTTCAGTCGTTTTCTGGGTCTTGAGCCAATTTGCCCGATACTGTTCACGGGTAGATTTATTTGAACTGTCGACCCATAATAAAGAACCCGTTTCTGCATCCTGCATTCTGATGAGTCCAATATCCGGCAATTCCGACTCCCGGTGATCATAAATGCGGATAGCCACCAAATCGTGCTTTCTGGCAGCTATTTTAAGTGCATCATCATAACCGGCTGACTGAAAATCTGAAATCAGGAATGAAATACTACGCTTCTTAATCATATTGGTAAAGTACCGTAAAGCACCACCAATATCTGTTCCGGGCGAAGAAGGCTTAAAGTCAATCAGCTCCCGAATAATACGAAGTATGTGTGATTTTCCTTTCTTTGGTGGGATGAATTTTTCAATCTTATCACTAAAAAATATCACGCCAATTTTATCATTGTTCTGAATGGCACTGAACGAAAGTACCGCACACAATTCAGTAATCAGTTCCCTCTTAAATTGACGGCGGGTACCATAATCACCAGATGCACTGATATCAACCAATAACATCACTGTTAATTCCCTCTCTTCCTCAAAAATCTTTACAAAAGGATGATTGAAGCGTGCGGTTACATTCCAATCGATGTTGCGGATATCATCACCCGGCATATATTCACGTACCTCACTGAATGCCATTCCCCGGCCTTTGAAGGCGGAGTGGTATTCGCCGGAGAATATCTGATTTGACAATCCTCTTGTCTTAATCTCTATTTTCCTGACTTTCTTTAAAAGTTCAGTGGTTTCCACAATTTTCTGATTTAAGTTTCAAATAACAATAGCCAGTTCTATCGACTATGGCACTTCAACAGCATTTAAAACTTCATTTACGACTTCATCGGTTGTAACATTTTCTGCTTCCGCTTCATAAGTTAAACCAATACGATGACGAAGAATATCGTGACAAACAGCTCGCACATCTTCAGGAATAACATACCCGCGACGCTTCACAAATGCATAAGCTTTGGAAGCAAGCGCAAGGTTTATACTTGCCCGTGGCGATGCTCCGTAACTGATTAATTGCTTCAGTTTACCAAGATTATTGTCGGCAGGGAAACGGGTTGCGAATACTATATCCAGAATGTACTTTTCGATTTTCTCATCCATATAAACTTCCTTCACCACTTTACGGGCTTTCAGAATTTCATTGGTTGTAACAACCGGATTTATTTTAATTGGTTCAGGATTTAGATTCTGGCGAATGATCAAACGTTCCTCTTCCTTATTTGGATAACCAATCACAATTTTCAGCATGAAACGATCCAGCTGAGCTTCAGGCAGGGGATAAGTTCCTTCCTGCTCAATAGGATTCTGGGTTGCTAAAACCAAAAATGGTTCTTCCAAATGGAAAGTTTCCTCACCAATGGTTACCTGACGCTCCTGCATAGCCTCCAGCAAGGCACTTTGCACTTTAGCAGGGGCACGGTTAATTTCATCGGCCAATATAAAGTTGGAAAATAAAGGTCCTTTACGAACAGTAAACTCCTCCTTTTTCTGGTTGTATATCATGGTTCCCAGCAAATCCGCCGGCAATAAATCAGGCGTGAACTGAATTCTGCTGAATTTAGAATGTATAGCTGATGCCAGCGATTTTATTGCCAGTGTTTTAGCCAATCCCGGAACACCTTCCAATAACAGGTGACCATTTGAAAGTAAACCTATTAAAAGCCTTTCCAGCATATATTTCTGGCCTATGATGGCTTTTCCTACCTCCAGATTTAAAAGCTCTACAAATGCACTTTCCTGCTGGATGCGCTCATTAATTTCCCTGATATCTGTCATATGATGCGTTTAAAAACGGGCTCAATATTAGAGCCCAATCCATGAAATTTTTATGAAGACAAAGCTATAATTAACGGTTTTATCCGTTTTCTGTCTGATCGCAAAGGTATTAAAAACAATGCCTGCTAAAGTTCTAACGAATAACGACTTATTAACGATTCTATCAGCAAATTATTCTTTCAGGTCTTTTATTCCTCAACTTCGTACCTTTGCACCTTTCCGGGAAGGAACCGGATATATGTCATGACTCATCGTTATTTTGTACGCCTTTCCTTTCAGGGAACCCATTATTCGGGTTGGCAAATTCAGGAAAATGCAATTTCTGTGCAGGAAAAACTGAATCAGGCACTTACTGTGATTTCCGGTCATGAAGTTGCTACCACAGGTTGCGGCAGAACCGATGCAGGGGTACATGCCAGAATGTTTTATGCACATTTTGACTTATCTGAGCCAATTGCCGATCCCGGTAGAATGCTTTATCAGCTGAATGCAATTTTACCCGACGATATTGCCATTCATGAAATTATTGATGTGCCGGAAAATGCACATGCCCGGTTTGATGCCACATCCCGGACTTATGAATACTTCATTTGCAGAAATAAAAATCCGTTCCTCAGAGATTATGCATTTCATGGTTTCCGGAATCCGGATTTAAATCTCATGCAAAAAGCATGTGATATTATAAAATCACATACCGATTTCAGCTCTTTCAGCAAATCCAATACTCAGGTAAAAACCAACAATTGCAAAATCACACATGCACAGTGGGAATACCGCAATGAAATGCTTGTCTTCACAATTACTGCCGACCGCTTCCTGCGTGGGATGGTGAGAGCTATTGTAGGAACTTTACTGGATGTAGGCACTGCGAAAATGCCTCCTGAAGCTCTGGATGAGATACTGCTTGCTAAAAACCGAAGCCAGGCCGGAACATCTGCACCTGCCGCGGGTCTTTATCTCACCAGAATTACTTATCCATACTTAACAGAACCTGCCGGATTTCAATTTCCCGGATAATATTATATGAGCACTGGAGTCACCGGAAAAGCAATCGATTTACCCGTTCTGAAAAGAGTCTTTGCTTTCGTCTCACCCTATAAAAGCATTTTTTGGTATACTGTTGTTTTAACAGTAGGTCTGGCATTACTTGGTCCTGTTCGTCCCTGGCTGACACAATTAACATTGGATGGCTATATAACCAACAGTGACCTGATAGGTCTGCTGAACATGACCATGCTGATGATTGGCGTGCTGTTATTTCAAAGTCTCCTGCAATTTTTTCACAGTCACCAGACCAACTTATTGGGCCAGTTTGTAATACGTGATATGCGTGTGAAACTCTTCAATCACATTGTCAGGTTTAAAATGCCTTATTTCGATAAAACTCCCGTAGGTACTCCGGTAACACGAACTGTTTCCGATATGGAAACTATTGCAGATATATTTTCAGATGGTCTGATTGTAATTATTGGGGATATTTTACAATTGGTGGTTATCATCAGTTATATGTTTTATGTCGACTGGCAACTTACCCTCATCAGCTTAAGCACATTGCCGTTATTGCTGATCGCTACCAATATCTTTAAGAATAAAATTAAAAAGACATTTAATGATGTCCGGACTCAGGTTGCTGCACTGAACGTTTTTGTTCAGGAACATCTTACCGGGATAAAAATAGTTCAGGTTTTTAATCGGGAACAAATTTCATTCGAAAATTTTAAAGAGATCAACAAACAACATCGCATCGCCAATGTAAAATCGGTCTGGTATTACAGTATTTTTTTTCCGGTTGTGGAAATTTTGTCCGCAATTTCCATTGGACTCATAGTATGGTGGGGTGCCGGTAACGTAATAGAAGGTCAGGCAAGTTTTGGAACGGTAGTATCTTTTATTATGCTAATCAATATGCTGTTCCGGCCTATTCGTGAATTGGCAGATAAGTTCAATACGCTTCAAATGGGAATGGTAAGCTCAGAGCGGATTTTTAAGGTATTTGATACGCCTTCCGGAAATCAACTTGCAGGAACTTACAAAACAGCTGATAACCTGAAAGGGAAAATAGAATTCCGAAATGTGTGGTTTGCTTATCAAAATGAAGATTGGGTGCTGCGAGATGTATCTTTCATTGCACACCCGGGAGAAACACTTGCATTTGTTGGAGCTACCGGAGCCGGAAAATCCACTATTATCAATCTGATTAACCGGTTTTATGATATTTCCAAAGGACAGATTCTGATCGATGATATCGACTTATATGATTATGATGTAAAATCACTTCGCAGCAATATCGCATTGGTACTGCAAGATGTTTTTCTTTTTTCCGACACTATTGAAAAAAATATCACACTTGATGATCCATCTATCACTTTAGCTCAGGTGCAGCATGGCGCCCGACAAGTAGGTGCCGATTCATTCATCGACAAATTGCCGGGCGGCCTCCAATTTAATCCCGGTGAACGGGGTGCAATGCTTTCAATGGGGCAGAGGCAGCTGATCTCATTCATCAGAGCTTATGTTTTTAATCCTTCAGTGCTAATCCTGGATGAAGCCACGTCTTCCATTGATTCGGAAAGTGAAGCAATGATAACACATGCTACAAAAGTCATTACCAAAGGCCGTACTTCTATTGTAATTGCTCACCGACTCGCAACTATTCAGAATGCTTCGAAAATCATTGTAATGGATCAGGGGAAAATCGTAGAGTCAGGTAACCATCAGGAACTCCTGGCTAAAGGTGGTTTCTACTATCAGCTTTATGAAATTCAATTCAAGGAAGTACCTCAAAACTGACTTGTTTAGAAAGATTCTATTTAAATGGCATTTGTAGATAGTTTGCCACAACACAATCCTGATTTTTAGCACATTCTTTGTAATTTTTCCGTTCTTTGCAGCAACAAACTAAATTATTAACCACTCTAAAAACCTACTGCCATGGGATTTATTAAAGAATTTAAAGAATTTGCCGTCAGAGGCAATCTTGTCGACACCGCTGTAGCCTTCGTGATGGGAGCTGCTTTCGGAAAAATTGTATCATCATTTGTTGAAGGAATTGTTATGCCAATGGTTGGAATGCTAACCGGCGGCGTTGATTTTAACGACAAAAAACTCATCTTACAGGATGCAGTTGCTGAAATTAAAAACGCTGATGGAACTATCATTCCGGCAGTAGCAGAAGTATCTATCAAGTATGGTGTTTTCATCACTAACCTGATTGATTTTATCATTGTAGCTTTTGCTGTTTTCATGGTTATCAAGGGAATCAATTCTATGAAGAAAGCAGAACCTGCGCCACCTCCGGCTGGCCCTTCAAACGAAGAGAAATTGCTTTCTGAAATCAGAGATCTTCTTAAGAAATAATTAATTCAGGAAAGAAGGCAGCTCCGAAATGGGCTGCCTTTTCTTGTCATCTAAACTTATTAAATAAAAAATTATGAAGCGTTTATTACTTACAATTTCAACAATTGCAGTAATCAGTTCCTCGTCAATGGCGCAGGATGCTGCTGCTGTAGATACTTCCTGGAAAACAGGTGGTATTGTCGGATTAAATTTCACTCAGGTAAGTCTCTCTAATTGGGCTGCCGGTGGTCAGAATTCAATCTCAGGTATTGCATTGTTTAACTATTATGCCAATTACAACAAAGGAAAAAATATCTGGGACAACTCCATTGATTTAGGATATGGTTTAACTCAAAATGGTGATGCCGATCCGATAAAAAGTGAAGATAAAATTGATTTGGCTACCAAGTATGGTCGCTATGCCTTCAAACACTGGTATTATTCAGCATTGTTAGGATTTAAAAGTCAATTCACTCCGGGCTACAATTACCCCGATGATTCGACTAAAATTTCAAACTTTCTGGCTCCGGCTTACATTACACTGGCTTTGGGTATGGATTACAAACCAAACGATAACTTTTCGGTTATGATTGCTCCATTAACAGGCAGAATTATTATCGTTAACGACCAGGATCTTGCCGATGCAGGTGCTTATGGTGTTGACCCTGCTGAATACAATGAGCTGTTCGAAAAAGTGAAAGACGGAGAAAAAATGCGTACCGAATTTGGTGCATCTATCCGTGCTCTTTACAAAAAAGACATCATTGAAAATGTTAACCTCCAAACGAAGCTGGAATTATTCAGCAATTACCTGGAAGATCCACAAAACATCGATGTTAACTGGGAAGTGCTTATTTCAATGAAAGTAAACAAATACATCACTGCTACTTTGGCAACCCAATTAATTTATGATGATAACACCATCATTGCTGTCGATAATAACAGCGATGGTATTATTGATGAAGCCGGACCAAGAACTCAATTTAAAGAAGTTCTGGGAGTAGGTTTCTCTTACAAATTTTAAAAAAGTTTGCTCCTAAAAAAACGGCTTTCACTTTTGAAGTGAAAGCCGTTTTTTATTTGTAGAAGGAATTTATTTTTTGCCAAAAAATCCACCTAGCATATCTCCTAACTGTCCTTTCATCGCATCTTTTGCACCACCCGATAACATACCTGCTATATCGTCCATAGAAGAACCATCACCATCTTTATCGAGCATTTTGCCGAAGTCAATACCGGATGATTTTCCTCCGGTCAGACTGCTAAAAATCCCACCCAAATCGATACTCTTATCGTTTGGATCATTGGTTTTATTTACCAGACTGCCTAAAACGCCTGGCAGGAGGGAAGCCACCATTCCTGCAGCTTGCGATGAGTTCAAGCCAAACTTCTCAGCTAATCCGGAAGCAACATCTCCGGATATTTTTGCTACTGCAGGATTTTGCCCAATTCCGGATTTTCCGGTCAGCAAACTAATTACATCTTTAGCATTTCCCGAAGCCAGTTCTCCCTGTAAACCGCTTACAATAGATTTCGAAGCATGCTGAATAGCTTCATCATTTTTTTCATTTGGAATTGCCGGATTATTGATGATTGCATCTCCGGCATGGTCCTTTACCAATTGTACTAATGTTTCAAACATGGCAGTATTTTTATGTGGTTAGTATTTTTACAAGTAATCAATATATGCAAATTTTTTCCTTTTATTCAGGTATTCAAGATCCGATTCGTTGTTATAGGCTTCCTGCTCGAATAGTATTTTACGATAAGCCTGTTCATGATTCCAGGTCTGAATCAATTCATACAGGTAATTGACAACATAAATCAGATAGAAAGGTACAATTAAAAGCTCAAGTTGCTGCCTGATGTGAATTTTTTCATGATTCAACAATACAACATCCTTTTTTGCAGCTTCTTTGTTAAGGAAAATGAATGGGAAAATAGCCATTCCCCTTCTGCGCATAAATGGTAAAACGAATATGATCACCTTTATGGCTTGTTCTTGAACACCTTCTCAAAAGCCACTTTCAGATCATCAGCAAGCACGTCTGCTTTATTTTTGACTTCTCTGCCGATTTCTCCAACCTGACTTTTCAGATTCTCCTCAAAATCAATACCCTGAAATGCTTTGTCGAGTGGATTATGGATGATGCCGGGAAGCCGGTGCTTCAAATATTCTGAAACCAGTTTCAATGCCTCAGTTGCCTGTACATCACTGATTCCGGTTCTTTGCATTAATTGTTTTTTAAGCTCTTCCATTTTTTTAGAATTATTCTACAAATTTAGTAAGGAATAATCAATTTTCAGTCTGTGAAAATGGTTCCTTTTCAAAACAGAATGCCTTTTCAACTGTTATCTTTGCTGATACTAATTATGAAATACATCACTCAAATAGTGCTATTGGTCGTTATTTCCTTTGCGGGATGTAACGGTCAACCCTCGGAACAAGCATTTAGCTCTACTCCGGATAACGAAAACCTAAAACCCGATAGTTTAATGAATACCAATCAATCAGTTGATACAGCTACATTTGGAAATGGCTGCTTTTGGTGTACCGAAGCAATTTTCCAATCGCTAAAAGGAGTTGCTACTGTTACTTCCGGTTACTCCGGTGGCCAAACCGAAGATCCGGATTATAAATCAGTTTGTACCGGCCAAACCGGCCATGCTGAAGTGATTCAGATAACCTTTGATCCCTCTGTAATTTCTTTTGAAGAATTACTGGAAGCATTCTGGGCAAGTCATGATCCAACTACACTTAACAGACAAGGAGCTGATGTAGGTACTCAATACCGTTCGGTGATTTTTTATCATAATGAAGCACAGCGAAAACTGGCTTCTGAATTCAAGGAACACCTGAATGGGAAAAAAGTATTTCCTTCACCCATTGTCACTGAAATTAGTCCGTTTACCAAATTTTATAAGGCTGAAAATTATCATCAGCAGTATTTTAATCTAAATGGTTCTGAACCCTATTGCACTTTTGTAATTAAACCGAAACTGGATAAATTCCGGAAAGCATTCCACGACAAATTGAAGTAATCGATTTGCTGTTAATAATGTTTTTTATTTTTAATTCTACTGCAATAGTTTTATGAAAAGAATTCATGATTTCGAAGCATTAGCTTCAAGATATCGCGCAAATCTGATCAATTCTATACCTGGTTTTAAATCGGTTTCTTTGGTAGGAACCGTCAATGAAATTGGTGTGGAAAATCTGGCAATATTCAATTCCTTTTTTCATATCGGAGCAAATCCGCCCTTGCTGGGGATGGTTTTCCGGCCGGAAGGTGAAGTGAATAGGCATACTCTTGAAAATATTCGTAAAACAGGAAGCTTTACCATCAATCATCTGAATAAAGATATTGTTGTCAAAGCACATCATACCGGAGCTAAATTTCCCTCCGACACTTCTGAATTTAAAGCTTGTGGATTAACACCCTGGTATTCTTCCACCCATTCAGCTCCCTATGTTATGGAATCATCCATCAGAATTGGTATGAAACTGCAAAGCGAAATGCCTGTTGCTGCAAACAATACTCTTATTTTGATCGGTGCAGTTACTGAAATATGGCTTTCAGAAGACTTCCTATCCGAAGATGGATTTGTTGATCTTGCTCTTGCAGGAACGCTTGCAGGAAGTAATCTCGATGCTTATTACGAAGCCAGTAAGTTAGTCCGTTTAAGTTACCCAAAGCCTGATGCAATCCCTTCTCAGATTTGATTTAATGGCATTTTAAGGGTTGATTTGGCTGGCCACCATTAAGAAATTCTTAAGAAATAACTTGCTAACATTCACTTTATGCAGATGGGCTATTTTTGAGTTGTTCAAAAGCTCCAAAATGACCGTCATCAGCTACTTTCTCGACTCTGAAAGCATTTTTCGAAGATGCCAGAAACTCATCCTAAAAAATGGTATTCACATTATTCGTACCAATGCAGAAGAAGGAACTATTCATGGTTTGAAAAAATCAGGACTCATTGGTCCCAACATCGAAATCCTGATAAAAATTTGCTCCCAAAGCACTTCACAAACCAGACTTGAAATTACCAGTAAACAAGCTAAAGGCTTATTGCTACCATCTCAGGAAAAGCTTAAGAAATTCGAAAGCAGGCTGGTGGAGCAACTTTACAGCAATTTGCTGTAACAGTAACTTTGTTTCAAGCAGATAATTGAAAAATTGGATGAACTTCATATTACTTGTTGTTTGCCGATGCCCTTACTATTTCCTGATCAAAAGTATTTCCCAAAAAACCCTTGTCGATTCCCTGATCATTGAAATTCCTGTTTACTGCATATAGTGCTTCTGTTAAAATATCAAATGAATAAACCGAATAACCTCCTCCTAATTTTTGGTTGGCTTCCCGGAATAATTCTGCTACCGTTTTTCCTTTCATTTCGCCTTCACGAATAACAAGTTCAGCAAGACTTACCATTCCTTCACGACGATAATGATCGAGTGCCAGATTTAATGCCAGCGTTACAGTTTCTCCTGCCAATGCATTTTTGTAAACTGTACCCGGATTAGTCATTTGACCAAAAGGCAACGGTTTTGAACTCATCCCGGAAGGAAGGAATTTTTCAATTTCAGAAGGATCGGTAAATACAATTTTATTCTCCGTTCCAATTATTAAACCATCAGGAAAATACCGGTCGAAAATCATTTTCAACTCCTGACTTTTCTGACCTCCCCATTTACCTTGTGAATAAGTGATCACATTCAAATCTGTTAATGGCTTGCCTGCAGCAAATACCATCGGACTTTTGCTGATTCCCGCAGCAATAATCAATAGTAAGATGTAAATTTTAGTTTTCATTTTTATTGTTGGTTTGACATCAATTTACACCTGCTATTCTAAAGCAAAACCGTTTTTTTGGCGAATGGCCGGTATGAATTGGTAAAAGCAGCTCCTGCATCTGCGGAAAAATGAAAATTCCCATCAGTGCATGAGATTTTACAAGTAAGTATCCAATCTACATTATGGAATCTATTAAATATTTGATTATCAATAACATGAACACAATTACCATTTCTATTTTGGGTTAAATTGAACCGCATTTTAGAGACCAACACCGTTTTGTGGTAATTTTGCAATTCCATGAACCGGTTTCCCTTAGTGTTTAAGAGCATATGTATACTCCTTTGGGGATGGCTTTTACTTTCTCAACAAGTTTATTCTCAGGTAACTACACAAGTTTATAGCGAAAATTTTAATAGTGGAACCGGTGGCTGGACCATCGGCGGTTATGCACCATCATGGAAACATGGAATTCCTACACTTCCCAATATAGCGTCCAATGGAACTCCTTGCTTTGTAACAGGAGATGCAGGTGCAAGTGCTGCTGATCCTTTAACACAGTGTATTTCCTTTCCGGGAGCAACTACCAATGGCAATTTTTACAATTGCTGTGAAAGATCATTTGTTGAAAGTCCTTCAATTGATCTGACAGGCATTGCTTCTCCAATGGTGAGCATCGATTTTAATTTGCATTGCGAGCAGACTTTCGATGGAGCAAAACTGCAGATTTCAATCAATGGAGGTTTGAACTGGAGTGATGTGGGTGCGTACTCCGGTAGTTCCTATGAAACATTTCCTTCTTCAGTTAATTGCAGAGAAACTAATTGGTACAATAAGTCAGGTGTCAATTATCTGAACAGTACATCCGGTGGATGCAGCAATGTTTCGTTTAGCTTCGGTGGTGGTAATTCAGGATGGTCGGGTGGTTGTGGACAAGGAAGTGGTGGTGCTTGTTCCAATCCCGATAGTCATGGTACCAATGGATGGATTACTGCAACGCACTGTTTAACTCAGGCAGCGAATAAACCCGATGTCCGCTTAAGAGTAGTTTTTGGAGCAGGTTCACAAACCTATTCTGATGGCATTGGCTTCGACAATGTGAAAATATTTAATGTATTTCCCGTTACTGCATTCACTGCCGTACAAAACAATGCTTGTCAACCTGTAATTCAGTTCAACAATTTAACTGATTGTGCGGCCAATTTTGTGTGGGATTTTGGAACATCCGGAACCGGAAATAGTTCTACTGCTGTGAATCCACTTTTTACCTACGATTCAGGTGGAACTTATCTGGTCACTCTGAGTGCAACCGATTTTTGTGGTGGCAGCAGACAAATTACGCAACAGGTTTTTGTCAATCCGGGAATTGCAGCATTAATAGATACCATTTACGCTACTAACTCCGGAGTTTGTAATACCATTCTCGATTCACTGGTCATTGAAGTAAGCCCTGCTATTCCCGGTTTTCCCCCTTACAATGTCAGTTACAACTTCAATGGCATTTCACAACCTCCGGTAACAACTAATAACCTGTCCATTGTAATTCCGAATATAGGAACCGGGGTTGTAGATGGAATTATTTTGATGGATGGATCGGGTTGCGAATTGGTGTTTCCAAATTCATTTCTCATTCCATTTAATTCAGATGGGATAGCTGTTGATGCAGGAAATGATACAACTATACTTATTGGAAATGAAGTGGTATTGGAAGCATCTGCCTCACTTGCGACATCATTTTCATGGAACGGACCTTCTATATTTACGGATCCGCTCTTAGCACAAATTACAGCTTATCCCCAAAATTCTTCTCCTTATCAGGTAACTGCAACCTCTGTCAATGGCTGCACTGCATCTGATGAAGTGGTGGTGTCCGTAAAGGATAATCTTCCTTGTGATCTCTATTATGTCCCCAATTCGTTTACTCCAAATGGGGATGGAAAAAATGAAAAACTGGAAGTAATTGTGAGTCCTGACATGCGTGTGAGCGAATACAAAATGGATGTGTACAACAGATGGGGTCAATCTATTTATTCATCTTCAAATCCTGATACCGGTTGGGATGGGGGAGATGCAGGTACAGGTATTTATCTAATCGATGTTAACTTCACCTGTACCAGTCAAAAGAAATCACGATTTACCGGAACGGTTACTTTAATAAAATAGCCGTTGCTAAACAATTGTCAGAAACAAAAAAACAGGTAGTGAATACCTGTTTTTAAAAGTTTGTGCGACGTTGATTACTCATCATCATCTTCATCACTATCACTTGCTATATCAGCATCATTAATCATAGATGCGATTTTATCGGCAGGTAAGGTCGCATTTGCCTCAATAATATTTTCATAGATACTTGCCAGGTTTCTCGCTGTTAATGGCCCATTTTTATGGTTTTTCTCGAGTGCCTTGATTACTGCCTTCTTTAAGTCTTCGTTCATGTCTGATATTTAATTGATTAAATGCAATTTAACTACTTTAATTGACACTTCAAAAATAAGTAATTTACAATTAAAAAAACTATGAATATATAATTCCATAAACATTCGTAAATAATGGATTATCAATATTTAAAAATAACCCATTCACAATTTCTTTAATTTTGAATAATTATTTTCCTGCTCAAAATTCGCCCATTGTCAAACTTGACCAAAATTGAGTAAAGCCCTGATGATATTGATGAGGAATTGACAATGTATGTTTGGTTATTTTCTCGATAAAATCTAGCCGGTGATTCCTGTCCTATAGAATTGATTATCAAAATAGAAGAAAGATCGCCAGCTTCACAATTCACGAACAAAGAAAATTTATCACCTGCAGGAATCGGAGAAACCCAAGCGGCACAATTGCTATTATCGATCTCAGTCGTTTCAGAAAAAACCCCACATAGGGGAGAAGATTGTCCTATTGAAACAGGTAAAACGGAATGCCCTATAAAAAGAACATGGGGTTCGGTGGGGTTTATTGGAGGGATAGAATCAATTACAGCGGAATCAACTAATAATACACTGAATGGTTGAAAATTTAAAGTATTAAATCCACATGAAGGGGATGATAGAAATTCCTTTCTATAATTTACCTTTCCTAAAATAATATCGTCAGTTCTTAAAAACAAAACCGCATTGTTTATGGTGTCAATTTCACAATCTATATAATTCTGTTCGGTCCCATCTCCGACAAAAACACTATTTACAAATCCGGCAGTATCCCATTCTAACATGAAAGGAACACGATATAATGATGGTTTCTGATAGAGTCCGGAAATTAAAATATTTCCATTTTCACTCTTATTCATAGCCATGTAATACACAGGATACTGAAAAAATGATAAGGAAGTATCCAAAATCATGAAGTATTGTGTATTCATATTTAAATCCATTTTATGAATCGCTAATGAAGGCTGTGAATTATACAACACCTGATTTAGAGAATAATAATTCCTGGAATCCTGGCATATTGTTATGCTTGGGACAACCTTAAATAATGTACTATCATAATTATAATAATTTGTTCCGAATTTCACACCAGAAGTATCATATTTTTGATAGCCAAAATAATTTAATGAAAGCCAATTAGGGTTAATTTTGTTTACATAAAATGGCACATTGAGTGAATCATAAAGTATATTTTCAGCAAATCGTCTGTTAATCATCGACAAAGTGGAATCTAGTTTACATTGATAATGAAAATAGCAGCACAGTTCCTCCAGATTCCAGTCGTATTCATAAGAATTTCCAATAATATGCAGATTATCATTGTATTTTTCTAGAAACATTCTATATAAATTGTTACCATAATCCCCCAATGGAACACTACTATTTTCAATCGTTTTGCAGTGTAAGAGATTACCATTTTTATCATATTTATGCAAATTTGGAACTCCAAGATTTTCTAACAAACCTTCTCCATATTGACTATTCATATAAAACCCACTATCTGATGTAGGTAACAAGCTAATAGTGGATCCACCATAGAATGAGACCAAATTCAAAGGTGATTTGCTCCATAGTAAATTTCCATTGGAATCGAACTTTAATAGAAAGGTTTGATCATGATCAGCACCGGCAATAGCAAATCCACCATCTGCACAAGGACTAATTTCCGCCTTTGGCGATCTATCTTTCATTAGAAAAGTAGTATCAAGCAGCATGTTGAAACTTGTTTGTGATTGAACATTTAATGTAAACAATACACAAATTAATATACAAAAATTCTTCATTTAACCAGGGATAAGTGATTTGAATTGAAATTCACCAAAATTGCCCTTAAAGTTAGATAAACTTTATCATTTTTCAAAGTTGGTGCAATTTGAATTAACAATGACAAGCACAAAAAAAAACTGCTCAACATAAAGCTGAGCAGTTCATTCTGGTGATCCCGCTGGGACTCGAACCCAGGACCACTACATTAAAAGTGTAATGCTCTACCAGCTGAGCTACGGAATCGGGTATTTGGTTTTTGGCAAGTAGGCCAAACGAGGCTGCAAAAATAGGAACTACTCTGATGTTTTCAAAAGAGTATCTGTAATTTTATTAACATTCAGGCAAAATAACTGAATGTCAGTTTTTTAAATTGTCAGAATCGATGATTTTAAGCCTCTGAAAGGGCTTTGTCCGATCAAAAAGATACCTGTAAGTGATCAATGTACGGCAGATTTGTGTCCCAAGTGCCCGAACAATGGAGATCATTTTAGGATTAAAATCACCAATCCACTGTATTTCCATGTCCTTGTATTTATTCCTTTTGCGAATCCATTGAGCACCACTCCAGATCATAAATCCATCCACACCTTTGCCTTGTTGTTCGGGAATCACCCCGAAAACAATACCATATAATTTTTCATTCTTACCAAAATGCTTCAACCATAGAAACCGAAGTTTTTGCAACAGTCCGAATTTGCCATCAAGATGTTTGAAGTATTGATTCAATTCAGGTAAATTCAACCAGGCACCTACAGGCTGATTTTTATGATAGACAAAAAATATAATATCTTCTTCCATCACCGGTTTCATCTTTTTAAAAAGCGATACCGTTTGCTCCAGCGTTATATTTTTTCCTCCTGCATGTTTTGCCCATGCCTTGTTGTAAATTTCTGTAAAATCGGCTGCATATTTTTCAAGGTTATTCTTCTTAATGTGCTCAGCCCGATAATCCGGATTCTTTGAAAGTAAATGATAGGCTTTCTCAAATTTCGGATCAATATCCTGATGTACTTTTAAAGCAAAACAGTATTGCTGAAAATGTTCCTTAAAACCAAAACTCTCGAACAATTGCTTGTAATAGGGTGGATTGTAGTTCATTGCATAAACCGGCTCATAAAATCCATCTACCAACAAACCCCACCAGCGATCGCGTTCACCGAAATTAATGGGACCATCCATGGCTTCCATACCAACCGACTTTAACCATTCCACACATTTGTCGAAAAGCAAATTTGCTGCCTGCTGATCATTAATACACTCAAAAAAGCCCATTCCTCCGGTTGGTTGATCATTTTTGTTCGCAGTTTTATCGTTTACAAAAGCTGCTACACGACCTATGACCAAATCATTTGCGTCTCTTAATAGCCATCGCATAAGCCTTCCATGCCTGAAAAATTTATTCTTTTTCGGGTCAAAAACCATCTCAACATCATGATTCATAGGACGAATCCATTCCGGATCATTCGCATAAATTCGCAATGGCAACTCCAGAAATTCCTTTTTATCGGTCTCCGATTTTACTTCAATGATTTTCATAGTGTGCGAAAGTACCATATTTTGCTAAATTTGTGAACGCAAAATGAAAGGGAAAACAGTAATCATAACAGGCGCATCTTCCGGAATAGGGAAGGCTTGTGCCTTGTTTTTTGCCTCCAGGGGCTCCAATGTGGTAATCACCGGCCGTAATGAGGCTAACCTGTCCGACACTCTGAAAGAAATCCAAAAAACAGGAGCAAAAGCAATAGCGGTCAAAGCGGATGTTAGCATCCTATCTGATGCTCAGAAAATAATTGATGAAACACTTCGCGAGTTTAATGGTATTGATGTACTCATTAATAACGCAGGAATTTCTATGCGCGGATTATTTGCAGATACCAACCTGGATGTGTTGCATCAACTCATGAATACCAACTTTTGGGGGACCGTGTATTGCACGCATTTCGCACTTCCTCACATTCTCAAAAACAAAGGTTCGGTAGTTGGTATTTCATCTATAGCCGGCAAAAAAGGTTTACCCGGAAGAACCGGATATTCCGCATCAAAATTTGCTATGGAAGGATTTCTTGAAACGCTTCGAACCGAGAACCTGAAAAAAGATCTTCATGTGCTGGTTGCCTGTCCCGGATTTACTGCCAGTGCCATACGAAATGCAGCATTAGGTCCCGATGGAAAACCGCAATCTGAATCACCCCGCGATGAACAAAAAATGATGTCGGCTGAAACTGTTGCCGAACATATTTACAAAGCAGTTGTGAACCGCAAACGCGATCTGGTACTTACCTCGAATGGAAAATTGACAATATTTCTGAATAAATTCATTCCCGGATGGCTCGATAAACTCGTTTATGATCACATGGCCAAAGAACCGGGCTCACCATTCAAATAATTCTTTTAACTTTAAGAACTTCATACTTATGAAAGCACACTTTCCAAAAATCACGATCTTTAGTTTATTAATAACATTCCTTGTTAGCTGCAGTAATCCACAAAAAGAACTGAACCAAAAAATAGCAACGCTTGAAAAGCAATTGATGTCGGACTCATCCAGAACTCTGGTTCCTGAAAAGGCTAAAGAAATGATTGCTTTGTACAACGATTATGTAACTAAATTTCCTCATGACAGTTTGTCAGCCAATTACTTGTTCAAAGCAGGTGACCTGGCTTCCAAAATTAATAATACGGAACTCGCAATAGAAACTTTCAGTAAACTGATCAGCAATTATCCCAAGTCACCTGATGCTCCCGTAGCATTGTTTTTGCAAGGTTTTATCTATGAAAATCAGGATGGAAATCCTGCCAAAGCAAAACCATATTACGAAGCTTTTCTGAAACAATATCCCGATCACCCGCTAAGTGGCGATGCATCCTTTTCTCTGGAACACCTCGGCAAAACACCGGAAGAGCTGATCCGCGAATTTGAACAAAATGCCACTGCCGTCGATAGCGCCATTATTTCTGCTGCTCAGTAATAACCTGTTTGAATATGGAAAAAAAACGAGCTACCCGAAAAGATAAGTTTACCGCTGAACCTAAAAAATCAAAAGAGGCTTCTCTTGAAAAGAGTAAATCAACCGGATTATTAGGTGGGATTATAATAGCTGTGCTGGGATTTATTCTCTATTCAAATACCCTGAATCACGGTTATACGCTCGACGATTATTCCGTAATTCTCGAAAACAGAGTCACGAAACAGGGTATCGCTGCCATTCCTGAAATTTTCAAAACAAGCTATCGTTATGGCTATCATTTCACATCCGATGACTTATATCGTCCGGTGGTAAAAGCCATGTTCGCTGCCGAATGGGATCTGGGTAAACAAAGTCCAAAAGCAGGCCACTGGATGAATGTGTTGTTTTATGCTTTAACAGGATGGATTTTGTATTTCTCCTTATTACGAATCTCCAAAGGAAATGTATTGTTTGCTTTTATCAGTGCAGCTCTTTTTATCGCACATCCGGTGCATACCGAAGTAGTTGCAAGTATTAAAAGCCGTGACGAAATTCTGGCTTTCCTTTTCAGCATTTGGGCACTTGAAAGATATATCACTTCCATAAGAAATAAAAAAACATCGACACTTCTCACCGCTGCAGCATTATACCTGATTGCATTGCTTTCAAAAGAATCTGCAATCACTTTCCTCGCTGTTTTTCCGCTCACTGCATGGTTCTTCACCGACGAAAAACCTGTCGACAGTCTCAAGAAACTGATTCCGGTTGCATCGGCTGCATTTTTGTTCCTGATCATTCGTGCCGCAGTACTTTCAGGCGCCACAACCGATAGTGTAAGTGTAGCCGACAACTTACTGATGGCCGCTAAAGATCCCGTCACACGCTTTTGTACCGCCGTCCTCATTCTTGGTCTGTATCTTAAATTACTGGTATTCCCACATCCGCTGGTATTCGATTATTCCTTTAATCAGATCCCATTAGTTAATGCCGCTGACCCATATTTCATAGCAGCAGCCCTGGTACATTTAAGCCTGCTGGTTTTTGCAATTAAGACACTTAAAAACAAAAACCTCTTTTCATATTCCATTTTATATTACTTCATCACCATTTCCATCTTCTCCAATATTTTTATAACTATCGGATCATCCATGGGAGAAAGGTTTTTATATGCTCCTTCACTGGGCTTTTGCATGGCAGTTGCACTTGGTATTTCAAAACTCGCAAGCTCCGTTGAAAAACCTGCGGAAGCATCAATGCAACCCCTTTTGCAACCCAAATTGTTAATTCCATTATCGCTGCTTGTGGTTGCTTATTCCTTTAAAACCTTTGCTCAAAACCCGGTTTGGAAAAACAATTATACGCTTTATTTAGACGGAGTTAAAAATTCTCCAAACAGTACCCGTACCCATTATTATCTGGGAAATTATCTGGTGAAACCCGAAGTTTGGGAAGGTAAAAGCAATGAAGTGCGTGATTCTATACTATATAAGGGAATTGGTTCCTTAAAGAAATCCATTGAAATCTATCCCTATTTTGCTGATGCATTTACTCAAATGGGCGTTGCTTATTATAAGATGAATAAGCTTGACAGTGCTATGATTTGTTATCAGGGTGCACTGAAACTTAACCCCGGCTATGCCACAATTCATAATAATATAGGTACAGTTTATTTCTCAACGGGAAATTATCCGGAAGCACTGAAAGCATTTCTGAAAGCCACACAACAAGACCCAAGGTATGCCGAAGCCCATGCAAATGCCGGCAGTGCCTATGGAATGATGCAGCAATATGACAATGCTTTATCGAGCTTATTTCAGGCTATAAAATGGGATCCGAATTATGCTCAGGCTTACTTTTTCATTGGAATTACTTACCAGTTTAAAGGCGACAAAGCGAATTCCGATGCCTATCTTGCTAAGGCATACAAACTCGATCCTTCCTTAAAGAAAAACTGATTATTGGAGTTCTCTGGAAAGTATTTTTTCAAGCTCTTCGGCTGTTAAATTAGCTCTTAACTCACCATCACGAGCAACAGCTATGCCTCCTGTTTCTTCTGATACCACAATGGCCAAAGCATCACTCTGCTCAGAAATTCCAAGTGCCGCACGATGGCGCATTCCATAATGAGCAGGCAATTCAGCATTATCAGTAACCGGCAACACACAACGCGCAGCCTTTATCTTGTTTCCGGTAATAATAATAGCTCCATCGTGCATGGGACTATTTTTAAAGAAAATGCTCTCGATTAATCGTTTTGAAACTTCCGCATCCATGATGTCTCCGGTAGTAGCATAAAATTTCAAATCTGAATTTCGGGCAACAACTATCAATGCACCGGTGCGGTTCTTAGCCATGTTGGTGCAGGCCTTCACAATAGGAGTAATATTCGTTGCCGAAGCCTTTTGAAATTGAAAATTCCATTTGAATAAATTCCTGGCAAAGGTGTTTTTAGCTAAAAAACTATTGGCACCAAGAAGGATGAGAAACCGCCTGACTTCCTGCTGAAAAACGATGATCAAAGCTATAACACCAACCCCTATAAACTGTCCCAATAATGCACCCAAAAGCTGCATATCAAGGACCTTAACACATAACCACCAAAGGAGGTAAATAGATATTAATCCGATGAAAATATTCATCGCCACACCACCTTTGAGCAATTCATAAAGTTTATAAAGCAAAAAGGCCACCAACAGGATATCAATGATATCCAGCAACCGGATGCTTAAAAAGCCAATATGAAATATTTCCATGTGGTAAAATTAAAAACAATATCACAATAATGAACTGTTCCTGTTCACAGGTTATTCACGTCGATTGCTGATAAGTAAAAGCGATAGGGAAGCAGGGCATCCTCCTTCGCATAATCGACTCCGATTCGGGGAGTGATCAGTATTTTCCCGCGATTAATGCGCAATTTTCGGTCTTCAAGCCAAATAGTTTTGCCCGATAAATTCAATTGATTATGCTCCATTCCAATTCCCAACGCCATGGTAACTTTTCCGGGACCATTGAATGTAGTTGGGGAAGCAGGAGCATTCGTTTTACGTCTTTTCAGCATGGTTTCAACATTCACCATAGGATAAATTCCTCGTATCAAAACCGCATGGGGAACCCCGGAAATATTAGTCACAATATTAAAGAGATGATGAATTCCATAGCATAAATAAACATACGAAATTCCTCCTTTTGCATACATCACCCGGGTGCGTTCTGTATTTCTGCCGCCATATGCATGACTGGCTTTGTCTGTTTCTCCGGCATAGGCTTCGGTTTCGGTAATTACCCCGCCACAAACTTGTCCGCCAATTCTGGTAAACAAAACTTTTCCGATCAAATCGCGGGCAACGGCAACCACATCGGACTGCAAATAATAATCATTTGGAAGTTTCACCTGACTTTTTTCCTTTCGGTTTAGAAATTACCAGTCTGCCACTATTATTATATTTTATCATTTTCTGATCTACCATCCAGGTTATGAGATGCAAAATCTTTTCACTGTTTAATGGTTTTAAAAGCTCCATAATTTCTTCCATTGTTGCAGGTCCGGATGCAACTTTTTCGGTCACCTGAGTACTGAATTTTTCTATTTCAATAGCATTCAAATCTAGTTTATTCAGTTCCCGGCAATAATCACAATTTCCACATCGGTGCAAACCGGTTTCTCCAAAATAATCCAGCAAAACCATACTCCGGCACAAATGGGTAGAAGTCACATAGGAAATTACAGTTTCCGATTTGGAAATGTACAGTTCTTTCCTTTTCAGATATTTCTTTTCATCGATACTCAGATATGCAGCTTCTTCACGTGGTTGTGTGAATGTAAGTTGGGGTAAATCCTTTCGGGGTGAATAAGACAAAATTCCTGCCTGATGCAAATAGTTCAACCGTGACACCACATCGTCGTATGTAAATTGTAAACGGTTTGCCAGTTCGGGCTCATTAATTCTCACAAAATCGTCGAATACACCTTCACAGGAACGTAAAATTGTTTTTATGAATAGGTCGTATCGGGGGTGAGAAACCTGAAAATTATAGAGGTCAAAATTGCTGACTTTAAAGTGAATTTTTGAAGGTGAAAATACAGCATCCGTCAATGAAATTAAGCCTTCCGATTCAAGCAAACGCAGACAACTTAGAGTTGTAAGCGGATTAAAATTATAGTTTGCTATGAACCTTGTTATTTCAAAATCAAAACTCACACCAATGCCTGAATTGACTGGCACCTGAAGATAATTGGCGAGTGCCTGATACACATTCTTAATTTCTTTGATGGGAGGGAAGGAGCTTTCCCGTCGATTTTTCAGGTCAAGAATGTCGGATTCATTATACAAAACAATAGCAAAAGCACTTTGCTCATCACGACCTCCGCGACCGGCTTCCTGATAATAGGATTCCAGATTATCGGGCAGGTCCATGTGAATGACAATGCGAACATCGGGTTTGTCGATGCCCATTCCAAAGGCATTGGTACAAACCATTATTCTGGTGCGGTTATGTTTCCAGTCGTCTTGTTTCTGACTTCTCAGTTCGGGATGCAAACCGGCATGATAGTAATCGGCTGAAATTTTATGTTGCTGAAGTACCTTGGCAAACTCCCGGGTTCGTTTCCGGTTTCTGACGTAAACCACTCCGGTTCCTCTCACTTTGGAAAGTATTTCTACCATCCTTGAAATCTTGTCTTCGACATGATAAACCAGATAGCTCAGGTTCTTTCTCTCGAACGATTTGGTGAAGAAATTCGGCTTTCGGAAAGCCAGTTGCTTCATAATATCATCGCGCACCTCAGGGGTTGCAGTGGCTGTTAAAGCCATCACCGGTGTGCCGGGATGTAGTTCCCGAATCTCTGCAATTCGAAGGTATGGCGGGCGGAAATCGTATCCCCATTGAGAAATACAATGCGCCTCATCGACAGCAATCATGCTCAGCTTCATCTTGGCGATTCGTTCCTTCACTAATTCCGAAAGAAGGCGTTCAGGAGACAGGTATAAAAACTTAACCTGACCATAAATGCAATTGTCGAGTGCCACATCCACGGCATCGCGGCTCATTCCGGAATATACCGCAACAGCTTTGATACCTTTATCGGTCAAGTTTTCGACCTGATCTTTCATGAGGGCAATAAGTGGCGAGATTACAATACAGACACCTTCCAGTGCAAGCGCCGGAACCTGAAAACAAACCGATTTGCCGCCACCTGTAGGCAACAAGGCCAGTGTATCGTTTCCTTGTAAGAGCGAACGAATAATATCCTCCTGCAAGGGTCTGAAACGATCGTGTTTCCAGTACTGACGTAATATCTGAAGTGGTTTATCGGGCATATTGAAAATTGTCCTTTAAAAGCAGTATAGACAGCGAAGATAAGGAAATTTGGGAAAAGGTACAGGAGGGAAGGGGACGAAACGTAAAAAGCCCACCGGGAACGGCAGGCTTTTCAAATTTATGCTTTAAAGAATTATTTCTTCTTTTTAGCAGCAGCTTTCTTCTTAGGAGCAGCTTTCTTAGCAGCAGCTTTCTTCTTAGGAGCAGCTTTTTTCGCAGCAGCTTTCTTTTTAGGAGCAGCTTTTTTCTTAGCAGCAGCTTTCTTCTTAGGAGCAGCTTTTTTCTTAGCAGCAGCTTTCTTTTTAGGAGCAGCTTTTTTCGCTGACATTACTTTCTTAGCAGCTTTTTTCTTAGCAGCTTTCTTTTTAGTAGCAGCTTTTTTCTTTGGAGCAGCTTTCTTAGCAGCAGCTTTCTTCTTAGGAGCAGCAGCTTTTTTAGCTACTTTCTTTGCAACTTTTTTCTTAGCAGCAGCTTTCTTTTTTGGAGCAGCTTTTTTCGCAGCAGCTTTCTTTTTAGGAGCGGCTTTCTTTGCAGAAACAGACTTCGCTTTAGAAGCAGATTTCTTTACTGATTTTTTTTTCATCATGATTTTTGTTAATTAATTAATTGGTTAATACACTTTTTTACTTAGTTTCTTTTCTAAAGGTTACAATGAGCTCTTACTCAACTCATTTAGATAATTCCTTTGATGTGTAGTGAACCTAATTCACAATTTGCAATCATGTAAATCCATTTCATGGAATACAGATTCCGTCCACATCTTAAATCTATACAGGTACTATTTTATCAGCCTGGTATTGTCCGGCCTTCAACTTAACTTGAATTTTGGTGAAGGCGTCAATGGTATACTTTACATCTTCCAGGGTGTGCACAGCTGTTGGAATTAACCGCAGCATGATTACACCTTTTGGTACCACCGGATAAACTACCATGGAGCAGAAGATATCATAATTTTCCCGTAAATCGATAATCAGATTGGTGGCTTCCGGAATTGATCCATTCAGGTAAACCGGAGTAACCGGCGATTCAGTTTTGCCGATTTCGAAGCCTGCTGCTACTAATCCTTTTTGCAGCGCCCTAACAATATTCCATAAATCGTCTTTTAAACGGGGCTGGGTTCTTAATAACTCCAGACGTTTGAGTGCCCCTACTACCAAAGGCATTGGCAATGATTTGGCAAATATTTGTGAACGCATATTGTGTTTGAGGTAATCAACCACCTGCGCATCACTTGCAATAAATGCTCCTATTAATGCCATTGACTTGGCAAATGTGCCGAAATAAATATCGATTCCATCCTGAACACCTTGCTCTTCGCCGGTACCTGCGCCTGTTTTACCCATGGTTCCAAAACCATGTGCATCATCAACAAATAACCGGAAGGAATACTTCTTCTTTAAGGCAACAATTTCTCTCAGCTTGCCCTGATCACCCGACATTCCAAACACACCTTCTGTAATAACAAGGATTGCGCCACCGGTTTCTGTTGCCAGTTTGGTAGCTCTTTCTAATTGTTTTTCCAGGTTGGCGATATCATTATGCGGATAAACAAAACGCTTACCCATATGTAGTCTCACACCATCAATAATGCAGGCATGAGATTCCGAATCGTATACTATTACATCATGGCGGTCAACCAAACAATCGATAGCACTAACCATTCCCTGGTACCCAAAATTGAGTAGGATGGAAGCCTCTTTCATTTCGAATTCGGCAAGTTCTTTCTCCAATTGTTCGTGCTCAACACTGTTCCCCGACATCATCCGGGCGCCCATCGGAAGTGCATTGCCATATTTAACAGCAGCATCTCCGTCGGCTTTTCTGACCTCAGGATGGTTAGCTAATCCAAGATAATTATTGAGACTCCACACTAGTTTTTCTTTACCGCGAAAAATCATCTTGTTTGAAATTTCCCCCTCTAGTCTGGGGAACATAAAGTAACCATAAGATTCTTTCGAATGCATCCCTAATGGTCCGCGGTTCTTAAGTAGTTTTTCAAACAAATCTGTCATACGTCCGGCTTATAGTTTTTTGCCTTGGAAATTATTCCGAAAGATCAACACAATTTTTCTTTTTAAAACACGTAAGGTCAGAATGTTTTCAACAACAAATTGTTAATGACGCAAATATACAAAAAAATGTTTCCAAAATTATTCTTATCTTTGTATCATGAAAAGAAACCTGATCCCATTTACTGTAATTTTACTTTTTTCAATTCTTACTTTTAGTTCATGCAGTAAGTTTAGTAAAATACAAAAGAGCACTGATATGGAAGCGAAATATCAGGCAGCAGTTAAGTATTATGAAAAGAAAAGTTATTTCCAGGCACTGCAGTTGTTTGAAGAATTAATTACTGTTTTCAGAGGAACAAACCGTGCTGAAGAAACATACTTCTATTATGCACAATGTTATTTTGAAACCGGAGATTATACCATCGCTGCATATCACTTTAATAATTTCAACCAAACTTTTCCTGGTTCCGCAAAAGCTGAAGAAGCATTATTTAAAAATGCATATTGTTATTATCTCGATTCACCGGTTTCATCACTCGACCAAAAAAATACACTTGACGCAATCCGACAGTTTCAACTTTTTGTAAACAGATATCCGCAATCCGATAAAGTTCAAAATTGCAATCAACTGATCGATGAACTTCGCCTCAAACTCGAAACGAAAGAATTTAATAACGCTAAACTTTATTTTAAAACCGGACAGAATAAAGCAGCATTAACAGCATTTCAAAATGTAATCAAATCGTATCCGTCATCTATATATAAAGAGGAGTGCCTTTATTATGCCTTCCGTTCCGCTTATTTATATGCCAACCAAAGTATCGATTCTAAAAAAGCCGAACGCTATAAATATGCTATCGAAAGTTACTACAAACTGATCGATGCTTTCCCCTCAGGCAAATTTAACCGCGATGCCGAGAAAATCTTCCTGGAATGCCAGGACCGCCTGAAAAAGCTGGAAAAAAGTGCCAATCTCATATAATTTTATTACTTTTGCACCTCATTTAATACTGAAGGAACCATGTCTTATAAAAATGCCGCTTCTACCACCGTTACCCGTGACCTCCTTAAATTTGAAAAAGGAACCGGTAATATATATGAATCACTGGTAGTTATAGCTAAAAGAGCCAATCACATATCCTCAGAACTGAAAGAAGAACTTCAGAATAAATTGTCTGAATTCACTGCCAGTACCGATAATCTGGAAGAGGTTTTTGAAAACCGGGAACAAATTGAGATTTCAAAGTTCTACGAAAGACTGCCAAAGCCCGTCCTTATTGCCCTTCAGGAATATCTTGATGGTAAAATCTACCATAGGAATCCTGCCAAAGAACAATAATTTTTCCTCAACATGAGGCTCAGCGGAAAGAAAATCCTTTTAGGGGTCACCGGTAGTATTGCCGCCTATAAATCCGCCGAATTAACTCGTCTACTTATTAAGGAAGGTGCTGAAGTTCAGGTTATTATGACCAAGTCGGCTCACGATTTCGTGACCCCGCTCACCCTCGGAACACTTTCTAAAAAGCCTGTTTTTACCGAATTCAGCTCCCCAGCTTCAGGAACCTGGAACAACCATGTAGAACTCGGCCTTTGGGCTGATGCCATGCTGATTGCACCCGCTTCGGCAAATACCATCGCTAAAATTGCTGCCGGTTACTGCGATAACTTATTGTTAGCCACATATTTATCTGCAAAATGTCGGGTTTTTATTGCTCCGGCAATGGACCTCGATATGTTTGCTCACCCTACCACAACCCAAAATATTACCAGAATTCTGTCGTTTGGTAACTGCATTTTAGGACCTGAGTCGGGTGAACTTGCCAGTGGACTGAAAGGGGCCGGAAGAATGGTGGAACCTGAAACTATAGTTGAAAATCTCATAAAAGCGTTATCGCCCGACCCTTTATTAAAAGGACGAAAGGTGCTGATTTCAGCCGGTCCAACCCGGGAAGCAATCGATCCCGTGCGATTTATATCCAATCATTCCTCAGGAAAAATGGGGGTGGCGCTGGCTGAAGAAATGCAACGAAGAGGAGCACAGGTTACTCTTGTAATGGGACCCGGTGTTAAAGCTCCTTCAAATGGTGCTATTAAATTAATGCACGTTACCTCAGCGGCTGATATGCATGATGCCTGTATGAAAGTTTATGCCGATTCCGACATAGCAATTATGGCTGCCGCTGTAGCAGATTTTACTCCTGGAAATCCTGCAGATTCTAAAATGAAAAAAACAGGAAATAATCTGCAAATCGATTTAATTCCTACAACCGATATTCTTGCTTCAATGGGCAAACTCAAAAAGGATTCGCAATTCCTGATTGGCTTTGCACTTGAAACCGATAACGAACTTCAAAATGCTGTCTCAAAACTGGAAAGAAAAAATCTGGATATGATAGTTCTCAATTCCATGAAAGATTCCGGAGCCGGTTTTAATTTTGATACCAATAAAATTACTATTATTGAGAAAAATACCAAGGTTGCTACTCCATACAATTTAAAAACGAAAGAGGAAGTTGCCACCGATATTGTTGATCACCTCATCTCTTGCCTCCGAAAATCATGAAAAAAATATCACTCCTTATTATAGTATCCCTGACCGTTCATTTTGCCGCTCTTGCTCAGGAACTGAATTGCACCGTAACTGTTCTTACTCCGCAGATTCAAAGTAGTGACAAGAAAATTTATACCACTTTGCAGACTGCCATTTACGAATTCATGAATAATACCCGGTGGACCGGAGATGAATTTTCTAATCAGGAACGTATCGAATGCACCATGCAGATTACCATCAATGAAAGGGTATCCAATGATGAATTCAAAGGTACCATCCAGATTTCTGCACGTCGCCCTGTTTACAAAACTTCCTATTACTCTCCTTTATTAAATTATAATGACGAGAATTTTCAGTTCCGTTATATAGAATTTCAAACCATAGAATTCAATCAAACTGCTACCAATCCCAATCTCGCTTCGGTGCTGGCGTTTTATGCCTATATAATAATAGGTATGGACTATGATTCGTTTTCGCCAATGGGTGGCAGTCCTTATTTACAGCAGGCACAAACAATTGTTGCTAACATGCAAAACAGTCCCGACAGAGGCTGGCGTGCTTTCGAAAGTACCCGAAATCGCTACTGGCTTTCCGAAAATCTAAACAATCCGGTATTTAAACCTTTGCGTTCTTTTAATTATGAATTCCACCGTCAGGGCCTCGATATCATGTCTGAAAAGAAAGATGATGCAGTGACTAATATTGCTACTGCAATTGAAGCTTTAAAACCTTTGCATGATGATAAACCGGGAAGTTTCTTAATGCAAACAGTCCTCTATTCTAAATCAGACGAAATCGTAAATATCTTCTCGGGCGCCTTCCCTGAAGTCAAAACCAGGATGCTGAATGTGCTCAATGAAATCGATCCTGCCAATGGTACGAAATACCAGGCTATCATGAATAAATAAGGTATTAATGAGTCTTCTTTATTCCTGAATATTTCTATTAAATTACATCATCAGGCTTTTATTTTAACCTATGCTTCAACGATTATCTATCCGAAATTATGCGCTGATTGAAGAGCTGGATATCACTTTTTCAAAAGGCATGACCACTATTACCGGTGAAACAGGAGCCGGAAAATCTATTTTGCTCGGTGCACTTGCTTTGTTGATTGGAAACAGGGCCGATTCTTCATCCTTATTGAAAAAAACTTCCAAATGTGTGGTGGAAGGAACTTTCAATATCGATAATTATCACCTCGAAGAATTCTTTAAAATAAATGACCTCGATTACGAAAAGGAAACTTTATTAAGACGAGAAATTAATCCGGAAGGGAAATCCAGAGCCTTTGTAAATGATACTCCGGTAAATCTTTCTGTGATGAAAGAACTGGGAAACCGGCTTATTGAAATCCATTCCCAGCACGAAACGCTCACCTTAAATGATTCCGGATTTCAGATGCTGGTTGCCGATAGCTTTGCCGGTAATCAAAAGCTACTAATTAAATACCTCAGCAGTTACAAAAGCTACACTTCAGCAATTGAACAATTGAAACAACTGCGAGCTGAAGAAGAAAAAGCTAAAAAGGATTCCGATTATTATCAATTCCTGTTCAATGAACTTGATGAAGCTGCACTGAAAAGCGGCGAACAACAAACGCTCGAACAGGAACTTGAAATTCTGAATAACAGCGAAGAGATTAAGCTGGCATTATCAAAGGCCGGCACCGTTATAAATGGTGACGAGGAGAATTTGCTGACTGCTCTGGCTACCGTTCTCCAGACCATTCAATCTGTTGCCAAAGTATTTCCAAAGGCAAACGAAATTCTGGAGCGTATCAAATCAACGCAAATAGAATTGAAAGATATCGGCAATGAATTGGAATCTTTAGAACAAGATGTAATTATTGATCCCAAAGCTGCTGAATTTATGGCCGACCGACTGGATGTAATTTACAAGCTTCAGCAAAAACATAAAGTGAATACCGTTGATGAACTTATTTCAGTGCATGCGGGTTTGAGTGAAAAGCTGATGAATATGACTTCACTCGAAGATCAGATTCGTGTACTTGAAAAATCATCTGCTGAAATCAGGAATTCATTGAAGTTGCTTGCCCAGGAGTTGCACCAAAAAAGGGAAAAAGCAATTCCCGAGATTGAAAAAAATGTGGCCACATTACTCCGTGATCTGGGAATGAAACATGCGATTCTGAAAATTGAATTGAATGCGTTACCTGAAGATCAATTCCGAACAAATGGAAGCGATACCATCAAATTCCTTTTCAGTGCCAACAAAGGTGTGGAATATCGCGAACTCAATAAGGTTGCTTCCGGTGGAGAGTTATCACGGGTGATGCTTGCAGTGAAATCCATTATTGCAAAATTAAGCGGATTGCCTACCATTATTTTCGACGAAATTGATACCGGTATTTCCGGAGAAGTAGCTCATAAAGTGGGTAATATTCTGGTCGATATGGCCCGTGAACGACAAGTCATCGCCATAACGCACCTTCCTCAAATGGCAGTGAAAGGTGAAGAGCATTTCTTTGTCTACAAAAATACTGATAAAGAATTGACAACCACTGCAATAAAGAAACTTTCAAAAGCTGAAAGGGTAGAGGAGGTGGCCAAAATGCTGAGCGGCGAACAGCCTACCAAAGCTGCTCTAGCCAATGCCCGGGAATTACTGGGTGTTTGAGGCGAAAATAAAAAAACCTACATTTGAACCTTTATTAAAACAAAGATTATGGGAAATCAACTATTGAAAGGGAAAAGAGGGATTATTTTTGGTGCTCTTGACCCGAATTCCATTGCATGGAAAGTAGCAGTAAAGGCACACGAAGAAGGTGCTGTTTTTACCTTAACCAATGCTCCGGTCGCCATGCGAATGGGTGCCATCAATCAACTGGCAGCTGAAACAGGTGCACAGGTAATTCCTGCCGATGCAACCATCAATGAGGATCTGGAAAATTTGTTCACCAAATCGGTTGAAATTTTAGGTGGTAAAATTGATTTCGTATTGCATTCTATCGGAATGTCACCGAATGTCAGAAAGAGTATTCCCTATACAGAAACCAATTACGATTTCTTTCATAAAACTCTCGATATTTCTGCTTTATCACTGCACAGAACACTTCAAACTGCCATGCGTCTCGATGCCATCAATGAGTGGGGTAGCGTAGTGGCACTTTCTTATATCGCTGCGCAAAGGGTATTCCCAGATTACAACGACATGGCTGATGCAAAAGCATTGCTTGAATCTATCACCCGTTCTTTCGGTTATCAGTATGGAAAAGCACGCAAGGTGAGAGTAAATACCATTTCACAATCACCAACAAGAACTACTGCCGGTAGTGGTGTAAAGGGCTTCGACGGATTCTTTAACTATGCAGATAAAATGTCTCCTTTGGGAAATGCTTCCGCAGAAAGCTGTGCTGATTACTGCGTGATGATGTTCTCGGACCACACCCGTATGGTAACCATGCAAAACCTTTTCCACGATGGTGGCTTCTCTTTCACCGGAGTAAGTGCCGAAGTGGTAGAACGTTGCGCAGAATAACGACAAAAATAAAAAACAAGCATAAAAAAAGCCCCGCCATAAGCGGGGCTTGCTGATTTTATATCATGATGAATCAGTTTTCTTCTTTCTTCTTTTTTGACTTTGGTGGAACCACAGATTTTTGAACCACTGCCTTAAGAGTATTGTTTTCTTTATCGAAGCTCAGTTCAATCTGATCACCTTCGGTCAGTTCACCTTTGATAATCTCTTCTGCAAGGGCATCTTCAACATATTTCTGAATAGCTCTTTTCAGCGGACGGGCTCCGAAATTAGCATCAAAACCTTTGTCTGAAATGAAGTCTTTAGCTTCATCACTCAGTTTAAGTTTATAGCCAAGCTCGGTCACACGTTTATAAAGGTGTTCGAGTTCGATATCGATAATTTTATGAATTTCTTCCTTACCAAGAGAGTTGAATACAATTACATCATCAATACGGTTCAGGAATTCAGGAGCGAAAGCTTTCTTCAATGAATTTTCAATTACTCCCCTTGCATGCTCATCTGCAACACTAGATTTGGCATTCGTTGAAAAACCAACTCCTGCACCAAAATCTTTCAGCTGACGTGAACCAATGTTGGAGGTCATAATAATAATTGCATTCTTGAAATCTACTTTACGTCCGAGACTGTCAGTTAACTGACCATCATCGAGCACCTGAAGCAACAGATTGAATACATCGGGATGCGCTTTTTCAATTTCATCGAGTAAGATCACAGCGTATGGCTTGCGACGAACTTTTTCAGTCAGCTGACCACCTTCTTCATAACCTACATATCCGGGAGGCGCACCAATGAGTCTTGATACTGCAAACTTCTCCATGTATTCACTCATGTCGATGCGTATTAAAGCATCCTCAGAATCGAATAAATATTGAGCAAGTACTTTTGCCAATTCAGTCTTTCCAACTCCGGTAGGACCCAGGAATATGAATGAACCTATTGGTTTATTTGGATCTTTTAATCCCGCACGGTTACGTTGAATTGCTTTTACTACTTTTTTGATAGCCTCATCCTGACCAATAACTTTGCCTTGTAACTCTTGAGGCATTTTAATCAGTCGTGCAGTTTCTGCCTGAGCAATACGATGCACAGGAACACCCGACATCATTGCAACTACAGCAGCAACATCTTCACCTGAAACAGTGTAACGTTGGTTTTTTGTCTCTTCTTCCCACTGTTTCTTGGCAGTTTCCAGTTCCTCGAGATGCTGCTTTTCAGTATCACGCAAACGGGCTGCTTCTTCATACTTCTGACTTCTTACAACCTTATTTTTCTCCACTTTAATATCCTGAATCTTGTTTTCAAGATCTACAATATTAGGTGGTACATGAATATTCGAGATATGCACGCGGCTTCCAGCTTCATCCAGGGCATCAATAGCCTTGTCGGGAAGGAAACGGTCGGTGATATACCTTGCAGTAAGTGTAACACAAGCTTTGATTGCTTCTTCAGTGTAATTTACATGGTGATGTTCTTCATATCTTTCCTTGATGTTGTGCAGAATTTCTACAGTTTCATCAACGGAAGTAGGATCGACAAGTACTTTTTGGAAACGACGATCCAAAGCACCATCTTTTTCTATGTACTGACGGTATTCATCGAGTGTAGTAGCTCCGATACATTGTATTTCACCACGTGCTAATGCCGGCTTAAACATATTGCTGGCATCGAGAGATCCGCTGGCTCCACCGGCTCCAATAATAGTATGAATTTCATCGATAAAAAGAATCACATCAGGTGATTTTTCGAGTTCATTCATTACGGCTTTCATACGTTCTTCAAACTGACCGCGGTATTTGGTACCTGCAACTAATGAAGCAAGATCCAGTGTAACGATTCTTTTATTGAACAAAACTCTGGAAACCTTGCGCTGGACAATGCGGAGCGCCAAACCTTCGGCAATCGCAGACTTACCAACACCGGGTTCACCAATTAAAATCGGATTGTTTTTCTTACGGCGGGAAAGAATCTGAGAAACCCTTTCAATTTCTTTTTCACGGCCAACGATAGGGTCTAATTTTCCTTCTTCGGCAGCTTTTGTCAGGTCCCTGCCAAAATTGTCGAGAACAGGGGTTTTAGATTTGGAATCACCCGATTTTTTACCGGTTCCCATACCCGGAGTGTCGTCATCCTTTGCATACGGATCATCATCAGATGGATTCTGTGGTGCTTCGGAACGGAAATTTGACCTGAACAGATCGAGTTCTTCTCTCATGATATCGTAGTTTACGCCAAATTGATTTAAAATTTGAGTGGCAATATTGTCTTCATCTTTCAAAATAGCCAGTAACAGGTGTTCTGTGCCTATGATGTCGGACTTGAAAATCTTAGCCTCCAGATATGTTATCTTAAGTGCTTTTTCAGCTTGTTTGGTTAGTGGAATGTTACCAACATTGGCCGAATTACCGGTACTTCCTTTTACAGCACCTTCAACCGACTTTCTTAAATCGGCCAGATTGATGTTTAAGGACTTAAGGATTTTGATGGCCATGCCTTCACCTTCGCGGATTAATCCCAGCAGAAGGTGCTCAGTACCAATGTATTCATGACCAAGGCGAAGAGCTTCTTCACGACTGTAGGAAATGACATCCTTGACGCGGGGCGAGAATTTTGCTTCCATATAATTGATGTAATAAGTTTTGAAACGTTAAGTGAGGTCAAAAAGTTCAGTTAGAGCCAATTTTCCGCACCGGTTAGATTTGATTGTCTTCAACAAACATAGCCATTATAGTTAATAACATATTGACCGATTGTTGATATTATTCATGATTTTTCAACATAAAATATGCCAGATAATTGTTAATTTCGTGAACCTTAAAATGAACTAAAAAAACCAAACTTAAAAACACCTCAAACCCCTGTATTATCAATGGTTTGAGACAAATTTCAGAAACCGGGAAAAGATACTGACATAATGTCGGTTGATTCCGGTAGTCGATTGTAAAATTAACCAAGAAAAAAATATTAACAAATTAGAAATGGCTGAAGGCGAAAAAGTAATTCGGATTAACATTGAAGATGAGATGAAATCGGCGTACATTGATTATTCAATGTCGGTGATTGTTTCCCGTGCATTACCAGATGTAAGAGATGGTATGAAACCTGTTCACCGCAGGGTGCTTTATGGAATGCTCGACCTGGGTGTTTTATCCAACAGGGCTTATAAAAAGTCAGCAAGAATTGTAGGGGAGGTGCTTGGTAAGTATCACCCACATGGCGACAGTTCGGTTTATGATACCATGGTAAGGATGGCTCAGGAATGGTCACTCCGGTATCCATTGGTAGATGGTCAGGGTAACTTTGGGTCGGTCGATGGTGACAGTCCCGCAGCAATGCGATATACAGAGGCCAGACTGAAGAAAATAGCAGAAGAAATGCTGGCTGATATTGAAAAGGAAACAGTCGATTTCAGACTGAACTTTGATGATACTTTGTACGAGCCTACAGTTTTGCCGGCAAAAATCCCGAACCTGCTGGTAAATGGTGCTTCCGGAATTGCAGTAGGTATGGCCACCAATATGGCTCCGCATAACCTCACCGAGGTTTTGGATGCTGTAATTGCCTATATCGACGACAGAGAAATTTCTGTTGAAGATATGATGAAGTATGTAAAGGCTCCGGATTTTCCAACAGGAGGAATCATATACGGATACAATGGAGTGAAGGAAGCATTGATGACCGGCCGCGGCCGTGTGATGATGCGTGCCAAGGCTATCATTGAAACGATGGATAATGGCAGGGAGCGGATTATTGTTACCGAAATTCCTTACCAGACCAACAAAGCGGAAATGATTAAGAAAACCGCTGAGCTGATCAATGAAAAGAAACTTGAAGGTATTTCAGATATCCGCGATGAATCGGATCGTGATGGAATGCGGATTATCTATGAAATTAAACGCGATTCTCAGGCTAATGTAGTCCTGAACAATCTTTATAAATACACCGGTCTACAATCTTCTTTCAGTGTGAATAACATTGCACTGGTAGCAGGTCGCCCGATGATGCTGAATCTGAAAGATCTGATTCACCATTTCCTGGAGCACCGTCATGATGTGTTGATTCGTAAGACCAGATTTGAACTTGCCGAAGCTGAGAAAAGAGCGCACATCCTGGAAGGGTTGCTGATTGCTTTGGATCATTTGGATGAAGTGATTGCCTTAATCAGAAAATCGATCACACCTGATGAAGCCAAAACCGGCCTGATGGAGACTTTCCAGTTATCGGAAATTCAATCCAAGGCTATTCTCGAAATGAGATTGCAACGGTTAACCGGATTGGAAAGAGATAAGATCAGAGATGAGTATACGGAACTGATGAAAATGATTGATCATTATAAGGAAGTACTTAATAATGAGACCCTTAGAATGAGCATTCTGAAAGATGAAATGATCGAAATGCGAGCTAAATACGGAGATGAGCGTCGCACTGAAATCGTTTATGCTGCCGATGAAATTTCCATGGAAGATATCATTGCCGATGATGCCGTGGTAGTTACCATTTCGCATTTAGGTTACATCAAACGTACGCCATTGACTGAATACCGCCTGCAATCGAGAGGTGGACGCGGTGCAAAAGGTACTGTAACCAGAGATGAGGATTTTGTGGAGCATTTGTTTGTCGCTACCAACCATAATTATATTCTTTTATTCACTGAAAAAGGACGTTGCTTCTGGTTGCGCACCTATGAAATTCCTGAAGGAAACAAAACTTCCAAAGGACGTGCAATTCAGAATATAGTAAACATTCCTGCAGATGATAAGGTGAAGGCATTTATCAATGTACTGAACCTGACCAATGAGGAATATCTGAACAATAACTTCATCATTCTTTGTACTAAAGACGGAACAATTAAAAAGACTTCTCTGGAAGCCTATTCAAGAGTGCGTCAGAATGGTATCAATGCAGTAAATATCCGTGAAGGAGATCAACTGCTGGAGGCGCGTTTAACTGACGGACGTTCTGAAATTCTGATGGCGTTACGTTCCGGAAGAGCTATCCGTTTCAATGAATCAACTGTTCGTCCAATGGGCCGGAATGCCACCGGTGTTCGTGGAGTAACTCTTGGTCACGAGAAGGATGAAGTAGTTGGTATGGTTTGTGTAAAAGACGCTTCCCGTGAATCAATTCTGGTAGTTTCAGAAAATGGATATGGAAAACGTTCCGATATCGATGATTACCGCGTAACCAACCGTGGTGGTAAAGGGGTGAAAACACTGAATATTACGGATAAAACCGGTGATCTGATTGCCATCAAGACAGTAACTGAAAAAGATGAGCTGATGATCATTAACAAATCCGGTGTTATCATCAGAATGCGTGTCGGCGACCTGAGAGTTATGGGACGTGCAACGCAAGGTGTCCGGTTAATCAGAATCGATGATGGCGACCAGATTGCATCTGTAGCTCAAATTGATGAAGAAGTAGCTGAAATTGAAGAAACAGCCGTGATGCTGAATGAAGATGGAACACCCATGGTGAATGCTGAAGATAATTCTATAATCAGTGAAGACACTACCGAAGCTAATGGTGAAAGCAAAGATCCGGAAGCTGACGTAACAGGTGAAAACATTGACCCGGAACCGGAAGCTTAATTTACTTAAAGTAAAACTTTAATATAAATCATAAATAACTAAAAATGAAAAAATTACTGGTATTATTTGCAGTATTAGTTTATGCTTCAAGTGGTGCTTTTGCACAGAAAGTTAAAGTCCAGACAGCATTTAACTATTATAAGTATGATGAACTCGACAAGGCCAGAACAGCCATTGATGAAGCCATTGCTAATGAATCAACCATGGGTATGGCAAAAACCTGGTATTACAGAGGTTTGATTTATCAGAAAATGCACAAGCATCCGAAGTTCGGAGGCCTTGATCCACAGGCACTTGTAAAAGCTTATGAGTCGTATAAAAAGGCGTTGGAAATTGAACCGAAGTATGAGTTTCAGGAAGAAATTCAGCAGAATATGAGTGTAATTGGAAACGGCTTATTTGGTTCAGGTGTCGAGAATTTTAATGCTAAGAAGTATGATTTGGCATTAGTTGATTTTGAGAATGTGCTGAACATAACACCCGATGACACGTTGGCGACTCTTAATGCGGCTTACAGTGCTGAACGTTCCGGAAATAAAGAAAAGGCTAAAACCTATTATAACAAGTTGATTACCATGCGTTATAAAGAGCCTAAGATCTATATTTTCCTGGGAAATCTGTATAAATCTGAAAGCGATAGTGCCAAAGCTTTATCTACCATTCAAGCCGGCAGAACAGCATTTCCGGCAGATAACAGTCTGGTGATCGAAGAACTTAACATGTATTTGTATAGTGGCAAAGACAAAGAAGCTCTCGAATCATTAAACCTGGCCATTCAGGGTGATCCAGCAAATGCAAACCTTCATTTTGCACAAGGTACTGTATATGACAAGGTTAACAAGAAAGATCTGGCTGCAACATCTTATAAAAAAGCTATTGAGCTGAAGCCTGATTATTTTGACGCTTATTATAATCTGGGTGCTATGTATTTTAACGAAGCAGCTGAGATGGCTAATAAGGCTAATGATTTGAAATCTAATGCCGAATATGGCAAGGCAAAGGAGAAATTCGATGCCCGTTTTAAAGAAGCAATGCCGTTTCTGGAGAAGGCTTTAGAACTGAATCCAACTGATACCAATACCATGGTTTCATTGAAACAATTGTATGCCAGAATCAATGAAACAGCCAAATATGAAGCCATTAAAAACAAGCTGGAAGGCAAGTAATAAGGCACCGAATTAACCTTAAAAAGGAGACAAGAAATTGTCTCCTTTTTTTATGGATTTTAGTCGGCGATAGGTAGCTCATTCAAAACTTCAGAGAGACCACAAAAATGTCCCATTTCAATCAATTCCTGAATTGCCCGATTCTCAAACTGCTGTAAGTCAGGGGGTAGACTTCTCAAAAGTCTATTTAACATAATATTAATTATAGGACATTTGCAGGGGTTTTGAAATGAAGAGCAGGCCTGCAAATGTCCCATAATTTGCATTATGACTAAACACGAGTTTTGCCTAAATAAGCTGATTCAAATACAAGGTTTATCTGTTATCAATCGTACCTTAGCGTTTCCAAAAACCAAACCTATGAAACGCCTGCTGATTTTTGCTTGCTTGATATTAATGAGTGATTTTTCAATGGCTCAGATTGCCATCAAACCGGCGGCATCCACTGATGCCGGAATTCCCGCTTGGGCCCGTTTGATGTATTCCGATAATCCCAACTTTTATGAGGTTGAAACTGCTTATTCGGCCTACTATCGAACCCATAAATTCGTTAAAACACGACATACTGCTTATTACAAGCACTGGCGCAAATATGTCCAGCCTTTTCTGGATGAATCAGGATTTGTTAAGATTCCCGATGCCAATCAACGCGAATCACGCAAATTACAGATGCAGTCACGCACCTCTAAAACCATGGCCACCGGTGGTCCCTGGTCATTTGCAGGTCCTGAAAAACATACCCGAATCAGGTTCAATACTACCGACCCTGTTGATCAGGTTTCATGGCATGCTAACGTTTATTGCGTCGATCAAAGTATGAGTAATCCCGATGTGCTTTTCGCAGGTGGTGAAAATGGCGGTGTGTACAAATCGGTGAATAAAGGTTTGCTGTGGGAATTTAAATCACTCAACGAGGACATGACCACAGTCAGCGCTGTGGCAATTCATCCGGCCAACGAAAATGAAGTTTTGGTTTGTGCCGACGAAATTACTTACCGTTCCGTTGATGGCGGCGACACCTGGCTTCCGGTAACGACATTAAACAACAAATACATCTGGCAATTTAAGCATCACCCCGACAACCCGACTGTAGTTTTTGCTGGGGCTGAAAATGGTCTGTACCGGTCAGTTGATGGCGGTTTAACTTTCAATCTGATAGTTACCGGCGAATGTCAGTCAATTGCCGTAAAGCCCGGTGATGGCTCTGTAATGTATGCACTCATTCATGATGCTGTTTCCAAAATTGCTTCGGTACATAAGTCTATCGATTCAGGACTCACGTATACCATCAAACCCAACGGTTGGTTTACGGTTCCTGCTGTGGATGCCGGAAAAATTACCAGCTATGGCGGATGTATTGCAGTTACTGAAGCCGATCCCGATCGCGTTTATGTGTTGCTGGTTGGAGAAAGTCAGGCCACTGCACAATTGCAATTACATGGTCAGATTGGTGTTTACCGTAGTGATGATAGCGGTGAAAACTGGACGCATCCACACGGACAAATTGGTGCTCCTTATAATGCCGCCACCCACCCAAATATGATGTCGTTTAATGGCGATAACAATACCTACAACCAGATTTATTACAACACCACACTGGCGGTTTCCCAGTTGGATGCTGACCGGATTTTAATTGGCGGATTGAGCATGTGGCGTAGCAATAACGGCGGCACCACCTATCAGCCTGTTGGTGGATACGTAGGAAGTGTTGCCAGAATACACCCTGATAATCAGGAGTTTAAAATATACAAGACCTCCCCTACTACCGAAGAATTCTGGTTTGCCAATGATGGGGGCATTAACTACTCAACCGATTTTGTGGCAACTCATGAATCGAGGTGTGTGGGCATTTATGGCAGCGCCTTTTGGGGATTCGATCAGGGATGGAATGATGATATCATGGTTGGAGGCCGCTACCACAATGGTAATGCCGGTCGCCGTGATGGATATCCGGCCGGAGAGTTTATTTCATTAGGAGGTGGTGAAGCTCCCACAGGTTATGTGAATTACAGCAATGAAAGAAAGACTTACTTCAGTGATATTGATGGAATCGTTTTACCGGACACCATGAATGGAATAGCACAAAGTTTTCCAATGAATCTGGATCCTAATGAAAGTTATGTCGATAATGCCAGTTCACGAGTGATGTTTGACTGGGATTATTGGAATGTTGCTTATTCAGGCCGCGACAATAAAATATACAAATCAGAAAATGGCGGAAGTGCCTTTGGTGAGATGCATGCTTTCGGAACAAATATAAATGACAAAGTTTACTGGATTGAGCAGAGTCGTGCTAACACCGATGTGATGTTTGCGCAACAGGAGGTTGCCAACATTTCCAGACTTTGGAAAAGTACCGACCGTGGTGCAACATGGACACTGGCAACTCTTCCACAAAATAAGCGTGATTTGAATTTTACACTCAGCTACAACGATCCAAATAAACTATGGATCAGTTTTCCAAAAGGTGCTAATGGAGCTAAAGTTTATCAGAGTAATGATGGCGGAGCTAGCTGGACCAACATCACCACCCCAACCCTTGATGGACTTGAGATAGAAACTATGGTACATCAGTATGGAACAGATGGCGGAGTTTATTTAGGAACTTATCACGGACCGGTATTTTACCGAAATGCAAGCATGACTGATTGGGATGAATTCGGGACCGGATTGCCTTACATTTCATATCCTTTAAGAATGGTTCCCTTTTACCGTGATAACAAACTACGATTGGCGACCTGGCATTTAGGAATATGGGAAAACGAACTCTACGAACCATCTGCCCTGGTAGCAGATTTTTCATCCAATTTCGAAGCATTTTATTGTCCCGGAGATACCTTGAAATTTGTTCCGCATTCGGTTGCATCTGCAAATGCAACTTATCAGTGGTCGTTTCCGGGTGGATCACCGGCATCTTCCACTCAAATGTTTCCTGCCACAACTTATAGTGCTGCCGGAAGCTACGATATCACTCTCATAGTAACAGATGGTGCCAATTCTGATACCATTACCAAAGCAGCATTCATAACCAACAGTACCTCCGGAACGGTTCCATTTGCAGAAGGATTTGAATCGGGTACCATTGCTGCTGACTGGAAACTCAAAGGACAACCATCAAACCCATCTTACTGGAATGTAATTGGTGGTGTTGGTGGATATGGAACCAGCAATTACTCCCTGGAATACAACAATTATTATTATGACGCACAGGGAGCTCACGATGCTTTATGGACCGCTAAATATGATTTTACAAATATGTCGCAGGCAAAACTATATTTCGATGTTGCCTATGTACCATACAGCACTACATACAGTGACACACTGGAGGTTTTGGTATCGACAGATTGCGGGGCTACGTTTACATCCTTATATCTGAAAGGCGGAAATCAGTTAGCTACGGGACCGGCAAATGCATCGGCACCGTTTGTTCCATCGGCATCACAATGGCGTACCGATACTGTTGATGTTTCAGGTTATGCGGGCTTTGATGAGGTTTTGTTCAGCTTCGAAAATATTGGACGCTACGGGCAGGTGTTGTATGTGGATAATATCAACATCAGTGCACAATTCACAGGAATTCAGGAAGCCGACAGCAAAATCACCTATGCTTTATATCCCAACCCGGCGAGTAATTACTTCATAATTGCAGTCGGCTCAGGAACCATTCCAAAAGGAACACAAATATCCATCTACAGCACTTCAGGGAAACTCATAAGTTCTTCCTCAGTCAATGCTACCACTGACAAAATCAGGATCTCCACCGGTACACTTGCTACCGGATTTTACTTTGTAAAAATTGGGGAAAGCGTGATGAAGGTAACAGTCAGGAAGGATTAAGAATTAAGGATTAAGGATTAAGAATTAAGGATTAAGGATTGTTACTGCTCAATAGAAAATTTCGTTTTGATGATAAATTATGAATGGGATTATTCTCAGAAAAACGACGTTTCTTTGATGAACTTCCAATATTAAATTTATTCTGACCACCCGAATAAATTCCTTCAGAAAATAGGTATGCTGAATCCGCATTAAAATCTTTTTTTACAACGGATTTAACAGATTTGCCGGATAAGGGCGAGATTAATCAGAGACAGAATTAATTCTTGATTTAACAAGTAGATTTTATCCAGAGTAAAAGCTATTTTTTATACAGAATCAATCTTGTTCCTTTTCTTGTAAAATCCGTTTAATCTTGCTGTGAAAATTTGGATCATCACTTATGCAATAATATGGGGAATATTCCCTATCGTCCTCGTCCAATGGTGATCGTATTGCGAAATGGATGTATCGGTTGCGAGACAAGAACCAGCTATTAATTATTAATTTTGTGTTTTTCACTTTTAATTCCGCAACAAACATTTTTTAAGAAAGATTTCAATTGCTGAGCAGAGACACTTAAATTTAGAATCATCAAATCACCTATTCATTCCACCATCATCTTCTTGGTGAGTCGTTCTTTTTCTGTTTGAATCGTAATCAAATACATCCCTTTAGCATAACCAATCATCGACAAATCTCTCGTATAGTACCCATTCTGTATCCTAAGCGGTTCCGAATGAACAACTTTTCCCAGCATATCATACACCAACAACTTGCCGGTTTTGCCTTTTAAGTTAGAGGCGTTAATGAATGCTTTCTCCCATGCCGGGTGGTAGTAAACATGAAGACTGCCTACTGCCGCTGCCCCTGCCAACTCATTTTGCGATACCAACGTATCACACGGACTGCCTGTAAGGGCTCCCAATTCATACTCTGGATTATTGGGCATGCCCCAATACGTTTCGTTTCCTCCCAGGTAAAAACTAAATGGAGAAAAATCGCAAGCAGTTCCAGCGCTATCCGGATAATTTATGACGCTCATGTTTTGATTGAAATTATTATTTAAACTATCGGAATAAGGATATGTGTTAATTCCATCATAATAATTTAAGGAGCAATAAATTTTATTGTCAGGAGCTAATCGCATATATCCAAAATATGAAGGAGTTTGCACAGAATATATGAGTGTTTTGGACGCTGATATATTAGGAGCTAATAAATCAAACTGATACAGGTAAGTATCAGGATTATCTGTTGTACTTACATAAATGTAACGGCCAGAAGCTGAAAAAGCGTTGCCTGTATATTTTGGGACCATTGAAGGCATTCTTTCATTTTCAATATTGATTACATTATTAAAAAGTCCCGTGCACCTATCAAAATCATAAACTTCAATTAAGCCTCGGTAATTAACCACCAAATATTTAGATCCATCTTTAGAAAATGTGGTATGCATGAATCCATTATCAGTTGGAGTGCCTACATTTTGAACGAAGGGTCCTTCAATTCCTGATGGAGTAACTAAATATCTATACATAGAATCATTTACTACATCAAACCTTTTAAAAAACACCCACCAGTCTCTGCCATTGCCATGCTTTACGGCTGTTACACAATCTGATGCCTGGTAATTGGTCATCTGCACATTTTTTTGAACCACAGCCCCTAATCCTCCATTTTGATTCAAATCGACTACTGAATACCAAAACCCGTAAAAAAACAATACACTAGGTGTAAATATGTAAAAAAGATGGGACGAATCTGGCCATGGGACGATAACCTGTTCCTGAAACAATAGAGAACCAATTAACGTGTCACCGTTTTGCATCAAATTATGGTTACGATCCCATACAACACCTAAGGAAACAAAACCTTGGTTCCATAAAAAGTAATAATCTGTATTAGTATAAAAAAGCAAGTTACCAACCGAATCGGAAATGGTGCAGCTTCCACCGCGGGTAACTGTGGATGAATTAAATAATGGAGTTGCTCCCTGATCAAATTTCACACCTGCACTATCACCAAAACACCAAACATTGTTTTTAAATTGAGCCTTTACACCCAAAGCTATAAAGATGAAAACAATGATTAAAAAGCTGATCCGGAATAACTTCATGAGGCTAAAATACGAAAAGAATTAAGGATGATTGATTTTTTCAACCGATAAATTCCCCTATGACAAATGACCTATGACCAATTTACGCGGCTTTGCCGCCAATGACCCTTGAAGGATTAAGAATTAAGGATTAATGATTAAGCTTTTTTTTGTTTCTGCTCAGCAGAGAATTTCTTCAATGACCATTAATGACCTAATGACTGCGGCTTTGCCGCCAATGACCCAATGACAGCAGCTTTGCTGCTAATGACGCGGCTCTGCCGCGAATGACAGCAGCTTTAGCTGCTAACTTCACCGACTAATTCCCGGCATTCACCGACTTTCCTCCTGAGGCTGCCTATTTGCACTTTCCTGCTTTGGGCTGGTGGTATACATTTGTTGAAAATTAAACGTCATGGAAATCATCGATCCGAAACAAAAACAGGAATTTGAACAAAAGTACCAACAACGCGAGGTGGTACCACCTAACCCAATGGGTAGGGTTTTAGCAGGAATAATAATTATGCTGGTTGGTGGATTATTGCTGGCCAGAACCATGGGAATTTATTTCCCGGATTGGTTTTTTAGCTGGCAGATGCTGCTTATTGCTATTGGTGTTTTTGTGGGCGCCAAACATAACTTCCATCCCGGTGGCTGGATTGTACCTATCCTTATTGGTGCTTTCTTTTTGCTGGATGACTGGATTCCCGATTTTAATCTGAAACCATACTTCTGGCCTGTTGCCCTGATCCTTGTCGGGATGGCTATTGTGCTCACACCTGGGTCGGCACGCAGGATTTCGGACCGTGCACGAAAAAAATTCAACAGTATTAATGCAGCTGAAAGTGATTCCGAAGATTTCCTCGAAACTTCCAGTGTTTTTGGTGGGGTAAAAAAAAACATCATCACCAAAAATTTTAAAGGCGGCGAAGTATCATGTGTGTTCGGTGGTGCGGAAATAAATTTCAGTCAGGCCGACATTAAAGGACGCGCAGTTTTGGAAGTAAATGCAGTTTTTGGTGGTGCCAAACTTATCATCCCAGCCAACTGGACTGTTCAATCGGCTGAGTTGGTAGCTATACTGGGTGGTGTTGAAGATAATCGCGTGTTGCAGATGGGTTCAGGTGATCCCGATAAGGTTTTAATACTACGCGGAAATGCCATTTTTGGAGGGATTACACTCAAGAGTTATTAATATTTAAGTAATTTACTGCCGGTAGTTCTGCTCAACAGATTACCGGCAGTTTACTTTAGGGGCAACATCCCTTACATTTGTACCAATTCAATAAGCATCAATCAATCGGGTGATAACAAGTTTCAGAACAACCCTAATCAGTGTTTCCTGGTGGCTAATATGGTCGACACTCCATGTTGCCACATTAATGATCTATGGATTGGATCTACCGACAGCAGTGGTGGAAAGTCTGGTTTCAAATGTTATTCTTGCCGGAATATGTGCGGGTGTGGTGTATGCAGTCCGTTTCTCGATGCCATCAACCGGAAGAGTACTATCCTTTATGATAAGTGCTGTATTGGCATCTTTTATATGGGTATGGGCAACCGGACAAATTTTATCGGAACTATATGTTGACCGGAGCAATTACCTCGATTTTTTAAGTGATACCATGGCCATTCGTACCATCATTGGTATTCTCATGATTACCCTTTTTATGCTTTTTGGATGGGTGGTTCATGTTGCCAGAGAAAATTTGGATGAAGCGCGCAGGCTACACGAAATATCGAAAATATCGAAAGAAACCGAATTGTTAAATCTTAGGCAGCAGCTACAACCCCATTTTCTGTTTAACACCTTAAATTCGGTAAGTGCTTTGGCAGGAAGTGATCCGGCTTTAGCTAAGAAAATGATCCATCAGCTTTCAGATTTTTTAAGGGGGACTATCCGGCAATCGGATGAACGAAAAAATACGCTGGAAGAAGAAATCGAACATCTCAAGCTTTACCTGGAAATTGAAAAAGTTCGCTTCGGAAACAGGTTGCAAACATCCATACATGTTGCACCTGATACACTTCAAATTAAGCTCCCTTCCCTGCTCCTCCAACCATTGGTTGAGAATGCCATTAAATTCGGTTTATACGATACCCTTGATGAAGTATTAATTTCAATTTATTCATCGGTTGAAAACGACCATCTGGTCATTAAAATTACCAATCCATTTGACCATTTAGCTAGGAAACAAGTTCCCGGAACCGGTTTCGGAATAAGTTCCGTCACCCGCAGACTTTACCTGCTGTACGGAAGAAACGATTTGCTTGCAACCCACGTTCATGAAAACAATTTTACCGTTACCATTAAAATACCGTTGGCATCATGATTAAAGTGATACTTGTGGACGATGAACCACTGGCTATTTCTGTGCTTCAGGGATATCTGAAATCCTTCCCGGAATTCGATATTGTGGCTACCTGTCAAAATGGTTTTGAAGCACTCAAAGCCATTCAACAACATCAACCCGACCTTTTGTTTCTGGATATCCAGATGCCTAAAATAACAGGCCTTGAATTGCTTGAACTGCTTGAAAATCCACCGGCAGTTATTTTTACAACGGCATTCGATGAGTTTGCGATCAAAGCTTTTGAAGCCAATGCAATCGACTATCTTCTAAAACCAATCAGTGAAGAGCGATTTGCAAAGGCACTATCGAAGTGGGCTGATAAAAATGCTAAGCCATCTGAACCAGACATTGCTGTACTTCCCGATTTAAAAACATCTGAAACTCATAAACGAATTGTAGTAAAGAGTGGAAACAACATCCGGATTATTCCTTTTGAAGAAATCAGATATGTTGAAGCTTATGATGACTATATAAAAATTCACATTTTGAACGATTGTTTCCTGAAAAAGCAGACCATGCAAAAAACGGAAGAAATGCTTCAACAACATAACTTCTTAAGAGTGCACCGATCGTATATCGTGCAACTCGACCAGATAACAAGAATTGAAGCATTAGGCAAAGAATCCTTCATTGCCAAACTCACCGACAACACTCAAATTCCGTTGAGCAAAACCGGGTACCTGAAGATTAAATCTACCCTGGGGATTTAGAGCATGAGCTGTTTGATTTTTTAAAAAGAGCTAAATCAGCCACGTAAGTCATTGATTTATTGACACTTAAAGTATCTTTGCTGCGGAAAATGTTGTAAAAAGTTCAATATCTTTGCCATTCAATAGTAATTTATGGAATATGCCTTTATCACCGGAATGGGTCGCTCCGGAACAAAGTTTTTGACATCTGTGCTGGGAAGTATACCGAATGTTCATGCTGTTCACGAACATATCGGAAACCGTGAATACTGGTTACTGAGTTGGTATTTACCGGGTAGTGTATATGCTACTCCATATCTGCAAAGAAAAAAGCAGGAAATAGAGAAAAAGTTTAGTAACGGACTTTTTATTGATGTTAACGGATACCTGCAAAATTCCGTTCCGGAAGTGTCAACTATTTTCGAACCAAAAAAGGTGTTTCATTTTGTTCGGGATCCACGTGAAGTGGTGAGGAGTTTGTATACCAGAAGAAATGATAGAGAAATCCATTTGATACCCAAGAATACAACAGAAGTAGAACAATGGCTGGATGGAGATAAATTCACCCAAATTTGCTGGAATTGGGCATCCACAACAGAGCAATTGCTCAATTGCAATACAGAATTGATTCTGTTTGAAAAAGTAAAATCAGATTATACTTATTTCAGTGAAAAAATTTTAAAGCCATTAAACATTTCTTTAAGTGAGGCTGAATGGGAAAAAGCAAGAAATGTTAAAGTAAACAAAACACAGCCAAAATGGTATCGGTGGATCTATGCAAAGTTAAAAAATAAAAAATTTGTAGAGGATTTGTTACCACCCTATTCCCAATGGAGCGATTTGCAAAAACAGCAATTCGAAAAAATTTGCGGACCGGTTATGAGCAAGTGCGGGTATAAAATCTGATCAGAAATATTATTGCAAATCAGAGCCGCCTAAATGCTTCTCGACAAACTCCTTGAACGTTCTGCCAATGGGTAGTGAAATCTTCCCAATTTCTATATCCCGGGCATTGTACGCAGTTACGAACGCCGCATTCACAATAAACGATTTGTGAATACGAATGAAACCGGAATCTTTAAGCAACAGGATCATATCCCCCAATTGATAGCGGGTTACCACATGACCATTCCGGGTGACTATTTTTACGTAATCCTTCAAACTTTCCACATATAAAATTTCATCTGCAAAGACGCGAATCTGTTTTTTATCGGTATTAAAGAAAAAACTTTTCCTTTCAGCAGCAATTTCTCTGACCTGTACCGGTTCGACTTTGGGAGCAACGGCTTTTCTTTCAAAAGCTCTGTTAACCGCCTGTAAAAAACGAGGGAATGAAATGGGTTTTAGCAGGTAATCGACAGCATTTAAAGCATACGACTCTATTGCAAATTCGTGATAAGCAGTTGTAAAAATGATCTGGTAACGGGAGTCGAGGGTTTTGGCAAAATCGATGCCGCTAATTACCGGGAGGTTAATATCGAGGAAAATGAGGTCAATATTAGAAGTGCTGAGAATGGCAGAAGCCTCCATGGCAGAAACTGCTTTTCCCACCGGAACTAATCCCGGAATCTGACTGATATAATCGATGATTATACCGGCAGCCAGTGGTTCATCTTCAACTACCAAACAATTCATTTCCTGCGTACGAATTTAGTGGAATTTTGAGTTCAACCCGGAAAATATTTCCGTTCTCAGATACATTTAAATCATAATCCGGGTATAACAACGATAATTGCCGGTGCAGATTTTTCAATCCAATTCCGGAATCAACTTCGACTTTAAGGATTGACAGTGGATTTTCAGTTGCAAAAGTAAGCACCTCATTCTCCAATAACAGTTTAAAGCGAATGACTATGGGACTTTCAGGATCGGCATGTGTTCCATGTTTGAAGGCATTCTCAACTAACGAAAGTAAAATCACGGGAGCAATCATTGCCTGATCATGTGTTCCAAAAGTGTCAAATTCAATTGTTATCCGGTTGCCAAACCGCAATTGCTGAAGGTCAGAAAAATTTTTAAGCATTTCAAGCTCTTCCGATAACAATACCCTACCCGACTTGGTGCCATGAAGCAAATAACGCATGATGGATGAAAGCATAATAACAGCATTTCCGGCTATAGCCGGATTACTTTTGATGAGCGCATAAATGGTGTTGAGAGAATTGAAAAGAAAATGAGGATTCACCTGAGCTTTCAGTTGCATTAATTCTGCCTGCAACCGTTCTCTTATCAGTTCCTTTTCCTTCCTGTCCTGATGCCTCCGATGAATCAATAGCTGTATAGCTGATGCCACTGCCACAACCAGCAACAAATCCATTACCGAATACAAGATGCGTGCTATGAATTGTAAAACAGGCATTTCTCCCTGATTTTCCCCGTAAATAAAGGGCCAGATAACCTGGTGTATCAGCACCCGGTACAATACAACGGCACAGATAAATGCGATTATCGTTTTGAAAATTAAAAGCAACCGGTTATTCCGGTTTTGGAACCAATCCGGTAAAATACTTCCGGCTATAAAGTATACTAAGGGGATTTTCACCAACAAAAGGATCAAATGGGCCACTAATACCTGTAAGAACAATCCCATCCCGGGATCTTTTGAAAAAGAAGCGCTCAGGAATAATTCATTGTAAAGCAAGATTACCGTATAGGAAATCCAGAAAAGAAGATGTCTGCTGATTTTCTTCATCCACATAAAGCAAATTTCGCCATTTTACTTACAGCTGCAACCAAAAAGCGACCAACAGCTGTTTGCAGCCTACCAACTGCATTCAAGCGCCCCGCAGTTCATTTAACGCCTCAAAAGTGTTGTGTGTATGTCACTGAAAGGTGTTCCTCTCATTCTCTGAAAATCTATTTTTCATTTAAATATTTTTGGAATCAATAACCAAAACATAAATCAAATAACACCATGAAAAATGTTTTAAAATACCCAATGTTGGCAGGAATACTATTCGTTTCTTTAAGTGCAACTGGTCAGCAATTCACCGAAATCACCGGCACGCCTCCCACTAACCAACCATCTGATAGTCGCAGTGTAAATATTATTGACCTTAACGGTGATGGTTGGGATGACATTTTCATCACCAATGGCCAACAACCGGGAACAGTAAATATGCTATATACCAATAATGGAAACGGAACTTTTACTGAAGTAGTTGGCGACCCTATTGTCAGTAATGCTGCACCTTTTGATGGTGCAACTTTCGGCGATGTCGATAATGACGGGGATGCCGATGCCTTTGCAGTTACGTGGTACGGGCAGCTAAATTATTTCTACAGAAATAATGGAAACGGCACTTTTAATCACGAACCTCAGAATGTGACCGGCACAATTGGTACCTATTCGGAGACAGCTGCGTGGGGAGATTATAATAATGATGGTTCTATTGATTTATACATTACCAACAGCGATGGAAACAAAAAAAATATGCTCTACCAGAATGACGGAACCGGAAATTTCACAGCTATTACTACCGGACAGCCGGTTACAGATGTTAAAAATTCACGCGGGACCACCTGGATTGATTTTGATAATGATGGCGACCAGGACTTATTTGTTGCGAATGAAGGAAACCAGACCAACGATTTTTATTTGAATGATGGAACCGGTAATTTTTCAAAAATGAATGGCGTGCCTCCGGTAAATGACAATAAAAGTTCGATGAGTGCCAGCTGGGGTGACATTGATAATGATGGAGATTTTGATTTATTCATTGCCAATTCGCAATACTTTGCAGCACAAAACAATCAGTTATTCATCAACAATGGCAACGGCTCTTTCACTGCTGTAACAACCGGCGATTTGGTAACTGATGGAGGATGTTCCTATGGATCGGGATTTGCCGATTATGATAATGATGGCGATGTGGATTTGTTTGTCACCAACGGTTACTGCAATGGTACCATTGAGAATTTCCTGTATGATAATGATGGCACCGGAAACTTTAGCCGAAATCTGTCGGCTTTAGCTGATTTCACCACACCTTGCTCGTTTGGTATGGCTTGGGGAGATCTCGATAATAACGGATTTCAGGATCTGGTTATAAGTACATGCAAGAACAGCAGCAGTTCGCCTGCTCCAAACAACAAATTATTTTTGAATAATGGCAATACAAATCACTGGCTAAAGATACATGCAACCGGCACAACCACTAATCGGTCGGCGATTGGAACACGAATTTACATCACAGCACTTATCGGTGGACAAACAATCACACAAATGCGGGAAATCTCCTCACAAACTGGTTATTGCGGTCAAAACAGTCTGGTAGCACACTTCGGTTTAGGCGATGCCACAACGATTCAAAACCTGCATATTGAATGGCCTTCGGGAAATAATTTATATTTAAATAATTTACCTGTCGATACCACACTTCAAATAACTGAAGTTGTAAATACCGGATTGCCTTCAGATTTATTTTCAAATACCGGTGGATTGATTGTCTACGAAGAGCGTGATTCAGGCAACTGGATCGTTAAAATAACCTCTGAACTGGCCGGTCAAACAGGGTTCTTAGCTGTTTATGATATCGCCGGAAAAAAGATTTGGGAAACAGTGTATGACGGGAAGTCTGATTCCGTAAAAATTCCAAAATCATTTTTAACTACCAGGGGAATTTATGTGGTCAGGCTTATAGGTAAAAATCAGAGTCTAGAGACCAAATTCGGAGTTAAGTAAAACTATTTTCCGGAAGGTTTTCTTCTAAAGCCCGGTTTCCGGAATTTTCCTTTTCCGGGTGCTGTTGTGCCTGGTGCCGGAATAGTTGCCGTTGCAATTCCTTCCGGATTGGGAACTCTTTCAACAGACTTGCCAATTAACTCTTCAATTCGCTTGAATTTATAAGCTTCGGCACCAGTGACAAAAGTGATGGCAGTACCTGTTCGTTCAGCTCTTGCAGTTCTTCCAATCCGGTGGACATAATCTTCGGGATCGGGAGGCACGTCGTAATTTACAACCAAATCGATTCCTTCCACATCAATACCTCTCGATAACACATCTGTTCCTATTAGCACTTTCAGGTTGCGGTTTTTAAAGGCTCTGAGAATTTCTTCACGTTCCTGTTGTTCGAGATCAGAGCTGAATGCTTTGCATTCGAGACCTTTTCTACGGAGCAAAGAATCGAGTTTCTTAACATTTTCCTTGGTAGAGGCAAAAATGATAATGCTTTTGTAGTCGCCTGCACCCAAAATAATCTGTATTAAATCAGACTTTTGTGCATCATTAACCATGTACACCTGCTGAATAATTCCTTCAGCGGGCTTGGAAATAGCGATATTAATTTGATCGGGAGCTTCTAAAATTTTCGTTGCCAGCGTTCTGATTTTAGGAGGCATCGTAGCCGAAAACAACAGCGTTTGCCTTTTCTTTGGCAGGAAGCTAATGATTCGCATAATATCGTCATGAAAACCCATATCGAGCATGCGATCGGCTTCATCGAGAATAAGATGTTGCAGATGCTCCATTTTTAATTCACCGGATGCCATGTGTGAAATCAATCTTCCGGGAGTAGCAATAACGATGTCAATACCCTCTCGGATGGCACGTTTCTGTTGTTCCCAGGTTACACCATCACCACCACCATAAACGGGCATGGAGCTAACACCGGTAAAATATCCAAAAGCTTCAACCTGCTGATCAATTTGCTGAGCAAGTTCGCGTGTGGGTGCAAGAACCAAAGTGTTACACTTGCGGATTTCACTTTGCATGATTTTCTGAATCACAGGTAAAACATAAGCAGCTGTTTTTCCTGTCCCTGTTTGTGCACAGGCAATAAGGTCTTTGCCTTCCATGATAATGGGGATAGCCTGTTCCTGAATAGGAGTTGGCTTATCATATCCCATGGAATGGATGCCATCAAGCAGGGATTGTTCAAATTTGAAATCGTCGAAAGTCAAGTAGTTGTGTTTAAAATAATGAAGCACGAAGGTAGGGAATTAGCCTTACACAACTCAAGACAGTTGCCTTTACCTTCTTCATTTTTCGGGTTAACCGATCCAATCTGCATCTTTTACGCTATAAATCAACAACTTGTAAATATTTTGTTGATTCCCATCAAATTAGAATTATTATACCTACTTTTGCCCAAATTATATTTAACAAAATTATATCATGCAAACAGGAACAGTAAAATTCTTCAATGACACAAAAGGTTTCGGATTCATTAAACCAGACAATTCAGGTGAAGACATCTTCGTTCATTCATCTGGTCTGGTAGACCATATTCGTGAAAATGACAAGGTAACATTTGAAGTACAGAATGGAAGAAAAGGCTTAAACGCTGTAAACGTAAAAGTTGTACAGGACTAATTCTTTCTTCAAAAGAAAAAAACGCGCCCTTAACAGCGCGTTTTTTTTTGCCTTATTTTTTTTAAAATAAACACTTCCTCTTTCTGTGTTTAAGTTAATTCTTTTCGCTCTCAGAAAGGTGTCAATCTCAAGAATCCCCAAGCACTTTAATGTCGAATTCTTTTTTTCGGAGCAATGCTGAATTTTGCTCGAATACAATGCAGCAGTGGAACAACAAATTTAGGTGGTCAACTAGCATATACATTACAGACTGAGTCAGATTTCAAGCATTTCCCCTTCTCCTAATTGCTGTTTTCTTCCGAATAAGTTCATTTCTTCATTTTTCTATTTAACATAATAGTTCGCAAATGGGACAAATTGATTATTTCGACAAAAAACTCGAAAAAATTGAGCATTTTGCATGACAAATTGAAGGAATTGGAATCGACGGAGACAATTGATTGGTGGCCTCCCCTTGCCGGGATTGGAATGTTTTTATTCGGATTGATGTTGATGGAACAGGCCATTCAGCATTTGGCAGGTCGCTCCTTCAAACTATTTTTAAAAAATCAGACACAACATCCCGCCAAGGCGGTAATAACCGGAATTCTGGTAACAGCACTACTTCAAAGTAGTTCGATTGTTAATTTACTTTTACTGGCATTTGTCGGTGCCGGCGTGTTGTCATTAAACAATGCCATGGCGGTGGTATTAGGTGCTAATTTAGGCAGCACCGTTTACACCTGGATAGTTGTGCTGGTTGGGTTCAAATTCGATATTCAGGCTGTCTCCTACCCTATTATTGCCATTGCAACCATTGGTATCCTCTTTTTTCCAAACAATAAGAAGGTCATGCACTGGACGCGGCTGGCATTTGGAATTGCTCTTTCATTTATCGGATTATCGACTATCAAAAACGGTTTTACCGAGATGGTCAATGCAATCGATATTACGGCATTAAATGCCTATGGAAATCTGGCTTTTGTATTAGCCGGATTTTTAATCACAGCCATTGTCCAGTCGAGTGCTACAACCGTTGTTATAGCACTGGCGGCATTAAATTCGGGTGCTTTAGGATTTGAAGCAGCAGCCTGTTTAGTTATAGGTTCCGAACCTGGGACATCGATCAAAACATTAATCGGATCTATTGGTGGGATACCGGCTAAAAAGCAGATGGCATTGGGAAACCTTTTAATTAATGTTGTTGCATCCATGATAGTTTTGATTGCATTAGATCCATTGATTGCACTCATAGCCCAAATCGTAAATCCGGATGAACCATTGATTAGTCTCGTTGCTTTCCAAACCGCTATCAATTTGTTTAGTATCCTGATATTTTACCCCTTTTTAAAGCAATTTTCGAAATGGTTATCACACCGATACGTAGGTGATCATCCTGAAATAACGCGTTACATCAATAATTCCCTTTTGCAGGAAACTGACAGTGCAATCAGGGCATTAAAATCGGAAAATTTCAGACTTTTAGCCAATACCATTGAACTGAATAAACGGGGCCTGGAAATAAACGACGATTCGGTGAGTGAAACAGATCCAACCAATAAATTGCTCCTTGTTTCAGCCCATAAGAAAACCTATTCTGATTATTATGAAATGGTAAAGCATTTGAATGGTGAAATTATTGATTTCTCACTCGCCTTACAAAAGCAGGAGTTAACCGGAAACGAAACACGTGAACTCCATGAATTGGCAGCTATCAATCAATATACCATGAATGCGGCCAAATCGGTTAAAGATATTCGTCATAATATTAAAGATTTCCGGGAATCTGCTGACGATATCATTCACACCATGTTTGAAACCCTTAAAAATTC
>JAEUTI010000086.1 GCA_016788065.1 Bacteroidia bacterium | reverse complement strand
GTTTTCAACATTTTTTTGCCACCACAATCCCGAGCGATAAATAGCATCATCAAAAATTAGTGCTTGTATAGCCGTATATGGTTGGTAATGACACATCTGAAAAATTGTTGGGGATTTTTAGAGAGTTGTGCAACGGCCACGTGCGTTAGGTGCTGGGCTTTTCGCAAAGCAGGTGACTTAGGTGTCAGTTGTCTGTCAGTTCGAAAAAATCAGTACACTTACCTTTCCAGTCTTGAGCCTTTTTTGAATCTACTGAAATAAAAACCTCCCAAGTTGGCTCCTGAATTGTAACATTTTTTCTTGAGTTGTCAATTGTAACAATGATGTTATCAAAGATGATTTTTCGCTCATGTATCTTTCTTCCATTGCATGTATAATAGAGACGTAATTTCCCCCCGAGTGCTTTTTTTAAATTCCTTTTGTCAGGAATCAATGTATAGTACTGACTTCTCTTACCTTTTAAATAAGTATAATACTTAATCTTTTTACCTTTGATTTTTGACAGATGTGTTTCAGTGGTTTCTCTGTCAAAAATAAAAATCTCATTATTGTGTTTGGAAATTGAAAAAACAGAATTGAAGAAGGAGGCGATTTCGGTCTCGGTTTTAAAATCTTGAAACGAAACATTACAATTTTTGCTAGATAATAATTTGTATTTTATCCAATGGTCATTAATTGGTTTTACATTATTTATAACAACTAATGAAGGTAAGTTCTCGAACAGTTGTTTACTATTTAAGATAATCGGAATTAGAATTGAATGATCACTTTTGGATGCAATCTCTATGAATTCTTCGTCAGGAGTATTCTTCTCTGAAGTACATTCAATACTTATTCTACTGGTGTCGTATAACTCTCTTATTAATGCTTCAAAGGCGTCTCTATTACTAATTTTCTTTTCAATATGTTCTATATATATTTTTGAGAAACAAATTCTATTCTCCTCATTGTAAAGGATGTCAACAATTGTACGATTATTGGGGTAATTTCTATTGCTAAGACTGTCTTCAAGCAAGTCGATTCCGGGTAGTACTTTCATTACAAGAGTTGTTTTACTAGGCTATAAGATGTGTCAAAGAATCCCGCTGGAAAAGCCGGCATTAATTGCCCACTGGAATTAATCGTGTGAGACGTAATACTGAATTTAAGTGGATCCCTTTTGAAGTAATGAATTGTTATATCCTCAGGTCTCAGGCCAAATTCTTTTTTCTTTACAAGTATTTGTAATTTTCGGATTATATGTTCGCTGTGTGTCTCAATAAAGTAAGTGTTTTTATTTCCAATGCCAAGTAAAGTTTCTATAAATTTTGCCTGCAAACTAGGGTGAAGATGAACTTCAGGTTGTTCTATTAGTAAAGTTTGGCCTTTTGTATAATGTTCTGAAAGAAGAGCTTGAAATAAAATTGGAATTTGTAAAGAAACGCCATACCCAACATCTGTAATGTTTGACCAAAAGTCTTTTGTTTTAACATTCAATGCTAAAACAGGTAATTGTTTATCCCTAATGATGTCAATTTGATCGGCAATTCCAAACGATTTCAGTGTCTTGTTTAGGAGGTTTATTCTATTTTTATAGCCTTTTTCAGAGAGAGTTTTATCACTTAAAATATTAATAAACTTTTCTATATCAATGGATTTGTAATTAGCCTTTTTGTCTTCTTGGAAATAGAATCTTTTAGGCGAAGTTCCAATTGGATTAACAAATCTTATCTTATCTATCTGATCTTGCAGGTAGTTTTGAAACACTAAGAAGTAAGCAATTTTATAAAAGAAATAGTCACCCCGATTTCCAAAGTATTTTTTACATTTAATTTTTATTTCAGGTTCAATAAGTGTTAGAAATCCCTCTTTAGCAGCACCACAATTCGATATAACTCCTTGCTCATCTTCAAAGTTAAAAATTACATCGCAGGTTAATTGTCTACCAATAGCATCTTCTTTACCCTTTGCTTGCAGAATTTCAACAGATCCAAGTTTCGAATTTTTTATTACTGTTTTTATAGAACTATGTTCATTTAGCTTTGATGAAAATTCGAATAAAATACTTGTTTTTGAATTGGCAAATTCCGATTTCAACTTGTCTGTATTTGCCTTGTTCACTTCAAGATTTTCATGCTCGTCAAGCAATCCAAGGAAATCTTCAAAATAGCTATTGTAGTTTAATTCATCATCAAAGCCAACAACGATTTTTCGATTCTTTTTTTTGTAATAAACAACTTCATCAAAATTACCTAAATCAGTCAAATCACCCGATAATTTCAAATTTACTTCAGAAGGGGAGTCTAGTGTTTGTTTGAGAGTTAACAGCAATTTGAGCAGGGAACTTTTGCCACCACTATTTTCACCGATGAATATATTGACTCTCGAGAAATTGAGCTTTTGTTTTTGAAAGCTTCTGTAATTATGAAGAAAGAGATTGAACATTAATTGTTATGAATTTGAAAGTTAATATATACTTTTGTCAATATTATTTCTATCGATGGATCTATTTAACCTTGCACCTAACTTCTAAAGTTTCTATCCGCAATTCTTCCTGAAAAATACGATAAAAATCATTAGTTGCCAAATTGCGTTTATCATTTATCATCTATCATTTATCATCCAAACGAATTTTCTTTCTGATCAAAAATCCTTAATCCTTAATTCTTAATCCTTAATCCTTAATCCTTAATTCTGTGAGCCGCTCGCCAGACTCTGATATTTTTTAACCAGTAAATTTAAAAAATTGGTTAGTGGTTTTTCTGCCATCATTTTCAAAAACGGATTGAGATCGGCATCGAAAGCTAATTGTAAATTCGATGTTGTTGGAGTTGCTCCGGGAGTGATGTTGCAATAGAGGAAAAAGTCGAATGGCGCTTTGCCATTGCGCTTAATTTTCACTTCTGAATTGGGAGTTTTGGAATCCATTGCCATACCAAGAGAAGCCATTCCTTTGATATTAAAGCTGCATGTTTCGGTATCTGAAACCCAGTCCGTGACCTGCTCCGGCATCAATTGCTGAAAATTATTAAAGTCGGAAAGAAATTGGAAAACAGCTTCGGGAGACTGTGCAATTTCAGTCTTATCACTTTCTATTCTGGTCATATCGTTGTTCTAAAAAATTTATTCTTTGCCCCAGTTAGCCGGGTCATTTCGCCATTGTTTAAGATTCTCGAGATCGGACTGACCAACATAGCCGTGTTTGAGTGCCTGTCCAATCAAATTGTCGTAATTGCTTAATGAATAAACGGGACAATTTGCATTGCGAAAGGCATCATTAGCCTGATCGAATCCATAGGTGAAAATGGAAATCATTCCCTTTACCAAAACACCACTTTCGCGCAAAGCATGTACAGCCTTCAGACTGCTTTGGCCGGTAGAAATAAGATCTTCAATAACCACACAGGATTGGTTTTTGTGCACCTCCCCTTCTATCACATTCTGGCGTCCATGTTCTTTTGCCGATGACCTGATATAAACAAAGGGCAATCCCATGGCTTCAGCTACCAAAGCACCATGTGCAATGGCACCTGTTGCAACGCCGGCAATAACATCGGGAGTACCGAATTTCTCATCAATTACCTTTACTAACTCCTGCCGGATATACGTTCTTATCCGCGGATGACTTAAAGTGATCCTATTATCACAATAAATTGGTGATTTCCACCCCGAAGCCCATGTAAATGGCTGTTTAGGTTGTAACTTTACAGCTTTAATCTGTAAAAGGAAATCGGCTATATTTGAAGCTGTTGTTGCCATCAGTATGAAACAAATGTACAAAGTTTTTATTAACGACCAAGTGATCTGTTTCACTACCCCCGGAATTTTATCGAAAAAACAGGTCTTGCCAATTGATTCCACTATCGTTTTAGCGCATCTCCCTGACTTCCTTACATCCTCTGAAAACCTTCCTATTCCTGCCTTTCAGGTCATTTCTGAGAATCCAAAAAAGTCGTTTAACACGTTCCTAAAACAGTTTCGGCTCATCAGGGCTGCAGGAGGCATTGTTTTGCATACAAAAGAAGCAAATAAGGTGCTGATGATTTTCAGGTTGGGGAAATGGGATCTTCCAAAAGGGAAAATTGAAAAGGGCGAAAACCGGAGAAATGCCGCCAAAAGAGAAGTGGAAGAAGAATGTGGAGTACAGGAAATTAAAATTCTGCAACCTTGCAACGATACGTTTCACCTTTATCAGCTAAAGGGAAAATGGGTCATCAAACAAACCCACTGGTATCTGATGAATGGTGTCACCAATGGTGAACCAGTGCCACAGACGGAAGAAGGAATTACCGAAGCAAAATGGCTAAAAAAATCTCAAATCAGATCACTGCTTCCACTCAGCTATTCGGCAATTGCATCACTGTTAAAGGAAACTATTTTAAGCCGAAACTGACTTCGCAGTTGCCTCTTTTCCCAGGGTTGATCCGGGATATACTTTCAAGGCTTCCTCGAGGCATTTCATAGCTTTTTTGAGCGAATCCAAATTCAGCACATAGGCAACCCTTACCTGATCGGTTCCGGCACCCGGAGTTGAGTAAAAACCTGTAGCAGGAGCCAGCATAACCGTTTCTTTATTATAATCGAACGATTCCAGCAACCATTGGCAGAAGGTGTCGGCATTATCTATAGGTAATTTGGCAATAGCATAAAAGGCACCGCTTGGCATCGGACAAAAAACGCCTTCCATTTTGTTCAATGCTTCAATTACAAAATTACGTCGTGCAACATACTCTTCAATCACCGCTTTGAAATAAGATTCAGGTGTATCAATGGCAGCTTCAGCAGCAATTTGTCCAAAGGTTGGCGGACTCAATCGTGCCTGCGCAAATTTCAATGCCGCGCTCATAACTTGTTTATTGCGGGAAATGAGGGCACCAATTCTTACGCCACATGCACTGTATCGTTTGGAAACAGAGTCCATCAGGACCACATTTTCTTCGATGCCTTTCAGATTCATTACCGAGAAATACTCTTTGCCATCGTAGCAAAATTCGCGGTAAACTTCATCAGCAAACAAAAACAGATTGTGTTTTTGAACCAGATCGCGAAGAGCTTCCAATTCTGCTTTGGTATAAAGATAACCGGTTGGATTTCCCGGGTTGCAGATCATGATAGCTCTGGTTTTTGGAGTTATCAGTTTCTCAAATTCTGATACCGGTGGCAAGGCAAAACCATCTTCTATTTTGGAGATGATGGGTTTAATTTTGATTCCGGCCTGGATTCCAAATCCGTTGTAATTGGCATAAAAAGGTTCGGGAATAATAATCTCATCCCCTTCATCCAAACAGGTCATCATGGCAATTTCTATGGCTTCTGACCCGCCGGTTGTTATCATTATATCATTGAAATCGAGGAAAATATGATATTTTTCGTAATAACCTACCAACTTTTTGCGGTATGATTCAATACCGGCAGAATGGCTGTATTCTATAACCTTTAACTGATTGTTTTTGATGGCATTCAGCATCACCTCCGGGGTTTCGATATCGGGTTGGCCGATATTCAGGTGATAGATGCTTTTCCCTTCCTTTTTCGCCTTTTCGGCATAAGGAATTAGCTTCCTGATAGGGGAAGCGGGCATTTGCTGAGCTTTTTCGGAAATTGTTGGCATGGTATAGAAATAAAGTACCCCCGATGAATACCGGGGGTACAAACTTATAAAATTTATCAGAAACTACCAGTAACGTTAGTTCTTGGGAGCTTCCATCGGACGAGTTTCCGGAGAAGCAGCGGCAGCCTGAATGATATTGCCTTTAACGTGCAGTACTTTAGGGCTGTCGGGAGCATTGGAAGTAATAGTAACCGTTTTATCCTGAAGTCCCATTTTACCGGCAGAATCGAAAGTTACTTTAATAACTTTTTTCTCACCTTTCATAATAGGCTCTTTTGGATAATCAGGAACAGTACATCCGCATGAACCGTGCGCTTCAGTGATCATCAACGGTTCTTTTCCTGTATTTTCAAATACAAATTCATGAACCACTTTTTCGCCTTGTTTAATGGTACCGAAATTAAATTCCTCCTCTTTGAATTTCATGGAAGGAGCATTTTTATTTTCAGCAGCCGGTTTAGCATCCGATTGTGCCTTTTCAGTTTGTGCTATTGATAATGATGCGGCAGCAAATAAGATAATGGCCGAAAGAAGTAATTTTTTCATAGTAGAGGAATAAATTCGTTAAATTATTTAGCTTTTTCTAAAGGAGATACAGCGCTTTCTTTTTTCACAGGAGCCTGATCATCAGTAGTTTCAGCTGCTTCAACAGTACCTTTGATAGTAATCACTTTGGTAGCTGATTTAGCATTTGAATTGATAGTTACAGTTTTAGTGAATGGACCAGGGCGTTTTGTATCATATTGCACATTGATAGAACCTGACTGACCTTTTCCGATTGGATCTTTAGGCCATTTTGGAACTGTACATCCACATGAACCGCGGGCATTTGAGATGATTAGTGGGCTTTTTCCGGTATTGGAAAATTTGAAATCATAAGTACCGTTACCACCGTAAGGAATAGTTCCGAAGTCGTGTACTTCACTTTCAAAAACGATTTCCGGAGCGTTAGGATCATTGTTAACTTCCGGAGCTTTTTGTTCTTCCTGAGCCATAGCTGTGAAGCTCATCGCTAAAAGAACTACAAATGCATAGATGCTTTTTTTCATGTTTAAATTTATTAGTTCGTTAATTAATTTTTCAAGTTAAGTCGTCCACTTTGCAAACAACAGGCCAAAATTACAAACCGTTAATGAATTTTATATGAAACGGTTATTTCCTGCTTACAGGAGCAATATTACGAAGGTTTACATGAAACTAACATGAATTTTAAAAACGTGTAACAATTATTCATTAATCCAGCCAATTATAGTGATTAAGAAAGTAAAAATTGAAATGCCTTATTTATTCAAAATCAATGTATTGAGAAGCGAAACGAAATCAATCCAAAACCGGTATCTTTCTTATGTGGTCTTCTTAAACCAAGTCATATCAACATAGCAAAATGAGGAAGGGTTAATTACCATGTGGCGAAAATTTCGGATATTTGAAGGCTAAAGCATGTAAAATTACCAATGGAAATTCCAAAGACCTACGAACCCACCCAGACAGAAGATAAATGGTACCAATCATGGCTATTGAAAGGCTTTTTCCGGTCGGTGCCGGATGAACGTGAACCGTATACAATTGTAATCCCCCCTCCGAATGTAACCGGAGTATTGCACATGGGACACATGCTGAATAATACCATTCAGGATGTGCTGATTCGTCGCGCCCGTATGTCGGGGAAAAATGCATGCTGGGTTCCCGGAACGGACCATGCTTCTATTGCTACAGAGGCAAAAGTTGTTGCGATGCTCAAGGAAAAAGGAATCCATAAAAAAGATTTAACCCGTGAAGATTTCTTAAAGTATGCCTGGGAATGGAAAGAAAAATATGGCGGGATAATATTGGAACAGTTGAAAAAACTGGGTGCTTCGTGTGACTGGGACAGAACCCGTTTTACCATGGAGGATGATTTGTCGGATGCTGTTATTGATGTGTTTATTGATCTTTATAAAAAGGGACAAATTTACAGAGGCACACGAATGGTAAACTGGGATCCTGCGGGATTGACCGCTGTATCTGATGAAGAAGTTATTTACAAAGAAGTTGATTCCACTTTATACTATGTAAAATATGCAGTTGCAGGCACCAATGATTTTTTAGTAATTGCCACTACACGTCCTGAAACTATTTTGGGAGATACTGCTATTTGTGTACACCCCGATGATGAGCGTTACAAACATTTGCATGGGAAAAAAGTAATTGTTCCAATTGCAAATCGTGAAATTCCAATTATTACCGATACCTATGTTACCATGGAGTTCGGTACCGGTGCTTTAAAAGTTACTCCGGCACACGACATAAACGATTATCAACTTGGACAACAACATAAATTACCTATGATTGATGTGCTCACTCCTGAAGGAAAAATGAGTGAGGCTGCAGGTTTTTATATTGGTGAAGACCGGTTTGATGTACGTAAAAAAATTGCTAAAGATCTGGATGCTGCCGGTCATTTGCTGAAAACTGAACCGTACAAAAGTAATGTTGGATTTTCAGAAAGAACCAATGCAGTAATTGAGCCTCGCTTATCATTGCAATGGTTTTTGAAAATGAAAGATATTTCGAAACCGGCATTGGAACACGTAATGAATGATGATATCAGACTGGTACCTGATAAATTCAAAAACACCTATCGCCATTGGATGGAAAATGTACATGACTGGTGTATTTCGCGTCAGTTGTGGTGGGGACAACGTATTCCGGCCTGGTACAATGAAACAGGAGAATTTGTGGTTGCAAAAACCGAAACGGAGGCAATTGCTTTATTTGAGGAATTGAATGCATCGCGAAAAGCAGCCGGAGAAAAACCGGTTTCATTCACACGTTTATCACAGGATGAGGATGTATTGGATACCTGGTTTAGTTCGTGGCTGTGGCCAATTTCAGTTTTTGATGGATTTAAAGATCCCAATAATGCTGATATTAAGTACTACTACCCTACCAATGATCTGGTAACAGCTCCTGAGATTTTATTTTTCTGGGTTGCACGAATGATTATTGCAGGCTATGAATACAGAGGAGAAAAACCATTCACCAATGTATATCTTACCGGTATCGTTCGCGATAAACTTGGAAGGAAGATGTCGAAATCGTTAGGCAACTCCCCTGACCCACTCGATCTGATTGCGAAGTATGGTGCAGATGGTGTTCGTGTAGGTATGTTATTGAGTTCGCCTGCAGGAAACGATTTACCATTTGATGAATCGTTATGTGAGCAGGGACGGAATTTTGCGAATAAAATATGGAATGCATTCCGACTGATAAACGGATGGCAGCAAAACGCTGCAACCATGCCTGCTGATGAACGCGATTATACAGCAGCTATAAACTGGTTTCAAAGCAAACTGGATGCTGAAATTACCAACATCAATGACTTGTATGCCAAGTATAGAATATCGGAAGCTTTAATGGCTACCTATAAATTAATTTGGGATGATTTCTGCTCCTGGTATCTTGAATTGGTAAAACCTGCATTGGGTTGTTCCATGAAAAGAGAGGTGCTGGAAGCTACCATCAGCAGTTTTGAAACGTTACTAAAGTTGCTCCACCCTTTCATGCCTTTTATTACAGAGGAAATATGGCATAGTCTGAAAGAGAGAAATGAAAATGACTTTATAATTGTTGCCAGCTGGCCGAAAGTAATAAATGCCAACACACAAATCCTGTCTGATTTTGATGCGGCCGCAGAACTGGTTTCACAAATAAGGAACCTGCGGAAAACCAAAAACATTCCGATGCGGGAAGCACTACCGGTTACTTACCTGAAAGGATCCTTTGCGGGACATGAACAATTTCATTCATTGGTTATCAAGCTTTGTAACCTTTCTGAATTGAAAGAAGTACTGGCAAAGCCTACGGGTCAGAATTCCATTGTAATCCGGGAGCATGAATACTTTATTGATGCAGGAAATATGATCAATAAAGATGAAGAGCGTATTCGGATTAAATCGGAGCTCGATTACACGGTAAGTTTCCTCGATTCCGTAATGAAAAAATTAAGCAACGAGCGGTTCATGGCCAATGCTAAGAACGATATTGTTGCTATGGAGCAGAAGAAAAAATCGGATGCCGAAGCACGTATAAAATTATTGCAGGAACAATTGGTAGCATTATCGAATTAAAAAAATGGCACAAAAGTTGCCTGCCAGAAAAATCCAAAATCAGAATCTTATGAAAAAATTACTCTTTATCAGCATCTTCCTTTTAGGAACCCTAGTTTCGCAGGCTCAACATGCCAGCGCAGTATTCTTTAGTGAGAACGGTGAAGCCTTCACGGTAATCATGAATGGGTTACGTAAAAACGATAAGCCGGAGACCAATGTCAAAGTAACGGGATTGAATGAAGCACCTTATACTATCAGAATAATATTTGCTGACAGTACCCTCGGAGTGATCAATGATAAAATATATGCTGCTAATTATAAAGAGCGTACCTATACCATTAAACTTAAAAACATTTCGAATACTTCCAAGGGATTAAAAAAGGCAGGTGTCAACATTGGTCGCCAGTTAAAGAGTGGTGATAAAGAAGAGGCGGCAAGAGAAAAAGAGGAGATTGAAAATACAGATTCCAAATATGTGGTTAAGCTTTTATCAGAAGCGGTAACTGATGCACCGGTTAACAATTCCTCACAGACACAACAACCGGCACGAAATACACAAAGCAGTTCTCAAAGCAGTAATGTCTCAACGACTACACAAACAACAACAGTTTCAGGCAGCAGCAGTGGAACATCTACAGGTGCTGCAGTTAATATTGGTGCTTCAGCAAATGATGGAGGCGGGCAATTTTCAATGAATATTAATATCAATGATGGCATGGGACAGCCTGCTCCGGTACATTCACAAACACAGCAAACACAAACAACCACTTCTACCACACATTATGTAATGCCTGGCTATAATGGTGCGGTGGGTTGCCCCTGGCCAATGTCGCAAGGAGATTTTGAATCTGCAAAGCGCTCCATCAATGAAAAATCATTTGAAGACAGCAAGCTCACCATTGCGAAACAAATTATTGGATCCAACTGCATTGTTGCATCACAGGTAAAAGAGATTATGCTTCTCTTCAACTTCGAAGAAACCCGTCTGGACTTTGCAAAGCACGCTTACAAATACACCTACGACATTAACAACTACTATAAAGTTAATGATGCATTTACTTTTGAGTCGTCGATTGAAGAGCTGAATGAGCACATTGAGCGGATTAAGAATTAAGGATTAAGGATTTTTTGTTTCTGCTCAGAAGGGAAATGCGTTAGCATGATAAATTATAAATGATAGATGATAGATTGATATCTGTGCAGAAAAACTTCCTATCAATACTTGACGATCGGAGGTCTTCGAAAATAAGGGCCCCACGAATAAATTTCTCCTCAATATTATTGTGCTGTTGAGAGTGTCCCAATTCTAGTTGAAAATTAAGAAGACAATAACTGTTTTCGATTAATTGGTTTCAAATATAATTGAATTCCATCATAAAAGTCAACAAGTTTTTTTGCGTGTCTGATTTTTTTAAGCCTGGGTTCCAGTTCT
>JAEUTI010000085.1 GCA_016788065.1 Bacteroidia bacterium | reverse complement strand
GTTTTCAACATTTTTTTGCCACCACAATCCCGAGCGATAAATAGCATCATCAAAAATTAGTGCTTGTATAGCCGTATATGGTTGGTAATGACACATCTGAAAAATTGTTGGGGATTTTTAGAGAGTTGTGCAACGGCCACTTGTGTTATTGCAAATGCATTGGTTGTTTTCATATCAAAACTGGTAGGTGCTTCAAAAGGTAATGCAAGTTATTCAAAATCCGCCTGTCTGTCAAGTTCACCTGCTAATTTACATTTATTCAAGATTGGATACTCCATCCTTTTTAAAATGTATATTATTGATAATCAAATATATGTATTCGAAAATGTAAAGTTTGAAGTATTTGGGATGAAAATGGTTTTTGACGGATGATTTCAGGTTTGAAATGAAGAATGTATGAATTTTACAGCGTCTATTTAATTGATAACTAATTAGGTACGATATTTGCTGAAAGTCTGTGTTTTCTGTAATTTTGACAAATAGTTTATTCCTGCATATATGTTTAAAAGAGTTTTAGTTGTCTTTGCGCTGGTATTGCTGCAAACTGCATTGTTATTTGGTCAGATTCTGGAACCTATTAAATGGTCGTCACGAGTAGAGCAGTCGAAACCGGGTGAAGCAACGCTCATAGTTTCTGCTAAGATTGACCCAACCTGGCATTTGTACTCTCAGTTTATTGGTGATGGCGGTCCTATCAAAACTACATTCACTTTTCAACCCGATAAAAATTACACCAGAGTTGGTGTGGTCACCGAGTCGGAAGTTGTAGATACCTACGACAAGGTTTTTGAAATGCCGATGAAGTATTTTGAAAATAAAGCGGAATTCAGGCAAAAAATTAAATTGAATACAGAAGCTTCATTCAAGGTTAAAGTTTCCGTTGAATATATGATGTGTGATGATACACATTGTCTGGCACCTACAGAACAAGGATTTACATTTGATATAAAAGGAACCGCACCAGCAGTAGCTGAAACTGTTGATTCCGTTCCAGAACCAGTTGCTGCAGCTCCTGTTGACACACCCGTTACTGCAGTAGTTTCATCAACCGATCAGCAATTAGTAGATAATGGAAGTCCGATTGTTGAATTGGAAGAAGGCTGCGGCGAACTTGAAGGCGAACAACATGTAAGTTCTATATGGGGAATTTTTATCGGTGGTATCATCGGTGGTTTACTTGCATTACTTACACCATGTGTTTTCCCAATGATTCCAATGACGGTTAGTTTCTTTACTAAAAGAAGCGGAACACGTCGCAAAGGAATGATTAATGCAATCATTTATGCACTCTCTATCATTGTAATTTATGTAGGACTTGGATTTTTAGTTACCGTAACATTAGGGTCCGATGCGCTCAATGAGATGGCCAGCAACTCATTTTTTAATCTCGCATTTTTCTTTATTTTCATTGTGTTTGCAGCATCGTTCTTCGGAGCATTTGAAATTGTACTGCCATCCTGGTTGGTGAATAAAGCCGATAGTGCTTCTGATAAAGGCGGACTGATTGGAATATTTTTTATGGCGTTTACGCTTTCATTGGTTTCATTCTCCTGTACAGGACCAATCATTGGTACTTTGCTGGTTGAAGCTGCCCACGGCCGTAGTTATCTTGGTCCTTTGGCAGGGATGACCGGATTTTCTCTAGCACTCGCATTACCTTTTGCTTTATTTGCAGCATTCCCTTCCTGGTTGAGTTCGTTACCAAAAAGTGGTGGCTGGCTGAATTCAGTGAAAGTAACTCTTGGTTTTCTGGAGCTCGCACTGGCACTCAAATTTTTATCGAACGTCGATTTAGCATATCATTGGGGATTCCTGAAAAGAGAATTATTTATCGCGCTTTGGGTGGTTATATTCGGCTTAATGGGGATGTATCTTTTAGGAAAACTGAAGTTCTCGCATGACAGCGATGTAAAACATATTTCAGTTCCACGATTGATGTTTGCAATTATCACATTCACATTTACACTTTATCTGGTTCCCGGAATCTGGGGTGCACCATTAAAAATGATCAGTGGTTTCCCACCTCCTGAATTTTATAAAGAATGGGTCGATCCAAAAGCTTCCGATTGTCCACATGATCTCACTTGCTTCAAAGATTACGAAGAAGGAATGCGCTATGCGAAACAACAAGGCAAACCTGTGATGCTTGATTTTACCGGCTGGAGTTGTGTAAACTGTCGTAAAATGGAAGATAATGTGTGGTCTGATCCCAAAGTTCTGAAAAGGCTGAGCGAAGATTATGTTATTATTTCACTTTATGTGGATGATAAAAAACTTTTGCCTGCATCAGAACAATATACTGCTTCAACAGGTAAAGAAATTAAAACTACCGGAAATAAGTGGAGTGACATGCAGCGTACACAGTACAATACCAACTCACAACCTTATTATGTGTTGCTGGATAATAATGGAAAAATTCTTGCACACCCTCGAGGATATACTCCTGATGTTGCAACTTATGTGAAGTTCCTGGATGAAGGCGTTTGCAGAAATGAAAAACGTCTGGCAAATAAATAGAAGACTTAAAATTATAATGTCAGTTTGGTGATAATAAAACGAAATCATGTCTGTTAAAAATCAATTTATACAAGCATCCGAAGTTCTTTCAGCTTTTATAGCTTCGGAAGAGAATTTTACGAAAATTGAACAGGCAGGTGATTTATTGGTGGCAGCTTTTAAAAAAGGTAATAAGGTAATTTCGTGTGGTAACGGCGGAAGTATGTGTGATGCCATGCATTTTGCGGAAGAATTATCTGGCCGTTTTCGTGATGACCGTCCGCCCTTGGCAGCCATATCTATTTCTGATCCTTCTCATATCAGTTGTGTAGCTAATGATTATGGTTATGACCATATTTTTTCGAGATATGTGGAGGCTATTGGCAAGAATGGCGATGTGTTATTGGCAATCAGTACAAGTGGCAATTCCAAAAATGTACTTGCTGCAATCGAATCTGCTCTTAATAAAGGGATGACCGTTATTGGTTTAACGGGCAAAGATGGCGGAGCAATGGCTTCTAAATGCACTATTGAAATAAGAGCGCCGCATGCGCCTTATGCCGATCGAGCACAGGAAATTCATATCAAGGTGATTCATTCGCTGATTGGCTATGTCGAGCAGCAAATGTTTACAAAGTAGTCAATTCCACTACCGGTGACTTCCGACCGGAATTAAAATATAATTTCATGCAATTAAACCGATTGAAGTTTTCAATGCAGCTGGCATTGATCTTCGTATTGTCAATGAGTGATTTGTTTGCACAATCACTTCCTCCAATGCCTATCCTCAAGCCTTGGGAGTTTGGACAGGCTCCTGCTTCATCAACAAATAAGACCATTGATGTTGATGAAAAGCAGCAGCAATTGAGCAGCTATTTCAAGAAGTCAGCGACACTGTTAAACAACATTGCTTTTTTTGATGCGAATGAATGGCGAACTGCTGTCAATGATACCGTTTATGTTGGAGATGTACCCGGTGACACGCTGGAGATTACCGGAACCTATTTCAATAATGGCCCTGTTTTGGTATTTAATGATGGGGTGCTTATTATGGAAAGCGCTACGGCAACCATTCTTGGTGATATATATGTTTTTCAGGATGGTAAATTAAGTGTCAATAACAGCACTCTCAACATGCCACAGCAATATTTTTATCAGCGTGGAATTATTGTTGCCAATCAGGGAGATGTTTTTATCAATAACAGTACACTCGATTTTAGTGGATTATCACATAGTCTCACCGTTGTTCATGATGGAAGTGTTGTGATGAATAATGTGAACAATATCGGATTCACAACAGCAGGAGGATATAATCATGCTCAAATTGCGATTGATAGTACCAATCTGGCGGGTGAATTTATTATGCAGGATACAGCATCATTTCAATTTTCGAATTGCAATACATTGTTGTTGTGGCATCAGTTTCCTGCTTCAGCTGTAATCAATTATTCTTTTCCTGCAAATGGTACAGTTGCAAATTATCAGTTTAATAATCTTGTTCCCGGTGTATCAGGTATTAATTATAATGTAACGGTTAGTAATTGCACCGATGTAATGTGGTCGTTGATGCCAGTGAATGGTTCTGATGTTACTATTTCCAACTCAACATTACGTGTCATAGGAGCATGGTTTACCAACGGTGATTCGGCGGCAGTTTCGGGATTGGTGAACAATTCCAATTACACATCATTCACTGCTCCTTTAAATGATCGTGTATTGCAGTTGAATAATTGTTCTGTACAAACCTGGAGCCTGTATGTTTTTGATTCTTCTTATATTGATGTAACAGGATGTATTATTGGTGAGTTGGGCACCTTGAATCGTTCGCGTGCAGATGCTCAGAATATTTTATGTGATGGTTCCGGTGGATATTACTGGTCATCAGATACAACTTTGGGTATCGTTTTTAACAGCACTATTTTGGGAAGTTTAAGATCGGAAAGAAATAGTATTTTATTATTTGCCTATGGATCTGTTTCAGGTTCTGCTTCTGCTGTAGGAAATTCGTTGGTTGTTGTAACGCAAACTACGGTGCCACAAGATCCAATTCCATATAATGGCGGGACTGTCTGGTTTTCGTATTTAAATCAGCCTACGGGATTATTTGTCGATACTATTGTCGCACTAACAGGTTCTGCATGGATTGATTCCGGTCCCGATGGTGCTCCCTATAATTTTGACTCGTATATTCTATCTTATAGTGCAGGTTCAAATCCGAATTTCTGGATTCCAATGGGTATTTCATCCGCCAACGAAGTGCATAATGGTTTCTTAGGAAATTGGAATACCAATGGGTTGGTACCGGGAGGTTATAATTTACGTGTGCAGACCATTAGCAATTTTGGAGATACCATTGAAGCCATCAGGCAAGTGACATTACTGCCTTCTATTGTAGGATTAAATGAGGATATATTTCAGGATTGGATTTTATCTCAGACGAACGGACAACCTTATTTTATTTCTGGCAGTGATTTCAATGGTGAATGTCTGATGGAAATTTATGATGTTAACGGTAGCATTCTGACTTCTGAAAAAGTACTTGTTAGTGGCAACAGACAACAACTAAGTTTTGAATATAATTTGAATATAGCTGGTGTTTATTTGATTAATATCAAAAATGAAAAACACTCCAAAACATTTAAATGGGTTAAGGAATAAACACATTCCAAATAAAGGAATATGGAAATAAAAAAAGGTAAGCTTACGGGCTTACCTTTTTTTTTATCAGGAAAATATTTTTTAATAACTGAATACCCTTACGATCGTACCGGCTGAAGAATTCCATTGCACTTTAAATCCGTAAGCACATTGGTAAGGCGTTGGATTTCCACCCTGATCGACTCCCAAAGTAAGAATGTAGGAAGCATTGTTCAGGAGGTGAGTAAGCTGACCCGAATTTGGTCTCCATAATCCGCAATAGGTATTAGATACCCATGGAGCGTTATAATATGTGGTAAATGCCTGTCCAAAACGATTTACTCCCCAGGAATCAATTGCTGCTACTCCGTTTATAGTTGTATCGCCATTTGCCGTAAACACAATTCTGTCGACTGCAGGTGCTGAATCAAACGACCATTCTGTAGTACGTGCACTATTCCATACTGCAGTTGCGCCATTATCGAATGTAACATTTATACCCAATGCTCTTTCTTTGTATTTATGTGTTGCAGTTCCGGTTAAAAATCCGATCCAATTGTGACCATTCACATTTTGCAAAGTTTTTACCCCATTAAACTGGATTGATTTATTATCGGACAACCGAGTAACTTTAAAGCTGTTGTAGGTAATTGTTAAGATGGAATTTACATCACTCCAGTAAGCTCCCGATGTTAACTGAACCTTAATTTGTCCTTGTCGTGTACGTGAAGGACTAAAGCAAGGGGTGATACCATCGAAATTGAAGAAAAGAATTTTTTGGGCTATTTGAGATGAATCAATTGTAACACCACACAAAGGACTTGAAAGGGTAGTGGTGAAGCGGCCGAATGCCGGAATTTCTCCTAAGGCATTATTGATGTCGCTGTCGGCTTGATCCGATTCACCTTTATAATTTTGGCTATCGGCATTAAATTGTTGAACCTGAGAATCTAATTGATCATCCTTTTCTTCGTCTTTCTTACACGAATGAAATACGAAACTGACAATAGCTAATGTCAGCAATAATTTAATTGCAGGGTTTTTCATAGTATTGAGGGATTAAGGTGTTGTAAAGTTACACCGGTTTCAGCCAAATAAACAATATTTATGCCGTTTTTATTGTCCGAAGCCCGTAGCATGGCTGCGTTTACTGGTTTTGAACGAAAATAGCCAAAAGGAATTCGAAAGGTATAAACCACTTTTATTCGTTTAAACCCCTATCTTTTATCATATGATTTCAGTCCGGAAATCGTTGATTATCTTTGTACTTTCAGTAGCCACTTTTTAATGGATTTTCATGATGAGTAATTTTAGGAGTTTAATTTCAGGATTGATTTTCCATGGCAGCAATCGATTAAAAGTAATTGTAACTTCTATTAAAATTTATTGAAGGATTAAATATTTGGAGGTCGCAAATTGCGACCTCCAAACTTAAAAATATTGATAATCAATTATATATGAAGCCCAAACAGGTAGCATTAGTGACGATTCCGGATGAAATAATCATGAATCAGATTTATCAGATTAGAAATAAAAAGGTAATGATTGACCGGGATTTAGCAAAGCTTTATGGTGTTTCCACAAAAAGATTGAAGGAGACTGTCCGCAGAAATGAGGAACGGTTTCCGGATGATTTTATGTTTGAAATGACCATGGAAGAATTTTTGACCTGGAAGAAAGGTGCCGGACTTACTGAAGCTGATAAAACCGGTTTAAGGTATTTGCCTTTTTGTTTTACCGAACAGGGAGTTACCATGTTGTCGTGTGTGCTTAGAAGTAAGCAGGCAATAGAAGTTAATATAAAAGTGATTCGTATTTTTACCAGGTTACGTGAATTTATTTTGTCAAATAAAGAAGTGTTGCTAAAACTGGAGCAAATTGAAAAATCGGTTGCTGGACATAGTGAAGAAATTCATCTTATATTTTCAGCACTAAAAAAATTAATTCAGCAGCCTTCGGAAAAACGGAAAGCTATCGGGTACAAATCATAGTTGTTCGTTAAGGAGAGAATTTTATTTTTTCCTCAGAGTTATATTTTACTTTTTAAGATTTTTCAAACTTAATTTTTTATATACTATGTTAATCAAAACTTTTGGATCTGCCGTTTATGGCATCAATGCAACTACAATAACAGTTGAAGTAAATTGTGATGTAGGAACACGTTTTTTCCTTGTGGGATTACCCGACAATGCCGTTAAGGAAAGTCAGCAACGATTGTTAGCTGCATTTAAGAATATTGGTTTTAAGATGCCGGGAAGGAAAATTGTTGTAAATATGGCACCTGCCGACATTCGCAAAGAAGGAAGTGCCTATGATGTAACAATTGCTATTGGTGTGTTGGCTGCTTCGGAACAAATTCCATGTGAAGGATTATCAGATTATATTATTATGGGTGAAATTTCTCTCGATGGCACAATTTTACCAATTAAAGGAGCATTGCCAATTGCAATTCAGGCGGCAAAAGAAGGTTTTAAGGGATTTTTTCTTCCGAAAGAAAATGCACGCGAAGCAGCCATTGTAAGTGAACTGGTTGTATATGGTGTCCAGAATATAACTGAGGTGATCGATTTCTTCAAGGGTGAATCAACTCCGGAAAGAGTTACTGTTGATATTCAGGAAGAATTTGAAAGATTTCAAAGTCATTCAGAACTCGATTTCTCCGACGTTAAAGGACAGGAAAATATTAAAAGGGCATTAGAAATTGCGGCTGCCGGAGGTCATAATGTTATTCTGATTGGTCCGCCCGGTGCCGGCAAAACCATGCTTGCCAAGAGACTGCCAACAATATTACCTCCACTAACCGTGCAGGAAGCTCTGGAAACGACAAAAATACATTCGGTGGCAGGGAAGGTAGGGAAAAACACTTCATTGATTTGTACGCGCCCTTTCCGCTCGCCACACCATACTATAAGTGACGTAGCGCTAGTCGGTGGCGGCGGTCATCCTCAACCCGGAGAAATATCTTTGGCGCATAATGGTGTGTTGTTTTTAGATGAATTGCCGGAATTTAAGAGAATTGTTCTCGAAGTGATGCGGCAACCTTTGGAAGAAAGAAAAGTCACTATTTCAAGAGCTCGCTCAACAGTAGAGTTCCCTGCAAGTTTTATGCTGGTGTCGAGTATGAATCCTTGTCCTTGCGGTTTTCATAATCACCCGGAAAAAGAGTGCGTTTGCGGTCCGGGTGTAGTGCTTAAGTATCTCAACAAAATTTCCGGGCCTTTACTCGATCGGATCGATATTCATGTGGAAGTAACTCCGGTACCTTTTAGTGAATTGTCGAAAGAACGAATATCGGAAAAAAGTGAAGAGGTTAGAGCACGCGTTGTGAGAGCTCGTAAAATTCAGGAATTGCGATTTGCTGAATCAGAAAATATTTATTGCAATTCACAGATGAGCGCCAAACAATTGCGGACCATTTGCAAAATTTCACCTGAGTGTAATCAGTTGCTCAAAACCGCAGTTGAACGTATTGGTTTGTCTGCCCGTGCTTATGATCGTATTTTGAAAGTTGCCCGCACCATAGCCGATCTCGCCGGATCAAACGATATCCAGGCAGAACATCTTGCAGAGGCAATCCAATACAGAAATCTTGATAGAGAAGGATGGGCAGGTTGATTTAAATGTAAAATGTAGAATGTATAATTTTAAATTGAAATGATAATGTTAAATGGAAATGTAGAATGAGAATGTAGAAATTTACATTCTGGGTTTTACGTTTTGCATTTTACATTCACAATTGCATTGATTTAACCCCCTAAATAACCGGACAAGATTATTATTAATTTTAACTAATCATGTCAGAAGGAAAAAAAGCCAAGGTCCACCGGACCAAAGAAGAGAAGCTTCGTATTATAAATGAAGTTCGAAAAAGCGGATTATCAGTCACTTGCACTAAGTATGGGATCTATCCTGCGAGTTACTACCAATGGGTATCAAAGCTCAAAGAAATGGGTGAAAGCGGTCTGCAACATGGTATGACCAAGGAGCATTTAAAGGAGATTCGCCGACTTCAAAAGGAGAATGAAGCTTTGCGGAATCTAGTTGCAGATCAGCAATTGGAATCACGGATGAAAGACGAACTTTTGAAAAAAAAGTATGCGCTTCCGAAAGGAAAGCGATCGCATTGAAATACCAGGCAGCAGGTATGACAAGAGACACGGCACTTCAAATCGCCTCGTTAACCAAGCATCAATATTATCATCAGCCAGCTAGTTCTAAAAAGCAGGGTCGCCCGAAAAGCACACACACAAAGAAAAAGGACAAAGGGTGTGAAATTTTGGTGGAGGATAAATTTGTTATTGATGACATGATAAGGATTGACACTGATCCGGATTTAAGATGTGGCACAAAACGGATGACCGCACAATTGCAAATTATGGGTTACATTATTAATAAGAAGAAAGTTGCACGGTTGATGAAAGAAAATGGCTTGACCAAAAAAGGAAGAAAACAAGCAAAGAAAACTTATGCGAGATATCGAATTGTTACACCTTTAGAGCCATTGGTGGTGCTGGAAATGGACATAAAGCAAGTTTGGATATTACGCGACAGAAGGAGCGCTTATATACTTACTGTGTTGGATACCTTTACACGAGAAACTTTGGCCTGGATAGTCGGATTCAGCATTACATCCCAAGAAGTGAAGTTGATTTGGGACTACGTAATATTACATCATCTGGAACCTGCTGGAATGGCCTCAAGAGAAATCCGAATTGAAGTTCGCAATGATGGAGGACCCCAATTTGCAGCAAAAACAGTACAGGAATATTTTGAACTCAATGGGCTGAATCAAGTGTTTACTCATCCGTATACGCCACAAGAAAACGGACACATAGAAAGTTTTCATAGCATATTGAGTGCAAGTATTGACAAGGAATACTTTGACATTTTGGAACTGGAAAAGCGACTTCAAAGGTTTTATTATATGTACAATAATAAACGTACGCACACTGGAACCAAGGGATTACCACCAGCAATATTTAACAAAGCATGGAACAACGACCTTGTAATGACCTACCAGGAAGAAAAGAAGAAAGTGACAATAAAATTGAAATATCCGATCTATGAAATACCGGGCATTCTAAGTCAGAGGGAGCATCTTGCAAAAAAAACCATTCGCGCAAAGCGCACCGATTTAAAAAACAAAGGCGGAGAAAATGCTTCCTCCGCCAACTACGCCGCAACACCGGTTTACCCTTCGTCGTCAGTCGCATCTTGCGATGTAAATAAAAGTGAAATATTTGTATTAATTTAGAACCCGATTAAATTGTCCCAGAATTAGGGGGTCAAACCAGCATATTCTAAATTTTTCATTTAAAATCTGCTATAGGTAGAAAAAATATATAAGAAAGCAAAAAGTAGTTGACAAAGGTGATAGATGATTTAAATGTAAAATGTAGAATGTATAATTTAAAATTGAAATGATAATGTTGAATGGAAATGTAAAATGAGAATGTAGAATTTTACATTCTGGGTTTTACATTTTGCATTTTACATTCACAATTGGGTATTTTATATTTTTCATTTAGCATCATTGTTCGTTGAAAATTTAAATTTTAGAAAAAGATATCTGATAAAGAAGGTGAATAAATTTTACATTATAGGTTTTACGTTTTGCATTTTACATTCACAATTGCATATTCTAAATTTTTCATTTAAAATCTGCTATAGGTAGAAAAAATATATAAGAAAGCAAAAAGTAGTTGACAAAGGTGATAGATGATTTAAATGTAAAATGTAGAATGTATAATTTTAAATTGAAATGATAATGTTAAATGGAAATGTAGAATGAGAATGTAGAAATTTACATTCTGGGTTTTACGTTTTGCATTTTACATTCACAATTGGGTATTTTATATTTTTCATTTAGCATCATTGTTCGTTGAAAATTTAAATGTTAATAAAAGATAACTAATAGAGAAGGCAAATAACTTTTACATTCTAAGTTTTACATCTTGCATTTTACATTCACAATTGGGTATTTTATATTTTTCATTTAGCATCATTGTTCGTAGAAAATTTAAATGTTAATAAAAGATAACAAATAGAGAAGGCCAATAAATTTTACATTCTAAGTTTTACATTTTACATTCACAATTGCATATTCTAAATTTTTCATTTAAAATCTCCTATAGATAGAAAAAATATATAAGAAAGCAACAAGCAATTGACAAAGGAGATCGTTCGTTTTCTGGTCCTGCCTGCGGCGAGGACCAGAATTGTAATTGTAGATCTACTATAAATTACTTCAAAAGTTCTTTCACCGCACTTATCACCTTTTCATCAGTGACACTGGTTTTTGGGGCGAAAAAAGTGGCCATCCTGCCTTCTTTGTCGATTAGAAATTTTTGAAAATTCCAGGTAACCGGAGCATCGGTGATACCATTTTTTTCTTTGGAAGTGAGGAATTGATAGAGTGGTGCCATATCATCTCCTTTAACTGAAATTTTTGAAAACATAGGAAACGTTACGCCATAATTCTTACTGCAGAATGATTTTATTTCAGATTCAGTGCCTGGCTCTTGTCCCATAAAATTGTTTGCAGGAAAACCTAATACTACCAGTCCTTCAGCTTTGTATTGATCGTAAAGAGCCTGAATTTCTTTGTATTGAGGAGTAAGACCACATTCGCTTGCCACATTCACAATCAGTACTACCTTTCTTTCATATTGTTTCAATGATACCGGCTTGCCATCGATGTCTTTCATCGTGAAGTCATAAATGGTTTTGCCTGTATTCATAGCTTTATTGTTTTGATAGGTCTCCATGTTTCCACCTTTTGGACCAAAGAAGAGATTGAAAATGCTAAGCATAATTGTGATTATTGATAACATGGCTGATTTCTTTGATTTTAGTCCTTATTACTTATACCTAACAAATACTTGTACAACAAAGTTTATTTCCTGTCGGTTTCAATTTGTAAGTTTCAGATTTTACCCGGGTTCTCCAACTCCATGGCAGTTTTTGTATTTTTTGCCACTGCCGCATGGACAAGGATCATTTCTGCCAACTTTCGGATCTACTCTAACCGGTTGTGGTTTTGCAACCTGTCTTTGGCCTTCAGGAGCAGCTCCTTGTGGTTGTGGTGCTCCAACTGTTGCTCCTGCAGGTACTTCTTCATGAGAAGTTTTGAGCTTGCTCATATCGGTGCGTGGTTGCGGGCGGGCTTCTCTCACATTTGCAGAATCCTGAACCGGAATAAATCCTTTGTAAAGGAATGATAGTACATCGCGGTTAATTTGTTCGAGCATCTTCTTGAATAACTCGAAAGATTCGAATTTGTAAATCAGCAATGGATCCTTTTGTTCGTAAACAGCATTTTGTACAGAAGTCTTCAATTCATCCATCTCACGCAAGTGCTCTTTCCAGGCATCATCAATTAATGCCAGTGCAATTGTTCTTTCAAAGGCGGTCATTATTTCGGCACCATGCGTTTCAAACGCTTTTTTCAGGTTCACCATTACCTGAACCTGTTTCATTCCATCGGTGAAAGGCACAACAATATTTTCGATTACCTGTCCCTGAGTTTCGTAGACTTGTTGAATTACCGGGAAGGCTTTATCAGCAATCATCTTAGATTTGAATCGATATTGTGACTGAGATGCTTCAAAAATTTTACCTGCTAATTCTTCAGCCTTAATTTTCATAAACTCCTGTTCATTTACAGGAGCATCAATTGAGAATATCCGGATCAGTTCCAGTTTAAATTCTTCAAAATTCCGCTGATCAGCGAATGCATTTGCAAGCGATTCACTGTAGTCGTATTGCATGTTTTCCAAATCCAGTGTTAAGCGCTCACCAAAAAGTGCATGTCGGCGTTTTTTGTAAATCACTTCACGCTGAGAGTTCATAACATCATCATATTCCAGCAAACGCTTTCTTATTCCAAAGTTATTCTCTTCTACTTTTTTCTGTGCTCTTTCAATCGACTTGGTAATCATGGAATGCTGAATAACTTCACCTTCCTTAATTCCCATACGGTCCATTAAACGCGCTATTCTTTCAGAACCGAATAAGCGCATCAGGTTGTCTTCAAGTGACACAAAGAATTGTGTAGAACCTGGATCTCCCTGACGACCGGAACGACCACGTAACTGGCGATCGACACGACGTGATTCATGTCGCTCTGTACCAATAATGGCCAAACCACCTGCTTCTTTAACGCCGGGTCCCAGTTTAATATCGGTTCCACGACCAGCCATGTTGGTTGCAATGGTTACTGTTCCTGCAAATCCTGCTTCAGCAACAATTTCAGCTTCACGCTGATGCAATTTAGCATTCAAAACATTGTGTTTAATGTTTCTCAGCTTAAGCATCCTGCTCAATAATTCTGAAATCTCTACTGAGGTGGTACCCACAAGTACCGGTCTGCCGGCTTTAGTAAGTGCTTCAATCTCTTCAATTACGGCATTGTATTTTTCACGGGTGGTTTTATACACCAGATCTTCACGGTCATCACGGCTGATTTTTCTGTTGGTTGGAATAACAACCACATCCAGCTTATAAATTTGCCAGAATTCTCCTGCTTCCGTTTCAGCTGTTCCGGTCATACCCGCCAACTTGTGATACATCCTGAAATAATTCTGCAGTGTTACGGTTGCATAAGTCTGCGTTGCGGCTTCGATCTTAACATTTTCTTTAGCCTCGATTGCCTGATGTAATCCATCCGAATAACGTCTGCCATCAAGCACACGACCGGTTTGCTCATCCACAATTTTTACCTTGCCATCTGCAAGAATATATTCTACATCATTTTCATAAAGCGTGTAAGCGCGCAGCAATTGGTTGATCGTATGAATACGTTCCGATTTGATAGCGAAGTCACGCATCAGAACATCTTTACGTTCCAGTTTTTCCTGATCACTCACTGAAAGCTTTTCAATTTCAGCTATGCTGGAGCCAACATCCGGCATCACAAAGAAATGCGGATCTTCACCTGTAGCAGTAATCAGATCAACACCTTTCTCGGTTAGTTCAATGGAGTTATTTTTCTCATCAATAACAAAAAACAATTCAGCATCAACCTTGTGCATTTCACGTTGCTGATCCTGCATGTAATGATTTTCGGTTTTTTGCAGTAATGCACGAACACCTTGCTCACTTAAAAACTTGATGAGTGCTTTGTTTCTTGGTAATCCGCGATAAGCACGCAATAATGGTAAACCAGCTTCATTCTCTTTGCCATCTGCAATTTTCTTTTTTGCATCTGCAATTACTGTATTGATATAATTTCTTTGTGTGGATACCAGGTTTTCAATTCTGGGTTTCAAAGCAAAAAATTCATGTGAATCGCCACGTGGTGTAGGACCGGAGATAATCAAAGGAGTTCTTGCATCATCAATCAAAACAGAATCGACCTCATCTACGATGGCAAAATGATGACCACGCTGAACCATATCCTGTGGTGTGCGGGCCATATTATCTCTCAGGTAATCGAAACCAAATTCATTGTTTGTTCCGTAGGTGATGTCAGCTAGATAAGCTTTCTTTCTTTCATCGGAATTAGGTTGGTGCTTATCGATACAATCAACAGTGAGACCCAGGAATTCAAAAATAGTTCCGTTCCATTCAGAGTCACGTTTAGCAAGATAGTCGTTTACTGTTACGATATGCACACCTTTCCCGGCAAGGGCATTCAGGTAAATTGGTAAAGTTGCCACCAGTGTTTTTCCTTCACCGGTTGCCATTTCAGCAATTTTTCCCTGATGCAGAACCGATCCACCAATTAACTGCACATCGTAATGAATCATATTCCAGGTAACATTGTTTCCTGCTGCCACCCAGGTGTTGGAATATACAGCTTCGTCACCTGAAATTTTGATGTAAGATTTTTTTACAGACAGATCACGATCATGCTGCGTTGCTTTAACCTTGATTTCTGAGTTTGTTGAAAAACGACGCGCCGTTTCTCTGACAACACCAAATGCTTCCGGCAATATTTCATTCAGAACTTCTTCGATTTTGCTGTTCTCTTCTTTTTGCAGCTCATCTATTCTGCGATACAGATCTTCTTTCGCTCCCATTTCCATGGTTGGATTTTTTTCAATCTGATCATTGATAGAAATACGTTCTTCAACAGTAGCTGCAATATGATCCTGAATTCTTTTTCGGAATTCAGAAGTTTTTTCCCGCAACTGATCATCGTTCAATTGGGTAATTGTTACTTCTGCTTCTTTTATTTTTGAGACAACAGGAACCAATTCCTTAAGGTCGCGGTCGGCTTTATTTCCGAAAAGTTTTGATAACGTTTTATTGATGAAATCAATCATAATAGTTGACTTTAAATGCCTGAATTATAGGGGCTTGAATATGAGCCGACAAAGGTACTGAAAATCATGTAACATTATGCAGTAACACCCATGTAATTGTAAACTCGTGACATACAGGAGTCTACCCAGTTGAATGAAGGTTTTTTAGTTCCAGTTTCCTTAAGGAAGGAGCCAGTTTCCAGGTTGACGCAACTACCATCAGTGTCATGGCTCCTCCTGCTATAACGGAAGGAATTAATCCCAGTAACCGGGCCGCAAATCCCGATTCAAAAGCACCAATTTCATTCGAAGAACCTATGAAAATAGTGTTTACTGCCGATACCCTTCCACGCATTTCATCAGGGGTAATTACCTGCATAATGGTGGACCGGATTATTACACTGACACTGTCCAGCATCCCGCTAAGGGCCAAAAGTGCCAGCGAGAGATAGAAGTTTGTGGACAAAGCAAAAAGAATCATGCAAATTCCAAATCCTGCCACAGCAGCCAGCAATTTTTTACCGGTATGAGTAACGGGAGGCCGGTGGGCAAGAGTGAGAGCCATGATGACGGCACCAAAAGCAGGAGCAGCCCTCAGTAAGCCAAGTCCTTCAGCACCTGTTCCCAGCACCTGATCGGCAAACATGGGCAACAATGCTACCGCACCACCAAAAAGTACGGCAAACAGGTCGAGTGTAATGGCGGATAACATGATTTGATTTTTAAAAACAAATCGTATTCCTGTTGTTAAGCTTTCTGCAAGCGAAATTCCTTCCGATGCTCTTAATGCCGGTTTCGACTTGATGAACAGGTAACAACAAGCAGTGATAACTATGAACACACAAACGAATGTGCTTGCAGCAAATGCACCATAAAAACCATAGATTAATCCACCTAATGCTGGTCCGGTTACAGCGCCTAATTGCCACACGGTGCTACTCCATGCCGAAGCCGATGCGTAGAGTGATTTGGGAACCAGTTGTGCGAAGAAAGCTGAAATTGTAGGACCTAATACACCTCTGGCTAAACCGGTTAAAAAAATCAGAATGTACACAGGTAATGTTCCGAAGCGGATAAAATTTGCTTCAGCATTAAAAGTAAAAAATGTTAGTCCGATTGAAATCAGGAGCAAGACAAAAAGGAAAGTCAGAATTAATTTTTTACGATTTAGCTGATCGGCAAGATGGCCACCAAAAAGTGCCATGGAGATTGCCGGAATTGCCTCAGCAAGTCCAATTAATCCGAGTGCCATTGGATCTTTGGTATGACTGTAAATGAGCCATCCAAAAACAACAGCCTGCATTTGCCAGGCAATGGTAAGAGATAAACGGGCAGCAATAAAAAACCGATAATCCCTGATTTTCAGGGCTTCATAAGCCTGGCCGTAAAAGAGTTTTTTGATAATAGAAGAAGCTAAGTCACAGTTAATTCTGTGACCGGATAGTTCTTATTGGAATACCTAATACTCGTCTTCGTTGAAGAAGAAGTCATCTTTGGTGGGATAATCGGGCCAGATTTCTTCAATGCTTTCATAGGGTTCACCTTCATCTTCAAGCTCTTGCAAGTTTTCAATTACTTCAAGAGGTGCTCCGGAACGTATAGCGTAATCAATAAGTTCGTCTTTGGTAGCAGGCCATGGAGCATCTTCAAGATGAGATGCCAATTCTAAAGTCCAGTACATGCTTTAATCAATTTAGGGGTTAGCAATTGGTGTATTTCCCTTTTTACAGGGGGCTGCAAAAATAAAAAAATAGAATTCAAATAAACAAGTTAGTTTAAATAGGTTTTAAGTCCTTGGTTTCCAGTTAATTTCATTGCAATTATGGTCTTTTAACACCAATCTGGCAAGTACAAACAGGTAGTCAGAGAGTCGATTTAGGTAAATAAGGATGAGTGGATGCACTTCAGTTTCAGAAGCAAGGTGACTTACCATTCGCTCACAGCGACGGCAAACACATCTGGCAAGATGGCACCAGGAAGCAGCAGGATGTCCGCCGGGAAGGATAAAAGCCTTCAATTCGGGCAGTTCACTGTTCATGAGGTCGATATTTTTCTCCAGGAGGGAAATATCATTTTCATTGAGATCAGGAATTTTCATTCTGGATTTATCAGGATCCGCAGCCAGCAAGGCACCAATTGTAAACAACCTGTCCTGAATTTCTTGCATGAGCTCTTGCTGATCAGGTCTTGTCAGGTGATCACGCAGCATGCCAATATTTGAATTCAATTCATCAACGGTTCCGTAAGTTTCAATGCGAAGGTGATGTTTGGCAACTCTGGTACCTCCGATGAGTGATGTTTGTCCTGAATCGCCGGTTTTTGTATAAATTTTCATATCAGGTTTTTTAAATACCCTTATGCAGGAACAGATCCCGAGCCTTTAAGTTTAATTGCTGAAATAATCTGATCATTTTTCTGATCCGATTCAATGAGTCCGTCACGCAAACGGATAATTCGATGCGCATGGCGGGCAATGTCTTCTTCGTGTGTTACCACCACAATGGTGTTACCTTTCATATGAATTTCTTCAAACAACATCATGATTTCCTGCGATGTTTTGGAATCGAGATTTCCTGTAGGCTCATCGGCAAGAATAATGGCGGGGTTGTTAACTAATGCACGGGCCACTGCAACTCTTTGACGTTGTCCGCCAGAAAGTTCATTCGGGCGATGCGTAATCCGGTCTCCGAGGCCAACATCCATAAGAGCTTTGCGGGCTCTTTCTTCACGTTCATCTTTAGATACTCCGGCATAAACCAAAGGTAAAGCAACATTATCGAGTGCGGTTGATCGTGGCAGGAGATTAAAAGTCTGGAATACAAAACCAATTTCTGAATTACGAACTTCAGCCAGCTGATTATCGGACATGAAACTTACATCGGTACCTTTCAGAATGTAATTACCACCGGTTGGAGTATCCAGACATCCGATAATATTCATGAGGGTTGATTTCCCGGAACCGGATGATCCCATCAGTGCCACGTATTCATTCCTGAAAATTTCTGTGGTGATTGATCTGAGGGCATAAATAATCTCATTTCCCACCACATAATGGCGGGAAATATCTTTCAGATTGATTATTGATTCCATACGGGGTATTTCAAATTGTGTTAATCCGGTGATTTTGTAAAGATAACTTTTTTAGAATTAGCAATTATTTAAAATCGAAGTTTAAAATGTTGTTTGCTGAGGTTCTGATCAAAAAAAGTTATTCCCACCAGGTAGAAATCGAGGCTTTGAGTAACTTTTGGATGTTGTTGAATTTCAAGCCAGGCCTGTTGCATGCCAGCTGACCAGTTGATGTCGTCGAATATAATCATGGTTTTAGCATGCACCTTTGGCAGGATCCAGTTGAAGTATCTCAATGTTGCTTCATAGGTATGATTGCCATCAATAAAAATAAAATCGGCAGGAACCGTATGGAGTACTTCTGGCAAGGTAGTGTCGAAATCGCCGGTCAAACATGTTACTGAGGAGCAATTCATTTTTGCAAAATTGCTTCGTGCACATGTTGCCGTTTCGGGACAGCCTTCGAGAGTTATGATTTTAGCATTAGGATTACCGAGTGCCAGATACATGGTGCTAATTCCTAAAGATGTTCCCAGTTCAATGATATTTTGTGGTTTAAAATAACGGGACAACCTGAATAGTAATCTGCAAAACTGCGGTGACTTAGCAAAGTTGGAGGCAATTTCCCGAATGGGTCGTGCAATTTTTTTCTGATCGTAACTACTTCCAGCACCTAAATCGGAAACAGCAATGATGGTGTTATCGCGGAGTAAAGACTTTCGGAAGTTTTCTATGTTTTGAAATATTCCGGGATCTTCTTTTTTGTAAATTCCTTCCGTTAGTAACTGATATAAAAACGGTGAATGTGCATCATGCTCGTTTCCGGAAACCAGTTGATGCCGGAGATATCCGGTGGTCAGTCGCGTTGCATTAAAAAGTTTGGAGATCACCATGCAAAGGTAATGGATTTATAAGTTTGTTTGACCGGTTGTTAATTTACGAAATCGGTTTTCATGGTAATTTCGAGTCCTTTGGGACGCAGGGTGATGAGAGGCTCGGGCACAACCTGTGCAGCCGAATTCAGAACAGGTGTGAATTTTGCAAGTATCATAGCTAAAACTATTTGCATTTCCATCATAGCAAAATTGTTGCCGATACAAATCCGCGGTCCAGCGCCAAATGGCAGGTACATATTTTTAACTTTTCTAACTGTTTCACCAGTTTCAAATCGTTCGGGAATAAATGCATCGGGATTTTCCCAAAATCGCTTGTCGCGGTGCAGGGCATAAGGAGAAATTAGCACATTGGTACCTGCAGGGATTGCATAATTCCCAATTGTATCGGGCTTAATATTTTTTCTGCCAATAATCCATGCCGGAGGATATATTCGTAATGTTTCCTCAATAACGTTGGTAAGATATTTTAAATTTGTCAGGTCATTAAATTCTGGAGTTCGGCCATTTAAAACTTGCCTTATTTCATTTTTACATTTGCTCAGTTTTTCAGGATGTTTAGCAAGAAGAAAAAGTGCCCATGAAAGCGCATTAGCAGTTGTTTCGTGTCCGGCTACAAAAATGGTCATCACTTCATCACGCAATTGTTTATTCGACATCGATTCACCGGTGTCTTCATATTTTGATTCCATCAGCATCGATAACAAATCGTGGTGTTGGTTGGGGTCGGATCGGCGTTGTTCAAAAACAGCATCCAGAACTTCGTTAATCGCTTTGACAGCTTTCTTGATTTTCTGATGTTCCGGAGTCGGAATCCATATTGGAAGCAGGATAGGAGTACGGGTTCGGATATTGACAGATTTTAATAAGAATGAAAGTGCTTCTGATATGATTGCGGCATTATTTTTCACATTCGCATGCAATAAAGTACTGCTGACAATATCCAGTGTTAACATCATCATCTCAGATGTTAACTGAGAATAAGAACCTTGTTCCCATTTGGCAATCATGTTTCCGGTACAAGATGCCATATCTGTTACCAGTTGAGCAAGTTTTTGTTTGTGAAATGCCGGTTGAATGAGTCTTCGTTGTCGAAGCCAGAATTCGCCTTCACTGGTAAGCAAGCCATTGCCCAGCAGGTACTTCAATTGTTCGTAACGCAGGCTCTTGGTATAATTTTTATTATTTTCCTGCAGGACATATTGAATAAGATCGGGATGTTGAATGTATAAAACTTTTCGAACGGAAAAGCGGATGGTACTTACATCTCCATATGTTTCCTGCTGTTCACAAAAAAAATCGAGCACCCTAGTTTTCAGGTCTTGTAAATTACCGGTAATCGGGTGACCATATTTTCCGGGAGGGAACATCTTAAAAGGTTATTAATGCCAGGTATCTTTTTCTTTTTTTAATAGCAGGAACCAGAATTTCGTTTTCAGCAACTTGTTTGGCTGAGCGGGGAAGAATCATGAGTCCTTCACTTCCCTGAACCGGTTTCCCCCGGAGTGCGGCTCCTGTATTGCTAATTTTAACCGGAATAAGCGCATTTTGACGACTGAGATTATCGTTAAACAGAACGATCATTTCTTCACTGTTAAGTAAAGAACAGAAGCTTGAAAAAACTCCGTCATCATCAATAGACACCTGTTCTTTTTCAGCAATCGCGCTCCATTGAACAGAAGCATCATAATTCACGGAAAGTACAGCAATGTTATCGAAATGAAATTCTTCTCTTCGGGTGAACGATTGTGTGAAGTAATCATAATATGAATATTCGGTGGTGTAGGCAGCTTCCGCAACAATAACGGCACCACCATCTTTCCTTAATATAATTCTTTCAATAGGATATCCAATCAAACTCATGCCCGATGCCGCATTTCTTTCGCCTTTAAGGCGGATGTTTTTCTCGCCATCAATGGGTTTTAGTTTCAGATCAAAATTTGCGGTGCTGTCGAGGGTTAGTTTTCCGTAAACTACTCCGGAACCGGTAGTAGAATTAACATCTGAATAAAAACCGGCAATTACAAACTGATCGTTAATATTATCTGCTGCAAGACCGAGTCCGGTAATAATTCTATCGGTAGCGATTGGGGTTTCTTTTATCTGACTTTCAGAAACTGATGCTGTGAACAAAATGTAATCAGTAGTCCTTTTAGAGGATAGGGCTTTAATTTTTTCTGAATGAATACCAAGAATACCAACATCGCCTCTGTCGGTGAGAGCGAAATTGATGAGGTCAAAATTCTTTTCGGCATAGTTTGCAATTCCGGTAACGGATTTTACCGGTTTTAATTCTGAATCGAATATTGCTGCAAAAAGTTTTTGCTGATTATCGGAGGTGAATTCACGTGTGGTGATGGCAATCATTTTTCTGCCTGTGGAAATCACCGGTCGACATTTTTCATATTCACCAGAAATCTGACTGAATGAAGCAACACTATTTTCTCCACCGGAAATCACACCTTCCTTATCAATGGTTGAAAAGTAATAATTGAGTTTAAGATCAGATTTAACGTATTCGGAAGAGATTATTAATATGCTTTCATTGAAAAATGTGACTGCTTCAATTTCTGCTTCCGGTTTGGTAGCATTGACCGGAATAGACCATTTTTGTGTGAGATTGGAATTGTAATAGGCAAGTTTGTATTTCCTGCTTCTAAATCCCATTCTGTCGCCGGAATAGTTTAACGTTATATTCGATAGCAATACAAAATAACCTTCTTCATCTTGTCCTATTACTTTGGTATAACCAAACCCCGACTCATCAATTTCTGATGGAGAAATGAGAAGCTTTTGTGCTTCTGAAACTTGTGGAATGATTACAGAAAAAGTTAATATGCACAGTAAAAAGCGATTAATGAATGTCATTATGTAGTTTGGTTAAGTAAATTATTTTATTCTGTCATAAATAACTTCAACAGCTTTTTCATCAGAACCACCCGGCACAATATTGTACATGGTAATAATTAATCGATCGGGATTTTCAAGTTCAATTTTGGTGCGCCATCCCCACGCAGGTTCGCCTCCATACGAAGCTAATACCGAGAACGGTGAGGTTTCATTTTTATTGGTGCTGAACATAATATTTGTGCCGTTATGGAAACTATCGATCCAGGCCGATTGAAGCGTGTTGTCAGCAAGTGAACAGCCATAAATTGCAATTCCTTCAATTGGTTTTCCCTCTAACGATCCTGAATATTCGTGTAACGCAAACATGTTGTTGAGCACAGAGCGAATTGTTCCGCGGCATTCCGATTCATCGGCAAGCTTTCCCGGCTCAAACCAAACCCGGGTTATACCTTTCCAATTTCCTTCAATTGATTTAAGAAGTTTATGAGGACCGTTTTCCAGTGATTTTTTTAATTTTTCACTCATATTAACTAATTATTTTTTGATAGAAGATAGTATGCACGAAGTCCAGCCGACTGACTAATTTTAATTTTCGGATTATACCCAATTCTGACATTTTCGAGTTGTGCATTGTAAAGTAACTGAAGCATCCACTTGCCAGTGGTGCGAATATTTACACCAAGTCCTGTAAAAGCACCAAAGCCCAATCCAACCGGTTTAGAGCCTGTGAAGAAACTATAGCCGCCATTTGGATCATAGTAGGATTCATATAAATTTATTCTTAAATCATTAATCTGAATTTCACTCTCATCAAATTTTGCAAGGGTAGCATGTAGTCCTCCTTCAATAAAAGCATTAAACGATTCTCCTTCACCAAGCAATCGTTGATAACCTGCTTGCATCAAAAGTCGTTGTTCTTTTCCACGGATTTCAAATGTTCTGATACTATTATTAATTTGAGTTGATCCGGAAGGTGGGCGAGTAGTGATGGTAAAATTTCCTGCTGCGGTTACAATTGCAGCGGTTGCATTTAAAACGACGGCATTTTTAGCATCCACAGAATATCTGCCGGCGAATCCTACAGCTACAGAAGTTTTGTAACGCATATTTACGGGCATATCACTTTCAGAAAACGACCAATCTTCAGGAGGCACACCCAGTTCTTCAGCGATGATATCGGGTTGCCCGTAACCACCACCATATTGATTGATTATTTTCTGATACATCCAGCTATTTTCAAAAACATTTCGGTTTCCGTCGAAGTCGAAACCATAGCCATCGTATAAGCTTGCGGTGTATTTATTGGGAAAGTAAGAACCGATGTAAAGTCCGGTGGAGAAAGTTTTGGAACGAATAGGTTGTTGTTCCTTTTCTTCAAAAGAATCGTCATCCTGTGCATAAACATTTAAATTTAATGCCGGTAGAATTACACCAAGAGCGAGAAATATTTTGAAATGAGATAAATGCATTTTCATACGAGTGGGTTTATATTTTAACCCTTAACGGGGATGGTTGTTTAGTTTGATTTGGAAATAGATGTTGGTTGAATAAGGTTGTAATCATTTTATGAATTTACGAATTTGATAATTTTTTTCGAATAAATGGTCAAGGCAGGAAGTTTAGCGGCTTGGTTGAAATAGTGTGGAAAGGGTTGCTAGACTATTTAAATGACTGATATGTAATATTATATGGATTTCATGAACCAATAATTGCTATTCTTTAAGAGCCATGTAAAGGCAAAACAGAAAGAATAGGAATTGCTTTAAAGTCGACCGTCTAAATTTCCGTACTTTGCATCAGAATATGGAATCTAAATCTTCAATAAGGCTAAACAAATTCATTGCTGAAAGCGGCATCTGTTCCCGAAGGGAGGCTGACCGGTTTATTGAAAGGGGATTTGTATCAATCAATGGCCGAAAAGCTAAGTTGGCCGATCAGGTTTACCCGGGAGATAAGGTAGTTGTAAACGGACATCATCTGGAACCCAGAGAAGCTGAAGACAATATCTACCTGGCATTCAATAAGCCTGTTGGCGTTACCACAACAACAGAAGAACATACAGCAGATAATATCATCAACTATGTAAATCACAGTGCAAGAATTTTCCCCATTGGGCGATTAGATAAAGATTCGCAGGGGCTCATATTTCTGACTAATGATGGAGATATCGTTAACAAAATATTAAGAGCTGAAAATGCGCATGAAAAGGAATATTTAGTCACTGTTGATAAACCTATCACAGATAAGTTTATTGATGGAATGATGCATGGTGTTCCTATTTTAGGAGTAGTAACCAGAAAGTGTAAAGTTGTTAAGGAAACACCGTTTATTTTCAGAATAATATTGATTCAGGGACTTAACCGGCAAATTCGAAGAATGTGTGAACATTTCGGATATCAGGTGATGAAACTGGAGCGAGTCAGAATAATGAATGTTAGTCTGAAAGGCCTGTCACTTGGTGAATGGAGAGATTTAACTCAAGACGAACTTCAGGGAATTTTTAAATTAATTAAAAATTCTTCGTCGGAAAAATTAAACCATGTTAAACCAGCCAAAAGCGCAAAACCCGGTTCGTCAAATCCACCTAAAGCGCAAAACGCAAGGCCTGAAAAAAGAAATTCCGGCCCAGGTCACCGCCACTCTGGAAGAGATAAAAGCAGGAATAGCACCCAAACGAAAGGTAAAAGAGATAGTAGTAAAGGCCGCTCAAGACGGTAATCAAGGCTGCAAATATTTAATTATCAATTAAATAAGAAAATGTAAGGCATTTTTTGCAATTGATTAAATCATCAGTATATTTGCAGTCCCAATTTCACAGGGAAAATGAGCGAAGATGTTAATTATCAAAGTTCATTTAATGGGAGCTTAGCTCTCCCGATAGCTATCGGGATGGTTCAGAGCATACCAACAGAGATTCAGGATGGTTCCTGATCGAAAAGAAAAACTGCTGAAATCGTCAGCATAAAATATTTAATGGGAGCTTAGCTCAGCTGGTTCAGAGCATCTGCCTTACAAGCAGAGGGTCACTGGTTCGAACCCAGTAGTTCCCACTTAAAATCAAGCACTTATGACTTAAATGTTATAGGTGCTTTTTTTATTTGCACACTTTTTGCACAGCGAAATAATATTTTTTAAGCCCTTTCATAAATAAATCCTAAATTTATTTGTGGACTTGTAAAATGAAAAATCAAAAGATAGTTGAATTTAAAATATTTAAACCAAGATTAGATTTGTGAAAAATTTATATGGCATTAGTGTTTTTCTGACAATGAAAACCCTTTAAATATACCTAAAAAGGTTGATCCAAATTAAGATGAAAAAATTTCCGTTGTGGTGGTATTTAAATTTGGTCTTTTTATTGGGCATATGTATTTATGATTGGATTGATAATAATGACTCTAAACAACAATTCCAATTCATTTATTTGAATTCTGAATTTCACGGAATAATTGATGAAATAATATTAAGCAGAGGAGGATTTCCTACAATTTTAGTTAATGACACGAACATCAATTTAAACGTGTATGGCAGAGATGCAGTCAGGTATTTTGAAATCGGTGATTCCATTTCAAAGAAGAAAACTGAGATGGATTTTGTTGTTTATAAAATGAAAAATCAAAAGATAGTTGAATTTAAAATATTTAAACCAAATTCCGATTTGTGAAAAATATTTATGGGATTCTGCTTAGCAGTTAATGTAAACATTTGCACTAAGAGCTAAGCTCACCACCATAGGGCATACTACCTCTTTTAACTTCTCACTTCTCACTTCTCACTTCTCACTTGTCACTTGCCACTGATAACTTGTCACTCCAACAAACCTACTTCCTCAACAAAATCACCTTGTAAATCTTCGTGTAATGTTGCAATTGCCTTGTGAATTTTATCAATTTGTCCGATGTAAATATTTGCAAGTTGCTGACTCGAATTAATTTCTTTTTTGAATTGCTTTAACTCTTTACAAAAATGTATTCTCATTTCGAGTTCCATTTTAGTGTCGCCACAAAAGCGGATATATTTATTTATGACACGTAAAATTTTCCGAACGCTTTTTTTGATGAGATAAACATTGGAGTCGTTCATTTCGGCAAATGAAGAAGAAACACTTTCATTCACTTTCCTTACAAAACCATCCTGATCAATGGAATCGAAGAGCAGATAGGTAACCAGTTCCTTGTTTTCTTTTTTAAAACGAAGTAAACGGGAGCATAAGGCGAGTAGTTCTTTTTGCGAAAGTAAACTTAGTTCCTTCTGTATTTCACTGATAGTTGCCGGCTTCATTTTTTAAACTATTTCAGCAACCACAAAAGTGCTGCCACCAATGAATACCAGATCATTTTTACCGGCTTTTTTTACCGCAGCATCAAGTGCTTTTTTCACGCTAGGATAGATATTTCCTTTGAGTTTAAAGTTTGCGGCCTGCTCCCGCAATACCATTGCATCTAATCCACGTGGAATATCGGGTTTACAAAAATAATAGGATGCATTTACCGGCAGCAAAGCAAGTGCTTTTGAAATATCTTTATCCTGAACCATTCCCATTACAAAATGAAGGTGCTTGTGAGGTGTTGCTTTTATTTGCTGAACAACCAATTTTAAGCCATCCACATTGTGACCTGTATCGGCTATGATCAGTGGATTTTTACCTATTACCTGCCAACGACCTGCAAAACCGGTGAGTTTTTTGATATTCATTAAAGCTTTGCGGATATTTTTCCTGTTAAGCTCAAATCCTTTTTCTTCCAGAATTTCACAGGTCTGCAATGCCGTAGCAATATTTACCGTTTGATACCAACCACCTAAGTCAACAACTAAATTTTTAAGATAGGGTAGTTTTTTTCGCAAGACATCAACTTCAATTTTGCCGGGAGAATCTTCATCTTGATTACTGAACTCAACTTTGTAATTTTTATCTGCAAAGAAAATAGGCGATTGCATTTTCTTTGCTTTGGTCTTGAAAATCGAGGCTGTTTCTTTTTGTGTTTGTCCGATTACCACCGGAACTTCTTTTTTAATGATACCTGCTTTTTCGGCACCAATTTTTTTCAATGTATTACCCAGCAAACTCATGTGATCCCACTGAACGTTTGTTATCACAGAAACCAAAGGAGTAACCACATTTGTAGAATCGAGTCGCCCACCCAATCCGGTTTCAATAACAGCGATATCTACATCTTTTTTACTGAAGTAATCGAATGCAAGGCCTACTGTCCATTCAAAAAAAGAAGGTTCAATTGCTTCAAATTCTTTGCGGTATTTTTTTACAAAAGTAATCACATCATTCTGACCAATCATCTTTCCATCAATCCGGATTCGTTCTCTGAAATCGCGAAGGTGAGGGGAAGTATAGAGTCCGGTTTTGTAACCACTTTGCTGTAAAATAGCTGCCAGCATATTTGAAGTAGAACCTTTTCCATTGGTGCCTGCAATGTGAATGCATCTGAAATCCTTTTCAGGATGATCGAGCATTTCCATGATTGCATGTGTGTTGTTGAGATCGGCTTTATATGCTGCTGCCCCTATACGGTGAAACATGGGCAATTGGGCAAACAAATAGTCGAGGGTCTCTTTGTAGGTCATTCAAATTTAAACACAAAAGTAATAGTGCCTCTTTGTTCTTCAACTCCCGATGGGCTCTTGCTGAATTTAGCATTTTTCGCAGCCTGTTTTGCTTTAGCAACCAATACCGGCGCTGAAGTGGTTGAGCCGCGTGCAGGACCATTTACAGTAGTTACATTACCATCTTTATCGACTACAATTTCAATAATTACTTTACCTGTTTCCTGCGACTGATCAGAAATACTTGGTTTGCGCGTCATGCTTCTTCCGGCAAGATCGAATGAAACTCCGGAATCACCTTTACCGCTTCCTGTATAATTTTTCGAATCGGGAGAACCATCGGGAGATCCCTGGTCGCCCGGATTACCGGTTTGACCTTCGCTGCCACTGCTACCCTGACCATTATTATTTTTCTTACCCGGATACAATGCTTTCGGATCGGGTGTAGGCTCAACCGGTTTCTTCGGTTGTTCCACAGGTTTTGGATTTGTTTTGGGTTTTTCTACCGGCTTAGGTTTTGGCTTCTCCGTATTTATTTTTGGAGCATCTTCAACGTCCTGAGTCAACTGCGGCTGAGGTTTCACGGGATCAGCGACACTTTCTTCAGGTTCTTTTAACTGATCAGCATTCGATTCCTGAGGAGAGTTTGCATTGGTGACTTGAGTAGGTTGCACATCACCGGTTCCCTGATCAGAATTACCAAAATTTATGAGCATTCCTTCCTCTTCCGGAGGAGGTATTGGAGCCATTAGTTTTATGAAAATGAGGATAGCAAGCAAAGCACCATGAAAGGCAAGTGTACCTACCCAACCGGCTCCTTTCGATTGCTTCTCCTGTGCTTGTGTTTCCATTATTTCTCAGGATTGGTTGCCAGCACCATTTTCACTTTTAGCCGGTTAACGATATCCATAACCTTTACTACGTTTTCTACCGGAACCGAATTGGCAGTATGTAAAACTACAACAGGGTCCGTTTTTCCTGCAACAAAGTTACTCAGACTTCCTTCCAACTGATCAAAAACAACAGGTTGTCCGTCCATGAAATATTCCAGATTTTCATTGATCGCAACCGAAACAGTTAAGTTCTCGGTAGGCTTTGCAGTATTACTGTTTGGAAGAACCAGTTTTAATGTATTTACATTCGGTACGATCAAAGTAGTAATGAGCATGAAAAAAATCAACAACAAAAACACCAGATCTGTCATTGATGACATTTCAAATTTTGCATTCACTTTATTTCTTGATCGGATGGCCATTACTGATTGGTAATTCTAAGTTAATGTTTGTGTTTTTGGTATTTCCGTATTTTTTTTTCCCGGTGTACCGGGATGTGAAATTTGCTGACTGATTTATTTTGCCGGTTCTTGAAGCAGGTCCATAAACTCGATGGAAGAATTCTCCATTTTGAAAACCACCTTTTCAACCATTGCCGTCAATAAATTATAAGCTACCAAAGCAAAAATCCCGACTATCAATCCGGCAACCGTGGTTACCATGGCTTCGTACATACCACCAGAGAGCAAACTAATATCGATTGTTTTTCCGGCCTTCGACATATTATAGAATGCCTTAATCATCCCGGTAACGGTACCCAGGAAGCCCAGCATAGGGGCAGCACCAGCAACCGTGGCTAGCAATGAAAGACCTTTTTCCATTTTAACTACTTCAATGTTCCCGATATTTTCAATTGCTTTTTCAATATCGCTTAATGGCTTGCCAATTCTGGAAATTCCTTTTTCAATCATCCGGGCAATGGGGCTGTCGGTATTCCGGCAAAGGGAGCGGGCAGCATCAATATTTCCATTGCTGATAAAGTCGCGGATGTTATTCATAAAATTCGGATCGTCTTTGGCCGATTTCCGAATTGAAAAATAGCGTTCGAAAATGATATAAACTGCTATCACTGAGCAAAGTGCAATAGGAACCATAATTGGTCCACCTTTAAGTGCCAGATCAAACAGGGATAAAGTTTCTTCTGTTGCAGGTGCTACTGCTGCCAATGAATCGGTTGCAGCAGTGGTAATTTGAAGTAATAAGCTCATCAGCGGTATAATAAGTTTTAACGTGTAAAATTAGACCGATAAGCAGCTTGAAGAGTTAAGAGTGAATGATGTTTGTTAACACTACGGTGTTAATATGTAGCTAAAACGGAACCTGCTAACTTTTAGTATGCAAAGTGATAAAGTAGCCTGTTACTCAGTATGTTCAACCGGGGTTGAATGGGTATTGTCAGTATGCGATTTTTTATGGGGAGGATGAGGATTCCATCCCATTACATAAAGCATCACAAAAAATCCTAATACATAGGCTACAGCGACATGCCATCCGTTTTTAACCCAGCTGACTACTGATTTTGCCTGAGGGAAAATATTCGAAATAGCTACTCCAGCAGATGATCCAAACCAGATCATTGAACCACCGAAACCAACGGCATAGGCTAAAATACCCCAATCGTAACCACCTTGTTCCAAAGCAAGTTTAGTAAGCGGTATATTATCGAAAACAGCACTTACAAATCCGAGAATAAAAGCTGTTTGCCAGGAAGCAGGTGGTAATTGTTCAACAGGCATCATGGAGGCGCACATCACCAGAGACAACAAAAATATACTTCCCTGAATGGCATTGGGTAGCATTTTCCATGGAACAGGACGGAAAATCGCTCCCAATAAAATCGCAATCCATACTCCGGCAGCAGGGAAATCGAGGTAAACATTGGTCAGAATTGCACCTGCAAGTATTAAAACTACGATAATTAGTTTGCCTGAATCTATATCAACATGATGTGTGTTGTTTTTAATCAGTGGTTGCAATTTATGTTGTTGAATGGCTGCAACAACACCAAAAAATAGAATGGCAGTAATTGAGGCAGCATAGGCATGTGTAACATCAGCAGCAGCAACTCCATCGATCCACATCATGGTGGTGGTCGTATCTCCAACAACACTTCCGGCTCCTCCGGCATTACTTGCCGCGACAATTGCTGCAATATATCCTATATGAACCTTGCCATTAAAAACCACCATAGCTATAGCGCCACCAATCATAGCAGCTGCTATGTTATCCAGAAAGGAAGAAATAATGGCAATCATAATCAATAACCCAAAGCCACCTTTCCAGTCATCGGGTAAAAGGTTAGGAATTTTTTCAGGAATTCCACTCTTTTCAAAATGGTCGGCAAGAATGGTGAACCCTGTTAGTAAACCGAAAAGATTTAGCAGAATATTCCATTCACCCTCATGTGTTTCGCTTCCAATAATATGTTCAACAATAGAAAAATCGGTGAATAGTTCTTTGTAAATAAGAATAGACGCCAGACCAATTAGTGCAACCTTAAGGGTGTGATTGTGAAAGAGTGCCACACCAAGCAGGGTAAGTGCAAATAATATAAACTCAACCGGAATTCCCAGTAATGCAGGTGCCTGAACAATAATTGATGATAGCATGGTGCAAATCATTAGTTGTTTTTTTCGATATAAATACTCGTTGAAGGATAGGCGAAATCAGAACCATTGCTCCTTACGATTTCCATTATTCTAAAATTAATTTCTTCTTTTACTTCTGCAAATTCATCGGCATCGGTGGTGCGGACAAAATACACCGTAAGAACATCCAGTGAACTCTGACCAATTATGTCAAAATTAACTGTTGATCCTTCGCGGATTTTCGGATGATGATCCAGGAACTCTTTGATTTGCGAAATAATTTTTTGAACGGAATCTTGCGGAGTGGAACATATCAGACTAACAACTGTTCGGGAGCGCCACATCGTTCGTTGTGTAATATTTTCCAGTTCAGCATCCACCATCTTTTTGTTAGGAACAGTCACCAGACTTTTATCGAGGGTTCTTATTCTGGTACTTCTCAATCCAATAGTTTCAACATGCCCCTGAAATGCACCGACTTTAACGTGATCTCCAACTACAAATGGCTTATCCAGAAAAATCGTAAATGATCCTAATAAATTTTCCAGAGTTTCTTTGGCGGCGAGTGCCACTGCAAGACCACCGATTCCTAATCCACCAATCAGTGTAACAATGTTTACATTGAAAACAGATGCCAGAATGAAAAAGAAACAAAGAATAGCAATGAATATTTTCAGTCCATCTTTAAAAAATGGAATTAGCTGATCGTCTAAACGAGATGATGTTCTTGTAGCACGATCAATGAGTATTAATCCCATGAAGTCAACGATTCTGAGAAATACCCAGGTAATGGAAATAATCACCGCAATTAAATAGCTGCGATGAATAACCATTCGCAAACCGAATTTTTCTTCGGGAGCTACATTCCAATTGACCGGAAACTCGAGATAATTAAAACCAATATATCCTGCAACTAAAATTACAAATGTTGCAAATGGACGGTGAAGTAAATCCTGAAATTCTTTAACACCAACATTACCGGAATACTTTTTAAAAATCCGATAAAGCAGCAGTGCGAAGACGCGTGAAAGCAGTCGCTGAAAAATTATTCCAAACAGAATAATTCCAAAGCACCAGAGATAATTCTCAACTGTATTTCCAAGGAAATTAAGATTCAGAAATTCAGTTGACATTTTTCTTAACATTAATTTAACTTTTGTAATGCAATTCCAAATGCTGTTTCAGCAATACGGGTTCCAGTGGTATTTTTTTCGTACACCTTTTGCATGGCGGCAAAGATAGTGTTTGATACATCATCAAAAATATTCCGGTCAGTAACTTCGATATTTTCGGTTATTAAAAATGCAAATACTCTTGCCATTCCACAATTAGAAATAAAATCAGGAATAAGGGCAATTTTCGCATCACAATAAGTTCCGGTAGGACCAAAGAATATTTCAGGATCAGCAAAAGGTACATTGGCTCCGCAAGAAACTACTTCAAGTCCATTATCAATCATTGCATCAATCTGATCTCTGTTTACCAAACGGGAAGCGGCAGCCGGAATAAATATTTCAGCTCCACTGCTCCAGATTTTTTCCTGTATTTCTGATGCAGGCATCATATTTTCAGCTTTTAGCTGATTTCCATCGCGGTTTAGAAATAATGAAGTTACTTCTTCAAATGAAAAGCCTTCGGTTGAAATTAAACCACCATTGCGATCAATGATTCCGGTAATTTTAGCTCCGGCTTGTGCGAGATACAATCCCGCAGCAGCTCCAACATTTCCCCATCCCTGAATAATGGCTCTTTTATCTTTTATGGAAGAGCCTGAAAGCCGGTAATGATGAATTACCGAATGAGCGACACCATAACCGGTAATCATATCGGCAACAGTGTAAACCCGTGATCCGGAAGGAGCGAGAGCAGTATCGGTAACCGATAAAATTACCCCTTTGCGCAAACGTGCTATTTTGTTTTTTCTGATTTCAATATCACCACCTAAATGACCATTTACAACACCTTCCTGAGGATGCAGCAATCCGTATTTTTCGGTGATTTCTATTACATCATGAATTTCATCGACATTCAAATCGCCGCCTGTTCCATAATATTGCTTTAAAATCGGGGTAACCGCTTTGAACCAGCGTTCTAAAACACCTCGTTTCCGGGGATCTGATGGATCGAAATTTATTCCTGATTTAGCTCCCCCGATCTGTGGACCGGAAACGGTAAATTTCACTTCCATGGTTTTGGCAAGTGATGTAACTTCATGTTTATCAAGCCCTTTTCTCATTCTGGTACCACCTCCGGCAGCTCCACCGCGAAGTGAGTTTATAACAATCCAGCCTTCAGCTTCCGTTTCAGCGTCTTTCCATTCGAAAACAATTTCGGGACGCTTTTCTTCAAATTTCTTTAGTTCTTGAAACATAGTTTAATATTCAACGCGCAAAGTTAGTAAGTTATTTGTGCTTAGTTAAGATGGTTATGAAGGATTACACAACAATTGCATTAAGAGCCGGAAAGGTAAATGCAGCCACCGGAATTATCTCTGATTGCACCAGTCACCGATTTTAATGCATTGGGCATGCGATTGATACGAAGTGCACCTAAAAATCCGAAAATAATTGCTTCCTTAAAATTTACAATTGTTGTTTCAGGTACCACAACGTGTATGCCATGACGGGAAACCTGTTCTTCAATGGCTTCAATCAGCAAATTATTGTAGGCTCCACCTCCTGTGGTAAAAATTGTAGTGCCCGGACAAAGGAAAAGAACATTGGAGATTTGAATCGCTATGTGTTGGACAACTGTTCTTAAAATATCTTTAACTGAATTTTCAGTTCCATTTATCAGAGGTAAAAATTCTTTTTCAAACCATTCTCTACCTAATGATTTCGGAGGCATAATTTCATAGAATGAAAGGGCATTCAGCTGATCCAGTAAACCAGGTATAATCTGACCTTCAGCAGCAAGATTTCCGCCTTCATCATAGTGATAGCCTAACTTTTCGGAAAGATAATTCAAAGCAATATTTACAGGGCAAATATCGAATGCAATTCGCTCGTCATCTTTTTCAAACGAAATATTTGCAAATCCTCCCAGATTTAAACAAAACCTGTGACCACCAAATAAGTGATGATCCCCAATTGGAACCAATGGTGCTCCCTGTCCGTGAAGGGCCACATCGGTTGACCTAAAATCACATATAGTATCAAAACCGGATGCCACTGCTATTGATGCACCGCTTCCTACCTGAAAGGTGTAATTCAACGATGGCTGATGAAATACAGTATGACCGTGTGAACTGATATAGTCAGGTTTCACATGATTTTCAATACAACATTGTTTTACACATTGCCCGATATAGGTTCCAAAATCGGCATGAAGTCGCATTAAATCATTGCCATTCATAGTGAATGCCGACGACAATCGGTTTCTCCATTCATCGGAATAGGGTAATGTGATAGCTGCAAGGACCTCAAATGACCAGCGTCTTTCATCTTTTTCATAGGTACAAATGGCAATATCAAGTCCGTCGAGTGAGGTTCCCGACATAACACCGGCAATGGTCGTTTTTAAAGTCATCGACTGGTAAATGAGTGGCAAAGGCACAAGGTTAAAAAAGTTTTGCCACCATTCGCAAAAGACCCCGAAAAAAAATTAATTTTGAGGCTTCTAACAATAATAGCATATTATGAAGTTTGAATTGACCGAAGAACAGTTAATGATCCAGAAGGCAGCAAGGGATTTTGCTCAAAATGAATTACTTCCGGGTGTTATTGAACGCGATGAGCATCAAAAATTTCCTGCAGAACAGATCAAAAAACTAGGTGAACTGGGCTTTTTAGGGATGATGGTTGACCCCAAATATGGAGGTTCCGGACTAGATACAGTATCTTATGTTTTGGCAATGGAAGAAATTTCCAAAGTTGATGCATCCGCTTCAGTGGTTATGTCGGTTAACAACTCATTGGTTTGCTGGGGATTAGAGCAGTTTGGAAATGAAGAACAAAAACAAAAATACCTGGTACCACTAGCAAAAGGAGAAATTATAGGTGCTTTTTGCCTTTCTGAGCCTGAAGCAGGGTCAGATGCAACTTCTCAAAGAACAACAGCTATTGACAAGGGCGATCATTATTTGTTGAATGGAACAAAGAACTGGATTACCAACGGAAGTACTGCTTCTGTCTATTTGGTTATGGCACAAACGGATGTTGCCAAAGGACACAAAGGCATCAACTGTTTGATTGTTGAAAAGGGAATGCCAGGTTTTGAAGTTGGATTGAAGGAAAATAAATTAGGAATTCGCGGATCGGATACGCATTCGTTGATGTTTACCGATGTTAAAGTGCCAAAGGCTAATCGTATTGGTGAAGATGGTTTCGGATTTAAATTCGCGATGAAGACACTTACTGGTGGACGAATTGGAATTGCTTCTCAAGCACTTGGAATTGCTTCCGGAGCTTTTGAACTGGCTTTGAAATATTCAAAAGAGCGTAAAGCATTTGGACAGGAAATATGTAAACATCAGGCAATTCAATTTAAGCTTGCTGATATGGCTACAGAGATTGAAGCTGCACGTTTATTGTGTTTGAAAGCTGCCTGGTTGAAAGATCAGCATCTCGATTATGGACAAGCAAGTTCAATGGCTAAATTATTTGCTTCCAAAGTGGCGATGGATACCACTATTGAAGCGGTACAAATTCACGGTGGCTATGGTTTCGTAAAAGAATTCCATGTGGAGCGACTCATGCGCGATGCAAAAATCACGCAGATTTATGAGGGAACATCAGAAGTCCAGAAAATTGTTATCTCAAGAGGATTGCTACAATAATTTTTCATCGGTTAAATAAACCAGTCATGAATTTTTTAAAACCCGTTTTCATTTTCGTTGTGTTTACACTTTTCTCGTGTGCATCACAGAAGAAGTATGTGTATCTGCAAGATGAGAATGGTTCATCCAAAGAATATAAGAGTCCGGATTTTGTTTTGAAAATTCACCCGAATGATTTGTTATCTATTCAGGTATTCACTGTGAATACTGAAGCATTCCCTGGAATAGCTTCAACAGTTGATAAACAAATTATCGACAATCGTTCTCCTTATGAGAAAGGTTTTGTTGTAGATGGTTCCGGTTTTGTTGAGCTTCCATTAATTGGCAAAGTGAATGTTGCAGGATTGTCGATGACAGAAGCCAGAGACACGCTTGTTGCCCGGTTTGAAAAATTTATGGACGAGCCGGTGGTTGTTTTGAAGAAGCTCAGTTTTAAAGTTACTATGCTTGGGGAATTCAATAAACCCGGATTGTATTATATTCCGAATGAAAAGTTATCATTGCTTGAAGCAATTGGTCTTGCAGGTGATCTTACCTTTTACGGCGACAGAAAAGAAATTAAAATAGTAAGAAAGACAGGTGATGGTGTTCGCGAAATTTTAGTCGACCTCACTTCGAAGCAGGCACTCAATAGTGAAGTGGCTTTTGTTTATCCTGATGATGTTATTTATGTGAAGCCAATTAACCGCAGAGGTGCAACTACAATCAGCCCGACTGTAGCAGTAGTTACTTCAGTGCTTGCTACATTAACACTCATCGTATCAGTGATTCTGAGAGAGAACTAAAAAAATGATCAAATATAAATCTGAGGTAAAAACCGGCGATGATGATATCGATCTTTCAGGTTTCTTCAAAGAAATCAGTGAGAAGCGTTGGTGGTTTATTGGTGCGATGGTAGCAAGCTTAATTGCTGCATTCATCTATATCCGTCTTACCTTACCTGTTTATGAAGCATCTTCAACAGTCCTTATTCAGGAAACGAATAAGCCAACAGTGAACATGCAGGATTTTCTTGCCGGGGATCTTTTTGGTGATCAGGCAAATATTGCCACCGAAAAAGGAGTGCTCGGATCACGTAGTGTGATGCGGGATGCTATTAAGGAATTAAACCTGGAAGTTAGTTATTTTAATGCTTCCGTATTTCCTGTTCAACCTCTTTATAAGAAGCAGCCATTTGTTGTTGTTAAAGATACAACTGCAGTTTTTGCTTCCTGGCTGCAAGATGTTCCTTTCAAAGTTTCATTTAACGGAGAAAACGATTTCACTTTATCTGTTGAAGCGGAAGATCTGCAGGGGAAAGATTTTGCTTATAGCAAGAATCATAAAATCGGAGAAAAAATCAAAACTCCTGAATTTAATATTCAAATTATTAAATCAGCCGGAAATCCAATTGGCCCCGATTTCAATGAATTCGAATTTGTGATAAATTCTGCAGCCGGACAGATTAATGACTTCCTTTCTAATCTGCGTATCGAATCACCTGACAAAGACGCAACAATAGTTAAGCTTACTTTCCGGGATCAGATTCCAGCCCGTGCTGTTGATGTGCTAAATACTTTATGTAAAGTTTATATAAACCTCGACATTCAGGATAAAACCTCTGTGGCTTCATTGACATTGCGTTTTGTTGATGAGCAACTCGATCAAACAAGTAAGGTTGTAAATGACATTGAAGGGGAACTTCAGGGATTCAAAGAAAAAAATAAAACGGTAAATCTTAGTGAAGAAAGTAAATCGTTTCTCGACAAACTCAACTCCATTGATGTGGAAAAGATGAAGTCGGATATTGAGTTGAAATCACTCGACAATTTATTGCAGTATGTCACTTCTAATTCTGATCTTACCGCATTGGCTCCTTCCACACTTGGATTGCCAGATCCGTTGCTGGTTGAGCTCATCAGCAAGTTTCAGGAATTACAGGCCAGGAGAAAGAGTTTATCCTATGGTGTGAAAAGTGCAACACCGGCCGTCAAAATAATTGATCAACAAATTGCTGATACAAGAGCATCCCTGATTGAAAATATAAAATCTATTCAGCAAAATGTAAGAAGTACGAATTCAATGTTGAACAATCAGTTGCAGCAATATGAAAGCCGAATTCGTGATGTTCCGGAAATTGAAAGAGATTTATTGTCGATTCAACGAAAGTTTGAGGTAAACCAGAATATCTATATTTATTTGCTTCAGAAAAAAGCTGAAACCAGTATAGCGAAAGCAGCTGCAATTTCTGATAATAAAGTGCTGGATGAAGCAGTTCTTTTCGAAGAGCCCGTTGAGCCGAATAAAAAAGCAGTTCTATTGCTTGCCTTTTTTGCTGCATTACTTCTGCCTTTATTGTTCATTTTTATTCTTAAAATATTACGGACCACAGTTAGTGGTAAAGATGAAATTGCACGATTAACTGATATTCCGGTTTTAGGAGTTGTCGGACATGTTAACAAGACCGATAATCTGGTTGTTCAACATCGTCCAAAATCACGAATTGCCGAAGCCTTTCGTTCTATTCGAACCAATCTCCAGTTCTTTGGAAGCAGAACGGGGAACAAAGTTATTCTGGTAACCAGTTCGGTAGGAGGGGAGGGTAAATCATTTGTCACGATTAATCTAGCCTCAGTTTTTGCCATGCAAAACTACAAGGTAGTTATTGTTGGTCTGGATTTACGTAAACCTAAACTGTATCAGGATTTTAATATCAGCAATGAATCAGGAGTGAGCTCTTATCTGATCGGACGCTCTCAATTGAAAGATGTGATTCAACCAACTGGAATTCCAAACCTCGACTTAATTCCATCCGGACCTATCCCACCAAATCCTTCTGAGTTAATCAGTAAAAAAGAGATGGGGATGTTGTTTGAAGAGTTGTCAAAGATCTACGATTTCGTAATTGTTGATACTCCTCCACTTGGTATTGTATCAGATGCATTTTTACTGATGAACTATAGCCACATTAATGTTTATGTGGTCCGCGAAAATTATTCCCGCAAAGAATACATTACTTCATTAAATACTTTATTTGAAGAAGGTAAATTTAAAAACCTGAGTATTCTTTTGAACGATTCCAGTTTTGGACGCACTTATGGTTATTCCTACGGGAATGCTTACTCCAATGGAAATGGCTACTACGATGATGAATACTCTTCCAACGGACAAGCAGCACCTAAGAAGCTTTTTACCCGATCTAAAGGAGACTGAATTAAGCAGTAGCTTTTAATCCTTCCAAAACCAATTCCATTTTTGAACTTCGCGACCCCTTTATGAGGATGTGGAAGTTATGTAATGGATGTTCCTGTAGCCATTGAGAAGCTTCTTTAGAATTTTCCAGAAATATAGCTCCCATATCAGTTGCTGCTTTTCTGAAGTCAGGGCCCACCAGAATTACATGATCAAATCCGGCAGCTATTGCTAAGTCAGCAATTCTTTTGTGTTCAGAGATTGCCGATTCACCAAGTTCAAACATATCACCCAAAAAAACTGCACGCTTGCCCTGAAAGTGTTTAGTGAAATTATTAAGAGCTGCTTCCATGCTGGTAGGGTTTGCATTGTAAGCATCCAGAATAATGTGGTTCGTCCCCACCTTTATTTCCTGAGATCTTTGGTTGTCCGGAACGTATGCTTCAACTGCATCGGAGATATCCTGTGCAGTTACTTTAAAGTGAGTGCCAACTGCAATTGCAGATAATATATTTTCAAAATTATAGGTACCGGTGATATGACTTTTTATTGCATTTATTTGATCAGAATCAGAAGTTTTCCAATCCAAAGAAACATAGGATGCATCTCCCTTTAAGACTCCTGATACATCCTCATTTCCTGTGGTTCCATAGCTGACAGTCATAGTATAACCGCCTAACATTTCTTTGAGATGTTCATTGTCGGTGTTTATGAAAACAGTGGCATTGGCATTTTTTGCAAAGGCATACATTTCACCTTTCCCTTTTTTTACGCCTTCGAAACCACCAAATCCTTCAAGGTGCGCTTTCCCTACATTGGAAATTAGAACATGTGTTGGTCGTGCAATACTACAAAGCAGTTCAATTTCTTTTTGATGATTTGCCCCCATTTCAATCACTGCAATCTCATGCGATTTGGTTATTCCTAAAAGAGTTAGTGGCACACCTATGTGATTGTTCAGATTTCCTTTGGTGTAATGCACCTGATACTTTTTTCCAAGCACGCGACTTATTAGCTCTTTCGTTGTTGTTTTACCATTGCTGCCTGTTATTCCTATGAATGGAATTCTTAATTGTCGGCGGTGATGCAAGGCAAGTTGTTGCAGGCAGGTGAGAACATCATCTACTAAAAAAGTTGACCCGTCATCCGGAGTATCAACATATTCATCTATAACCACTGCGGCAGCCCCGGATTTTAATGCCTGAGATGCATATTGGTTACCATTGAAGTTTGCTCCTTTGAGTGCAAAAAAGATGGAGCCGGCAGATATAGTTCGGGTATCTGTGCAAATTGCAGCGCCATTGATAAACAGGGTGTACAGCTGTTGAATAACGTCCATATGCTAAGTTGATCGGTTGAAGTTTACACAAAAGAACAAAAAAAAACGTCCCGGAATTTTCCGGAACGTTTAGGTTATTAACTGATTTACCAGCTTATCTTTTCTTAGCTCTTTTGCCTTTTTGAGAGAATCCAACAGGACTACCGACACGGTGCATAGCACAACGGAAACCGATGTAGTCAGTTGCCTGACGCTGATCAAGGAATCGACGGGCGCCTGGAGACATCCAGTATGCACGGTCTTTCCAGGATCCACCTTTAATTACACGTGCCTGATCATCAATCATTGATGTAGCACCAAAGTTATAGGTGATATATTCCGGTTCATCACCGTCGAGGTAGTTTTTATTATCCGCTTTTGTGTAATTTCTTCTGCCTTCGTTTTCGCCTTCAGAAACATCACGGTACATAATGCGACCTAATGAATCTTTTTCTGCTACTTGTCCTTCTTCATCGGTAAGTTGAGTTTTGAAAACGTTACCTCTGTATGGATTGAAGTCATCTTTATCTTCAGGGGACAAAGGACGATATACATCAGCTACCCATTCAGCAACGTTTCCACCCATATTATACAAACCATAATCGTTTGGAACATAAGAAATAACAGGAGCAGTAATGTCGGCATTATCATTCAAGTGGCCTGCAACCCCCATGTTATCACCTCGTCCACGCTTAAAGTTAGCAAGCATTTCGCCTTTGTATTTTTCATCAGCATTACGAACTACGTGACCTGACCAAGGATATTGTTTACGATCGGTTACCCTTTCAAATACAGTGTTTCCAACCAAACCAAGTGCAGCATATTCCCACTCAGCTTCGGTTGGGAGACGGTAACGAGGTAATAAAATTCCGTCTTCCATGATAACTTTACGGGTATCACGGTTCGGATTCAAGTCGTTAAGCGGACTTTTTACTAAACCTTCATATTGATTAGAAAGGTAGGCGTCTGTATTAAAGTTATCCTCGTTTATTTGTGCCGGATTTACACGTAAAATACCTTCACGAATCAAGATTTGTTCGTTTACACGATCGGTTCTCCATGCGCAGAAGTCATTAGCCTGCAGCCAGTTAACTCCTACAACAGGATAATCGCTATAAGCCGGGTGACGCAGGTATAATTCTACGTAAGGCTCGTTGAACCCAACTTTAGAACGCCATACCAATGTATCCGGTAAAGCTCTTTTATAAACTTCAGGATAATCGGTTCCAAAAACGCGATCTAACCAGTAAAGGTATTCGCGGTAGTGGAGGTTTGAAATTTCTGATTCATCCATATAGAATGAAGAAACAGTCACCCTTCTTGGAATGTTATCCCAATCAATTGTGATGTCCTGCTCCGTGCGGCCCATTGCGAAAGTACCACCTTCGATCAGGATTAAACCGGGACCGGTTTCCTGTTCTTCATAAGGTGTTTTCTCAAAACCACCATTCTTTTCATTATTGTAATCCCATCCGGTTACAGATGATTTTTCCTTCGTACAGGAAGTAAAAACCAATGCTCCGGCAATCATTGCCATCACCGGTGTTACTAATGAAATTTTCTTCATGACCGTTTTATCTAGGGTTTAGATTAATGTTCAGGAGTATACCTTATTATATTACTAACTAGAAGGATGGACAGCTTATTGTCCTGAATCTCTTCTTTTTAGGGCGACATTCGAACTGCATTCCGAAACTAACTTCATGCGAACCGGCGGTTGCATTATTAGTCAATTTCGAGACAGTGACGTCGTAAGAATAGCCAAATTTAAACAATCCTTTTTGAACTCCAATTAAAGCGATAAAAGATTCGCTTGAAATAAACGATTCTTTTCCGAAATTGCCTCTGTACCAGAGTCCTCCGATAATTGGAGACTTCAGCACATAAACACCGATGTTGAGTTGATTGAAGCTTGCTTGTTGTTGATAAAGGAGGTTGGGGGAGATATAAGTTCCTTCATCACGGCTGGCTGCATACTTATATACTTTGGTTTCGCCGATGGGGAGCATAGCACCCACGTGAGCGGTAATTTTCATTGGTAATTCTGAAGATCCTTCAACAATAAAGGCTTCATCAGGCTGAGTTAAGTGATTTACAGCAACTCCGCCATAAAACTTTGAACTATAGGCTAATATACCTGCCGAGAAGTCCGCAAATGATTTAGACTGATCGGGTCTGGTTTCCTGAGTTGCATATACATATCCATATCTTGGATCAATCATATCCCCAAAATAAAGTTTGTCCCAATCCAGTTTTTTCTGAACCCATGTTCCCTGAAGTCCCAAACGGATCGAGAAATCGCGGCTAAGATTTAGCTGATAGGAGTAAATTCCGCTGATATTGGTGGTATTCAGGGTTCCTTCGCCAGCTTTATCGTTCATTACCAATAATCCTAAACCACCTCCAACAGCATCCACATGCTGATCATAAGAAGCAGCATATGTGATGAAAGTTTTAGATAGAGCAGGCCATTGATTCCTGTAATTCAATGAGATACGTGGACATCTGGCAGAACCCGCAAAGGCAGGGTTCAGGTACAGGGGAGCCGCATAAAATTGTGTAAATTCAGGATCCTGAGCCAGGAGTTTATCCGGCGCCAGACTCATAATACACAGGCAAATAATAAGTATCCGCTTTAACATAATCACCTAATTTAGTCCTGACTTATACGAATAACCATTATTTAGTTACAAATGAACCGACAATAAACGGTCAGAACCCCCGTTAAAATTGCGTCCCGAATCTTTTAGACGACAATTTTGTTATAATAGTCACAAATATAGTTGATAAAAAATTTAAATTCCAAACAAAATAAATTGAATCATTACAGGTTATTACCTAACCTACTACTCTTTTGCTAAATTTGTAACGCTAACACAACCAGCCAATGACACAATTAAAGACGCTCCCAGCAAAGCTGTTTTTCGCTATTATCTTACTTTCTTCTTTTATTCCTGATTTGGCATCGGCCCAACGCCAGTTACCCGGAACGATAAGATTGGAATGGAAAAAGGACCTGGAAATGCAACAAGGTGAAGCATCCACCATCAAATTATTGAATTTTGAAGGTGCCCAATACGATGGCTCACGTAACTCAATGCCTTATTTTACAGGACTTTACACTTATCAATACCAGGGATTTGAACCTGTTGTAACACTTAAAAATCCTGTATATGAGGCTTTTACATCTTCAGCAATAAGCAATGATTCCCCAATTTCCGGAGACATCAATATTAAAGCATCAGTGGTTACAGAAAAAAAAGTTAAACTTTTAGGGATATCACTTTTGCCGATTCGTAAAAATCCTGCATCCAATCAATTGGAACGTTTGGTTTCTTTTGAACTTGATATTAAACCCGGAGCAGCATTAAAAACCACAGCTTCTGGTCAAAGAGTATTTGCACCGAATTCAGTGCTTGCTTCCGGTTCATGGTATAAAATTGCTGTTTCAAACACGGGAGTTCATAAAATTACTGCCGATTTTTTACGTCAGATTGGTTTTGACCCTGCTTCAATTAATCCAAATCAATTTCGATTATTTGGGAATGGCGGTGGCTTGATGCCATTTCTGAATAGTGTTTTCCGTCATGATGACCTGGCAGAAAACGCTATTTATGTTTATGATGGAGGCACTCCTAATGTATTCGACAATGCCGATTACATTTTATTTTATGGAGAAGCGCCGGTATCATGGTCGTATGATGCTGCTGATGGCAGATTCCATCATACCGGTCACTTGTACAGTGATTACACTTACTATTTTATTACTCCACAATTAAACAGTTCTTCATCACCTAAGAGAATTCTATCGCAGCCCTCTTCATCATTAACTGCAAATTACACTTCAAATACATTCGATGATTATAAAGTTCATGAAGTAGATAAAACAAATTTTATCAAGTCGGGTCGTCAGTGGTATGGTGAGGTATTTGATACAGAACTGACACAGAATTTTACTTTCTCGTTTCCAAATATCGATCTAACGACTCCCGCCTATGTGAAATCAAATCTGATCGCCCGTTCGTTTAGTCCGAGTAATTTCAGAATGACCTATGGGAATCAATTGATTTTCCAGCAAAATGTCCCGGCTGTTGGTACTTCTTATACCGATGATTATGCAAAAGAAAATATCAGCAATACTACATTTACTCCTGTTGGCAACGATATAACTTTAACACTTACTTACTATCCCACAACATCCACTTCCGTGGGATATTTAAATTATATTGAAGTAAATGCCCGCAGAAATTTAACTATGTCGGGGACTCAGATGAGTTTCCGTGACAAACTATCTGTGGCACCTGGAAATGTAACTCAGTTTAACTTCAGTGCTGCTTCAAATGTTCAGGTTTGGGATGTTACCGATCCGGTGAATGTTTACAAACAAGAGTACGGCAGCGGAACATCTTTTACATTGCCAACCGACGATTTGCGGGAGTTTATTGCTTTCGATGGTGCCGGTTTCTTTTTCCCTGCTCCGGCAGGATCAATAGCCAATCAGAATTTGCATGCTTCTGCACAAATGGACATGGTGATTTTATCACATCCGAATTTTATTTCTGAAGCAAACAGACTTGCAGATTTTCATCGTAACACCAATAATCTGGATGTAATTGTTGTGACTCCTGATCAGGTTTACAATGAGTTTTCATCGGGTGCAAAAGATATTATTGGTGTGCGTGATTTTCTGAAAATGTTTTATGATCGTGCCACAACTCCTGCAGAACTTCCGAAATATTTATTACTCTTCGGTGATGGCTCTTATGATAACAAAGGAGTTTCATCTTCTAACACAAACTTCATTCTAACCTATCAATCACTGAATTCAATTTCACTGGTAGGCTCTTATGTTTCAGATGATTTTTATGGTTTCCTTGATGATAATGAAGGCGATTGGGATGATGGCGGTGCTGCCGATTTACTGGATATTGGTATCGGAAGATTTCCTGTGAAAACACTAAGTGAAGCAACTGCTGTAGTGAATAAAACAATTGATTATGCGACTCCCGGCACCTTTTCTGATGCAACACTTTGTGCCGACGGAAACACTTCCAGTTTAGGTGACTGGAGAAATACTATTTGTTTTGTTGCCGATGATGAAGATGGCGCATTGCATCTTGATCAATCGAATAATCTTGCTAATTTTTTAACCGCTACACAACCGGTTTATAACCTCGATAAAATTTACATTGATGCTTACAGCCAGGTTTCAACTCCGGGTGGTCAACGTTATCCAACGGTTAATGAAGCGATCACCAGAAGAGTGGAGAAGGGTGCATTGATTGTGAACTACACAGGACATGGGGGAGAAACCGGATGGACCGGAGAAAGAATTTTGGATAATGCCATGATTCAATCGTGGAATAATGTTCGTAAACTCCCTTTGTTTATAACGGCAACTTGCGAATTCAGTCGCTATGATGATCCCGGAAGAACTTCTGCAGGTGAATTAGTACTTATAAATAGTGAAGCAGGTGGTGTAGCACTAATGACGACAACGCGATTGGTTTATGCAAATCAAAATGCGGTTCTTAACAATGCAATGGTGCGTTCACTTTTTGATCCTGCACTTGTCAACCGTCCACGTTTAGGTGATGCATATGTGCTTACTAAAAATGATGGTAATGTTTTAACTGGTGGGATTAATCCCCGGAATTTCTCGTTGTTAGGTGACCCTGCTATTATGCTTGCATATCCCGAACATCAGGTGGTAACAACTCAAATAAATGGTGCCCCTATTGTGGCTGATGCCGATACGTTAACTGCCTTTAGTAAAGTCACAATTTCAGGTGAGGTTCAATCGGGTGGTCAAAAATTAACTTCATTCTCCGGAATTATTTATCCTACAGTTTACGATAAGAAAGAGAATGTTTCTACTTTATCTAATGATCCATCCAGTCCGTTGCGCACATTTACATTGCAGAAAAATATTTTATACAAAGGTAAAGCCAGTGTTACGAATGGGGAATTTTCATTCACATTTATTGTTCCTAAAGATATTGCGTATCAAATCGGTCGAGGCCGGATAAGTTATTATGCTCACAATGGTGATGCTGATGCCAATGGCTTTTACGATAGTCTCATGATTGGAGGTACTTCTACCACTGCAATTACAGATGTTGAAGGCCCTTCGGTTAAACTTTATCTGAATGATGAGAAATTTGTTTTTGGTGGCACTACTGATGAAAATCCTAAAATTTATGCCCTCATTGCCGATTCCAATGGTGTGAATACAGTTGGAAATGGAATCGGACATGATATTACCGCTCAAATTGATGGTAAGGCGGAACAAATTTATGTACTGAACGATTATTACGAATCGGATCTTGATAGTTATCAGTCCGGGAAAATACTTTATCCATTATCTGGTTTACCCGAAGGAAGGCACACGCTGAAGTTTAAAGTCTGGGATATTTACAACAATTCTTCGGAAGCATACACTGAATTTGTGGTCGCTGAATCGGCTACGCTGGCACTAAATCATGTGTTAAATTATCCTAATCCTTTCACTACCAAAACATCATTCTTTTTCGAACATAATCGACCATGTAATTCATTAGATGTTCAGGTTCAGGTATTTACGGTTTCCGGAAAGTTAATAAAGACCATTGACCGGACAATTGCCTGCGAAGGATACCGGGTTGACGACCTCGATTGGGATGGCCGCGATGATTTTGGCGATCCAATTGGACGCGGAGTTTACGTTTATCGATTGAAAATCAGGGACTCTGATGGTATGACGGCCGAAAAATATGAAAAACTGGTCGTATTAAAATAGAACCTTGTGAATACCTATTTCGTTATATTTGCAATTCTTTTAAAATTTCCATGATGAAACACAAAATTAGCCCGTTTATGGCAGCTCTTTTATCGCTTGCTATGTTGCCGGGGATGACAAAGGCTCAAGTTGATCAGTCTAACCTGCTTGGGCAGATTAACACTATAACCACAGCAGTTCCCTTCCTAATCATTTCTCCTGATGCACGTGCCGGAGGAATGGGCGATGTAGGTGTATCATCTTCACCTGATGCAAATGCAATTCACTGGAATCCATCGAAACTTGCTTTCGTAGATAAGAAAATGGGATTCTCGATTTCATATACTCCCTGGTTGCGTAAACTGGTTCCGGATATCAATCTGGCTTATGTTTCTTTCTACAATAAGTTGAAAGGTGATCAAACCATCGGTGCTTCATTGCGTTATTTCTCTTTGGGAAATATCACCTTCACCGATAATACCGGTGCAGAACTGGGACAATTTAATCCTGCAGAATTTGCATTTGATATTGCTTATGCACGTAAACTGAGTGAAAATTTCAGTGGAGGTATTGCTCTTCGTTACATCAATTCAAATCTTACCGGAGGATTTCAGGTAGAAAATAATGCGACCAAAGCAGGTAATTCTGTAGCAGCAGACATCAGTGCTTACTATCAAACAGAAATGGAAGTTAGTAAGAAGGATGCGATTTTTGCTGTTGGTGTGAACATTTCAAATATCGGAACTAAAATATCTTACACTGAAACCGGTGTGAAAGATTTTATTCCAATTAATTTACGTCTGGGACCTTCGCTTACTTTGAAGCTGAACGAATACAATGATCTTGCATTCATGATCGACTTCAACAAATTATTGGTTCCAACTCCTCCGATTTATAATCCTGACAGTGTGATCAATGGTGAGCAGCAAATTTTGTTTGGTAAGAATCCTGATGTGAGTGTTGCTTCCGGAATTTTTAATTCTTTCAGTGATGCACCGGATGGTGGTAAAGAAGAATTGCGCGAAATCAATATCGCAGCCGGTTTAGAATATTGGTATGATAAGCAATTTGCTTTCCGTGCCGGATATTTTTACGAGCACGAAACAAAAGGAAATCGTAAATATTTTACTTTAGGTGCAGGTTTGAAATATAATGTATTCGGACTTGACTTTGCATATCTTATCCCAACCGATCAGCGTAATCCGTTAGAGAACACGCTTCGTTTTTCATTGGTATTTGATTTCGACAACCTGAAGAAAGCCGACGACTCCGAATAATGAAGATCCGCGTAGGCTTTGGATTTGATGTCCACCAGCTACGTGAAGGCCGGCCATGTATTTTGGGTGGTGTTGAAATTGCACACTCAAAAGGACCTCTCGGACATTCCGATGCTGATGTATTGATTCATGCTATTTGTGATGCGCTGTTAGGTGCAGCCGGATTGCGTGATATTGGTTTTCATTTTCCGGATACTTCTGCTGAATTTAAAGGCGCCGACAGCAAAAAACTTCTTGCAAGAGTGATGGAGCTTATCCGTGAAAAAGGATTTGAACCTGGAAATATCGACTGTACACTTGTTGCCGAGCAGCCTAAAATAAATCCGCATATCAATGCCATAAAAGAAACACTTGGCAAGGTAATGTCGCTTGATACAGAGGATATTGCCATTAAGGCTACCACCAATGAAAAAATGGGGTTTATCGGCAGAGAAGAAGGAGTAACGGCATATGCAGTTGCATTGCTGGTTAAAAAATAAATTTTTCTAAATCAAGATTCCATGAAACACATTTCGTCTGAAATCAAGTACGACTTATATGAATCGATGGATGAACTTTCCGCTGAAGATAAGTTGTTAATGAAGGCAGCAATTGAAGCAACCGGAACAGCTTATGCTCCCTATTCTAATTTTCATGTTGGTGCTGCGGTGCTGATGGAAAACGGACAGGTTGTTCGTGGAAGTAATCAGGAAAATGCGGCATATCCTTCCGGATTATGTGCTGAAAGAGTTGCTGTTTTTGCGGCGGGATCTCAGTTCCCCGGAGTAAAAATTAAAGCCATTGCTATAACTGCCATGTTCGATGATTTAAAAGAACCACTTTCTGTGAGTCCGTGTGGCGATTGCAGACAAGTAATGGCTGAATATGAACATCGGTATAAAGCAAACATCCGATTGATCATCACAGCAGGTAAGGGTAAGATAATGGTCATTCCAAATACCAAAACCTTATTGCCTCTGATGTTTAATGCTGAAAATCTGAAGAAGTAAATTATAAAAAAAATTAACTGCAAAAAAAATGCCCTGTTGAAATTCGAATTCAACAGGGCATTTTTTTTAATTGTAATTTCAGATAGATGCTTGTCCGAGCAACACCACAGGATTTTCGAGAAACCCTTTCAGTGTTTGCAGGAATTTCGCTCCGGTAGCTCCATCCACAACACGATGGTCGCAACTTAGCGTCACTTTCATGATGTGAGAAGGAACAATCTGACCGTTTTTAATTACAGGAGTTTCTTTTATTCCGCCAACTGCGAGAATACATGCATCAGGTGGATTAATAATTGCTGTAAATTCATCGATTCCAAACATACCTAAATTGGAAATGGTAAAAGTATTTCCTTCCCAATCGGCGGGTTGCAGTTTTTTATCTTTTGCTTTCTGAGCAAAAATTTTCACTTCGCTGTTAATCTGAGATAGCGTTTTACTATCGGCGAAACGCACAACGGGAACGAGAAGTCCTTCCTCAACAGCTACAGCAACACCAATGTGGATATGATGATTTACACGTATTTTATCTTCGAGCCAGGAAGAATTCACTTTTGGATGTTGACGTAAAGCAGCAGCAGATGCTTTCAACACAAAATCATTAAAAGATATTTTACTTCCTGCAACAGCATTAATACTTTCTCGGGCATCCACACAACGATCCATGTTTATTTCCATGGTAAGATAAAAATGCGGAGCCGTAAATTTTGATTCCGCTAAGCGGCGGGCAATAGTTTTTCTCATCTGAGAAACCGGAAAATCTTCAAACGATTCTGTAGTAACGGCACCTTGAATCATGCCTGTTGGGCTGACAAATGAGCCGGGTTTAAACCAGTCGATATCACGTTTTACTACACGTCCACCATCACCGGAGCCTAGAATTTTGGTGAGATCGATGCCTTTATCGTTAGCAAGTTTTTTCGCAAGTGGAGAAGCTTTTACTCTGCTATCATCGTTGTTTGCAACAGGAGCAGGAGCAGCAGAAACTTTAGCGGCGGGTGTTTGAGCAACAGCTTTTGCTTTTTCTGCAACCGGTTCCGGAGCTTTGGAGGATGCTTTTGCAGGTGCTTTTTCTTCTGTGGCAGGGGCAGCAGTTGTTGCTTCTGCATCCAGCAGTGATTTAAAGTCTTCACCGGCTTTACCAAGAATCGCAAGAATGCCATTTACGGGCGCTGCTTTGCCTTCTTCAACTCCACGAAACAGCAAAACACCTTCCTGAAAGGATTCAAATTCCATGGTTGCTTTATCGGTTTCAATTTCAGCAACCAATTCACCTGACTTCACTGAGTCACCAACATTTTTATGCCACTTTGCCACTACTCCTTCAGTCATAGTGTCAGACATTTTCGGCATGCGTACGATTTCGGCCATGATTTGCAGGATTAAAGATTAAGAATTAAGGATTAAGGATTTGGAGTATGTAATGTTAGATTTTTAAAATTGAATTTTATTTTTTGCCTATACTACTTTTAGTTGACAGAATAATACTCGAAAGTATTTTGAGAATGGAATCAATTTCATACATATGGAATTCAAGATTGACGCCCACATTTGATGAATGAATTAATCTTAACCAATACTTTGTTTCTCTGGCTTCTTTATATGCAATGGTACATTTCGAAAGGAAATCTCTTGTTGATGCTCCTCCAAGAGCTTCTTCAATATTTGCGCCAATGCTTGTGCCACATCTTAATATTTGATTTGCGAGAATGGGTTCTTTATTTTCTTTAAGTTGTTTTGATAATTGAATTACCTGTAATGCAAATTCGAATGTTTTAATTTGAATTAAATTATTTTTTGACATGATAAAAGCGTTTGAAAAAAACGGTTAGAAATTTTTAATTGTTTATATTTTTTATAGTTAATTTATAGATGAATAACTGTAAACTTATTTGTATTGTTAGTGCCAATCCTTAATCCTTAATTCTTAATCCTTAATCCTTAATCCTTAATTCATTATGTATGGATAATTTTCATCCTCATACACATCCTTGTACAGTTCACTTGCATCCGGATAGGGGGATTCTTCGGCGAATTTTACGCTTTCTTCAACTATGGCATTGATGCGGTCGTTTATTTCTTTCAGTTGTTCTTCGGTAGCGAATTTGGAAGCCAGAATTTTTGATTTTACAATTTCAATCGGGTCTTTAGCTTTGTAGCTTTCCACTTCTTCCTTAGTTCTGTATTTGGCAGGGTCGCTCATGGAGTGACCTTTATAGCGATAGGTTTCCATTTCCAGCAGGGTAGGACCATTTCCGGCTCTCGCATGATTAACGGCTTTTTCCATTGCTTCATGCACAGCTTCGGGACTCATTCCATCTACCGGAGCAGAAGGCATGTCGTAGGCTAATCCGAGTTTATAGAGATTGGTCACATTACTTGTTCGTTGAACTGATGTTCCCATGGCATAATTATTATTTTCGATGATGAAAATAACGGGTAATTTCCAGGTCATAGCCATGTTCAGGGCTTCATGAAATGCGCCTTGTCTGACCGCGCCATCGCCCATATAACAAACGCATACATTATCGGTGCCTTTATATTTTTCTGCGAAAGCAATACCTGCACCCAGAGGAATTTGGCCTCCAACGATTCCGTGACCGCCGAAAAAGCGGTGAGGTTTCGAAAACATGTGCATAGATCCGCCTTTTCCTTTAGAGCAGCCGGTAATTTTGCCGTAAAGTTCGGCCATTACTGCATTGGCAGTAATGCCTTTTGCCAGTGCATGAGCATGATCGCGGTATGCGGTAATCATGGCATCTTCAGGGCGTAAAACGGTCATTGCTCCGGCCATAACTGCCTCTTGTCCAATATATAAGTGACAAAATCCCTTAATTTTCTGCATTCCATACAATTGACCTGCCCGTTCTTCAAAACGGCGCATCAAATACATCTGCTCGTACCAATATAAGTAATTGTCTTTGTTGAATTTAGCCTTTGCCATAGGTAATGGTTTGCAGCAAAAGTAACAAAAGAAGATGGAATACGGATCAATAGTTTCTGCTCAGAATGAAATTTCGTTTTTATGATAAATGGGTTGTTGCTAAATAGATATGCAGAGGGAGGACGGATTAAGGATTAAGGATTAAGGATTAAGAATTAAGAATTAAGAATTAAGGGATTTTTTGCTGCATGTAATTATTCACTATTCAATTCTTGTTAGTCAATATTCAATGAAAACATTTTGAGAATGGGCAACCACCAACTTTAGCAGCTACAAAATAAATCATAAGTGAAAAACGAGATCTTGAAATTTATCTCCAAAACACTGATCACTGTTCAAAGATCACTGGGCACTGATCACTAATATGTGCAGATACATCTTTTTACCGAAGCACCCCATCACCAAACCACCGAATTATCAAATCACCAAACCATGTGCAGTCACACTTTTAGTACACAGGAACAAAAAATCAGCACCCCTCGACTCCGCTCTGGGCAAGCATCAGCACATTAGCAAATCAATCAATCAATCAACACCTTCTTCACCAACCGCTCCTGTTCCGTCTCCACCACCACAAGGTAAACCCCGTCTGCCCTACCTATCATAGATAAATCTCTGGTGTAATACCCATTCTGTATCCGCAGCGGCTCCGAATGAACAACTTTCCCTTGCATATCATACACCATCAATTTGCCGGCTTTGCCTTTCAGGTTAGAAGCATTAATAAATGCTTTTTCCCATACTGAATGATAAAAAACATTTATTGCAGCTTGCGAAACTTCGGGTGTTTCATCAACACCCACCAACGTATCACACGGACTGCCTGCAAGAGCTGGTAGGTCGTAATCGGGATTGTTGGGGAGACCATAATGAGTTCGTGTGCCGCCTAAATAAAAACTGTAAGGAGTATAATTACAGGCACTCCCAAGACTATCTGGGTAATTGATGACACTCAAATTCATGTTAACAGAATTATATACACTATCCGGATAAGGGTAACAAGATGGAAATGCCTGACACTCCCAGGCATGACCGAAATAAATTTTATTGTCTGGCCCACGTTTTAAAAATCCATTTCCAATCAGCCCATTGGTGACATATTCAATTGTATCCCTGGTCCCAACAGGATCCAACGAATTCAAATCATATTGAAACAACCGGCTGGCAGTATCAATGTAAGTGCTCACATACAGAAACCTTCCATTAGGTGAAAATTCACAGCCCACATATCTACCATATGGAGCAGTAGTGGGTTCGGGGTGTAAGGTCAAAGGATTACTGATAATACCGGTACATCGGTCAAAATCGTAGATCTCCATGAGTCCGGCTAAATTAATTACTACCATTTTGGACCCATCAGATGAAAAATTCATATTTGTAAATCCATTCATTGTGGAAGATCCTATATGTTGAATCGAAACATTAGAAATTCCATTTTGTGATATTAAATACATGTAATACTCGTCATTGTCAGTATCCCATCTCCGAAATATCAGCCACCAATCTCTACCATTTCCATGTTTGACAGCATTAATACCATCAGTACACTTGAAAGTTTGCAGTTGTACATTTTTTTGAACAACAGCACCCATTCCATTATTCTGTTTCATATCAATCAAAGAATAATAAAGACCAAAATCAAAAGTAACTCCAATATTGAATAAATAATACAAGCTGTCAGTCGTGGAAGCAGGAACAATTACCAACTCCTTATACCACCCACCACCTTTGATGGAATCGCCATTAATCATAATGGCGTTATTTTTGGAAAATACCTTTACGGGATCTGTACCAAAAATACCAACAGTTTCATCATATGCTGAATAAAATAACAATTGCCCCGATGTATCTGCAATAGAAACACACGAACCCCGTGTATTTAGTACAGAAGAAATGGGAACTGGGCCGCCCGGTAAATTAAAATCAATACCAGAGGAGTCACCAAAGCACCATATGTTGTTGCGTTTCTGCGCGAATGATATATTATTCAAGATTGCACAAAAAAATGAAAGCAATAGAATATTTCGAGCAAATTTCATCTTTGAATTATGAGTTGAGTGTATTTAACAATGTTTTGTTGATTTTTTAAAGATATCAAATAAATTCCAGGAGACAAGTAAGAAACTGAAAACAATTTCGACTGGCTTCCAGGTGATATTTCGTATGAGTTTAGTAATTTACCTACTGCATCACGTAATTCTAATACGTATTTTGAAGTTGAAGCTGAAAAGAGTGCCATACACTGATCGGATGTTGGATTAGGAAAAACTTTAAATCCTGATTCTTCCTCTTGCTTGAGCGGCTCAATTTGATTTAAGCTACCACCAAATCGGGAACTTGCAGCATTATCTTCAATCTCTAAAAATAAAATGGCTCTGGCATAAAATACGCCTCTACCACCCGTGATGGGGTCTTGCCAAGCGATATCAAATAAGGTTAAAGAATCAGCAGTTGTTAAAGCAGAATCTAATAAGATTTTTGAGATGATGATTGAATTCACACCCTTAAGATTTGATTCTATCTGATTGGTGTCATTGATAGAGTTGTTCAGACTAAATGCAGTCGACAGATTTCCAGCTCTTATGAGGGAATCAACCCTTGCAAAAATACCAAAATTGGAATTAAGGTTGTAGTTGTAAAAATTCTGAAAAACAGAATCCTTTGAGGTACTTTGATAAAGCAATAAAGTGTCCTTGTTCAACTTTTTATACAAAAAATCCAATTGTTTATAAGTGAACTCCGAGATATGCGAGGTGAATTCTAAAGAATCTTCAGCTATTCGTGCATACCTGGCGTCACGAAAAGGGGTTGGATTTGCAGCCTGAATTGTACATGCGTCATTCAATGCATTAGGTACTAAAGTTGGAATTAATGTAAATGGATCCGCATTTGGATTATATTCTGTTAAGTCATCATCATAAAGCCAAGCAAAAGGTCCATTGGGAAAACCAGTTATTCCAAACATGCTCGAAAACCCATACCACAGATTATCCCAGGTTGCTCCAGATAATAGGTCTCCTTGATCTGGCAGCGACGCATTGGTCAAATTAATTCCATTACCATTAAGCAGTATATTTTCTATCACATTGCAATGTAGTTCCGTATCAGCATTATCTCCTCTAATTGCCATGGCGGTAGGCAATTCTATGCAAGAATTTTTATTCACAAAATTATCGATAGATTCATTTAGTGCAATTCCCGTGAAAAGTATTCCCGATGTTGGGGGTGCTGTGCTAAAATTTCGTATGGTGTTCTCTTGAATTTTAGCACCGGGGCAGCTTTCTACCCAAATTCCTCGATGATTTGAAGTAAATTCAAGCTGATTAAAGTATATGAAATTCGGTGTGCCAGTGTATGGAGATGCTTCGGTATCACTTCCAATGCTTACACCGCTAATGTTACGAGTGTGAATTCCTATTCGGTTGTCATTTAAAGTATTTCCAAATATTCTAACAACATCATTAATTCCAGTCACAGGGTTCTGAACTGTAATTGCTGTATTTCTAAATGAGAGTGGTGAATTGGGTGGAATGACAGGGTTATATCCTATATTCGAAAATTGGTTGCTGCTTATTTCTACTGGGCATCTCATTCTGTTTGCATAAATTCCTGTAGAAACATGGTAAAAAACATTGTCATCATTTATAATAACTGAAGTTGGATTCGCTACCGGATTATTGTTAGCAAATAGTCTTATTCCCTGAGTGAGGTTGCTAAATTCATTTCCTTTGATTATACTTGTAATATTGCCATTAAGGATGATTCCGTTTTGGGAATTTGAAAAAATATTTTTTGCAGTTGATGTTGTTCCTCCGACCCCCATTTCAATAGTTGTATTTGCTGCAGACCATGTTTGTGCAAATATTCCGCATCCAGTAATTGGTGAAGGAGGTTGACTGTCCAGATACTCACTCATTTTATCAAATTTACAATTGACGATTTTAATGGTGCCATCAACTGTGGATGAGGCATCTTTTTCAATTCTAATACCGTATACAGCATCCGAAAATGTGTTTTGATAGGCGGTTGGGCTTCCGATTCCACCTATGATAATATCACTAACGTTTCTTAATTGAATATGAGCATAAGAGGCCATTCCTTCAAATGGTTGTTTTTGAATTTTTCCACTTGAGCATTTGAAATCAATGCCTAATATACCATCGCTGGCAGTTAAAAGTCCATTATAATAATCGGCATCGGAAAGATCCAGTCCGATATAATTATGATCAAAGAGAGCATACCTGATATTTAATGGTTTAGTAGTCGAACTTCCTCCCTCTACTTCAATGGCTGTCATGGCATCGTATATTTCTGTTGGGTAGCTTGATGAAGGATAAATTTCTACCCGCCCTCCATCTTCAACAATTATTCCATCCCACATATCTTCACATGAAAAGAGTCTGGATGGAAAACCATTTGCATTATAAATTTTTAGCAATCCATCATGTTTTACTGTAATTGTGACCGGTCCGCTGGTTGCATCTATAAAATAGCTGCTCCCGGCGAACTCTAAAATTTCACCAGATTGAACTTCCAGTGGTTGTCTGATAATGTATTTACCATCAGGAAACACCTTGGTACCGACAATATCAGAATTTGTTATTTCCTGCACACCATTCATGGATGCCACCTCTGAGCAACCCAAAAAATACTTGGCATCAAAATCTATTGCGGCGGAAATTACTTCAAAATTAGTATTAATAGTCCCGTCTAGCGGTGTTGGGAAAAAGCTGGAATTGGAAGCATGTATCCCTTCCAGTTCAAGAGAGATTGCATTTGTGCCTGATTTACGCTCAAGAATGCTCACAGAGGCATGGGATTCTGCTTTTTTATTCGAATTTGCTGGAATAGGAAGAAAATCAACGGCAGGATCATAAGAATAATCAAGTGAATAGTAAGCGAATTGTTCAGCGTTTTTTTGGTACCAGGGCTGTGTTGCCGTTGGTTGATTAGACAAGCCGGCTACCTCGGAATTTTCAATGTCACCATCCATAATAAGATTTTCAGGACTGTCAAATTTCTTCAAATAGACATCATCAATCCAAACAAACAATCCTCTTAATTCTTCAGTTGAAACTAAACTTGGAACAGGTAATCCGATGCTAAATGTGATCGTGTTTTTCTCATTCAGCTTTAAATGATTTCTGATAGGTGTGCCCTGATATAAATCTTGAAACAAGTTTATCTGAACTTGTTCCCAATCATCACCACCTAATTGAATATGTTCCCTCCATATAATATTTCCATTTAACTCAACTTGCTTATAGACATTTCCCGTCAATACTGTATAATCATAAGAATCAGCATAATAACTGTCCTTTATATTAAAAATTAATAAATGATTATCCGTTGGTGCAACAATAATTGGTTTATGGATTAATTGCGAAACCTTATAATCAGATCCAGAAGCATCAATTGACATCACATCAACTCCATACAGACCTGGTTTATTTGAATCAAAGTTATTGGGGCCAACTGCAGTGGGTCCAAATGATACTGACACTTGGCTGGTCGAGGGGGCTGTGATAACTTCAGCATTATTATATGCATTGTTACCAGACTGGTGATTTGCTCCGCCAATAGCATTATTATTACTTGGGTGCGCGCGAATAATATGAACTGCATTAGTTCCGGGAGCAGACACTAAAACCTCGAAGTCGTCACCTTGGTTAATAAAAGGTACCTCAGGTGTAGTGGTGGAAAAGCCAGGCACGGTTCCGTTTATGCTTGAAAAGGAGAATTTAGGTTCTACCGGCTTGGGAGTATTAGGCGTAAATGAAGTAAAACCAGGTACGTAATCATGAGTATTTTGCGTTGTAACAAATGTGCCATTTAATTTATCATCGTCCCAGACACAGGCATCCAAATAATTATCGGCAATTCTTGCATAACCACCATAATTATATGGATAGCTCACTGCTTTGGGTTCTGAAAAAGTATTATTACCTAAAGTAAATGTATAAGGAATAATATTGTTTAATGCATCAAAGCCTACTGGATATGGGGATGAAATGACATTCCCCCTTTTATAAAAAATAGACCCAGTAACAGAATAATTACCATCTACCTTATCTCCAATAGAAAAATTGGTCGATGTGGAATTACTTGCAGTTCCAACATAGAATGGACAAGATGCTGGTGAAGAAATTGGTGGATGAGAGTAAATAAGTCCAGAGTTATTGTGTCTGTTCAAAGTTTCTTGATTGAAAAATCTACCAAAGGTGCAACCACTGATGAGTGTATGTAAGGAATACCCTTGATCATCAATGGCAGTTTTACATTCATCAAAAAAGCAATTGAATAAATTCGCCTCAGGAATATTTGAATCATTATTTATTCCTTGAAACCAGATACCATAACCTTTAGGCTGGGTATCACCACCACCTGAACCTTTAATTCTGTGGATAAAGCTATTGACTATATCTGTCCCTTGCGTCCCTGCTTGCATAAACATACCTGAATATGCAAACTGGGAAATATCACAATTCTGAATAGAATTTGGTCCTAATAAACCTGGATTCATCTTTATGCAAGAGCTGAGCCATTTATCCTCATTGTAATCCTGATAACCTGGCAAACCTCCTACTAATTTTAAATTTTGTACTCTTGACTGACCATACATAAAAAACATGTAACCTTCATCTTGCAATACACGCATGATCATTTCTCCCTTTACATTTTTCCTGATGATTGTACCATAAGGAGAAGTGTTATTGTCTTGATAAGTCAGAAAAGGACATGCAAGATTTAAACTTGAGATATTGATATCATTTGATAACAAATCATAATTTCCGGTCAATGTAACTCCTTCTTCAATGGTTAAAGGTGGGTATCCACTCACGTCTATATCCAAATTTGGATAAGCCGGATCAGGTGCTACAATATCACCATTGACAGCTTGTCCGCCTTGATTTATATCGCCTAAATAGTCCTTTAATTTTGCTGCGGAATTGTAAAAATAGGTAGTGCAAGTTGGGTTTGTTCGGATATTCATCAAACAAAAATTCAAAAAATAATCCAAAGTTTCCGTAATCCCAGCACAATCCTCTGGCATATATCTGGTGACTTTCAACAAGTATTGTTTCGAAATATCTAATACAGCCGTTTTTCGTATCGTAGTTTGAAACATACTATCACAGTCAAAGTTCCATCCTTCTATAAGAGCTTGTGTTTGTCCTACTTCATAATTGTCGAACACTTCGAGTTTTTCAATTGGGGCATAGATCGAATCATTCTGAGGTGAAAATAAGGCAATCTTAAACAATGCTGAATCCACATCAAATGAAATCCAAAATTCTTTTTGATTGAATTCGACATCCATTCCACTACAAATGGATGATGTTTGTACATTCAATGGGTATTGAGGTGCATCCCCAGGCTTCAGATCATAAGCAAAAGCAAAATACCCATAGCTTGACATGGCAGAGTTCGTAGATTTGTTGGTGCTTTCGGTTACCGCTTCGCCTTTATCAGTCCATTTTGTCCCGTTCCAAAGTGCAATATGAACCGGTTTTACGGTTAGGTAATCACAATGTAAGGAGTCAAAGGCAAACTTAGGTGTAATGTTGGAAGAACCTACATTCCGGTCAAGTTTCCAGTAACCGCAATCACTCACAAAAGTGATTGTTGTGTCTTTGGTGTTGCCTAGGGTTTGTCCGGCATTGTAATACTCCGCTGTAAATGCATCCGATGTGTTCGTTGGTGCAGTGATGGTCAAAGGGCGATAAGTGTTGCCTGAGCCCACATCAAAAACAAAAGCAGTATTCCCCACCTTCTTAACCGGCCCGCTCACAAAACTACTATTGGAAGCACCGGTAGCTGTCGAGCCATGCTTCATGGTAAGTAGATTGGAACTCGTGGTGATCAATTTTCCTTGTATGAAAATCAATGAATCATCTACACTCAAAGTCGTGTTTGCGGTGACCGTTCCTGCTGTTTTGTTTATCGAAAGTTTTTTAAATGGGTAGTTATAGCTTCCGTTTAATGTTTGGTTGTTAGTGCCTGTAAAGGTAACTTTTCCTGTGCTTGTATTAAAGACAACCTTGTTGCTGTTAATGGTAATGTTTCCTGCAAAGGTATTGTCGCCGGAGTAGGCAACTTGTACGTCCTGGCCTGTTGAATTAAACGTGGCATCTGCGTTGTATGTGTCTCCACTCACCGTTGCCATCCTGATTCTTCCGGATGCCGCTGTATTCGAAATGGTTGTTGCGTAATTAAATACATTGCCACCATCTGACTGGGCGTTCGAAGTTCCGGTTTTGGTGAAGTTGGACATACCGTTAAAGGTACTGTTTTTTAATAATATGCCGGGACTACTTACCGTAATTTCTCCATTAAAGGTAGAACCGTTAAAACTTGCAACTGCTGTGCCAGTTAGCGTCAGGATTTGTGCTGTATTGCCAAGTTGGGTGAAGTTCTTTAGCAGCAACACATCATTGGTAAAACCGGTCGAACCAATGGTGATGGTTTTACCGCTATCAAGAGTCGATGTACCACCCGAATTTCCGAAAGTTATGCCACCGGTTCCGGTGCTGTTAAGAATGATATTTCCCTTTTATTGGGTACTGGAAGTGTTTGAAAGGTGAACCTCATGCGAACTGTAATTGATCACGGTTAAGTCTGCATTAAAAACATCACCTGTGGTATTTGCAAGCGTAAAATAGGTCCCATTTCCACCATGTATGATGGTCACATCATCATTAAAGGTACAACCACCCGCTCCTGTTCCGGTTGCAACACCCTGGTCCGTGGCAGTTACGGTACTGTTAAACGTACTTCCCGAAAAACGAATGTATCCACAATCGGCATCTACAGGGCAATCCATTAATGTTCCATTAAAAGCTGCCAAAGTACCGCGCGCATAAAAAGTTCCATTGGTAACTGTCCCCGATGTCATGGTTGCAGTTCCATAAACTGTCAGGGAATACCCATTTAGGTCAATGGTTTTGGAAGAAAGTGTAATGTTGCTGATTTTTCTGTTTTGATCGAGCACCAGATTATTGGTAGCACTCGATGAAATCAAAATGTGGTCAGCAGAGTCCGGAATGGTACCCCCCCCCCCAGACCAGTTAGAAGCAAGGTTAAAGTCGCTTGATGTGGACCCCAGCCATGTAAAAGTAGCTGCGTGAAGGTGAGTTGTTGTACCTATTAATATGACTAATAAAAATAATTGCTTTTTCATTGTTTTCAGGATTTAGAAAAGGGTTAATTAGGTAGTTAATTAGGTAGTTAATTAGGTAGTTAATTAGGTAGTTAATTAGTGGTTAATTAGGTAGTTAATTAGTGGTTAATTAGGTGGTTAATTAGGTAGTTAATTATGTGGTTAATTAAGTGGTTAATTGGGTAGTTAATATTGGTTCGCCTTCGGCTCAGGGAACTTATTTGGACATCGCCTTCGGCTCGGGAAATTAATAGGTGATCGCCTGCGGCTCAAGAATAAAACCGATTTGCATTTTAATTTCCGTAGAACTCATAATAATCACTCCAGGCGCCGGAACTGTTTTTGAGTCGCACTTTGGCATAGTAAACTGATGGATCAGGGAAAGTTCCCAATCCCAAATACACTTTGTTGCCATTGCGTGAAAACGAATATCCTGAAGGGAGTCCGGTGGTTACATCGTAATCGAAGGTGTGATTAAAAATATCTGTTTGTGTGGCATCGCTTCCCAGCGTGAGTTCAATTTGAGTAACAGCATTTGAATCGGGTACTTCCACATAAAATACCGGTGCGCCGTTTACATAATTGAAAACACCATCCAGTGGTGCCTGAGCTTGGCAATTAAAAATGGTCAGCCACAAAATAGAAATTAAAAGCAAGGTTCTTCGTTTCTTTACTTTGACAAAGCGGTTAAACAAAGAATTACATAAGGCAGATGAATTCCGAAGTGTTTTCATGGCTATACAAATTAAAATATGTTTAAAATTCATTCTCAATAAAGCAATCCAATTCCGCACTGAGTTTTTTGCTCAGTTGAAAAGCGAATGAGTCTTTTTAAAACTCATTTATGCTATTAAATTCACCAGACTTCCTTGGGGGGAATGGAAGGGGTTTGGTGAATACTATATGTAAAATTAGAAATTTTTTTCAAAGTTGCAAATTAAATTCAAGATTTTTTCTATTCCATTAATTGACAAGCAAATAAAGAATAATTAGGCTATATTTTCTATTTTTAATGATTTTCAAAAAATCTAAAAATATAGTTCCATTTTTATGTGAAATATGAAGCATAAAAAGTAATATACATTCTAGTGAATATTGAATGTAAAAAAAGTGGCTGCTCGATATGCGACCCCTTCAGGGTCGATAGGAATTAAAGATTAATGATTAAGAATTAAAAATTAACGATTTTTTGAATATTGTAGAGTAATATGTCCTTATTCAATTCTCACTTCTTGCTAATCAATATTCAATAAATGTATCATGAAGTCATTCAGAATATTTGATCAGTTGAAAAACAAAAATATGGGTTCTATAGCAGTTTCAAAATATTGAATAACAAATATTGAATATTACAAATTGAATAAGGAAAATGGAGCAATATAATATTCACTATTCAATTCTTATTATTCAATACTCAATAAAAACATATTGAGAACGGGAAACCACCAACTTTAGCAGCTACAAAATAGATCATAAGTGAAAAATGGAATCTTGAAATTTATCTCCAAAACACTGATCACTGCTTACTGGTCACTGTTATAAGCAGTCACATTTTTATTACTCTGGAACAAAAAATCAGCACACCAGCACATTAGCACACCAGCACATTATTTTACAAACTCAAACTTCTCACCATCAAACAGTCCTTTATCACTGAGTTTCAGTTTCGGAATTACCAACAACGCCATAAAAGATAATGTCATGAATGGGGCACGGAGATTGCATCCCATGCTTTTAACTTTTTTATCTATTGCGCTATAGGTTTCACCAATTTCATCACAGCTAAGCGGACTCATTAATCCTGCAATGGGTAAAGGTAAAACCATTGCGCCATTTTGATCGACTGCACTTAGTCCACCCCGGTTTTGTATGAGGAGATTTACCGCTTTGGCGATGGATTCATCATCGGTACCAACCGCGATAATGTTATGCGAGTCGTGTGCCACCGTTGATGCAAGTGCACCGTTTTTGATTTTAAAGTTTTTGATAAACGACACTGCTGGTTTGCTCGCATTATATCTGTTTACAACAACCAACTTCAAAATATCATTTTCAGCATCCGCAACAGCGAAACCATTTTTAATTTTTGCCGGAGCCATTATTTTGTTAGTGATAAGTTGTCCGTCGATTGCTTCTATAACCGGAATGGTGTCAGAATTTGAAGGATAGTTGAAATCTTCAGCAGTCAGTGAATCGCAACTAAAGTTATTAATCACCTCATGTGTTTTTGGAGGCAACATGCAATGTCCGTTTTCAGCAACTTTTTCGCCATTGATGTATGTTTCCTGAATATTGAAATTTTCAGGATTATCGATCACAATAAAATCAGCGGGATCATTAGGTTGCAACAGACCAACAGGAAGGTTGTAATGCTTCACCGGATTAATACAGGCAACTCTTAAAACATCAAACAAATTATGTCCTTTTGCGAGTGCGCGTTTGACAATCACATTGAGATGGCCGGTTATGAGCTCATCGGGATGTTTGTCATCACTGCATAGCATGGTCATGTGCGGGTGTTCTGAAATTAATTCGTGAAGTGCTTCAAAATTGCGGGCAGCTGAACCTTCCCGAATCAATATTTTCATACCATGCATTAATTTGTGAAGCGCTTCATCTTTCGTAAAGCATTCATGATCGGTGGTAATGCCTGCTTCAATATATTTTATTGCATCATCGCCCATTAAACCGGGAGCATGTCCATCAACAGGTTTATTGAATGATTTTGCAATGCGAATTTTTTCCATCACCACAGGATCATTGAAAAGTACTCCCGGATAATTCATCATTTCGGTGAGATAACGCACATCATCACGTGCTAACAGTTCCTGAATATTTTCAGGAGTTATGGTAGCGCCTGCAGTTTCAAAAGTTGTGGCAGGCACACAGGATGGTGCTCCGAAATTAATTTTTAGTTTGGCGTCGGCAGCATTTTTCAGCATGTAGTAAATACCTTCCATTCCACAAACATTTGCAATTTCGTGAGGGTCACTTACCGTTGCCACAGTACCATGTACAAGCGCCTTTCGGGCAAATTCGTACGGGGTTAACATCGAACTTTCAATATGAATGTGGGAATCTACCAATCCCGGTAAAATATACCTGGAAGGTACATTTGTCATCTTTTGGATCGATTTAATGATCCCTTTTTCAACCAGAACAGCTCCCGGAAAAATTGTACTATTTTGAATATCAATTATATAGCCTTGAATTTCAAATGAATCAGACATGTTAATGCGAATTATTAAAGGGTTTGTAATTTGTAAATAAAATATTCTATTTTTGGCTCATTATTCACAAAATTAACTGATTACACAATGAAAACAGGAAAGGTAAAATTTTTCAATGAATCTAAGGGTTTTGGTTTCATCGTTGATGACGATTCAAAACAGGAAATCTTCGTGCATGTCTCCGGTCTGGTAGACAAGATCCGTGAGAATGATTTGGTTTCATTTGAAATGCAGGATGGTAAAAAAGGCCCGAATGCAGTTAATGTTAAAAAACTGTAGTACTATATTTGTTCGGCGGAATAAATTATGCAACGTTAACATTAAAAGAACCCGCTTCGGCGGGTTTTTTTATGACCACTTCTGAATATTGTTGTTGAAACTATCTACTTATTTTCTTCTAAGAATTTGAAATGAATTCTTGTTACATTTGCTCCCATGCACCCTTTTTTCGATAAGTCAATTGAATACCTCAAAGGTGTTGGACCACCCAGAGCCGATATTCTTCGCAAGGAATTGCAGATTGCAACTTTTGGAAATTTGCTTTTTCATTTTCCCTTCCGGTATATCGACCGCTCCCGATTTTATAAAGTTAAAGAAGTTACTGATGATACTACCTGGGTACAGGTACGTGGTCGCATTACGGCGTTTCAATCGTTTGGAGAAAAGCGTACCACCCGACTGGTTGCAAGTTTAAGAGACGAAACAGGAATTGTGGAATTGGTATGGTTTCAGGGCATTACCTGGGTTAAAGAAATGCTTCGAACCGGAGTCGAATATGTGATTTTTGGCAAACCTTCCATTTTCAATGGAAAAATTAATTTCGTGCATCCTGAAATTGAGTTGTATTCTGACACGCAACAGCAGCAGGGATTTAATACACAGCCTTTTTACAATACCACCGAAAAAGCACGCGCACGGGGCCTCGACAGCAAAGGGATTCTCAGGTTACAGAAGACACTCATTCAACAGTTGCCGGCGTATTTACCGGAGTCACTTCCCGATTCTGTGATTTCTCCTTTTAAAATGTTGTCGCTTCGGGAGGCATTGGTGAATATTCATTTCCCTGCTGATGGCGACATGCTGAAGAAAGCACAGTTTCGCCTAAAGTTTGAAGAGCTCTTTTTCATTCAACTCGATTTGCTGAATCGAAAATTAATCAAAACCGAAAAAGTAAAAGGAAAAGTAGTCACACAAATCGGAGATCATTTTAATAATTTTTATAAAAATCATTTACCTTTTCAGCTGACCGGAGCACAAAAAAAAGTATTGAAAGAAATTCGTACCGATATGGGATCGGGAAAGCAAATGAACCGCTTGCTGCAGGGTGATGTGGGAAGCGGAAAAACGCTGGTTGCATTGATGAGTATGATTATGGTACTCGACAATGGTTATCAGGCCTGTTTAATGGCTCCAACGGAAATTCTTGCGCAGCAACATTTTAATAGTTTATCGGAATTACTTAGCGGCACTTCTATAACCATTGCATTACTCACCGGGTCAACAAAAAAGAAAGAACGAGAACGGATGTTGGCAGAACTAGCCGATGGTACGTTACATTTTATTATAGGCACACATGCACTGATTGAAGACCGCGTGAAATTTTCTTCATTGGGATTAGTAGTCATCGATGAACAACACCGTTTTGGAGTGGAACAACGGGCGCGTTTATGGAGTAAAGATGATGTATGGCCTCATATTTTAGTGATGACCGCAACACCGATTCCACGAACGCTGGCTATGACTATTTTCGGTGATCTAGATATCAGCGTAATCGATGAGTTGCCTCCCGGAAGAAAACCTATTCAAACAAGTCACCGGTTTGAGTCCGCGCGCTTGCGAATCATCGGTTTTATGAAGGAGCAAATTGCTAAGGGGCGACAAATTTACATTGTTTATCCACTCATTGAAGAGTCGGAAAAACTGGATCTGATGAATCTTGTTTCCGGTTATGAAGCTATTTGCCGCGATTTCCCATTACCCGACTACAGGGTAAGTATTGTGCATGGAAAACTTCCTGCCAAAGATAAAGATGAGGAAATGCAAAAATTTGCACGGGGATTTACACACATCATGGTTGCCACAACAGTAATTGAAGTTGGAGTGAATGTACCGAATGCTTCCGTTATGATAATTGAAAGTGCAGAACGATTTGGTTTGTCACAATTGCACCAGTTGCGTGGAAGGGTTGGCCGTGGTGCCGAACAATCTTATTGCATCTTAATGACCGGAAATAAACTTTCTGCGGAAGCAAAGTTGAGAATGCAAACAATGGTGCGTACCAATGATGGTTTCGAAATTGCAGATGTCGATATGAAACTTCGGGGTCCGGGTGATATTGCCGGTACGAGACAATCGGGTATGATAGATTTGCACATTGCAGATCTTACAAAAGATGGAGCCATACTGGAGCTTGCAAGGGCTGCTGCTATTTCACTGCTCGACAAGGATCCACATTTACAAAATCCATCCAATGAAATCCTCCGCCGACAACTGGATGCGAGGAAAGCAGGTAAAAATGATTGGAGCAGAATTTCCTGATACATTACAAGTGATTGATATTTAATGTATTATATTCATTTCCGTCACATTAATATGTGAAGACCGCTATAGGCTGCTTTTTCGTAAATTTGTTACATCATGAAATATCATATTTTGTTGTTGCAGGTTTTCCTTACGGGGATGCTTTGCACATTCTCATTACAATCAAAAGGTCAGCATTATAAGGCAGTATCTATGTCGCTTGCTGATGGATTGTCGCAGAGTTCTGTGTATGACATCATTCAGGATGACAACGGATTTATCTGGATGGCAACACAGGATGGTTTGAATAAATATGATGGAACAACTTTTACCGTTTACCGGGATGAGCCCTTCGATACCAATTCAATTTCATCCAATAATACTGCTGTACTTCTCAAAGATTCCAAAGGAAGAATCTGGGCAGGAACAGCAAATAACGGATTGAATTTATTTCAACCATCATCAGAAGGTTTTTTGCATTTTCAGGCTGGTATCGGACAAAAACAATTTTCAAGCAATATCATTACATCCTTATACGAAGATATTAACGGAACCATTTGGATAGGCACAGGAAAAGGTTTGTATAGGGTGAATGAAACAGTTGCTGAAAAAAAATCGACTTTTTCATTCGAGAAAATTGCATTGCAGACAAATCCTGGAGATACCATTGATCACAAGTTTATAAGCATCATTACTGGTGATCGGAATAAGCAATTGTGGGTAGGAACTTTTGCCGGACTGTTCAAATTGTCAATTAACAGAACGAATAACACGAATCCGGTAGTAGTATGGTACAGTAAAAAAAATAACAGGTTATCGGATTTTGTAATTCAGGCAATTGCAGTTGATAAAACCGGAGATGTATGGGTTGGTACGCGTTCTGGAATAGATATCATTAGTTATCCCGGTGAAAATATTCGCTCTGTAAAACGGAACAGTGTCAATCAGCAAAATATGGCGGCTGACCATGTGAAATCACTATTATGTGGCACTAATGGCGATATGTGGATTGGATATAACGATCATGGAGTGCAGGTTGTCAGAGAAGCTTCTATTTTAAAAGCTCCGGAAAGTCCGCTAAAATTTGAGGAAATAAAAACTGAAACACTTTTGGGTGTGCTTTCAAAAGGTGCTGCCATTTCTTTTTGGGAAGATCGCATCACACGAGGTATTATTTGGTGCGGTTTTAATACTGGAGGAGCAGTAAGACTTATTCCTGTCACAAAAAATTTCAGTACCAACCGTATGGTTTCATCGCCACTGAACACATCATTTGTTTCGGCATTGGTGAAAACCGATGATGACCGGGTATGGTTAGGTACTAATAAAGGGTTGCTGTGTTTTAATAAACGTGATAATTCCTACCAAACCGTGTTGCCATCGTCCATTACGAAAGATGGATTGGATGGTGATTATATCAGCGGTTTGGTGAAAGATGAAAGCAATAAATTATATTTTGGGTCTTCGAACAAAATTTTTCAAAGTGAAGTCAAAAACGAGAAAATATTGACTAAAGAAGTCAGGATAGAGAGTGATACTGAACTCAATTTTATAAGAACACTTTCTGCCGGAACTGACGGTGCTATTTATGCCATTCGCAGGTATAGCATTTTAAAACTGGATCCGGTAGCAGGAATATTTAAACCTTTAATTACGCAGGATGATCCTGCCCGAATTAAAGATCAGGGCTTCTATTATTCGTGCCATTATATCGATTATTACGGTAATCATTGGGTTGGAACATCATCTGGTTTAGAGCTGTATGAGATGAAAGGGCGGGAGCAACCGGATTTCGATAAACCACAAACTTTTTACCATCATCAGTCGGATACAACCAGTCTGAGAAACCAAAATATACTTTGTATAACCGAAGACAGCGATCATAATATCTGGGTAGGAACCATGAATGGATTAACCCGAATCGTGAATGAAAATGGAAAGCGGAAATTCGCCAATTATTCTACGAGAAACGGTTTAAAGAATAATGTAATTTATGCAATTTTGAATGATTCCTTAACGGGACATTTATGGATCAGTACCAATAATGGTTTGACAGAATTCGCTACCCGCGGATTTGCAATTGCCACATATGATATTCATGATGGACTGCAAAGCAATGAATTTAACAGCTATGCTGCATTTAAAGCTACGGATGGTGAACTTTATTTTGGTGGAATTGATGGATATACATCTTTTTATCCCCGACAAATTATCAGAGATCAGTCGCCGCCTTCGGTTCTCATCACCAGCATTCAGCTAAATGGAAATCAACTGGTAAAATTAGATGATTACCAGGAATCGAAGATGATTGATTTGAAGTACAAGGATAATTCTTTCACCGTTAATTTTATCGGATTGCATTATGTTGATCCACAGAAAAATCAATATGCTTATAAATTAGAAGGATTTCAAAGTGACTGGACGTATGCAGGGAATTCTACTCGTGTGAATTTCTCACAACTGCCTCCCGGAAAGTACATTTTCAGAGTCAAAGCATCTAATAGTGATGGCAGCTACAATACGGAAGGTGATATGTTTATCATCAATGTAAAGCCTCCTTTTTACAAAACCATTTGGTTTTATTTGATGATAGCGGCATTTATTGCTGGAGTATTATGGGGATTGCATAAATACCGATTAAGCATGAAGCTTGATCAGGTACGTGAGGTGGAAAAAATTAGAAGAGCAACAGCTGCTGACTTCCACGATGAGCTGGGACATAAGCTTACCATTATTTCCTGGTTTGCAGAAATCCTGAAGAAAAAAATTGGTCCGGAGCAAGCTGATCTCAGACCGCATCTTGATCGGATTATTGAAGCATCCGGAACTTTGTATCATACCATGAAAGATATGTTATGGGCCATGGATCCTGATAAGGATTCGGTGTATGATTTGTACAGTCAGATCCGGGAATTTGGATTGGAATTATTTGATAATACCGGAGTGTTGTTTGAAGCGGGAGATGTATCGGAAGATTTAAAAGAACAAATAATTTCTCCAGCACACAAGAGACATGTGTTGCTGATTTTTAAGGAAGTCATGCATAATAGTCTGAAGCATGCCAACAGTACCACTACCAATCTTGAATTGGTACGAGAAGAACAGCTGGTTCGATTCCGGTTTAAGGACAATGGAACCGGATTTAAAATGAATGGACATAATACAGGGCATGGATTGAATAATGTGAAACGCCGCGCCAACATGATAAATGCCAGAATTGATATTCATTCCGAGGGCAACGGCACTGTTGCTGAACTCGATTTACTTAATGATAACCTGAAAACTGCAGTATGATAAAAGTAGCTTTAGTAGACGATAATGTGGATTTGCGTGAAGGTTTGCAAATAGTTTTAAAAGAGCTCAGCGATGAGTTCGAGTGTATCGGTGCTTTCGGAGATGCCGAAACAGCACTGAAAAAAATTCCTGAATTGAAACCTGATGTGGTGTTGATGGATATCAATTTACCGGGTATTTCGGGTATAGAATGTTTGAAGCAGTTAAAGCCAAAATTACCTAATCTGGATGTGATCATGCTTACCGTTTTTGCAGATGATGATACCGTTTTTGATTCCTTGTGTGCCGGTGCATGCGGGTACATTACAAAAAACGCCTCCCCTGAAAAAATCCTGGATGCCATTCGAGAGGTGCGCGATGGCGGAGCGCCTATGAGTGGCAGGATTGCACGGATGGTTGTGACTTCATTTAAAGCTCCGGGTGATGCCTCGGCTCAATTGACTGATCGCGAAAAGGAAGTGCTGGATCAGCTTTGCAAAGGGAAAAGTTATAAGATGGTTGCGGATGCTTTAAATATCACTCATGATACAGTAAGGCATCACATTAAGAACATCTACAAGAAGCTCGAAGTGCATTCGGTGTCAGAAGCGATTCTGAAGACCATGAAGAAAAAGATTATTTAATATCCGATATAAGCTTCTAAGCTAAAGCTTCATCAATATCAGGAAGTTTTCCAAACCGCTTTAATGTCGCCATGTGTGAACGGAAAGCTATCCCAAACGTTTTATTTTCCAAATAGGGAATTCCGAATTCTTCAGCAGTCTGCTTTACTATTGGTGCTATAGCAGGGTAATGGATGTGACAAACTCTTGAAAACAAGTGATGCTCTACCTGATAATTTAATCCACCAAGGTACCAGGTAAGGAACGGATTTCCTTTGGAGAAATTTACTGTAGTATTGAGCTGATGAATTGCCCAGCAATTTTCAATATCGCCTGCATCATTTGGTAATGGATGTGTGGTGCCTTCTACTGTATGTGCGAGTTGAAAGACTACAGTAAGAATAATGCCTGCTGCGAAATGCATCAACAGGAATCCGGTTAACACATATGCAACCGGTATGCCTGCAAGGAGAGGGATACCAACTGAAACAAAGAAATACAAGGCTTTATCGATGATCATTCTTGCAAGTAAAATACGTTTTTCCTTTTTACCGGCAGGATTTACCCCGTTTTTAGCGTATCGGTTAAATTGTACGAAGTCTTTTAGTAATGCCCAGTAAATGGTCATTATACCATAGAACAAAAAGGCATAAATGAACTGCAGGCGTTGATAGGCTTTAACTTTAGTGTGTGGATTAAATCGCAATACAAGTTTGTCATCAATGTCTTCATCCATGTAAGCAATGTTGGTATACGTATGGTGAAGAATGTTATGTTGAAGTTTCCAATTAGTGACTGATCCGCCAACCATATTTAATGTATGCCCAAGCCAGAAGTTGACGGTATTATTTGCAGAGTAAGCACCATGATTTGCATCATGCATAATGCTCATTCCAATTCCTGCCAAACCAAATCCCATCAATAACCACAGTAAATTCATTACCAAGAAAGATGGTTGAATAATTACAATTGCTAAAAAGGGAACTATATATACTGCAAGCAACACTATGGTCTTTATAACCATGGCTCCGTTTGCATGTTTGGAAATATTATTTTCTGTGAAATAATTGTCGACGCGCTTTTTCAAAGTCATAAAGAACTTCGATTTGTCGTTATCAACAAATTTTACCTGACCTTTAATTTTCATTTATGTTTTTTGGTGATTGTGTATTTGGTTAAAGATACACATTATTATTTAACATTTAACGTATAATGTGCCAACTTATTAATAATAAGGGAGTTCCGATTGCTGAATTGATTAAAAGCAGACTTTTCACAAGTTGGTGTTGAAAAGTTTTCGGGGAGGTATGTATATAACACGAATTCATCTACTATGTTTGCATCAACAAAGAATTATTTTTAATCGCTATACAGTTTTTATCCGTTTTTTGATGTCTTTTCAGGCTAAGAACGGAGCGCAGAAGAAGGAGGTACAAAAGAATTCAGTTTCAAAAATTGTCCATGGGGTTGTAGCAACTCATATGCACAGGCTTACGCAAGCATCGTATGTGTTCACACAATTTATTTTTCAAAAACTTTAAATCATTTTTTTATGAAATTTTCAATTCAAAGATTTTTTTTCGCAGCTATTTTAGTAATGAGTTTTTCAATTCCCGCTTCAGCGGAATCAGAAGTAACGTATGAACCGGTTCCGGAAGCAATTTCCGATGCAAAACGGGTAAAAGTTACCGTAGAAATTATAATTGCCCGCCGTCGTGATTGTGATGGTTTTGGAATTTGTAAAATTTCCCTTGTTGGAATTGGCAAAGCAATGAATCATGCATCCGGACAAATTTATGTTGATGAAGCAAGCCGCAATACTTTAGTGCTTGAAATCAACAAGAGTCAGGGTATCTCCCGTGAAGGATATGACAAGTATCTGAGAAACGGTTCCTTTAAGATGGAAGATGAGTTTGCCATTCCAGCTGATGTTTTGAAGAGCCTTGAAATTTCAGGTACTAAAACTATCAGTGCAGGACAGCACAGAATTCGTGAGGCTAACGGAGTAATTTATGTTTATTTACCTATCAAGTAAATCAATTTCCGGGAGGTGCTTTTTACCTCCCGGAAATTAAATTGTAGTCTATGAAATATTTTGTCTACTGTCTTGTGTTGGTTTTATTTACAGCATGTAATCCTGTTGTAAGGTTATTATATGGAGTAAAAAATCCTAAAGTGGAGAGCAAAACCACAATTGAAAAATTCTGTAAAGAAATGCAATTTCCAAATGTGCCGGTGTTTGTTTCACATGCTGACAATTTTTTTGTGAAGAAGCAACTTTCGGACGGCGAGGTTTATGTCTATGACCGAAACGGTAATTTCATACCTTATAAAGATCCCGCCAAACCCAATTGTAGTGGTCCCGCTGATTTGTTTCTGAGTTATCTCGATACCGCCACGGTTTATCATTTTGAGCCAAACTTTCCGATGGATTCTATTGAAAGATTGTTAACCGATTTCGATTGCAGGAAAGTAGAAATTCAAAAAGATACCACAACCGATTTTTATGTTTTCATCACCTTTGCAAAATATTTAGGTAAAAAATATCAGAGACAAAAAGCATCGGTTTGGATTGATATGCTTCAGCAGAATACCAGAATGCACTCCCGATTGTTTTTAATTGATATGGATCCGGCTGAATGCTGGACAGAAGAACAGAAAGCAGTTTTCAGTAAATAGAAATCACTTTTTTCGCATTTAACGGAAATAATAATTTTGTCTGTTGAACTTAAATTTTTTGGTAAGATATCTTCTTACTTTTTCAGTCATGTTATTTTCATTTTTAAATCTTGCGGTTGCGGAAGGTTCCGATACCACTGAAACCAGGTTCATCAGGTTTCAATATGGTTTTACAGGTTCGTTTTTGCATTTGCAAAATTGGAAAGGCAACGCATTGAGCAGTTATTCATTGGGAGCAACATCAGAATATTATTCTTTGGAGAAAATGCAATCCGGTGAGCAATTGATTTCATTGAGGCAGGAAACCTCTTTCACCCGATTCCCCGATTCTGTATGGGTAAAAGCTACAGACCGCTTAGAAGTTCAACTAATTTCGTCGAAACAAAGTAACCAGATAAATCATAGCTGGTCTCTATTGGGAAGCACAGCTTTATTTACCGGTTTCGATTATTTCACTGATCCCGAATCCGGTGAGTTGTATAAAAAATCGAATTCTACCTTTTTACTTCCTGCAGATCTGGAAGCCGGATATGGAATAGCTGTTCAATTGCCTCCAAATGGCTTTCTTAATTTTTCAGTTGCCACAGTTCGTATCAGAACCGAATTTGGAAAAAAATTTGAAGATGAACATCCCTTGATAAAATTGAAACGTGGGTTTATTGCTGTTGACTATGGCTTCGGAATGCAGGGATATTATTTTTTCACACCGGTAAAAGATAGTGATGTCGCATTGAATAGTCGAATTTTTGTGAATGGCTTTAACAGGAATGAAGTTCAAGGGGAACTTAGCATTAAAGCAACTTATAAAATCTGGAAGCAACTCTATTTTAAAGGAGAAATGATGTTGCTTTATGATCCTGTAACATCTTACGCCTTGCAATGGAAGAATGAACTGCTGGTGGGCGTAATATTTAAATCTAAAAATAATTAAAGATTCTGTTGTATTTCGGTGCTTGTAGGATTTACACTTTTAAAACACACTTTTATGGGAAAATATAATGTTAACCGAAACCAAAAAAAAGACATTGAAAAGCTTAAGTCAATTCTTGAAAGTAGGGCAGATGCTGCCGGAATTATAAAATTGGAAGACGTATTTATTGGCCCATATAAATTGGAGTGCGTAAATCCGGTTCATAAACTGGTGCTTGAAATTGAAAACAGATCGAAACACTCATCAGAAAAAGCATTTAAGAGGGATAATTTTCTGGCAGGACTGGGATACAAAATTCTCAGGTTCAGAAAGCAAACACTTTACCAACATCCCGACGAGGTTATACGCATAATTGAAGAAACGATGGAAGGATATAAATGAAAATGTATTGTATCTATTTGTAAGACAATTATATATAGTAATGCAGGTAATTTTGACCACCCCCATCAAATTCCTACCTTTGCGTTTTACGATTGACTTATGAATATTTCTTATAACTGGCTAAAATCCTATTTAAACACTGATGTTTCGGTCGATGAATTATCAGTTTTATTAACTGCCTGCGGACTTGAAGTGGAAAGTGTTGAACCTTTTGAATCCGTTAAAGGCGGTTTGAAGGGTTTGGTGATTGGTGAGGTTTTGGAAACCAGCCGTCATCCTAATGCCGACCGTTTGACTGTTACCAAAGTCAATACCGGAAATGAAATTGCACAAATTGTTTGTGGCGCTCCAAATGTTGCTGCAGGCCAAAAAGTAATTGTAGCGCTTCCGGGTGCAGTGCTTTATCCGGTAAGCGGAGATTCTTTTGAAATTAAAAAATCAAAGATACGTGGTGAAGCCTCAGAAGGAATGATTTGCGCTGAAGATGAAATTGGAATCGGCACATCTCATGATGGCATCATGGTGCTTCCTGCCGATGTTGTTGTGGGTGCACCTGCAGCTTCGTTTTTTAATATTGAATCCGATTTTATTTTAAGCATTGGACTAACACCTAACCGAGCTGATGCAGCTTCGCATATTGGTGTTTCCCGTGATGTTAAAGCCGTTTTGAATACTCGGTCATCTGCTGACAATGTACAAGTCCAGCCACCTTCAATAGCGGAATTTAAAACTCCTGCCGTTAAACCGGTGGTGAATGTGAAGTTGAATCATGAAGCTGTGGTTCGATACTCCGGTCTACATCTTCGCAATGTTAAAGTGAAGCCTTCACCGGAATGGTTACAAAACCGATTGAAAGCAATTGGCTTGAAACCAATCAATGTTATAGTTGACATTACGAATTTCGTTTTGTTTGAAACCGGTCAGCCGTTACATGCATTTGATGCAAGCCGAATTAATAATAACGAAGTAATTGTTCAGTCACTTCCAAAAGACACCAAATTCGTAACACTCGATTCTGTTGAACGGAAGTTGTCGGGAACCGAACTCATGATTTGTGATGCAAACGGACCTATGTGTATTGCAGGTGTTTTTGGTGGATTGCATTCCGGTGTTTCTAACGATACCACTGAAATTTTCCTGGAAAGTGCATGCTTCGATTCTGTTTCAGTTCGGAAAACTTCGCGTTATCACGGATTAAAAACAGATGCATCCTTTCGTTTTGAACGAGGAACAGATCCTGAAATGACTCTATATGCGCTTAAAAGAGCTGCACTATTAATTCTGGAACTTGCAGGTGGTGAGTGTTCATCTGAAATAATCGATTTGTATCCACATCCTGTAAAGTGGGCTGAAGTTCCATTTTCTGCTGAAGGATTTTATCGCTTAACCGGAGTAAACATCCCGCCACAGCGGTTGAAACAAATATTAGGCAACCTCGATATTGAAGTGCTGTCGGAAACTGATGGCATGATGCAATTAAGAGTTCCTCCTTATCGTGTAGATGTAACCCGGGAAGCGGATGTAGTGGAAGAGGTGCTGCGGATTTTTGGCTATGATAATATACCAATGCCAGCTAAGTTAAATGCATCTTTGCCTCCTCCTGTGACTGTTAAGCTGGAAGCATTCAGGAATACAGTTGCCTCTTATCTGGTGGCCAACGGATTTACGGAAGTGATGTCAAATTCACTTACAAGGTCATCAGTTCCTGATGGGAAATTACCCGGTGTGGTAAAGATTAAAAATCCGTTGAGTCAGGAACTTGATATTATGAGACCGGAAATGTTGAGTCCGTTGCTTGATATTGCCAGGTATAATAAGAATCGCCGCCGCCCCGATCTTCGGATTTTCGAATATGGCAAAACCTATTTTAGGAATGAAACTGCTTATGTTGAAACCAATCACCTGGCTTTGCTGGTAAGTGGTTCCCGCACTCCGGAACACTGGCAGCAAAAGAGTATTCCATATTCTGTATATTATTTGAAAGCAATCGTTGACAATATTATTTCTGTTTCGAAAACCAGTCAAAGTAAAATGATTTGGGAGCCGGTCGATAATTCTCAACTGGAGCAGGCTATGATTCTTAAATCTGGTAAGCACACCGTTGCAACTATTGGTCAGGTAAAGAAATCCTTTTTGAAAAGCTATGATGTAGATGGTGTTATCTGGTATGTTGATTTAGATATTGATGTCTGCAACAGACTTGCTGCAAATGCCTTCCCTAAAATCTCTGAACCACCTAAATTCCCTGAAGTACGTCGCGATTTAAGTATGTTGGTTGATAAGTCATTGCAGTATCAGTCGCTTGAAGCACTTGCTTTTGAAACAGAACGAAAACTTTTGAAAGAAGTAAACTTGTTCGATTTTTATGAAGGTGAAAAAATTGGTAACGATAAGAAATCATATGCCATGAGTTTCATACTTCGTGATGATGAGAAAACTTTGACTGATAAAGAAATTGATAAAGTAATGACCCGGTTAATGGAAAACTTTGAAAAGAAATTAGGAGTTGTAATCCGGAAGGGTTAATTAATTCATTAATATATTGAAGCAGTGGCCGAAATTTCAGCTACTGCTTTTTTTTGTTTTCGACCCCTAAAAATTGCCATTAATTACAAATTCAGGTCATTTTTCGCCATTAAAAGGGATGCTTTTCGCCAAATAAGGGTAGCGTTTCACCAAAAAAACGTGATCATTCGCCACTTACGGGTTAGTTTGCTGTTCCATTTTACCCCTTGCTAACTAAAATACTTACCATGAAAAAATTCTACATGACAAAATCCGGCCTGACCTTGCGACTGCTGGTATTGACCATTGCAATTCTTTTTGCAGGTTCAACTAAAACACAAGCATCACATGCCGCCGGTGCCGATTTAACTTACCGCTGGCTCAGTGGAAACACCTATGAAGTTACTGCTGCATTTTATCGCGATTGCGGAGGAATTGCACAGCCAACATCGGTAACTTTAAATTATGCTTCAGCAAATTGTGGTGTAAATCAGAATGTAACATTGCCAGCAATCAACAATGGTCCGGTAATTACCTTTCCATGTAATTCGGTGCAAACAACCTGTTCCGGCGGTTCTACTCCCGGAATTCAACAATGGCTTTATAGAGGAAATATCACACTTCCTTCAGCTTGCTCTGATTGGAAATTAAGTTATTCGGTTACTGCACGAAATTGTGCAATCACCACTATCGTCCAACCATCTCCATGTAATTCAAGCACATCCTATGAACCAATTTATGTGGAAGCACTGTTGAATAATTTGAATGCACCTCAAAATTCATCTCCAACATTTTCGAATGTTCCAATTTCATTCGTTTGTCTCGGACAAAATTTTAATTACAACCATGGTGTAATCGATTTAAATGGTGATTCACTTACTTATGAACTCATCACACCACTGACTTCAGCAACCACAAGTGTCACCTATCTTTCAGGCTACTCTGCGTCAAGTCCTATTTTATCGTCACCGGCATTTAGTATTAATCCAACTACCGGTGATTTATTCATGAATCCTACTGCTATTCAGGTTAGTGTAGTTGCTATCCGGGTAAAAGAATACCGCAACGGAATTCTGATTGGAAGTGTGATTCGTGATATGCAGATTTACAGCCGTAATTGTACTCCTAATTTTGTTCCTTTCGCTTCAGGAATCAATGGTACATCTGAAAATACCGCTTATGTTTGTCCGGGTTCAACACTTTGTTTCAACATTACTTCAGGTGATCCGAATCCGGGTCAGACCGTAGTTATGACCTGGAATAGTGGAATTCCTGCTGCAACATTTAATATCAGTGGTTCGCCATATCCAACAGGCCAATTTTGCTGGACACCACAACCATCTGATGCGCGTTCACAACCTTATACTTTCACTGTTACCGTTCGCGATGATGCTTGTCCTTTAAATGGGGTTCAGACCTATTCGTTTTCTGTGTATGTTCCTGATGTAGATGGTACCGTGGCGTCATCTAATTATAATGGATTTGGTGTGAGTTGTAATGGAAATACAAATGGTTCTTTAACAGTTACACCAACAGGTGGTATTGCGCCATTCACCTATTCCTGGAATACTAATCCGGTACAAACCGGTGCTGTTGCCACAGGTTTGGGCGCAGGAAATTATCAGGTTGTTGTTACCGATTCAATCGGATGTCAGGTTACTTT